>UQZR01000005.1 GCA_900545585.1 uncultured Eubacteriales bacterium
TCCTTTTCTGCCAGCTCACTGGCTCTGTGCCGCCTGTGTCCGGCTACCAGCTCATAACCGCCCTCCGGGTCCGGTCGAGCAATCGCCGGAACCAGAACGCCATACTGCTTGATACTGTCTGCGGTCTCCATCATGGCTTCGTCATCCTTGACTTTGAATGGATGTCCTTTGAACGGGTGCAGTTCCGACAGCGGGATTTCTACTACTTTTTCTCTCTGAGCATCGGCACGGCTCTCCTCCGTAGAAAACAGATCATCTACCGATGCCAGTTCTACTTTTTTCGCGCTGCTTTTCAAGTTTCAACACCTCCTTCGTCAGATTTCGATACCCCTCTGCCACCTTACCGCCAGGGTCATGGACGAAAATGCTTTTTCCCTCTGCGCTAATTTCCTTTGCACGGACAGAGTGTGGAATCTCCGTTCCAAAGACTTTGATTTTACTTCCATAGGTGTCCCGCAGCAAAGCAGCAATCTCTTTGGCAAAGTTGGTGCGGTTATCCACCATCGTCAGCAGTATACCGTCAATCTGGAGCTTTGGATTGATCTGCCGTTTTACCTTGCTGACCGTAGATAAAAGCTGTTCCAGTCCTTTGGCGGGCAGATACTCTGCCTGAACGGGAATTATGATCCTGTTCGCAGCCGCCAGCGCATTGACCGTAAGCATCCCCAACGAGGGCTGACAGTCAATCAGGATATGGGAATATTGTCCCTTCAGTGTGTCCAGATATTGCCGTAAAACCGTTTCACGGCTCATGGCGTTTACCAGAGAAACCTCCATACCGGAAAGCTGAATATCCGCAGGCATCAGGTCAACGCCTTCTGCATGATGCAGAATACCTTCTCCGGGGCGTATAGGCTGATCCATCAGAATTTTGCCCATTGCATCCGACAGTGTAAATGGCAGCTTGTCCGGTTGCGGATTTCCCAAGCTGATTGTCAGACTTCCTTGTGGGTCCCCGTCGATCAGAAGCACTTTCTTTCCGGCCTGTGCCAGACCTATTCCCAAGTTCGCACAGGTTGTTGTTTTGCCAACGCCGCCTTTCTGGTTGGCGATGGCGATGATTTGCGTGTTCAAATAAACCTCCTCCTTCTACAAAAAATATCCCTATTCCGAAAAATAGGGATGAAAAAAGCCGCTTACTCAAATAAATGAATAAACGGCTATGTAAGAAATATTCGATTGTAAGTAAAGTTTTATATCACTGCAAAATAACGAAGTGCATCTTTGATTGCTTCTACCTTTTCTGGTGTCGGATGTTTCCTCGGCTGTTTCAATTCTTCTACCGCATTAGGAGCATCATACATCGGCAATCCCAAATTTCGCTTTACCTCTGCGATATATGCGGTATGTACCTTGAAGCCGTATTTCGCTTCTATGTACTCCTTAATCATTTTGTAGGTCACTTTTTCTTTGGGCTTATACGCTTCGGCTCTTTTAGCAATACTATCTACCGGAATCTTGCCCTCGCCCTCTCCAAACTCCACATCAATGTGGATGTAACTGTCGGCTTTTTTGTGGGATAAAAGAACTACCGTCTCGACGTTGGCGGTCCCCGGGAACATGTCCACCGCCGCGGCGCGGATGGCCCGGTAGCCCTCCCGGGCCAGCAGCTTCACGTCCCGGGCCAGCGTGGCGGGATCGCAGGAGACGTATACGATGCGCTTGGGCGCCATCTGAGCTGCGGCGTGTACCACCTCCGGCGCCAGCCCCTTGCGGGGAGGGTCCACGCAGATGACATCGGGCCGCAGTCCGCGCCGGGCGAAATCCGCCGCCGCTGCCGCCGCATCGCCGCAGAAGAACTCCACATTCTCCACGCCGTTGCGCTGCGCATTGGCCCTGGCGTCCTCGATGGCCTCCGGCACGATCTCCGCGCCGATCACACGGCCCGCGTGGCGGGCCATCACCTGGGTGATGGTGCCTGCGCCGCAGTACAGGTCCAGCACCGTCTCCGTGCCGGTGAGTCCCGCGAATTCCACAGCGCGCCGGTACAGCACCTCCGCCATTTCGCGGTTCACCTGATAGAACGACGGCACGCTGAGCCGAAACGTCAGGCCGCACAGGGTATCGGTCAGCACGTCCGCGCCCCACAGCGTCCGGTATTCCTGTCCCAGCACCGCACCGGTGGGCCGGGTGTTCACCCCCAGCACCACACCCACAGCCTCCGGCACCGCCTGCCGCAGCAGGTCCACCAGCTCCCGTTCATGGGGCAGCTTCTTCCCGTTCACCAGCACGCACAGCAGCGACTGCCCCGCGCCGTTGGTGCGGACGTACAGGTACCGCACCAGCCCCCGCCGCGTTTTCTCGTCGTAGCAGCTGACGCCGTAGAGCCGGAGGTACGTCCGCAGGGCCTGGGCCGCCGCGTCGGCCTGGGGCTTCTGGATGCAGCACCGCTCCACGGGGATGACCTGATGACTCCGCGCCTTGTAGAACCCCACGCTGCCATCCGCCGCCACGGGGTACTGGCTCTTGTTGCGGTAGTGCAGGGGTTCTCCGCCGTCGATGCCCTCCACCGTCACGGCGCTGCCGCCGATGCGGGCCAGCGCATCCTGCACCCGCTGCCGCTTGGCGGCCAGCTCCTCGGCGCGGTCCATATGGCGGAAGTCGCAGCCGCCGCACCGTCCGTAGTACGGGCAGTCCGGCTCCACGCGGTGGGGCGATGGCTCGTATACCCGCACCGCCTTGCCGAAGGCGGCGTTTTTCAGCACCTTCAGAACGAGGATGTCGCACTCCTCGCCCCGCAGTGCCTGATGCACAAACACCGCCTGCCCGTCGATACGGGCTACGCCCAGCCCTTCGGAGGTGTACCCCTGAATGCGGGCGCGGTATACCTTGTTCTTCTCCAGCACGGCTCAGAACTCGAACTTGCTGATGATCTTGCTGATGGCCTCGGCAAAGGCCGCCAGCGTCTTGTTGTCCCGCCCCCTGCTGCGGCGGATAAGGCCGATGAGCATATCGCCCATCTGCACCAGCTTCTGATAGGCGGGCGTGGCCTTGGGCGCGCCCTCGTAGGCACGGGTCTTGCGCTCCGGCAGATAGCCCACCGCCAGCTTCTTGTCGGCGATGAGGTCGTACTCCTCGGTGTACTGGGGCGCGTGAGCCGCGAAGCCCAGCTTGGACACGGTCTCGGCGAACACCGGCGCCACCTCGCGGTCGCCGTGTACGATGAACACATGGGTGGTCTTTGCCGGATCAAAGTGCTTGATCCAGTCCACCAGATGATCGTGGTCGGCGTGGGAGCTGAGGCCCTGGAAGTTCACGATCTTGGCCCGCACGGCGATGTCCTCGCCAAACAGCTTCACGCTGGGCGCGCCGTCCAGCAGGTGCCGGCCCAGCGTACCCGGAGACTGGAAGCCCACGAACACCACGGCGCTGTCGCCCCGCCAGAGGTTGTACTTCAGGTGGTGGCGGATACGTCCGGCATCGCACATGCCGCTGGCGGAGATGATGACCTTGGGGGTCTTGTCCATGTTCAGCAGCTTGGACTCCTCCACCGTCTCCGTCAGGTGCAGGCCCGGGAAGTTGAACATATGCGTGCCGTCCTGCACCAGGGCCAGAGCCTCCTCGTCCAGATAACCCCGCAGGTCGCCGCAGAAGATGGTGGTGGCCTTCTTGGCCAGCGGGCTGTCCACGTACACGGGAAAATCCTTCACGGAGGTCACCAGCCCGCGGTCCTTGATCTCGCGGATGAAGTACAGCAGCTCCTGGGTGCGGCCCACGGCAAAGGCGGGGATGACCACGTTGCCGCCCTTGGCCAGCGTCTCGTCGATGATCTGAGCCAGCTGATCGGTGTAGCTCCACACCTCGGTGTGGTTGCGGTCGCCGTAGGTGGACTCCATCAGCACATAGTCGGCATCGGCGTAGAACTGGGGATCGCGGATGATGGGCTGGTCCACGTTGCCGATATCGCCGGAGAACACCACGGTGCGGGTCTCGCCGCCCTCATGGCACGTCAGCTTGATGCTGGCGGAGCCCAGCAGGTGTCCCGCATCGATGAACTCCGCCGTCACGTCATCTGTGACCTGCACCTTCTGGCCGTACTCGCAGGGCTGGATATACTCCCGCACCTGCATGGCGTCGGCCACGGTGTAGATGGGCTGCACCTCCGGACGGCCGGCCCGCTTGTTCTTGCGGTTCTGGTACTCCGCGTCCTGCTCCTGGATGTGGGCGGAGTCCTGCAGCATGATGTCCAGCAGGTCCGCTGTCAGCCGCGTGGTGATGATGCGGCCCTGGAACCCGTTTTTGATGAGCATGGGGATGCGGCCGGAGTGGTCGATGTGGGCGTGGGTCACCAGCACCACGTCGATGCTGCCCGGGTGGAAGGGCAGAGCGGCGTTGTCGATCTCATCGCGGCCCTGCTGCAGACCGCAGTCCACCAGGATCTTCTTTCCGTTGACCTCCAGACAATGGCAGCTGCCGGTGACGCACTGGTCAGCGCCGTAAAAGCTCAGCTTCATGGCAGAAACTCCTTTTCATATTATATATGGACAAGTATACCACATCTTTACAGTTTCATCAACTGCAAACCGCGCATTCTGTCCATCGCAGATTGTTCACAGAAATTCTTTTGCATTAGACAATATCCTGTGCTATACTATATTATTGCTATTGTATGCGCATATTCTTTTATACGGAAAGGATACGAATATATGGGACTTATCACCAAACTTTTTGGCACATACAGCCAGCGTGAGCTGAAGAGCATCTATCCCATCGTGGATAAGATCACCGCACTGGAGCCGGAGTACAAGGCCCTGACCGATGCCCAGCTGCAGGCCAAGACGCCGGAGTTCAAGGAGCGCCTTGCCAACGGCGAGACGCTGGACGGCATCCTGCCGGAGGCGTTTGCCGCTGTCCGTGAGGCCGCGGACCGCGTGCTGGGCATGCGCCCCTACCCTGTCCAGCTGGTGGGCGGCATCGTCCTGCATCAGGGCCGCATCGCCGAGATGAAGACCGGTGAAGGCAAGACGCTGGTGGCCACGCTGCCCTCCTATCTGAACGCGCTGACCGGCGAGGGCGTCCACATCGTCACCGTCAACGACTATCTGGCCAAGCGCGACTCTGAGTGGATGGGCAAGGTCCACCGCTTCATGGGTCTCACCGTGGGCCTCATCATCCACGACATGACCAAGGAGCAGCGTCAGAAAGCCTATCAGGCCGACATCACCTACGGCACCAACAACGAGATGGGGTTCGACTACCTCCGCGACAATATGGCCATCTACGCCAACGAGCAGGTCCAGCGGGGCCACGCCTTCGCCATCGTGGACGAGGTGGACTCCATCCTCATCGACGAGGCCCGCACCCCCCTGATCATCTCCGGCATGGGCGAGAAGTCCACCCAGATGTACGACATGGCCGAGTCCTTCGCCGCCCGCCTGAAGAAGTACGTGGTGGCGGAGACGGACGACAAGGAGGAAGAGGACGTCAACATCGACGCCGACTACATCGTGGACGAGAAGGCCCGCACCTGCTCCCTCACGGCCCGCGGCATCAAGAAGGCGGAGGAGTTCTTCCATCTGGACAACCTCAGTGACCCCGAGAACAGCACCACTGCCCACCACATCAACCAGGCCATCAAGGCCCACGGCATCATGAAGCGGGATGTGGACTACGTGGTGAAGGACGGCGAGGTCGTCATCGTGGACGAGTTCACCGGCCGTCTCATGTTTGGCCGCCGCTACTCCGAGGGTCTGCATCAGGCCATCGAAGCCAAGGAGCACCTGTCCGTCCAGCGCGAGAGCAAGACGCTGGCCACCATCACGTTCCAGAACTACTTCCGCCTGTACCGCAAGCTGTCCGGCATGACCGGTACGGCTCTGACGGAGGAGGAGGAATTCGCCACCATCTACGCTCTGGACATCATCGAGATCCCCACCAACCGCCCCATCGCCCGTATCGACAATGAGGACTCCGTCTACAAGACCGAGAACGGCAAGTACCACGCCGTCATCCGGCAGGTGAAGGAGTGCCACGCCAAGGGCCAGCCTGTGCTGGTGGGCACCGTCTCCATTGAGAAGAACGAGCTGCTGGGCAAGATGCTGACCCGCGAAGGTATCAAACACAACCTGCTGAACGCCAAGAACCACGAGCGCGAGGCCGAGATCGTGGCCCAGGCCGGCCAGTTCGGCGCCGTCACCGTGGCCACCAATATGGCCGGCCGTGGTACGGATATCATGCTGGGCGGCAACGCCGAGTACATGGCCAAGAACGACCTGCGCAAGGCTGGACTCACCGACGAGCTGATCGCCGAGGCCACCGGCTACGCCGAGACGGACAACGAGGAGATCCTCAACGCCCGCAAGCTGTTTGCCGAAAAGCTGGCGCAGCACAAGGCGGAGATCGCCGGCGAGGCCGAGAAGGTCCGTGCCGCCGGCGGCCTGTTCATCATCGGCACGGAGCGTCACGACTCCCGCCGCATCGACAACCAGCTCCGAGGCCGTGCCGGCCGTCAGGGCGACCCCGGCGAGACCCGCTTCTATATCTCTCTGGAGGACGATCTGATGCGCCTGTTCGGCGGTGACCGCGTCACCTCTCTGATGGAGCGCATGGACATTGATGAGGACACTCCCATTGAGAGCAAGATGCTCTCCCGCGCCATTGAGCAGGCGCAGACCACCGTGGAGAGCCGCAACTTCCAGACCCGTAAGTCCGTGCTGGAGTACGACGATGTCATGAACAAGCAGCGCGAGATCATCTACGGCCAGCGCAAGCAGGTGCTGGACGGCATGGATGTCAAGAACATCATCATGAACATGATGAACGGTGCCATCTCCGATCTGGTCCACACCGCCTTCCTGGGCAGCGAGCATCTGGACATGGCCGCCTGCCGCGACCTGCTGCGCAGCGTGGAAGGCGTCTACTTCCCCAAGTATACCGTGAAGATCGACGAGGATCAGCTCAAGACCATGACCCAGCAGGACTTCACCGACCTGTTCACCGCAGCCGCCGCCGACTACTATGCCAAGAAGGAGGCGGAGATCACACCCCCTGTCATGCGCGAGCTGGAGCGTGTCATCCTGCTGCGTGTGGTGGACGAGTACTGGATGGAGCACATCGACGCCATGCAGGATCTGCGCCAGGGCATCCGCCTGCGGGCCTACGCCCAGACCAATCCGGTGGACGCCTACAAGAAGGAGTCTCTGGAGATGTTCGAGGAGATGGTCAATGCCATGAAGGAGGAGACGGTGCGCCGTCTGTACTCCGTGCGCCTGCGCCAGAACCAGGAGGTCAAGCGCGAGCGCGTGGCCTCCGGCATCACCGAGAATGTGGGCGGCGATGGCACCGTGAAGAAGCGCCCCACCCGCGTGGTAAAGGTGGGCCGCAACGACCTCTGCCCCTGCGGCAGCGGTCTGAAGTGGAAGAAGTGTACCTGCAAGGAGTACCACTCTTAAATGATTTCAAACGATACCCGCTCCGCTGGGCTATCGTTTGAGACACCCCTATCCCAACTGACCGGCGGGCGGCGGCTGATGCCGCCGCCCGCCTTGCTTTCCGAAAGGAGCCGCCATGTTCCACACCCAAATGAAAAACGGCGTCACGTTCCTCACCGCCGGCGCACTGGCATCGGACGGCATCCGCCACGGCTTCTCCACCCGTCTGGGCGGCGTGTCCCCCGCCCCGTGGGACAGCCTGAATCTGGACGACCGGCGGGGCGACGACATCGCCAACGTGCAGGAGAACTTCCGCCGCCTGTGCGCCGCGCTGGACATGGATGTCCGCCGGGCCGTACTGAGCCGCCAGATCCACCGCGACGATGTACGTCTGGTGACTGCGGCAGACTGCGGCAAGGGCCTCTGGGTCCCCCAGGACTACGACAGTGCCGATGCCCTTATCACCGACGTGCCCGGTATCCCGCTGGTGGTGTTCTCCGCCGACTGCAATGTGATCCTGCTCCACGATCCGGTGTGCCGCGCCGTGGGGGCCGCCCACGCTGGCTGGCGGGGCACCGCCGCCGGCATCGTTGGCAAGACCGTCCGCGCCATGCAGGACGCCTTTGGCTGCGATCCCGCCCATATCCGCGCCGCCATTGGCCCCGCCATCGGGCCGTGTTGCTTTGAAACGGACAACGACGTGCCCGCCGCCCTCCGTGAGGTGCTGGGGGTGGAGGCCGAGCCCTTCATGACGTGGAACGGCCAAAAGTGGCACATCGACCTGAAGGCCGTCAACGCCCTGTGGCTGCAAAAGGCCGGCGTGCGGCATATCGACCTCTGCGGTGACTGCACCTATTGCCGCCCCGATCTGTACTGGAGCCACCGGAAAACCGGCCTGCGGCGGGGCGAGCAGGCGGCGCTGATCTCCCTGCGGGAGGTGACGCCATGAGACGGCGGCTCTTGTGTCTGCTGCTGGCGGCGCTGCTGCTCACCGCCACCGGCTGCGCCAACTGGGAGGAGCCATCCGACCCGCTGGGCGAGCTGTCGGAGTTTTACGGCGCGGAGAATGAGACGCCGGAGCCGGAGCCTCTGACCACCTTCACCCTGCCCTATTTTGCCGGAGAGAGTCTGGACCCCGTTACCACCACGGAGATGGTGCAGTCATCGGTGGGGGCCCTGCTGTATGAAAAGCTGTTTGAGCTGGATGAGCACTACGTCCTCCGTCCTCTGCTGGCGGACAGCTGCGCCTACGATGCGGAGCAGCGGGTCTATACGCTGACACTGCGCAGCGGCGTCACCTTTTCCGACGGCTCTGCCCTGACGGCGCGGGACGTGGCGGCCACGCTGGAGCAGGCACGGCAGTCCCAGCGGTACGCCGCGCGGCTGGCGGAGGTGTCCTCCGTCCGCGCACAGGGCGACACCGTCCGCATCACCATGAGCACCGATCTGGCCACGCTGGCGTGGCGGCTGGACATCCCCATTGTCAAGGCCGGCACCGAGTCGGATACCGTGCCGGTGGGTACCGGCCCCTACGTGTTCGCCGCATCGGATAGCGGCGCGTACCTGGAACAAAATCCCAGCTGGTGGCAACAGAAGGCCCTGCCGCTGCGGCGCATTGAGCTGCTGCACTGCAAGGACCGCGACACCATGCTCTACGCCTTTTCCTCCCGCGAGGTCCAGCTGCTGCCGCTGGACCTCACCGGCACCGGTGCGTCCGGCGTGTCCGCCAGCGGCGACTATACCGACGCCCCCACGTCTGTGATGCAGTTTCTGGGCTTCAACACCCGCCGTGCGCCCTTCAGCGATGCTGCACTGCGGCAGGCGGTCAGCGCAGCCGCGGACCGTCAGGCTCTGGTGGATTCCTGCCTGCTGGGCCACGGCAGCGCCGCCCAGTTCCCTCTCTCCCCCGCCAGTGAGGAGTACCCCACGGAGCTGGAGGCGCCGTACAGCATCGCCGCGCTCCAGCAGCTGGCGCAGGAAGAAGCCGGAACCTCAGGCGATGCCGGAAACACCAGTTCTGACAACGCTTCCGCAGGCATGTATGCCGGGGTATCCGTGACGCTGCTGGTCAACGAGGAAAACTCCTTCAAGGTCAGCGCCGCTCAGGAGATCGCCGCCGCGCTGAGCCGCTGCGGCCTGACGGTGACGGTGGACAGTGTGCCCTGGGAGACGTACCTCCAGCGGCTGCAGGACGGCAGCTTCGACCTGTATTACGGCGAGTGCCGCCTGACGGCGGACTGGGATATTCTGGAGCTTGTCGGCACGGAGGGTTCTCTGAATTACGGCGGCTTTTCCGATGAGGACACCGACGTTCTGCTGGCCGCCTGCCGCACGGCATCGGAGGGTCAGCGGTCGAAAGCGCTGACGGCGCTGTGGCAGGACCTGCTGGAAAAAATGCCCATCGCCCCCCTGTGCTTCAAGTCCGATTCGGTGCTGACCACCACCGGACTGGTGGAGGGCCTGACTGCCACGGAAACGGACCCCTTCTTCTCGCTGGAGCAGTGGACCGTCCACCTGGACACCCCCCAAGTGGCCAAATAATTTCCGGTTAATTTCCGGTTTTTCTTCCGGATCGGCTTCATGATGAAGACATTGAGAGAACCAGATAAAACACGCTGCGTAAAAGGCACGCCGGTCCTAAAATCGGCGTGCCTTTTCTATTCAATCAGACATATGCGCGGCGGCGCAAAGCTGCGCCGCGCTGCGAAAGGGCGCTGCCGACGGGTGACAGATACGCACAGCGGCGCGGAAGGACGCCGCGCTGTGTGGAATGACGATGGCACCCGTGCAGCGGATCAGTACTGGCGGACCACGGCGGTCACTTTACCCAGAATGACGGCATCACGGCCGTCGATGGGGCTGTATGCGTCGTTCTCCGGCAGGAGCCAGACCTGTCCGTTACGGCGGCTGAGCCGCTTCACTGTGGCCTCCTCCCCCAGCAGGGCCACCACGATCTCGCCGTTATGGGCCTCCGGCTGCTGATGCACCACCACCAGATCACCGGGCAGGATGCCGGCATTCAGCATGGACTCACCCCGCACCCGCAGGGCAAAATACTCCCCCTCCCGTCCGTTGGTGTCGAAGGTCAGGTAGTCCTCGATGCACTCCTGAGCCAGGATGGGTGCGCCGGCGGCCACCGTGCCCACGATGGGGACGCGGCCCACGGGCATCTCCGGCTCCGCAGGGGCAGAGTGGGACGCAGACGCAGTCGGTGCGGCGGGCGCTGCGCCCTCCAGCGGCGTCAGCGTCAGGGCGCGGCCCTTGCCGGCCCCCTTGGTCAGGACGCCCATCTCCTCCATATGCTTCAAATGAAAGTGTACCGTGGACGGTGAGCGCAGGCCCACCGCCTCCCCGATCTCGCGGACGGAGGGCGGATAGCCCTGCTGCCGCGTGGTCTCGGCGATATAGTCGTAGATCTTCTGCTGCATTTTAGTCAGCTTCGCCATGTGGATACCCCTTTCTCCGCGACGGCTGATAGTTGTAAATATAGTGTACCACAGGTTTTTGCGGATTGCAACATTTGTTCTATCATTTTTTCGGTAAAATGGAGAAAAAATCTGCCGTCACCCCTTGCATTGGCGGTTGTATTATGGTAAAATCGTTTGTACTGTGAATTATGTGCCCTGCGGCACGGAATAGATGTGGAGGTTCCCGTTATGCTGATTTTCGTTACCATTCTGCAGCTGCTGGCTGCTTTGATCCTGATCGCCATCGTGCTGTTCCAGTCCGGTAAGAGCCAGGGCCTGTCCGGCGCTATCGGCGGCATCGCCGACAGCTACATGGCCAAGTCCAAGGCCAAGAGCATCGACGCCAAGCTGGCTAAGGCCACCAAGTGGGTGGGCGCCATCTTCGTCGTGCTGACGCTGGTCATCAACTGTATGCTGGCCGCCGCTGCGTAAGGCTAAAGTGAATCAAACCCTCCCGAGGCTGTCGCTTCGGGAGGGTTTTTTATTTTACACTGTGGTAGGTGACACCGGACTCCGGCGTGACCCCCTTCAGGGCCAGCAGCTCCGACACGGTGACGAACACGTAACCCTGCTCCTGCAGGTGGGGCACGGCGCGGAGCACCGCATCCACCGTGTTCTGGTAGCGGTCGTGGAGAAGCACAATGTCGCCGTCGGACACCTGACGGTAGATGATATCCAGGATCTTATCGGCATCCTTGCTCTTCCAGTCCTCGGTGTCCACCGACCAGTTCACCAGCGGCACGGATAGGGCGGCCGCCTCCCGGTCGGTACACAGGCCGTAGGGCGGGCGCACCCAGTAGTCCCCCTTCCCCAGCAGCCGGCGCAGCAGGTCGTCGTTTTTTTGCAGGTCGGCCAGTGCCTGCGCGCAGGTCAGGCTGTCCATCTGTGGGTGGTCGTAGGAATGGTTTCCCACCTGATGCCCCTCGGCGGCGATACGCCGGACGATGTCCGGATCCTTCACCGTCTGGCAGCCCACCACGAAGAAGGTGGCACGGGCGCCGTATTCCGCCAGACCGTCCAGCAGGCGGGGCGTGCAGCGGGGCGAGGGGCCATCGTCAAAGGTGAGGGCCACGTATTTTGGGGCGCTGGGGTCGGCATCCGTCGGGGTATCCGCAGAGACGGCAGGGGTCACCGCGTGAGGCACGGCGGGATCGTAGGAGCTGGGGACGGTGCAGGCAGGCAGCAGGATCACTGCGGCCCATGCGGCCAGCGCGGTGCGGAGGAGCTTCTTCATCAAATCACCGGTGGCAGTATATGCGCGGGGTGGGGCTGGGTATGACGGGGCGGCTGCGGCGGTTACTGTACGTAGCCGGTCAGGTCCACGACTACCTCGTCGCCGGTGAACACCATACTGCCGTCCTGCTCCTCCAGCACGTTGAACTCCAGCGTCCATTGGGCCGCGTCCTCGAGGCCGGTCATGTCGTCGCGGTCGTAGGTATAGGTGGTGCCGGAATCCCAATCCGTGATCTCGTCGGGAGATGCAAGATCCACGAAATAGCCGTCGCTGTCGTAGGCCACCAGATAGGGTGGGTAATAGGTGTCGGGCTCCAGACCCTCCACGGTGATTATAATGCGCTGGCCGCTGGTCCCCACCTCAGTGACTGTGCCGGTCTGGCCCATCAGCTCAAAGGCACAGCCAAACCGGTAGGTATCGGTGGGGTCGGTGATCTCTGTGGCGGGTTCGACAGACCAGCCGGGCTCTGGCTCGGAGGTGTAGCTGAGGTGGGTCTGGCAGGAGCCTATCAGCGAAATGAGGACGCTGACGGCCGCGACGATCAGGACCACTGCCCTTCCGCGGCTCTGTGCATTCATACCGCTCACATGGTTTACGGCGCGGTTGACGCTGTTCTTGGTGTTCTCCCACTCCTGTGCGCGGGCGCTGCCGGACCCGGTGTGGCCGGCTTTCTCACGGGAGCCGCGGCGGGTCTGATCCTCATAGCAGGTCTTTTCTTCATAGCAGACCTTGCCGCGGCGGGGCGGGATGGACTGGTCCTCCACGAAGTGGACGGTGCCATCGGGGTCCACCCGCTCGCGGTGGGGCGGACGGTTATAGGCGCCGCACTTGGGGCACATGTCCTGTTTGTTGTAATCGTATATGCGGCCGCAGGACCGGCAGCGGATGGTTGCCATGGCAAGCCCTCCCTTTCTCCGTTTTTCAGCCCTATTATACAGGCAGATAGGGGTATTTGTCCATCAACTTCAGGTTGCGCGGGCAAATTTTCCGGCGCAACCTGAAGTGGCGGCGCGAAAAAACGCCCTTTCCCATAGCCGAGGCCATGGGAAAGGGCGTTTTTGCAGTTTAGACTTCGCTTATTTCACCAGCTCGATGACAGCGGTCTCCGCAGCGTCACCGCGGCGGATGCCGGTGCGAATGATGCGGGTGTAGCCGCCGTTGCGTTCTGCGTAGCTGGGAGCCAGCTCCTTGAACAGCTTGTTGGCCACGTCTTCGCGGGTGATGAAGCTCAGCGCCTGACGGTAAGCAGCCAGATCGCCCTTCTTGCCGAGGGTGATCATCTTCTCGGCCATGGGCTTGATCTCCTTGGCACGGGTGATGGTAGTCTCCATACGGCCCTTGTCCAGGAAATCGGTGACCTGCTGACGGAGCATCGCCATACGCTGATCGGTAGTCTTACCGAGCTTACGAGTTCCGGGCATTTCTGTTTCCTCCTTGTCAGGATATGCGCGAGAAGCGCAGATCAGTTAGTTGTTGTCCTCGCTGGCCAGGGACAAACCCATCATGGCCAGCTTGTTGATAACTTCCTCCAGGGACTTGCGTCCCAGATTGCGGACCTTCATCATCTCGTCCTCGGTCTTGGAGATCAAGTCCTCGACGGTGTTGATGTTGGCGCGCTTGAGGCAGTTGAAGCTGCGGACGGACAGATCCAGCTCCTCGATGGTCAGTTCCAGCATCTTGTCCTTAGAATCAGCGGCCTTTTCCACCACGGTGGACTTGTCGCCCAGCGTGTCGGACAGGTCAGTGAACAGGGCAAAGTGGTCACACAGGATCTTGGCGCCCAGAGACACCGCATCACGGGCCGTGATGGTGGTGTCCGTCCAGACCTCCAGCGTCAGCTTATCGTAGTCGCTGGAGGCGCCGACACGGGTGCTCTCCACAGTGTAGTTGACCTTGTAGACGGGGGTGTAGATGCTGTCGATGGGGATCACACCGATCACATTGGGACGGAGCGCCTTGTTGCGGTCCGCGGACACGTAGCCGCGGCCGTGGCTCAGCGTGATCTCCATGCTCAGCGTGGCACCCACGTCCAGAGTAGCCAGATGAAGCTCGGGGTTCAGAACCTCCACTTCACCGTCGCTCTTGATGTCGCCGGCTGTCACCTCGCAGGGGCCGGTGGCCTCGATAAAGACCGTTTTGCCGCCCTCGCAGTACAGCTTGGTCAACAGATTCTTCACGTTCAGAACGATCTCCGTCACATCCTCCTTCACACCGGGGATGGTGGAAAACTCGTGCTGCACACCGGCGATCTTGATGCTGGTGGCCGCCGTGCCGGGGAGAGACGAGAGCATAATACGCCGCAGCGCATTACCCAGGGTCGTTCCGTAACCGCGCTCCAGGGGTTCGATCACATATTTTCCATAGGAAGCGTCGCCGGGTGTTTCGATACACTCGATCTGGGGCTTCTCAATTTCGATCATGCAGTACCCTCCTTCATTCTTTTGGCGGAGCGGCCTGGAGGGCCGCATCCTATTTGGTTCCAGTGCTTCGTGAGGGTTTGAACCCTATTACTTGGAGTACAACTCGACGATCAGATGCTCCTCGATGGGCATGTCGATGTCCTCGCGGGCGGGCATGGTGACAACAGTACCCTTCAGGGCGTTCTTGTCACGCTCCAGCCACTTGGGGACGTTGACCATGGGCGCATCCTCAGCAGTCAGACGCTTGAAAGCCACGGAAGAGCGGCTGCTCTCCTTGACCTCGATCACATCGCCCACGCGCACTAGGTAGGAGGGGATGTTGACCTTGTGGCCATTGACAGTGAAATGGGCGTGGTTCACCAGCTGACGGGCCTCACGGCGGGTCATGGCGAAGCCCAGACGGTACACCACGTTGTCCAGACGGCGCTCTACCAGGCTCAGCAGGTTCTCGCCGGTCTTGCCGGGCATGGCGGAAGCCTTCTCATAGTAAGCATGGAACTGCTTCTCCAGAATGCCGTAGACGAACTTGACCTTCTGCTTCTCGTTGAGCTGGATGGCGTACTCGCTCTTCTTCTTTCTCATCTGGCCGCCGGGGTTGCGCTTCGTCTCCTTCTTGGAGTAACCCATGACGGTAGGAGAAATACCCAGCGCCTTGCAACGCTTGGCGATAGGCTGCATATTCTTAGCCATGATTTATTAATCCTCCTTCTTCCGATTACACGCGACGACGCTTGGGGGGGCGGCATCCGTTGTGGGGGATGGGGGTGACGTCCTTGATCATCGTCACTTCCAGACCCACCGCCTGCAGGGCGCGGATGGCGGCCTCACGGCCCTGACCAGGGCCCTTCACGAAGACCTCCACGGTCTTCAGACCGTGCTCCATCGCTGCCTTGGCCGCAGTCTCAGCTGCGCTCTGGGCGGCGAAGGGAGTGGACTTCTTGCTGCCGCGGAAACCCAGACCACCGGAGGAGGCCCAGGACAGAGCGTTGCCCTGAGCATCGGTGACGGTCACCATGGTGTTGTTGAAGGAAGAACGGATATGGACCTGACCCTTCTCGACGTTCTTCTTTTCACGACGACGGCGAATGACCTTCTTGCCTTTTACATTGTTAGCTGCCATGATCTATTCCTCCTTCCTTTACTTCTTCTTGTTAGCGATAGTCTTCTTGGGGCCTTTGCGAGTGCGTGCGTTGGTCTTGCTGCGCTGACCGCGAACGGGCAGGCCACGACGGTGGCGCATGCCGCGATAGCAGCCGATTTCAGTCAGACGCTTGATGTCAAGCGCCACTTGACGACGCAGATCACCCTCGACCACATAGGACTGGTCAATGGCCTCACGCAGCTTCGCTTCGTCGGCCTCGGTCAGATCCTTTACGCGAGTGTCGGGGTTGATGCCTGTCTGCGCAAGGATGTCCTGCGCACTTTTTCTTCCAATACCATAGATATAAGTCAAACCGATCTCGATTCGCTTATCCTTGGGCAGGTCAATACCGGCAATACGTGCCATAACTTAGAGCACCTCCACTTTCTACTTAGCCCTGTCTCTGCTTATGCTTGGGATTCTCGCAAATCACCATTACGCGGCCTTTGCGGCGGATCACTTTGCACTTCTCGCACATGGGCTTCACGGACGGTCTTACTTTCATTTTGATAAACCTCCTACTTACTGCGCCAGGTAATCCGGCCACGGGTCAGATCGTAAGGGGACATTTCCACTGTCACCTTGTCGCCGGGCAGAATCCTGATGAAATTCATTCTGAGCTTTCCGGAAATATGCGCTAATATCGTGTGTCCATTTCCAATGTCAACTTGGAATGTGGTGTTGGGCAGGGACTCGACGACCACGCCCTCGACTTCGATCATATCGGATTTTGCCAAGTGCTATCCCTCCTGGTCTTGATTACCGCCGCTTAGCGCGGCTATGGCTTTACGAAGCTCACTATTTGTGATTTTTTCGCTGCTTCTGATCTTTTCAGCCACCAGACTGTGACTCTCCCCCACCAGCGCCACATGCTTGCGGCGCTTGCGCTTGGGATTCTCCAGCCGGCGCTGTTTCCCGTCAGCCAGCAGGAGGAAGTCCCCTTCTGTCGCAAGGACGAAGAAGAGGCTTCCTGTGTCTCTGCCGGCGACTGATCTGACAATGTTTGATTTGGCTATGTCCATCTCACACCAACGATTTCTCCGGGTCCGTCAGAAGCTCCGGCTCTCCGGCGGTGATCAGGAGTGAGTTTTCATAGTGGGCGGCATTCTTGCCGTCCGCCGTCTTCACGGTCCAGCCGTCCGGCATCTGCTTGATGGCGGCGCTGCCCGCGTTGACCATAGGCTCCACGGCGATGGTCATGCCCCGCAGAAGACGGGGACCATGGCCGGGATTGCCGAAGTTGGGCACCTCCGGCGGCTCGTGCATCCTTCGGCCGATGCCGTGACCGACATACTCCCGAACGACGCTGAAGCCGTTGGCTTCCACGTAAGCCTGCACCGCGGCGGAAATATCCGACAGACGGCAGCCCTCTCTGGCATACTTGATGCCCTCGAAGAAGCTCTGCTGCGTGACTCGGATCAGCCGCATGGCCTCGTCGGACACCTGCCCGCAGGGGTAGGTGCCGGCGCAGTCGCCATGGAAGCCGCCGATAAACGCGCCCACGTCCACGCTGACGATGTCGCCCTCCTTCAGCACCCGCTTGCCGGGGATGCCGTGGATGATCTCATCGTTGACGGAGACGCACACGCTGGCCGGATAGCCGTTGTAGTGCAGGAACGAGGGCGTGGCGCCCTGCTCCGTGATGAACTGGAACACAGCCTTATCGATTTGCTGCGTTGTGACGCCGGGTCTTACCATATCCCGTGCCAAGGCACGGGCAGCCGCGGTAATTTTGCCAGCCCGGCGCATCAACTCGATCTCGTGCGCAGATTTTAATGTGATCATGCTTCTGCCCCTAACGCACGGAGGATCAACTGGGTGGTACCGGCCACGGTGGGCTGGTCCTCCACAGTTTTCAGGATCCCGCGGGATTCATAGAAGTCCTTGAGGGGTTCCGTCTCTTTATGATAGACCGCGAGACGGTCTTTGACCGTTTCGGGATCATCATCCTTGCGCTGCTTGAGCGCGCCGCCGCAGACATCGCACACGCCTTCCTTTTTGGGAGGGATGTTGACGATGTGGTAGCTGGCGCCGCAGCTCTCGCAGACACGGCGGCCGCCCATCCGCTTGATGATCTTCTCATCAGGGATCTCGATGGCCACCACGGCGTCGAATCTGATACCTGCCTGCTCCAGCGCCTCGGCCTGGGCGATGGTGCGGGGCACACCGTCCAAAATGTAGCCATTGGCGCAGTCAGGCTCCTGCAGACGCTCGCTGATGATGCCGATGATGACCTCATCGGGCACCAGCTTGCCTGCGTCCATGTACTCCTTGGCCTTCAGGCCGGTGGGAGTTCCGTTCTTCACAGCTGCACGCAGGATATTACCGGTCGAGATGGTGGGAATACCCAGCGTCTTCTTGATAATGTCCGCCTGTGTGCCCTTGCCGGCACCAGGAGCGCCTAAAAGGATCAGTTTCATGATACACCTCTTATTCCAGGAAACCCTTGTACTGACGCATCAGCATCTGGGATTCCAGTGCCTGCACCGTCTCCAGCGCAACACCCACCACGATGATGACGGAGGTACCGCCGATGGACAGGGACGATACGTTCACGACTCTGCCGATCAGCAGGGGCAGGATCGCCACAACGCCCAGGTAGATGGCGCCGAACAGCGTGACCTTGTTGAGGACCTTCTTGATGAAGTCCGCGGTAGGCTTGCCCGGGCGGAAGCCGGGGATGAAGCCGCCGTTCTTCTTCAGGTTGTTGGAGATCTCAACAGGGTTGAACTGGATGGTCGCATAGAAGTAGCTGAAAGCGATGATCATCAGGAAGTAGACGATCATGTACAGCACGCTCTTGCTGTCCACTGCGTTGACCAGCGCATAGCCGAAGGTTCCCTTCTCGGGAGCGGGCAGGAATGCCGCCACCGTGGGGATGATCATGGCGATGGACTGAGCGAAGATGATGGGCAGAACACCGGACATGTTCACCTTCATCGGCAGCGTAGAGCTCTGGCCGCCATACATCTTGCGGCCCACCTGACGCTTGGCGTACTGCACGGGGATGCGGCGCTCCGCACCGTTGACCCACGTGATCAGGACGATCAGGGCCAGGATACCCAGCACCACCAGGACGGCCATCCACCAGGTCATGGTACCGCTGCGCAGGGAGCTGCCCATGCTGCCGACCATGCTGGGCACACGGGACAGGATGCCGGCGAACAGGATGATGGAGATACCGTTGCCGATACCGAACTCGGTGATCTGCTCACCCATCCACATGACAAAGGAAGAGCCGGCGATGAAGGAGATAATGATGACCAGAGCGACCCAAACGCCGGAACCGGTCAGGATACCGTAGTTCTTCATCAGCACGTAGTAGCCCCAGCCCTGCAGGATGGCGATAGCCACCGTGGCATAACGGGTGATGGACTGGATCTTCTTCTTTCCTTCCTCGCCGCCGTCGCGGGCCATGCGCTCCAGCGCAGGGATGGCGATGGTCAGCAGCTGGATGATGATGGAGCTGTTGATATAGGGCTGGACGCCCAGTGCGAACACCGTGGCATTCGCAAACGCGCCGCCGGACATGACGTTGTACAAGCCCAGCACCGTGGTGCTCAGCTGGTTCAGGTACTCGCCCAGCAGCTCCGTGTTCACGTAGGGAACAGGGATGGCGTTGCCGATGCGGAAGATCAGCAGCATCAGAGCGGTGAACACGATCTTCTTCCGAAGCTCAGGGATCGCCCATGCCTTTTTGATCGTCTGGATCACTTAGATCACCTCTGCCTTTCCACCAGCTGCTTCGATCGCTTCCTTAGCAGCCTGGGAGAAAGCAGCGGCCTGCACGGTCACCTTCTTGGTAACTTTGCCGTTACCGAGGACCTTGTAGCCGTACTCGCACTTGCTCAGGATACCCTTTGCAAGCAGGGCTTCAGCGGTGACGATCTCGCCGTCCTCAAACTTATTGAGGGCGCTCAGGTTGATGATTTCCAGGGGCTTGGCAAAAATGTTGTTGAAACCGCGCTTGGGGATGCGGCGTGCCAGAGGCATCTGGCCGCCTTCAAAGCCGATGCGGGTGCCGCCGCCGGAGCGGGCTTTCTGACCCTTGTGGCCGCGGCCTGCGGTCTTGCCGTTGCCGGAGCCGTGTCCACGGCCCTTGCGGTAGGCTTCCTTGGTGGAGCCGGCGGCGGGAGACAGTTCATTCAGTTTCATGCTCTCGCACCTCCTTATTCTACTTCGGTCACCTGAAGCAGGTAACCGATCTTTGCGACCTTGCCGCGGGTCTGAGCGTTGTCAGGCTGCACGGTGGTGTCGCCGATCTTACGCAGGCCCAGAGAGTTGGCAGTGGCGATGTGCTTTTCCAGTCTGCCGTTGAGGCTCTTTACGAGCTGGATCTTCAGATTAGCCATGTTCTCTCCTCCTTAACCCACGATCTCGTCCACGCTCTTGCCGCGGGTGCGGGCGACCTCTTCCGGGGTACGCAGAGCCTTCAGGCCCTCAAAGGTGGCGGCTACCACGTTCACGGCGGTGTTGGAACGCAGGCACTTGGTACGGATATCCTTGATACCGGCAGCTTCCATGATGATACGCACGGGGCCGCCGGCGATCACGCCGGTACCGGGAGCGGCGGGCTTCATCAGCACGCGGCCTGCACCGGCCTCGCCGATGATCTCGTGGGGAATGGTGCTGCCGGACAGGGAAATGGTGATCATGTTCTTCTTGGCATCCTCGATGCCCTTGCGGATGGCCTCGGGCACCTCGGCGGCCTTACCCAGACCGAAGCCGACCTTGCCCTTGCCGTCGCCCACCACCATCAGGGCGGAGAACTTCATGACACGACCACCCTTAACGGTCTTGGATACGCGGTTGGTAGCGACTACTTTCTCAATGTACTCGCTCTGCTCTCTTTCAAATCTTGCCATTGATAAGTCCTCCTTCCTTAGAATTCCAGGCCGCCCTCGCGGGCGCCTTCAGCCAGCTCGGCCACGCGGCCGTGGTACACGTAACCACCGCGGTCGAACACGACCTGGTCGATGCCCTTGGCCTTGCAGCGCTCGGCCACCAGCTTGCCCACGGCGCGGGCAGCGGCCTTGTTGCCGCCGTTGCCCTCGATCTCCTTATCCAGAGAGGAAGCGGACACCAGGGTGTTGCCGGCCACATCGTCGATGACCTGGGCATAGATGTTCTTCTCGCTGCGGAACACGTTCAGACGGGGACGCTCGGGAGTGCCGGACAGCTTGGCACGGACTCTCTTATGGCGCTTCAGACGCTGCGCGTTGGTATCGGGTCTCTTAATCATATCGGCACACCTCCTTACTTCTTGGCACCGGTCTTACCGACCTTGCGGCGGATGACTTCGTCAACATACTTGATGCCCTTGCCCTTATAAGGCTCGGGAGGACGCTTCTCGCGGACTTCCGCCGCGAACTGGCCCACCTTCTGCTTGTCAGGACCGGAAATCACAACCTTGTTGGGAGCGGGAACATCAATGGTGATGCCGTCGATCTCGGGCACCTTCACGGGGTGAGAGTAGCCCAGGTTCATGACCAGCTCCTTGCCTTCCTTGGCGGCGCGGTAGCCGACACCGTTGATCTCCAGCTCCTTCTTGAAGCCTTCGCTGACGCCAACGACCATGTTGTGCAGCAGAGCGCGGGTCATGCCGTGCAGTGCGCAGTGCAGCTTGTCGTCGGAGGGGCGCTTGACGTGGATGACGTTACCGTCCTGCTCCAGGATCATCTCGGGGCGCAGAGCCTGCACCAGAGTGCCCTTGGGGCCCTTGACGGTGACGACGTTGTTCTCCGCGATGGTGACTTCCACACCAGCGGGAACGGTAATGGGCATTCTACCAATTCTCGACATTGTTCAAATACCTCCTTACCATACGAATGCAAGGACTTCGCCGCCGACGTGAGCCGCGCGAGCAGCCTTGTCGGTCATGACGCCCTTGGAAGTGGATACGATCGCAATACCAAGGCCACGCAGCACGCGGGGCAGCTCGTCGGCGCCCACATAGACGCGCAGGCCGGGCTTGGACACGCGGCGCAGGCCGGAGATAACCTTCTCCTTGCCGGCGTTGTACTTCAGGGTGATGCGGATGGTGCCCTGAGTACCGTCGTCAACGACCTGGAAGGACTTGATGTAGCCCTCGTCCAGCAGGATCTGAGCGATGCTCTTCTTCATGTTGGAAGCGGGAACATCCACGGTCTCGTGCTTGGCATTGTTGGCGTTGCGGATACGGGTGAGCATATCGGCAACAGGATCAGTGATGTGCATACTTGTAGTTCCTCCTATTTTAGAGTTACAGGCAGATGCCTGTTGAGGCAGCGAGGTATCACTGATAATTTAGTCCGCCGGCCCTCACGATGCCGATGTTTAATTACCAGTGACCTTTCGCCATCCTATAATATTACCGGGAGCCTTGCGGCTCTTAGGTACGTTGGGTCGGCGGAGCGCAGTTCCTCCGCCTGCTCTTGGTGAAGATTTTTTCGTCAGACGAGGCGAAGCGACGCCGCTGTACTCTTGTACAGCAAGGAGCTTCAACGAAGTATGACGGAAAAAGATTTACCAGGAAGCCTTGCGGACACCGGGGATCTCGCCCTTGTACGCCAGCGTGCGGAAGCAGATACGGCACACGCCGTAGTCACGCAGGTAGGCGTGGGGACGGCCGCACAGCTTGCAGCGGTTGTACTTACGGGTGGAGAATTTTGCAGGCGCCTGCTGCTTCAGGATCATAGACTTTTTAGCCATTTCGTTCTCCTCCTAATCAGCGTTCAAAGGGAGCGCCGACCAGAGTCAGCAGCTCGCGGGCTTCTTCATCGGTCTGGGCGGTGGTGCAGATGACCACATCCATGCCGCGGATCTTGTCGATCTTATCGTACTCGATCTCGGGGAAGATCAGCTGCTCCTTGATGCCCAGGGCATAGTTGCCGCGGCCATCGAAGGCGTTGGCGCTGATGCCGCGGAAGTCACGGACACGGGGCAGAGCCACGTTGAACAGACGATCCAGGAACTCCCACATCTTGTCGCCGCGCAGCGTGACCTTGGCGCCCACGGGCATGCCCTCACGCAGCTTGAAGTTTGCAACGGACTTCTTGGCGATGGTGATGATGGCCTTCTGGCCGGTGATGGTGGCCAGATCGCTGCACACAGCGTCCAGAACCTTGGCGTTCTCACGAGCCTCACCGCAGCCCACGTTCACGACGACCTTGTCGATCTTGGGGATCTGCATGGTGGACTTGTAGCCGAACTTCTTGAAGAGAGCGGGAGCCACTTCTTCGGTATACTTAACTTTCAGACGTGCCATTTACAACCTCTCTCCTTTCTCACAGGGCGGCGCCGCAGTGCTTGCACACGCGGACTTTCTTGCCGTCCTTGATCTCATAGGCCACGCGGGTGGGCTTGTCGCACTTGGGGCAGACCACCTGGACCTTGCTGGCGTAGATGGCCGCCTCGCGCTTGACGATACCGCCCTCTTCACCCTGCTTGCGGGGCTTGATGTGGCAGGTCACCACGTTGATGCCCTCCACCACGACCTTGCGCTCGCTGGGGACAGTGCCCAGCACCTTGCCGGACTTGCCCTTGTCCTTGCCGGACAGAACAACGACCTTGTCGTTCTTCTTGATCTTCAGACTATTCATGTGACCGGCCCTCCTTAAATAACTTCGGGAGCGAGGGACAGGATCTTCATGTAATCCTTGTCGCGCAGCTCACGAGCAACCGGCCCAAAGATACGGGTACCTCTGGGGTTCTTATCGTCCTTGATGAGGACGGCGGCGTTGTCGTCGAAACGGACGTAAGTGCCGTCGGCGCGGCGGACGCCCTTGGCGGAGCGAACGATAACGGCCTTGACGACCTCGCCCTTCTTCACCTGGCCGCCGGGGGTGCTCTTGCGGACGGAAGCAACGATCACATCGCCGATGTTGCCGTACTTACGCTTGGAGCCGCCCAGAACGCGGATGCACTTGATCTCCTTGGCGCCGGTATTATCGGCAACCTTCAGATAGGACTCTTGCTGAATCATACTTGCGGCACCTCCTTACTTAGCCTTCTCGACGATCTCGACCACGCGCCAACGCTTGTCCTTGGACAGGGGGCGGGTCTCCATCACCTTCACGATGTCGCCAACACCGCAAGTGTTCTGCTCGTCATGAGCTTTCAGCTTGTAGGTGCGGCCGACGATCTTCTTATACAGAGGATGGGCGACGCGGTCTTCAATAGCGACGACCACGGTCTTGTCCATCTTATCGGAAACGACCTTGCCGACTCTGGTCTTGCGGGAGGAAATTCTCTTCTCTTCCATTTTACTTCTCCTCCTTTTCACGGATAACGGTCTTCACGCGGGCGATATCGCGCTTCGTCTCGGCGATCTTGAGAGGATTGTCCAGCTGATTGGTTGCGTGCTGCATACGCAGGAAGAACAGATCCTTCTTCAGGGAGTCCAGCTTCTCGTTGAGCTGCTCCACGGTCATTGCACGTACTTCAGTTGCCTTCATCTCATTCACCTACTTCCTGGGCTTCGAGATCCTCGCGCTTGACGATCTTCGTCTTGATGGGCAGCTTGTGGCTGGCCAGACGCAGGGCCTCGCGGGCGACCTCTTCGGAAACACCGGCGATCTCAAACATGACACGGCCGGGCTTGACTACTGCGACCCAATACTCGGGGGAACCCTTACCGGAACCCATGCGGGTCTCGGCCGGCTTCTCGGTGATGGGCTTGTCGGGGAAGATCTTGATCCAGACCTGACCGCCACGCTTGGTATAGCGGGTCATGGCGATACGGGCGGCCTCGATCTGATTGCTGGTGATCCAGCTGGGCTCCAGGGCAACCAGACCGTACTCGCCGTAGGTCACCTTATTGCCGCGCATGGCCTTGCCGGTGAGGCGGCCACGGTGTACTCTGCGGTACTTAACTCTCTTGGGCAGAAGCATTACTGAGCGCCTCCTTCTTTCTTTTCTGCGGGCTTGCGGAAGCCGCCCTCGGGACGGGGACCGCGGTTGAAGCCGCCGTTCTGGCGGTCACGGTTGAAGCCGCCGTTCTGGCCATCGCGGCGGAAGCCGCCGCGGCGGTCGCCGTCACGACGGTTGCCGCGACGCTCACGACGCTCCTGATAGGGCTTGCTGGTGTCCAGCGTGCGCGGGGTGGTGCGCAGCGCCTGGGACAGGATCTCGCCCTTGTAGATCCACACCTTCACGCCGATGCGGCCGAAGGTGGTGGCAGCCTCAGCAAAGCCGTAGTCGATGTCGGCGCGCAGGGTCTGCAGGGGGATGGTACCCTCGTGATAGTGCTCGGAGCCGGCGATCTCACGGCCGCCCAGACGGCCGCCGCAGTTGCACTTGATGCCCTTGGCACCGGCGCGCATGGCGCGGCCCATGGCGTTCTTCATGGCGCGGCGGTGGGAAATACGCTTCTCCAGCTGGGCAGCGATATTCTCGGCCACCAGCTGAGCGTCCATATCGGGGTTGCGGACCTCAACGATGTTCAGCTTCACGGTCTTGCCGATCAGCTTCTCCACGTCCTTGCGGTACTGCTCGATCTGCTCACCGCCCTTGCCGATGACCACGCCGGGACGGGCCACGTGCAGGTAGATGGTGACGACCTCGTTGCTGCGCTCGATCTCGATCTTGGAGACGCCGGCAGCGAACAGCAGCTTCTTCAGGTACACACGGATCTTGTGGTCCTCGACCAGCAGGTCGCCGACCTTCTCGTTACTGGCATACCAGCGGGAATCCCAGTCTTTGATGACGCCCACGCGCATGCCATGGGGATTGACTTTCTGACCCATATAACTGTTCCTCCCTTTCTTAGTCTCTCTCGGCGACGGCCAGCGTCACGTGAGAGGTTCTCTTGTTGATGCGGTAGGCGCGGCCCTGTGCCCGAGGCATCATGCGCTTGAGGATGGGGCCGGGGGTGGCGAACACCTGAGTGACCACCAGCTTGTCCGGGTCCATGCTGAAGTTGTTCTCAGCATTGGCGCAGGCGCTCTTGAGCAGCTTCACCAGCGGCTCGGAGGCGGACTTGGGGGTGTTCATCAGGATGGCCATAGCAGTCTTGGCATCCTTGCCGCGGATCAGATCGCAGACGATCTGGACCTTGCGGGGAGAGATGCGGACGTATCTCAGATATGCTTTCGCTTCCATATTACTCTGCATCCTCCTTTTACGCTTTCTTGGTGTGGCCGCGGAAGGTACGAGTGGGCGCGAACTCGCCCAGCTTGTGACCCACCATATCCTCCTGCACGTAGACAGGCACATGACGGCGGCCGTCGTGGACAGCGATGGTATGGCCAACGAAGGCGGGGAAGATGGTGGAGCTGCGGCTCCAGGTCTTCAGCACGTTCTTCTCGCCCTTGGCGTTCATTTCTTCGACCCGCTTCAGCAGCTCAGGGGCAACATACGGGCCTTTTTTGATAGATCTGCTCATATTTCTTTTGCCTCCTTTACTTCACGTTGCGACGCTTGACAATGAACTTGTCGGTGGGATTCTTCTTCTTGCGGGTCTTGTAACCCAGAGCCGGCTTGCCCCAAGGAGTGACAGGGCCGGGACGGCCCACGGGGGACTTGCCTTCACCACCGCCGTGGGGGTGGTCGCAGGGGTTCATGACGGAACCGCGGACGGTGGGACGCCAACCCATGTGACGCTTGCGGCCGGCCTTACCGATCTGGATGTTCTCATGCTCCAGATTGCCGACCTGGCCAATGCAGGCGGTGCAGTTGGTGCGGATGATGCGGACCTCGCCGGAGGGCATACGGATCTGGGCGTTGGCGCCCTCCTTAGCCATCAGCTGCGCGTAGGCGCCGGCGGAACGAACCAGCTGGGCGCCCTTGCCGGGGTGCATCTCGATGTTGTGGATCACAGTACCAACGGGGATGTTGGCGATGGGCAGGCAGTTGCCGGGCTTGATGTCGGCAGCAGCGCTGGACAGCACCTTGTCACCGGCGGTCAGGCCGACGGGAGCAATGATGTAGCGCTTCTCGCCATCCTCATACTGCACCAGCGCGATGTTGGCGCTGCGGTTGGGATCGTACTCCAGACGCAGGACAGTGGCTTCCATATCCACCTTGTCGCGCTTGAAGTCGATGACGCGGTACTTGCGCTTCTCGCCGCCGCCGCGATGGCGGACGGTGATGCGGCCATAGCTGTTGCGACCAGCGTTCTTCTTCAGCACCTCGGTCAGGCTGGACTCGGGCTTGGCGTGCTTATCGATGCCGTCGAAGCCGGAGACAGTCATGTGCCGGCGGGAAGGGGTGGTCGGCTTAAAAGTTTTGATAGACATTCTCTACACTCCCTTCTCTTACACCATACCCTCGAAGAACTCGATGGTCTTGGAATCGTCAGTCAGCTGGACATAAGCCTTTTTCCAGCTCTTGCGCTGGCCGGGACGGCCGGCGCCCATGCGCTTGGTCTTGCCATCGTAGTTGATGGTGTTGACCTTGGCGACCTTCACGCCGAAGATCTTCTCCACAGCGTTCTTGATCTCGATCTTGCCGGCGGTGGGAGCCACTTCAAAGACGTACTTCTTTTCGGAAGTAGCGGCCATGGAGCGCTCGGTAATGACCGGACGGATGATGATGTCGTATACGTTAGCCATTATGCGAACACCTCCTCGATTACTGCGAGGGCTTCCTTATCCAGCACCAGATACTTGGCGTTCAGAATGTCATAGACATTGATCAGGTTTGCCATGGAAGTAACGACGCCGGGGATGTTGCGGGCGCTCTTGACGATGACCTCGTCCTTGGCGGGGGTGACCACCAGAGACTTGCCGTCAGCCTTGACGGCGGTCAGGAAAGCGCGGAAGTCCTTGGTCTTGATGCTGTCCATCTTGATGCTGTCGATGACGATGATCTCGCCGGCAGCAGCCTTGGCGGACAGGGCGGATTTCATAGCCAGTCTCTTGACCTTCTTGTTCAGAACGTAAGAGTAGCTGCGGGGCTTGGGGGCAAACACGATGCCGCCGTGGGTCCACTGGGGAGCACGGGTGCTGCCCTGACGGGCGTGACCGGTGCCCTTCTGACGCCAGGGCTTCTTGCCGCCGCCGGAAACCTCGGCGCGGGTCAGAGCGCTCTGGGTGCCCTGACGGCAGTTGGCCAGATGGTTCTTCACCACTTCATGGACAACAGCGGTGTTCGGCTCGATGCCGAAAATGCCGTCGTTCAGTTCAACAGTACCGACCTCAGCGCCGGCCATGTTCAAAACTTTGATGGTAGACATATCCTTAAGCACTCCTTTCCTTACTTAGTACGGGCGGAAGCCTTCTGCGGGTTACGACCGGAAGCCTTCTGCGGGTTGTTGCTGATGCCGCTGTCAGCGTGCTTGATGCGGTGGGTCTTGACGGTGCTCTTGATGAGGACCAGACCGCCCTTGGGGCCGGGAACGGCGCCGCGCACAGCGATGAGATTCAGCTCGGGATCGACCTTGACGATGTCCAGGTTCTGGATGGTGACCTGGTCGCAGCCCATCTGGCCGGCGCCGATCTTACCCTTGAAAATACGGCTGGGATCGGTGGTGGAGCCCATGGAGCCGGCGTGACGATGCACGGGGCCGCCGCCGTGGCTCATAGGAGTACGGCCGGCGTTCCAGCGCTTCACGACGCCCTGGTAGCCGTGGCCCTTGCTGGTGCCGGTGACATCCACGAAGTCGCCTTCCTTAAAGGTGTCGGCCTTCACGATGTCGCCCACGTTCAGCTCGGCGGCATTCTCCAGATCGAACTCGCGCAGGTACTTCTTGGGGGCGACGCCGGCCTTGTTCAGGTGGCCCATCTCGGGCTTGGTCAGCTTGCGCTCGGGGATATCCTCGTAGCCCAGCTGGACGGCGGCGTAGCCTTCCTTCTCGGCAGTCTTTTTCTG
Organism: uncultured Eubacteriales bacterium; assembly: GCA_900545585.1. Classification (GTDB taxonomy): domain Bacteria; phylum Bacillota; class Clostridia; order Oscillospirales; family Oscillospiraceae; genus Vescimonas. The sequence goes on from UQZR01000005.1 coordinate 28,422, forward strand.
GACGACAGTGCAGGGGCCCGCCTCGATCACGGTGACGGGGATCACCTTGCCGTTTTCGTCGAAGATCTGAGACATACCGACTTTCTTGCCAATGATTGCCTTCATGTATGATCCTCCTTAAAGGTTATTGGTCGGCATAGATTCAATCTGCATTGGGATCAGATCGCTTGCTCTGCCGACGTAACCCCCGCCCGCCTCACGCAAGTCGGCGGACAGTCGGGTAGCAAGCAAATTGTTTGCGGGGGAATTATATAAGGTGGGTTACAGCTTGATCTCGATCTCCACACCGGCGGGCAGATCCAGGGCCATCAGCGCCTCCACGGTCTTGGGGGTGGAGTTGGTGATGTCGATCAGTCTCTTGTGGGTGCGGCGCTCGAACTGCTCACGGCTGTCCTTATACTTGTGGGTAGCGCGCAGGATGGTGACGATCTCTTTCTTGGTGGGCAGAGGGATGGGGCCGGAGACGGTGGCGCCGGTGCGCTTGGCGGTCTCGACGATCTTCTCTGCGGACTGGTCGATGACCTGATGGTCATAGGCCTTCAGACGGATGCGAATCATTTCTTTTGCCATTTGGTCTTTTCCTCCATGTTTTCGTACGGTTTTTTCTGCGTGACCTACTGCCGTACGGCGGGAAATTTCTTGTTCACCGTTCCGTGCGTATCATTCCGGCTCATAAGAAACACCGGCTTTGGGCCGGTGTCCTTCTGGCGCGGCGATCTACGCCGACGAACAGAAATCTCTCAGCCGCCCGATTATCGGACATACTCCCCGGAAGTTACCTCCTTGCAGAGCAATCTCCCGGTTCATCGCATTTGTAAACGCCTCCGGGCGTGTTGTGCCCATTGCGCGCGTACCGGTATATTGTATAGGAAAACACAGCTGGTGTCAAGGGTATTTTTCTATTTTGTTTACAAAATTTCCAGGGCGTTTTCGGCAGTTCTGACAAAGTTTTGATATGGGGTGCGGCGGGCCGTGCCGCTCCCTCCCCTGCTGGGGTCAAGGCAGGAAAAGAGCCGCCGTAAGGCGGCTCTTTTGGCGGTTTTGGGGAGCGCGGTCTTACACCCGCTTCCATTTGGCGCCGTTGGGGATGTCAGCAAGCTCGATGCCCTGGGCCTTCAGCTCATCGCGGATGCGGTCGGCCTCGGCAAAATTCTTGGCCTTCTTGGCGTCGGCCCGGGCGCGGATCAGCGCCTCCACGGCGGCATCGGACTCGCCGGACTCGCTGATGACGGTGAACTCACCGGCGGCAGGAGCCGCCGCGGCCTGCTTGCTGCGCAGCTGCGCCGCCTTCTCCAGCAGCTTCAGGCCCAGTACGGTGTCGAAGCTGTCCAGCAGGGCCAGCTTGGTCTTATCGTTGGTTTTGGCCTTCAGTACATCGTACAGCACGGTGACGGCCATGGAGGTGTTCAGGTCGTTGTCCATGGCGGCGGTGAACTTGGCCTTGTACTCGTCGAAGGCGGCCTGATCCACCTCACCCTCGTCCTTCAGGGCGGCGATGCGGGTCAGCAGCTTGTTGTAGGCCACGGTGGCGTTGTCCAGATTCTCCCAGGTGAACACCAGACTCTTACGGTAGTGGCTCTGGAGGCAGAAGAAACGGTAGGCCAGGGGGTCGTAGCCCTTCTCCTCCAGCAGAGAGACGGTGAGGAACTCGCCCTTGGATTTGGACATCTTGCCGTGGTCGGTGTTCAGATGGGCCACATGGCACCAGTGAGGGCACCAAGGATGGCCCAGATAGCTCTCGGACTGGGCGATCTCGTTGGTGTGGTGGGGAAAGGCGTTGTCCACACCGCCGCAGTGAAGATCCAGATACTCTCCGTTGTACTTCATGGAGATGCCGGAGCACTCAATGTGCCAGCCGGGATAGCCCACGCCCCACGGGGAGTCCCATTTCAGGGCCTGATCCTCGAACTTGGACTTGGTGAACCACAGCACAAAGTCGTTCCTGTTGCGCTTGTTGGTGTCCTCCTCCACGCCCTCACGGACGCCCACCGCCAGATCCTCCTCGTTGTGGTCGTTGAAGATGTAGTACCGCTCCAGCTTGGAGGTGTCGAAGTACACGTTGCCGCCGGCCACATAGGCATAGCCCTTCTCCAGCAGGCGGGAGATGATCTTGATATAGTCATCGATGAGGCCGGTAGCGGGCTGCACCACGTCGGGGCGCTTGATGTTCAGCTTCCGGCAGTCGGAGAAAAACGCATCGGTGTAGTACTGGGCGATCTCCATAACGGTCTTATGCTCGCGCCGAGCGCCCTTGAGCATCTTATCCTCGCCCTCGTCGGCGTCGGAGGTCAGGTGTCCCACGTCGGTGATGTTCATGACGCGGTTCACGTCATAGCCCACGTAGCGCAGGTACTTCTCCAGCACGTCCTCCATGATGTAGGAGCGCAGGTTGCCGATGTGGGCAAAGTGGTACACCGTGGGGCCGCAGGTGTACATCTCCACATGGCCGGGGGTGTGGGTCTTGAATTCCTCTTTCTTATGGGTGGCGGAATTATACAGATACATGACGATCCTCCTATGATCTACATTATAATAGTATGCGCAGAAAGCAGAACGCCTCCCATGCCCGCAGGCATGAGAGGCGAATAAAGGCTTCGCGGTTCCACTCTCGTTTATCACTCAGGTGCGGCCCATGACGCAGGCCATGCGGAGGGCATCCACAGCCCCCGCGCTCCCAGACGCACTTTCTGTCCGCAGCGGGTGAGTGGGCTTACAGCCGGCGGCCCTCTCTCTCTTGCCCCGTGGGGTGGACATACTCTTTCCGATCATCGCGCTATTCGGTTGAACCTTATGGTAGCAGGATTTTCGTCCGGTGTCAAGTTATTTGATGACCTTGAACACATCGGCGTTCTTGGCGAAATACTCTATGCCGGAGTAGACGGTGGTGACCAGGATCACGCCCTGGCACACATAGTTCAGCCACTGGGGGATGCCGAACAGGATCAGGCAGATGCACACCATGGTGCTGGCGGTCTTGATCTTGCCGGACCAACCGGCGGCGATGACGCGCCCCTTCTCCACAGCCACAAGGCGCATGCCGGATACGGCAAACTCCCGCAGCAGCACGATAGCCAGCACCCACGCGGCAAAGGTACCTTCCTCTACGAACCAGCACAGCGCCGCCATCACCAGGCACTTGTCCGCCAGCGGGTCCATGAACTTGCCAAAATCGGAGATCTGGTTGTAGTGACGGGCAATGTAGCCGTCCAGCAGGTCGGTGAGACAGGCGACGATGTAGATGCCCAGCGCCACATAGCGGCAGCCGGGGAAGCCCCAGTACAGCACCACCAGGAAAACGGGGATCATCAGCACCCGCAGGATCGTCAGTTTGTTCGCGGTCGTCATGGTATGTATCAGCCTTTCGTTGTATTCTTTCCGTATTGTAGCACGGGCGGCAGGAAATGAAAAGTGTTTTTTTACTCCGCGACCTCGCCGGTGAGCTCGCCGTCCATGGCTCCGGTGATGCGCACCGGCACGAACTCGCCCGCCTCCACCTCGTGGTCGGCGGTGAAGTAGATCCGGCCGTCGATGTCAGGGCTCTCGGCATAGCTGCGGCCCACGAACATCATGGACTGGCTGTCAAACCCGTCGCACAGCACCTCCGCCACCGTTCCCATGCGGCTGTCGTTGAAGTCGTCCATAATGCGGGACTGGACATCCACGATCAGGTCGGCGCGGCGCTCGGCCTCATCGGTGTCCACGCGGTTGAGCATCCTGGCGGCGGGAGTGCCCTCCTCGGGCGAGTAGGGGAACACGCCGGCCCGCTCGATCCGGACCTCCTGCAAAAATTCGCACAGCTCCTCGAAGGCGGCCTCGTCCTCGTAGGGCAGGCCGGTGATGAGGCTGGTACGCAGCACCAGACCAGGGATACGGCCGCGCAGCTTCCGGAACAGAGCCAGCAGCTCCGCCTTGTCGCCGCGGCGGTTCATGGCTTTCAGCACCTTGTCGTTGCAGTGCTGGATGGGGATGTCCAGATAGGGCAGCACCTTCTCCTCATCGGCAATGGTGTCGATCAGCTCGTCGGTAAATTCGTCGGGGTACAGATAGTGCAGGCGCACCCAGCGGAAGTCCATTTTGCACAGCTCCCGCAGCAGCGCCGCCAGCTTCCGCTCTCCGTACAGGTCGATGCCGTAGCGGGTGATGTCCTGGGCGATGACGATGCATTCCCTGACACCAACGTCCGACAGCTTCCGGGCCTCGGCCAGCACGTCCTCCATGCGGCGGCTGCGGTAGCGGCCCCGGAGGGACGGAATGACGCAGTAGGCGCAGCGGTTGTCGCAGCCCTCGGCAATACGCAGGTAGGCATAGTGCCCCGGGGTGGTGAGGACGCGATCGAACTCGTCGATCATGCCATGGATGTCGGCAAAGCGGCAGGGGCGGCCGCCGGCCATCAGCTCCGCCAGCGCCGGTACGATCTCGCCGTAGCTGCCGGTGCCCATGATACCGTCCACCTCCGGCAGTTCCGTCAGGATCTCCTGCTGGTAGCGCTGGGTGAGACAGCCGGTGACCAGAATTTTCTGCACCTGACCCTCCGCCTTCAGCGCCGCCACGGAGAGGATCGTGTCAATGGCCTCCTCCTTGGCGCTGTCGATGAAGCCGCAGGTGTTGATGACCACCACATCGGCGCCGACAGGCTCCTCCTGCAGGGCGTGGCCCGCGTCGCGGCACAGGGCCATCATCTGCTCGGTATTCACCAGATTCTTGGCACAGCCAAGGGAAATAAAGGAAACTTTCACGTCTTGTTACCTCATGTTTCATCGATCTCTTGTCCCAGCCCGTTGAGGATGGGGCGGATGTCCTGCCACGAAAAGCCGCGGCGCTGGAGGGCGGCGGCCAGGCGGCGGCTGTCCTCGGGTGTCAGCGGGCGACCCCGCAGCTTGGCGCAGAGGAATTTTTCAATGGCTTCCTGCGGCGGGGGCAGCTGCTTCAGCGCCTCGTCCCATAGCTCTTTGGGAACGCCGCGGCGGCGCAGCTCCTGCCGGACGCGGGCAGCGCCGCAGCCCATGGCGCCGTAGTGCCGGACGATGACCCCTGCGTAGGCGGTGTCATCCACCGCCCCCAGATTCTCCAGCCAGTCCGCCGTCTCGGCGGCGTCATCCGGTGAAGCGCCCTTTTTCGTCAGGCGCTCCGTCAGTTCCTTTTTGGACAGCATGCGGCCGGAGGCCATGCTGGCGCCGCGGCGTCTGGTGTCGGAGCGGCGGGCCGCGGCCCGCAATTCCTCCAGCGTCTCCGGCGGCAGGTCAAGGCCCTGATATAAGCCAAATTGCAGAAGCTCCGCGCCGGTGATCCGGAGGAGCGTTCCATCCTCCAGATACACCAGCACGCGCTCCTGCTTGTGTTTGGAATTTTCCAGTCGCTCGATGCGCATCAGTCGGCGTCGTCGAAGTCGTCGGCGGACACGTCCACCGCACGGCCCGCAGCCTTGGCGGCGGTGCGGGACTGGGCGCCCATCAGCTTGTGGAAGTTCTCCCGGACAGCAGTCTCCAGCTTGTCCGCCTCCTCCGGATGGTCGCGGAAGTACTGCTTGGCGGCGTCGCGCCCCTGTCCCAGACGGACCTCGCCCATGTTGAACCACGAGCCGCTCTTCTGCACCAGATCCAGCTTCACCGCCAGATCCAGCAGGTCGCCCAGCTTGCTGATGCCCTCGCCGTACATGATGTCGAACTCCGCTTCGCGGAACGGGGGAGCCACCTTGTTCTTCACCACCTTGGCGCGGGTGCGGTTGCCGATGACCTCGCCGCCGGACTTCAGCGTCTCGATGCGGCGCACGTCGATACGGACGGAGGCGTAGAACTTCAGGGCGCGGCCGCCGGTGGTGACCTCGGGGTTGCCGTACATGACGCCCACCTTCTCACGGAGCTGGTTGATAAAGATAACGATGGAGTTGGTCTTGTTGATGACGCCGGTGAGCTTACGCAGCGCCTGACTCATCAGGCGGGCGTGGAGGCCCACAAAGCTGTCGCCCATTTCGCCCTCGATCTCAGCACGGGGCACCAGCGCGGCCACGGAGTCCACCACCACCACGTCGATGGCGCCGGAGCGCACCAGCGCCTCTGTGATCTCCAGCGCCTGCTCGCCGGTGTCGGGCTGGGAGATGAGCATATCCTCCACGTTGACCCCCAGCGCTTTGGCATAGGTGGGGTCCAGCGCGTGCTCGGCGTCTACAAAGGCCACCTCGCCGCCCATCTTCTGGGCCTCCGCCAGCACATGGAGGGCCAGCGTGGTCTTACCGGAGGACTCCGGTCCGTAGATCTCCACGATACGGCCCCGGGGCAGGCCGCCGATGCCCAGCGCCAGATCCAGCGACAGAGATCCGGTGGGGATAGCCTCCACGTTCAGGGTGCTCTCCGCGCCGTAGCGCATGATGGAGCCCTTGCCGTACATCTTCTCGATCTGCTGCATGGCGGTTTCCAGCGCCTTTTTCTTGTCGGACGCCGCCGCGGGCTGGACCGCAGGTTCTTTCTTCGCTGCCATTGTTCCGTCCTCCTCTGTTGGTTTATACCTATTTTATTGGAACTGCTGTCCCGAAAAACGGACAGTTCAGATCTCCGTATGCAGAATGCCCCAGACCACACGGGGGATGCCGTTGAGATCGGGGATCACTTCAATGTCGCCGAAGCCCACGGCGCGCATAATGCGCAGCACGTCGTCGGCCTGGCCGATACCCACCTCGAAGTACAGCCGTCCGCCTGTACGCAGGGCGCCGCGCCAGTTCTCGCAGATGGCGCGGTAGAAGTCCAGGCCGTCGGCGCCGCCCTTCAGCGCCAGATGGGGCTCATAGTCCCGCACCGAGGGGTCCAGCCCCGCGATGTCGCCGTCAGGGATATAGGGTGGGTTGGACACGATGCAGTCGAACTCCCCCAGACGCGGAGGCGCTTTTTCCAGCGCGTTGAGCTGCATGGACACCACCTGACCGGACAGGCCTGTGCGGCGGATGTTCTGGCGGCAGATGCGCAGCGCACCCTCGTCGATCTCCCCCAGCACCATATGGCTGCCGGAGACGTGCTTGGCCACGGCAAGACCGACGCAGCCGGAACCGGCGCACAGATCCAGTACACGGGGCGACTCAACGCCCTGCAGGCCCTCGATGGCGGCGGCGGCCAGCACCTCCGTGTCCGGGCGGGGGATCAGCACCCGCTCCGAGATGTCCAGCGGCAGGCCGTAAAACTCCCACCCGCCGATGAGATAGGCCACCGGCTCGCCCTCCAGATGGCGCTGCACCAGCGCTCTGGCCTGCTGCTCCACGGCGTCGGGGACGTAGAGACGGCTGGCGCGGCTCAGTTCCTCCCTGCTCTTACCGGCGGCGCAGCACACCAGTTCACGGGCCTCCAGCGTGGCGGCGGGCAGGCCAGCCTGGTGGAGCTGCTGGCGAATATCTAAATACAGATTGTTATATGTAATTGCCATAATACGATGTGTTATCCCCTTTTACCACTGATCCTTGCCTTTTTCGGCAGGAATCACCAGCTTCATGGCCTCGATGGCTACCTCGATCATGGAGTCGTCGGGCTCGTTGGTGGTGAAGTTCTGCATCCACATGCCCGGGGCGGACAGGATGCGGGTCACGGCGTTGTCATGGGCCCCCACGAAGCGGTTGAACTCGTAGGTCACGCCCACTACGGGAATCAGCAGCAGCAGCTTGACGCCGATGCGGACCCAGATGTTCTGCCAGTTGATGTAGGGGAACACCAGGCTGGACACCAGAATGGACACTATGATCACCACGAACAGAAAGCTGGTGCCGCAGCGGGGATGGTGCTTGGGCTGGGGACGGACGTTCTCCACCGTCAGGGGCAGGCCCGCCTCATAGCAGAAGATGGTCTTATGCTCCGCGCCGTGGTAGCAGAACACGCGGTGAACGTCCTTCTGCTTGGAGCAGAGGATCAGATAGCCCAGGAAGATGGCCACCTTCACCACGCCCTCGATGATGTTGTGGACCGCGGCGCTCTTAGCGTGAAACAGTCCGGCGACGAACGTGGGCAGCAGCATAAACAGTACCAGTGTCAAGCCCAGGCTCAAAATCACGGAGAACGCCACCACCAGGGATTGCAGCTTCTCTGCGGGGATGTGCTTTTCCAGCCACTGGTCGAATTTGCCGGGCTGGGCATCCTCCTCATCAGGGAAATAGTCCGCCGAAAACATCAGCGCCTTGACGCCGGTGATCATGGAGCTGATGAACGTCACGGCGCCGCGGAGGATAGGCACGCCCAGAATGGGGTACTTGCTCCTGATGAACTTCCGCTCTGTGACCTTGGTGACCAGTCCCTCCGGAGAGCGGACCACAATGGCGTCCTTCTCCGGTCCGCGCATGAGGATACCTTCAATCAGCGCCTGCCCGCCGATAGTGGTGCGGAACGCGCCCTGTTTCTTTTCCATATGCCTGAATGATCCTTTCTGTGACAAGCATACCACAGCTCGCCTAAAAATGCAACAGTTGTTCGATTATTTACAGTTCTTTTTCTGTCTCCCGCTTCAGCGGCAGGCGGATAGTCACCACAGCGCCGCCTCCGGCGGCATTGGCGATGTCAAACTGGCCGCCGTGGAGGTGGACGATCTCATCGCAGACCGCCAGGCCGATGCCGCTGCCGCGGGCGCGGGAGGAGCCCTTGTAGAATTTCTGCTTCACGTAGGGCAGCTCCGCCTCGGGGATGCCGGGGCCGAAGTCGCGGATGGAGATGATATACTCCCCCTCCTGCTGGGTGAGGTGGACCACGATGCGCTTGCCGGAACCGCCGTGCTTGGCGGCGTTGTCCAGCACGTTGCAGAACACCTGCTTCAGCCGCTCAGGGTCGCCGGTGATAGGCTCGTCATACAGAGCCTTGTCGCTGCCGTACTCCAGGGAGATGCCGTCCTGGCGGAACAGCTCGCGGTAGGTGTAGACCGCGTCCTCCAGCTCCGCCTGTATGTCGGTGTCCTCTACCTGCAGGGTGAAGCGGCCATCGGTCATCTTGGAGAAGTCCAGCAGCTCCTCCACCATGTTGGTCAGGCGGCGGGACTCCTTGAGGATGATCTGCACGCCGCGGCGCAGCTGCTGCACGTCGCCGGACTCGTCCTCCAGCAGCGTCTCACCCCAGCCGTTGATGGCCGTCAGGGGCGTTCGCAGCTCGTGGGACACGGAGGAGATGAACTCCGACTCCATCTTCTCGCTCTGACTGATCTTCAGGGACATATCGTTGATGTTGTCCACCAGCACACCCATCTCATCGGTGTATTTGTTGGGGATCTGGATGCCGTAGCTGCCGGCGGAGATGCGCTTGGCCGTCTCCGACACGGCGGAGACAGGGGCCACTACGTTGTTGATGAAGATGGAGCTGGACAGGAAAATCAGGCAGATCACCGCAGTCATGACGCCGCAGACTACCAGCACCGTCAGAAACACCTGACGGTCCAGGTTCCCGATGGCGGTGACATAGCGCATGACGCCCACCACCTGCCCGTTGAACTTCAGCAGGCTGGAGGCGGCGATGATCCGCTCGCCGGTGGCCTCATCGCGGCCCACGTAATCCTGCACCGTGCCGCTCTCCACGGCGCGGGCCACCTCCGGTGTGCTGGGATAGGTGCCCGCCGTCAGGCCGCGGGTGGTGACCTCCACGCGGCCTGAGCTGTTGAGAAATTGCAGCTCGATGTGGTCTCTGTCGTCAAAGGTGGCGGCGTACAGTGTGGCGCTGCGGTAATACTCCTTGTAGCCGATCATGACATAGGTATTGAAGTAGTCGGCGCCGGCGGCCGCCTTGGCCCGCAGGGTGGAGCGGGCGCTGTTGTAGTAGTTGCTGGCGAAGCCCACAGAGATGAGGGCGCCCACCAGCAGCAATATGGCGGCCACGGGGCCGATGCTTCCGGCCAGCCAGCGGCGGCGCAGGCCCTGTACCCGCGGCAGCTTGGGGGACATGTTCCTCAGCTCCTTTCGTGGTAAAGTCAAAATAAGCGGCGCGGCGTTGTCAATAGAACACGGATGGCAAGAGATTTTTCGCCGAGACAAGGCGCAAAGCCGCCGCTGTACTTTGTGTACAGCCAGACTTTGCAACGCAGTATCGGCGGAAAAGATCCGCCATCAGAAGCCCCACTTATAGCCGTAGCCCCAGATCGTGGTAATGTACGTTGGATTCGTGGCGTTGTCCTCGATCTTGAGGCGGAGGCGGCGGATGTTGACATCCACGATCTTCAGCTCGCCAAAGTAGTCGTGGCCCCAGACCATATCCAGGATCTCCTCGCGGGAGAGGGCCTTGCCGGGGTTCTCCATAAACATCTTCATGATGGAGTACTCCACCTGGGTGAGCTTGATGCGCTGGCCGTTCTTCTCCAGGGTGCGGTTGCGGGTGTTCAGCAGGAAGGGCGGCTGGTCGATCTCACCGGCATCCACGGCGGCGCCGCCGGAGCGGCGCAGCAGGGCATCCACGCGGGCGGTAAGCTCGGCGGGTGAGAAGGGTTTGGTGACATAGTCGTCGGCGCCGGTCATAAGGCCGGTGACCTTATCCATCTCCTGGGAGCGGGCGGTGAGCATGATGATGCCGATGGTCGCATTGGTGGCGCGGATGCGGCGGCAGACCTCGAAGCCATCGATGCCGGGGAGCATGATATCCAGAAGGGCCACGCGGACATCGGCGTGCTCCTTCAGCTTCTCCAGTGCCTCCTCGCCGGTCTCCGCCTCAATCACCTCGTAGCCGGCGCGGCGGAGATTGATGACGATAAAGCTGCGGATGCTGGATTCGTCCTCCAGGACCAGTACTTTTTTCATAGTGCGCTCCTTTCTGACGTCAGGAATTGTTCCAGGTACCCAGGATGAGACTGAAGCTGCGGCGCAGCAGGTCCTCATCCATGCCGTAATAGGGGGCGATCTCAAAGACCTCGCCGGCGTAGACGGTGGTAGTCTGTCGGCGGAGGACCAGTCGGTGGCCCATGCGGCTGCGGGAATCGCGGTTCTCACCGGTGATGGTGTAGACGGACAGCACGGAGTCACCGTTGATGCAGAGGGTCATCTGGTTTTCGTTGGAGATGGCAGTGACAAGAGCGTCCACATCCCAGTTCCACCAGCTCAGGGGGATGGTGAAGTACCATCCGGCGGAGAGACAGTGGTAGGTCTTGACGGACTGCTCGAAACGGCCGTCGGACTTCCAGCTCATCCAGGCCACGAAGCCGTCGGTCTGCTCGGCGGCGCTGTCGGCATCGGGGCAGGGCAGCTCGATGATGCCGTCGCCGTCGATGTCCTGGGGGGAGAGCTGGCGGTAGGGGTAGACGGCGGCGGACACGCCGCTGTTTTTATCCAGCGCCACGTTGACAAGGCCCGCCTCCTGACGGTAGATAAGGATGTCGGTGACGGCCATGCTTGTGATATCCACGCCGGTGATGAACACGGCGGGGGTATCCTTATCCACCATGCCGGTGACGACGCTGCCGCGGTTCAGGGCGGCCATGGAGGTGGACAGACGGCAGCGGTAGGACACGCCCATCTGTTCCTCCTGCCAGCCGTAAAACTCCGCCACGGGACCCAGCTCGCCGTCGCTGCGGAGCACCAGCAGGCTGGGCACGCCGTCGCCGTTGAGGTCCTGGACACTGAACTGGGTGTAGCCGCTGGACATCAGGGCTACCGGCTCCGACTCCACGGTGTAGGCGGCCAGAGTCTGAACATCGGCGCTGATGCGCCAGCCCACGATGATCTCGCGGCATCCGTCGCCGTTGAGGTCCTGATAATAGACGCTGTCCACGGCGGAGCCGCTGCTCTCAATGGTGCAGAAACAGCGGTAGGTGTCGCCCTCCAGCCGGAACACCATGATCTTCAGGGGCTTTTCATCGCTGCTGCGGCGCAGGAACACCAGCGCCTCCTGGATGCCGTCATCCTCCAGATCCACCATCTGGACGGACTGGATGTTCCGGCCGCCGGAGGGCGAGGCGTACTCGTAGCCCTGGTCGATGAGACTGTCGATCTGCTGGGACAGGCCGGTATACTCCTCTGCCATACGGGGCAGGGTGAACAGCTGCTCCACGGAGGAGTCGAAGAAGGTGCAGCCGGACAGCACGGCGGCCAGCGCCAGTCCTGCCAGCAGCAGGATACACTTTTTCGCGGTATGCTTCACAGCGGTCCCTCCGTTCGCCTATAATTGCACCTTATATCATACCACAGGGCGCGGCGTTTTGGTAGTGCTTTTTTGCGTTTTCCTGTGGAAAACGCAAAGTACGGACCGCCTTTCAGCGGTCCGTACAGAGATGGTGGGGAATGTGCCGCGTCAGCGGATGCGGATGATGGCCTTCACCGTGCCGCCGCCCACGGTGCCCACGATGGTGGCGTAGCGGCCGCTGCTGGTGCCGGTGACGGTGACCTTGGCGCCCTCCAGCTTGCAGACGCCGTTGCTGTCGCCGTCCATGGCCCAGGTCACGGACGCGTCAGTGCCCTTGAGCCCCAGGGTCCAGACCTCGCCGGCCTTGGCGCTCATCTCGAATACGCCGGTCTCGCTGGTGGAGGCCAGATCGCCCTCGTAGCCGCCCTCAGACGTGGCGGTGATGGTCAGCTTGCTGATATCCACCGTGGCGGTAGTATTGCCGGTGGTGCTTCCGGTGGTGCTTCCGGTAGTGCTGCCGGTGGTGCTGCCGGTGGTGTCGCTGCCCTCGGCGGCCTTGACGGTGACGCTGCACGTGGCCTCGGCGCTGCCCACCTTGGCGGTGATAACGGCGCTGCCCGCGGCCACAGCCGTGACCTCGCCGGTATCGCTGACGGTGACGACGGCGGGATCGCTGCTGCTCCAGGCGCAGGTCTCCGTGGTCTCCTCATTGACCTTCAGCGTCTCCTTGCCGCCCACATCCAGCGCCAGCACCGCGCGGTTCAGGGTGATGGTATCGGCGGGCTCCACAGGGTCGGGATCCGGTGTGGGGGTAGGCTCGGGGATCACGTCCTCCACAGGCGGCTTCTGGCCGCCGATGGCGGTTTTGATCTGGTCGCCGAACAGCAGCCATACCACCAGCAGCACCAGCAGGATCAGCACCAGCACCACCACGGGGCCCAGAATGCTGGGTGCCTTGCGGCGGGGGGTCTCCGCTCTGCGGCGGCGCTTGGTGGCGCGGCCGCCGTAATAAGCATCGTCTTCTTCGCAGAACGGGCAGGTCTTATAGCTATCGGAGAACATCTCTCCGCATTTCTTGCACTTGATGAGACTCATGTGGATACCTCCGAGAAAAAATCTATTTTACATAATACCCATTTCACCCCCTCACGTCAACCGTCTATCGCCGAAATTCATTCTTTTTTTACATGATGCGCCCTGCGCCGCTTGCTTTTCTCCGTCACATTTCCTATAATGGCGGCAGAGATCACTTGGGAGGGCCCGTGACATGAACACCATTTTCATCGGCATCGCAGGCGGCACCGACAGCGGCAAGACCACGCTGACGGAGCATCTGGCCGCCCGCTTCGGCAGTGACATCAGTGTGGTACACCACGACAACTACTACAAGCGGCAGGACCGCCCCTTTGAGGAGCGCTGCCAGCAGAACTACGATCACCCGGACGCCTTCGACACCGATCTGATGATCGCGGACCTGAAGGCGCTGAAGCGGGGCGAGACCATCCACTGCCCCGTGTACGACTACGCCATCCACAACCGCACCGCGGAGACGGTGGAGGTGAAGCCCACCAAGGTGGTGATCGTGGAGGGCATCCTCATCTTCCAGAACAAGGAGCTGCGGGACCTGCTGGACATCAAAATTTTCGTGGAGACGGACGCCGACGTCCGCATCCTGCGCCGCGCCCTGCGGGACGTGGAGGAGCGGGGCCGGTCGCTGGAGTCGGTGGTGAACCAGTATCTCACCACGGTGAAGCCCATGCATGAGCAGTTCGTGGAGCCCACCCGCAAGTTCGCGGACATCATCGTGCTGGAGGGCGGCCACAATCTGGTGGCGCTGGACATGATCATGCAGCGCATCGCCAACCACATTGCGGAGAGCTGACATGAAACGTGCCCTTTTCCGTATCGCCGCCGTACTGTGCATCGCGCTGGCGGCGTTCTTCCTGATGCCGGTCTTTGGCGGCATCCTGCACTTCGGCATGATCTGGCCGGCGGCGGTACTGCTGTCGGCAGCGGCGGTGCTGCTGCGGCCGGACTTCTTCCGCCGCCTGCTGCGGCCCCGATGGCTGCGGCGGGCCGTGAGCCTGCTGGCGGCGGTGTGCGCCGCAGCGGTGCTGGTGACGCTGGGTATGATGGCCCGGGCGGCAGGGAATCGTCCGCCGGAGGACATGCCCTGCACCGTCATCGTGCTGGGCTGTCAGGTGCTGGAGGACGGGCGGCCCAGTCTAATGCTGCAAAAGCGCATCGACGCGGCCTACGGCTATCTCTCCGCCCACCCCGATGCGGCCTGCGTCGCCTCCGGAGGGCTGGACGACAGCGAGACGGTGACGGAAGCCCAGTGCATCCGCAGCACGCTGGTATCCATGGGCATCGACGAAGGCCGCATCTATCTGGAGGACCGGTCCCGCTCCACCGAGGAGAATCTGTCCTTCTCCGCCGCCATCATACGGGAGCAGAGCCTGCCGCAGCAGGCGGTCATCGCCTCCGACAACTTCCACCAGCTGCGCGCCGCCATCTGGGCAGAGCGGGACGGGCTGACGCCCTACGCCGCAGGCTGCGCCAGCCCCTGGTTCCTCACTGCGGGCTACTGGGCGCGGGAGGCGGCGGCGCTGCTCTGCATGGCGGTCACCGGCATGTAGAGCCATTGTTGCCAGATTTTAAACCTTTGGAAAATGTCCTTGCATTTTTCAATTTTCATGATAGAATAGGCTTACAAATCTTTATGGAGGTGCTACTATGGCTTATCAGATCGGTTCCGCTTGCGTCAGCTGCGGTGCTTGCGCGGACGCATGTCCCGTGGGTGCTATCTCTCAGGGCGATGATCGTTACGTCATCGATGCCGGTGCCTGCCTGGACTGCGGTTCTTGCAGCGATACCTGCCCCAATGGCGCTATCAGCCCCGCTGAGTAATTTACATACGAGCGGTAAAGTGACCGGCCCTCTGGCCGGTCACTTTTTTGTTGCGGACGGCGGCTGTTTATATTACAATAGAGGCAGTTTATGGCAGGAGGACGGTGTATGGAGCGATGGGACACCCTGTGGGACGGCGGCTGGACGTTCTGCTTTGACGACGGCGCATTCAAGCCCTCCACAGACTCCTTCCTGCTGGGCAGCTTTCCGCCGCTGCGGCGGGGCTGGCGGGTCTGCGATCTGGGCTCCGGCACGGGGCTGCTGGGCCTGCTGCTTCTGGCGCGGGAGCCGTCCCTCACCGTCACGGGACTGGAGCTGTCCCCCGCTGCCTGCGCTCTGGCGGACCGCACCGCCGCAGCCAACGGCCTGACGGACCGGCTGATCACGCTGCCCTGCGACCTGCGGGACCGCAGACAGCTGCCGCCGGCGGGACGCTTCGATCTGGCGGTGTCCAACCCGCCCTACTTCCCTGCCAGAGGCGGGAAAACGGCGGCCGGCAGCCGCGGCATTCACCGTGCCGAGCTGGCATGCACCATGGAGCAGCTGTGTGCGGCGGCAGCGTACCTGCTGCGCAGCGGCGGGCAGTTCTGTCTCGTGTACCGCACGGAGCGGCTGGCGGAGCTGATGGAGACGCTGCGGCGGCACCGGCTGGAGCCGAAGGTGCTGCGGTTCGTCCAGAAAAACGCCGCATCCGCGCCATCGCTGCTGCTGATGGCCTGCCGCAAGGACGGAGGCACCGGCCTGGCGGTGCAGCCGCCGCTGCTGCTGCAAAACGACGATGGCACGGAGACGCCGGAGCTGCGGCGCATCTATTTTAAGGAGAAGGGATAACACTATGGCTGGTATGTTATATCTGGTGGCCACGCCCATCGGCAATCTGGGAGACTTTTCCCCCCGTGCCGTGGAGACGCTGGCCCGGGCGGATTTCATCGCCGCCGAGGACACCCGCGTATCCGTAAAGCTGCTGAACCACTTCGACATCAGGAAGCCGCTGGTCAGCTACCACGAGCATAACCGCGCCGCCGCAGGGCAGACCATTCTGGCCCGCCTGCTGGAGGGTGAGACCTGCGCACTGGTGACGGATGCGGGCACCCCCGCCATCAGCGACCCCGGCCAGGATCTGGTGGCCCTGTGCGCCGCTAACGGCGTGACGGTACAGGCCATCCCCGGCTGCTGCGCCGCCATCGCGGCCCTGGCTGTGTCGGGGCTGGACACGGGGCGATTCACCTTCGAGGGTTTCCTGCCCTCCGGCAAAAAGGAGCGCCGCGCCGCGCTGGAGGAACTGACCGGCGAGGTACGGACCATGGTGTTCCACGAGGCGCCCCACCGGCTGCGGTCCGCGCTGGCGGACATGGCGGAGGTTCTGGGCGACCGCCCCGTGGCTCTGTGCCGCGAATTGACGAAGCTCCATGAGGAGACGGTGCGTACCACGCTGGCTCAGGCCGCCGCCTACTACGCCGCCAATGAGCCCCGCGGCGAGTACGTGCTGGTGGTGGCGGGACGGCCCCGTCAGTATCTGCCCCAGCTGACGCTGGAGGAAGGCGTGGAGCGGGTGCTGCGCCTGCGGGAGGGCGGCATGAAGATGAAGGACGCCGTGCGGCAGGTGGCCGATGATACGGGCCTGAGCCGCAACGAACTGTACAACGCGGCGCTGCAGCGCTGAGCCTCCCCGAAAAAATGCGGAAATACCTGCGCAGATTGCGGCTTCGCAGGTATTTTTATATGTCTTTGCGTCATTTCATTTATTTCGGCAGTAGAAAAGCGCCGGTATGGTCTCCGGCGCTTTTCGGCTGTCAGTTGTCCCCGCGAAGCTCCCTCAAACACTTCGCGCAGACATTTTTTCCGCGGAACACCGACACGTCCTTGACACCGTCACAGAAGATGCAGCTGGGCCGATATTTCTTGAGAATGACCGATGATCCCTCAACATATATCTCCAGCGCGTCCCTCTCCGTGATGTCCAGCGTCCGGCGCAGCTCGATGGGAAGTACGATCCTTCCCAGCTCGTCCACACGTCTGACGATCCCCGTCGCTTTCACTTGTGGTATCCCCCCTATTCAGTTGTCCCAAATATGCGGTTGACAGGCGGTTTCAGTATGACATATTTTGCAAATTCTGTCAACTGCTCTTCGCCAAAAGCCCTGTCGTTTCCACAAATATTGCGCTGTGGCGGCGCATATTCTCCCTGCACAAGGAAAAATACGCCCCGCAGCGGGCGCGGGAGAGGAGGCACATCTCATGGCGATGGGTCTGGTGTGGACGCTGATGGTGACGGCGGCGCTGGTGTGCGGCGCGGTGCAGGGAATGCTGCCCGCTGTGACAGCGGCGGCCATGAAGGGTGCGTCCGCCGCCGTGGAGCTGACACTGTCCATGGCAGGGGCGCTGTGCCTGTGGTCGGGGGTCATGACGGTGATGGAGCGGGGCGGCCTGACGCGGGGGCTGGCCCGCCTGTTCCGCCCTCTGCTGCGTCGCATCCTCCCCCGCGCCAGCCGGGATGCCGACACGCTGGCGGCGGTATCCGCCAACGTATCCGCCAATCTGCTGGGACTGGGCAACGCCGCCACGCCGCTGGGTATCCGCGCCGCACAACGGATGGCAACAGGCTGCGGCGGCACCGCCAGCGACGAGCTGTGCCGTCTGGTGGTGCTGAATACTGCGTCCATCCAACTGCTGCCCACCACCGTGGCCGCCGTCCGCAGTGCCCAGGGCTGCGCCGCGCCGCTGGACATCCTGCCGGCGGTCTGGCTGTCCTCGGTGCTGTCCGTCACGGCAGGACTGCTGGCCGCCCGCCTTTTGCAGCGGGTCTGGAGGGCATGACCGTGGATATCGCCTCCCTCCTGATCCCTCTGCTGCTGACGGCGGCGGCCCTGTGGGCCCTGGGTCGTCGGGTAGACGTGTACGACGCTCTCACCGCCGGTGCATCGGAGGGCCTGACGGTGCTGCTGCGCATCGTGCCGTCCCTCATCGCGCTTTTAACGGCGGTGTATATGTTCCGTGCCTCCGGTGCGCTGGACCTGCTGACGGAGCTGCTGGCGCCGGTGCTGGAGAAGCTGGGCATCCCGCCGGAGACGGCGGCGCTGCTGCTCATCCGGCCGGTGTCCGGCTCCGGCGCGCTGGCGGTGGGCAGCGAACTGATGGCCGCCCACGGGCCGGACAGCTACATCGGCCGGTGTGCGGCGGTGATGCTGGGCTGTACGGAGACCACGTTCTACACCATCGCCGTGTATTTCGGCGCGGCGGGCATCCGCCGCACCCGCTACACCATACCGGCGGCGCTGACCGCTGATCTGGCGGGCTTCATGGCGGCGGCGTGGAGTGTGCGTCTGTTCTTCGGAGCATAGAAAAAGCGCACCCCGCGGGGTGCGCTTTTCGCGGCTTTTTTACATCTTCTCCGGTGCGGAGCAGCCAATAAGGGTCATGCCGTTTTTCAGCACGGCCCGGGCGGTATCCGCCAGCTTCAGGCGGGCCAGCAGCACGTTCTTCTCCTCGCCCTTGATGCGGCAGGCGTTGTAGAACTTGTGGAACGCGGCGGCCAGCTCGGACAGATAGCGATTGATAAAGCTGGGATCGTAGTCACGGGCAGCCAGACGCACCACCACCGGGTACTGGGCCAGCTGCTTGATGAGCGCCTTCTCCTCGTCGGCGGTAAGCAGTGCCAGATCGGCCTGCGCCGCGGCGGGCACGTCGAAGCCCTCCGCCGCCAGCGCCTTCAGCAGGGTGCAGATGCGGGCGTAGGCGTACTGCACGTAGTACACGGGGTTCTCGCTGTCCTCCCGCACGGCCAGGCCCAGGTCGAACTCCATCTGGGTGTCGGGCTTGGCGTTGAAGAACCAGCGGCAGGCGTCCACAGGGATCTCGTCCAGCAGATCGGTGAGGCTGATGGCTTTGCCGGTGCGCTTGGACATACGCACTACCTCGCCGTCCCGCACCAGCTTCACCAGCTGCATCAGCACGATGTCCAGCCGGTGCTCACCGTCCAGCCCCAGCGCGTCCATGGCGCCCTTCAGACGGGCCACATGGCCGTGGTGGTCGGCGCCCCAGATGTTCACCACCTTGTCAAAGCCGCGGACGGCAAATTTGTTCCGGTGGTAGGCGATATCGGCGGCAAAATAGGTGTAGAAGCCGTTGGCGCGGCGGAGCACGTCGTCCTTCAAGGCCAGCTTTTCGATGTCCTCGTCGGACTTACCGGCGGCGCGGAGCTTCTCCGCCAGGATCTCGGAGGTCTTGAGCCACAGGGCGCCGTCCTTCTCGTACGTCCAGCCCCGGTCGGTCAGCAGCTGCACGGAGTCGGCCACATAGCCGCTCTCGTGAAGACTGGACTCGAAGAACCACTGGTCGTACTGGATGCCGTAGCGGGCCAGATCGGTCTTCATCTTGGGGATGTTGCGGCTCAGGCCGAACTGAGCCAGCGCGTCGTGGCGTACCTGCTCCTCGCAGTTCAGGTACTTATCGCCCTCCTGCTCATAGAATGCCTGCGCCAGCTCGCGGATGTCATCGCCGTGGTAGCCGTCCTCGGGGAATTCCACGGCATCCTCGCCCTTGATGATCTGGAGGTAGCGGGCTTCCAGGCTCTTGGCGAACTTCTCGATCTGGTTGCCGGCGTCGTTGACGTAGAACTCGCGGGTCACATCGGCGCCGGACTTCTGCAGCACGCTGGCCAGTGTGTCGCCCAGCACGCCGCCCCGGGCGTTGCCCATGTGCATGGGGCCGGTGGGGTTGGCGGACACGAACTCCACCATATACTTCTTCCCCGCCAGCATATCGTTCTCACCATAATGCTCGCCGACAGACTCGATGCCGGCGACCGTGTCGGCGTACCACTTGCCGCCCAGACGGAAGTTCAGGAAGCCGGGGCCCGCCAGCTCCACGGAGGTGAAGTAGCTGCCCTCCAGCGCCATGTTGTCGATGAGTGTCTGAGCCACCTGACGGGGGTTCATCCTCATGGCCTTGGCCGCCGCCAGACAGAAGGTGGTGGTATAGTCGCCGTTGGCGGTGTCCTTGGGGATCTCCACCGCCGGGGTCACGGTAATGCCGGACGGTAAAACACCGGCGGCCGCCGCCTTCTCGTAGGCGGAAACGGTCAGCTGCAGCACCTGATCCTTGGCGCTCTGTATCATATTCATAGTCAGTTCTCCTCTTTCGTTAAAGTCAGCTCCACCCGCAGCACCGACAGGGGCTGCGCGCCGATGAGCAGTGTATACGCCAGTGTGATAAAGCCGTGGCCCTGTCGGGACAGCTGCCACGCCACCTCCTGAGTGACGACATTCAGCGTCAGGCTGCCGCCATCACCACCATCAATGCGCGTGGCAGTGGGTGTCTTGGGGTCCAGCAGCAGGCCGTAGCCCCCGCCATCCGCCTCGTTGATGACCACCGCGCGGTGGGTGGCCGTCTCCAGCTTCACATCGGAGACGATGGCGCTGCCGTCGGCCTCGTTGGCCGCCTCATACCGCAGATGCCACCCCTCCGGCAGCTTTTCCAGCGCGCCCGTGCCGCGGAAGATCAGCTGATCCTCCTGCCCGCCGAAGCGGCTGGTGCTCCGGACCGTGATCTGTACATGCTCTGCCATGGCTCACCTCAATATTTCTCGATATCCACAGGCCGCACCGCCCCCTGCAGGGGCCGGCCCAGGAACATGCCCGCCAGCGCGCCGAAATCCTCCGGCCGGTCACTGGCGTACAGCGTCATCTCGCCGCCGCGCCGGTCTGCCAGCAGCTCCCGCTCCGTCAGCTGCTGCTTCAGGCTGCGGGCCGCCTCGGCGCCGGAGTCCACCAGCGTCACATCCGGCCCCATGATACCGCCGATGATCTCCGCCAGCAGCGGATAGTGGGTACAGCCCATGATGAGGGTGTCGATGCCGGTATCCCGCAGCGGCTCCAGATACTCCCGCGCCACCGTTTCGATGACGGTATCGCCCGGCCGGAACCGGCCGTTCTCCACCAACGGCACAAACAGGGGGCACGCCTTACTGATAACGGTGATATCCCCGTCCAGTCCGGCGATGGTGCGCTCATAGGCGCCGGAGCGCACGGAGGCGGCAGTGGCGATGAGCCCCACCCGCTTGTTCCGCGTGGACGCCGCGGCGCGGCGGCAGGACGGCTCCACCACACCCAGCATGGGCAGGTCGCCGTTCTCCGCCTGTAATTGGGGCAGCGCCGTGGTGGATACGGTGCCGCAGGCCACCACCAGCGCCTTGATGTCGAAGGTCCGCAGGAAGCGAACATCCTGCTTTGCAAAGCGCAGCAGGATTTCCGCCGAGCGGCTGCCATAGGGTACACGGGACGTGTCTCCGAAGTATATAATGTTCTCAGAGGGGAGGATGCTGCGGATCTCCCGCACGGCGGTGAGCCCGCCGCTGCCGGAGTCGAACACCCCGATCGGACGCAGATCCATGGAAACGCTCCTTCTCGCAGTTTTCAACTTTATCTTTATACTGTAACTAATATATTCTACTATGAACCGCCGCCCGACACAAGCTAAATTTTGGCGGACCTTCCCACTTTTTCTATGGCATTCCGCGAAATGCCGTGTTATAATCAGGGAAACAAAGTGCTGACCGCGAAACGGAGGTGGCCTGATGGAACTGAAAATGACGGAGAAGCAGTTCCGGCGTCTGCTGGATCTGGTGTATATCGGCAACTGGGTGCTGAACTCCACCCGCGGTGATGACCGCATCAAGGAGTATGACCAGGTGGAGAGCCTGGTCTTCGCCCACTGTCTGGACCACGGCATGGCCCCGCTGACGGAGCTGTACCAGGGGGAGCTGATCCCCTCCCGTGCCTTTGCCGACGGCGGCATCCACGAGGCCATCATGGCCTACGAGGACACCACGTTCTTTGAGATACTGGCGCAGGAGCTGGCCCTGCGGGACATGGACGATCCCCCCATCACGCCGGAGAACTACGATGAGGTGATGGCGCGGATGGAGACGTATCTGGGAGAGTTCGAGCAGCACGGCACCGACAACATCACCGTGGATATGGACGAGTAAACGCGCGGAAGCGCTCCGGCCGAGCCGGAGCGCTTCTTTTTTTGTGTTACGCCTGCTCCGCCAGATAGCGGGCCACATAGACACCGCTGGCGCTGGCATGGGACAGGGAGTGGGTCACGCCGCTGCCGTCGCCGATGACGAACAGGCCCTTGTGGGGCGTCTCCAGATTCTGGTCCAGCGCCACCTCCATGTTGTAGAACTTCACCTCCACGCCGTAGAGCAGGGTGTCGTCGCTGGCGGTGCCGGGGGCGATCTTGTCCAGAGCGTAGATCATCTCGATGATGCCGTCCAGGATACGCTTGGGCATCACCAGACTCAGATCGCCGGGGGTAGCCGCCAGCGTGGGGGTCATGAAGCCCTTTTCGATGCGCTTGGGAGTGGTGCGCTGGCCGCGGATCAGGTCGCCGAACCGCTGCACCATCACGCCGCCGCCCAGCATGTTGGAAAGGCGGGCGATGCTCTCGCCGTAGCCGTTGCTGTCGCGGAACGGCTCGGTAAAGTGCTTGGACACCAGCAGGGCGAAGTTGGTGTTCTCCGTGTGCAGGGCGGGGTCCTCATAGCTGTGGCCGTTGACGGTGACAATGCCGTTGGTGTTCTCGTTCACCACCGCGCCCCGGGGGTTCATGCAGAACGTGCGCACCTTGTCCTGATACTTCTCGGTCTTATACACGATCTTACTCTCGTACAGCTCGTCGGTGATGGGGGCGAACACCTCGGCGGGCAGCTCCACCCGGACGCCGATGTCCACGCGATTGGACTTGGTGGGGATATCCAGCGCCTCGCACACGGACTCCATCCACTTGCTGCCGCTGCGTCCCACGGAGATGATGCACTTGCTGCCGCAGAACGTGCCCTTGTCCGTCTCCGCCTGATAGCTGCCGTCGTCCAGAATGGTCAGTGCCTTCACCGGCGTCAGGAAGTGGAAGTCGATGTGCTCCTTCAGCTGAGCGTACAGGTTCTCCAGTACCTTGTAGTTGATATCCGTGCCCAGATGCCGCACGGAGGCGTCCAGCAGGTGGAGATTATTTTGCAGGCACAGGCGCTTGAAGCCGCTGTCCGCCGTGGAGTACAGCTTGGTGCCGGCGCCGCCGCAGGCCACGTTGATCTCGTCCACGTAGCGCATGAGCTCCATGGCCTTCTGCTTGCCGATGTACTCGTACAGCGTACCGCCGAACTCGTTGGTCAGGTTATACTTGCCGTCGGAGAAGGCGCCGGCGCCGCCGAAGCCGTTCATGATGGCGCAGGTCTTGCAGTGGATGCAGGACTTGACCTTGTCACCGTCGATGGGACAGTGCCGCTTCTCCAGCGGGTTGCCCGCCTCCAGCACCGCCACCTTCCACTCGGGCTTACGCTGCATCAGTTCATAGGCGGAAAAGATGCCGCCGGGGCCCGCGCCGATAATCAGAACATCATATTTCATAATAGAAGAGACCCTCCTTCGTTTGGTATCATGTCGCGTGGTAAACCATTGTACAGTATACCCGAAGCGGCGGCGGGACACAATTCTTTTTTCCTTATCTCTCCTATTATCCATCATATTTGCATTTTCAACTTTTCAATTCCGGCTGAATCTGGTACAATGGGAAAAAACTCTCAGGGGGTACAGCCATGAGCCGTGCAGACCAGATCTTCAAGCAGAATTGCCGCGACATCCTGCAAAACGGGGTGTGGGACACTGACCAGCAGGTGCGTCCCCACTGGGATGACGGCACGCCTGCCCACACCGTGAAAAAGTTCGGTATCGTCAACCGCTACGACCTGCGTCAGGAGTTTCCCATCCTGACGCTGCGCCGCACCTACTTCAAGACCTGCATCGACGAGCTGCTGTGGATCTGGCAGCAGAAGTCCAACAATATCCACGACCTGCGTGGCCACATCTGGGACAGCTGGGCGGATGAGACCGGCTCCATCGGCAAGGCCTACGGCTATCAGCTGGCAGTAAAGCACCAGTACCCCGAGGGGGAGATGGATCAGGTGGACCGCGTGCTGTACGACCTGAAGCACAACCCCGCCAGCCGCCGTATCCTCACCAACATCTACAACTTTCAGGACCTCCACGAGATGGCGCTGTACCCCTGCGCCTACTCCATGACGTTCAACGTCTCCGGACATACCCTCAACGCCATCCTGAACCAGCGCAGCCAGGACATGCTGGCCGCCAACAACTGGAACGTGGTGCAGTACAGCGTGCTGGTCCACATGATGGCGCAGGTGTCCGGTCTGGAGGCTGGCGAGCTGGTCCACGTCATCGCCGACGCCCATATCTACGACCGCCACGTGCCCATCATCGAAAAGCTGCTGGAAAAGGACGAGCGTCCCGCTCCGCAGCTCGTGATGGACAAGTCCGTCACTGATTTCTACCGGTTCACACGGGACAGCTTCTCGCTGGAGGGCTACGATCCCCAGCCCTTTGACGACAAGATCCCCGTGGCCATTTAAGGAGGAGCGCCCATGTACGCCATCGCAGCCGTAGACCAGAACTGGGGCATCGGGCGGGACAACGCCCTGCTGTTTCACATCTCCGCCGACATGAAGCGCTTCCGCGCCCTGACGGAGGGCAAGACCGTCCTCATGGGTCGCAAGACTCTCCAGTCTCTGCCCAATGGCAGGGGGCTGCCCCACCGCCGCAACATTGTCCTCACCGGTGATCGGGACTTTGCCGCGGAAAATGCGGAGATCGTCCACTTTCCCGTGGAGGCGGTGTTTCAGGCTGGAGAGGACGCATGGATCATCGGCGGTGAGAGCGTCTACCGCCGGTTTCTGCCCCTGTGCGACCGCGTGTACCTTACCAAAATTTTCGCCGACGGTCACGCCGACGCTTTCTTCCCCGATCTGGACAGCGATCCCCACTGGCAGGTGGACACCGAGAGCGAGATCATGGAGGACAACGGCCTGCGCTACCAGTTCGTGGAGTACGTCCCCGCCGCGCCGGAGGAGGACGATCTTCTTCTATCAGAGGAGGAAGCCCCCCAGGAGCCGCCCCAGTTTGCACCGCCCGCCGACTTCTCCGTGTTCAGTGGGTTTTAACGCCATGGCACATCCGGACACCGACATCCGCTATATCAAGGGCATTGGCGAGACCCGCGCCAATGCCCTGAACAAGCTGGGCATCCGCACACTGGAGGATCTGCTGTCCTACTTCCCCCGGCGCTGGGAGGACCGGACGCTGGAGCGCCCCATACGGGAGCTGGCCGTGGGCGAATACGCCTGTGTGCGGGCCATGCTGGCGAGTGACCCCACTGCCAGCCGCATCTCCGGCGGCCGCACGCTGGTGAAGGTGCGTGCCGTGGACGACAGCGGCGCGCTGGATGTGGCCTTCTTCAATCAGGATTACCGCCGCACCAGTCTCCACAAGGGCGAGACCTATATCTTCTACGGTAAGGTGGAGGGCGACCTGCTGCGCCGCCGCATGACCAATCCGGTGGTGGAGCCGGAGGGGCGGCAGCTGCTGACGGGCCGCATCATGCCCATCTATCCCCTGGCCGCCGGTGTCAGCCAGACCCTGCTGGCCAAGGCCATGCGGCAGGGGCTGGACGCCTGCCGCGACCTGCTGCCGGACGTACTGCCGGATGAGGTACGCCGCGCCTATCACCTGTGCTACACCGGCTATGCCTATGAGAACATCCACTTCCCCGACTCGCCGGAGGCGCTGGACATCGCCCGCCGCCGTCTGGTGTTCGAGGAGCTTTTCGTGCTGGCCTGCGGCCTGCAGCTGCTGCGCTCCCGCCGGGAGACAGGCCGCGGCCCCGCCTGCAAAAATCTGAGCCTTACGCCCTTTTACGACGCCCTGCCCTTCGCCCTCACCGGCGCCCAGCGCCGCGCCGTGGAGCAGGCCGTCTCCGACATGACCTCCGGCCGCGTCATGAACCGCCTGTGTCAGGGCGACGTGGGCAGCGGCAAGACCATGGTGGCCGCGGCCTGCGTCTGGTTCGCCGCCCGGAACGGCTGGCAGTCGGCACTGATGGCTCCCACGGAGATCCTGGCCCGCCAGCACTACGAGAATCTGGCCCCCCTGTTCGCCCGCTTCGGGCTGCACTGTGCCCTGCTCACCGGCTCTACCCGCGTTAGGGAGCGCCGTGCCATTCTGGCAGGGCTGGCCGACGGTACCGTTGACCTGTGCATCGGTACCCATGCCCTGCTGACGGAGGACGTGCAGTACGCCCGTCTGGGACTGGTCATCACCGACGAGCAGCACCGCTTCGGCGTGGACCAGCGGGCCGCCCTGTCCAAAAAGGCGGACTCGCCCCATATGCTGGTGCTGTCCGCCACCCCCATCCCCCGCACGCTGGCCCTCATCATCTACGGCGATCTGGACGTGTCCATCATTGATGAACTGCCCCCGGGCCGCCAGAAGGTGGACACCTTCGCCGTGGGGGAGTCCTACCGTCAGCGGCTCAACGGCTTCATCCGCAAGCAGGTGGCCGAGGGCCATCAGGTATTCATCGTCTGCCCGCTGGTGGCGGAGGACGACCAGCTCCCCGATGAGCGGAAGGCGGTGACCGCCTATGCCCAAAAATTGCAGAACGAGGTGTTTCCTGACCTGCGCATCTCTGTGCTCCACGGGCGCATGAAATCCAGGGAAAAGGAGTCCGTCATGGCCGCCTTCGCCGCAGGGGAAAGCGATATTCTGGTATCCACCACTGTCGTGGAGGTAGGCGTGGATGTGCCCAACGCCAATCTGATGGTGGTAGAGAACGCCGAACGCTTCGGCCTCAGCCAGCTCCACCAGCTGCGGGGCCGCGTAGGCCGCGGCAGTGCCAAGAGCTGGTGCATCCTGCTGTCCGACAGCGGCAGCGACGACACCCGCCGCCGTCTCAAAGTGCTGACGGAGACCAACGATGGCTTCCGCATCTCCGAGGAAGACCTGAAGCTCCGCGGCCCCGGCGACTTTTTCGGCCAGCGGCAGCACGGGCTGCCCACCCTGAAGGCTGCGGATCTCAGCTGCGACGTGCAGCTGCTGGACGAAGCCCAGTCCGCGGCCCGCGCCCTGCTGACGCAGGACCCCCAGCTGGCCGCACCGGCCCACGCTCCGCTGCTGCGCCGCATCCGGCGGCTGTTTGCCGCCAGTGAAGGCGGCCTCAACTGAATCGGCATAAAAAACGGGCGGAGCGCCTTTCGGCGCTCCGCCCGTTTGAAAGTCGGGCAAAAGGGGGGTGCCCGACAGGGGGAAGAGCAATATCATCTGCATAGCGATCTTACGCGTGACCACTATGCTGAGAGCATATGTATTCTACTGCACGGCTCATCCGTTGTCAATGTTTTTCTGCCGGTATTTTCTTGTATTTTCCACGGTTTTCCAGTCGCCGCTCCCTCTTGCCTGCCCCGCTGCGGCGTGCTATACTGAGGGAAAAACCGCGCCGGAAAAGGAGGTGCCGCCATGACGAAGGATGAGCTGCGGGCCAAGGCCAATGAGCTGCCGCTGCTGCCCGGCGTCTATCTGATGATGGACAAAACGGGGCAGGTCATCTACGTGGGCAAGGCCATAAAACTGAAAAATCGGGTGAGCCAGTACTTTCAGGACACCGCCTCCCACAACGACAAGACCCGCCGCATGGTGTCCCAGGTGGACCGGTTCGACACTATCATCGTCCGCACCGAGTTTGAGGCTCTCATTCTGGAGAACTCCCTCATCAAGCGGCACATGCCCCGCTACAACATTTTGCTGAAGGACGACAAGGGCTATCCCTTCGTCCGGTTGGACGAAAAGGCCGACTACCCCCGCTTCACGCTGGTGACACGGCCCGCGGAGGACGGCGCCCGCTACTTCGGCCCCTTCGGCGGCCGCAGCGAGACGCGGCAGGCCATCGACGCGGTGTGCGCCGCTCTGCGCCTGCCTACCTGCTCCCGCCGGTTCCCGCGGGACATCGGCAAGGAGCGTCCCTGCCTCAACCATCACATCGGCCGGTGCGACGGCTTCTGCCGTCCTGACGGCCCCGATGCCGCCGAGTACCGGCGCCGCATCGCCCAGGCGGTGCGGCTGTTCGAGGGGCGGCTGCGGCAGGTGACGGCGGAGCTCACCGCACAGATGACCGCCGCCGCCGAAGCTCTGGACTTCGAGCAGGCCGCCGCCCTGCGTGACCGCATCCGCGCCCTGTCGGTGCTGTCCAAGAATCAGAAGGTCATCGCCGGCATCTGCGCCGACACCGACGTCTGGGGCGTATACACCGGCCCGGCCCGTGCCGGCTGCGCCGTGCTGCACATCGAAAACGGCGACCTGCTGGGCCGCCGCGTGGAGGTGCTGCCCGCCGCCGAGGACGATGCCGCCCTGCTGGGTGCCGTGGTGCCCCAATACTATCTGGACCGCGAGCTGCTGCCCCGTGAGATCCTGCTGCCTCTGCCGGTGGAGGATATGGACACCCTGTCCGTCCTGCTGACGGAGCGCTGCGGCCACACCGTCACCCTCCGCGTCCCACAGCGGGGCCAGCGGCGGGAGCTGCTGGACATCGCCTGCCGCAACGCCAAAGAAGAGGTGGAGCGCGTCACCTCCGACACCGAGCGCACCGCCGGTATCCTCCGGCTTTTACAGGAGCTGGCCGGCCTGCCGGTGCTGCCCCGCCGCATGGAGAGCTACGACATCTCCCACACCGGCGGCGCCGATCAGGTGGCCAGCATGGTGGTATTCGTGGACGGACGGCCCCTGAAGCGGGACTACCGCCGCTTCCAGATCCAGAGCTGCGGCGGTCCCGATGACTACGGCGCCATGGCGGAGGTGCTGGAGCGCCGGTTCCGCCGGTATCTGGACGGCGACGGAAAATTTTCCCCCCTCCCCGATCTGCTGCTCATCGACGGAGGCGTCCAGCACGCCCGGGTGGCCGAGGAGGTGGCGGCTAAGCTGCACCTCTCCGTGCCGGTTCTGGGCATGGTGAAGGACGACCGTCACCGCACCCGCGCGCTGGTGACGGCGCAGGGCATGGAGATCGGCATCCAGACGCCCCCCGCCCTGTTCGCCCTGATCGGGCGGGTGCAGGAGGAGGTCCACCGCTTCGCCATCACCTACCACCACCAGAAGCACGCCAAAAACGCCTACCGCTCCCAGCTGGACGGCATCGCCGGCGTGGGCGAGGCCCGCAAGAAGCTGCTTTTGCAGCGGTTCGGCACCGTCAAGGCCGTCCGCACCGCAGAGCTCCTCCAGCTGGAGGAGGTGCTGCCCAAGCCCGCCGCCCGCGCCGTCTACGACCGCTTCCATCCGGAAAATATGTCAAAGGAGAACACCTCATGAGATATTACGCCACACTGGGCCCCGCCTGCTGCGAAGCGTCCGTGCTGTCCGCGCTGCTGCGCCGCGGCGTCTCCGGCTTCCGGCTCAACGTGTCCCACACGATGCTGGCCGCCCGCCGCGACTGGATCGACGCCCTCCACGATGCGGAGCGCTCCACCGGTCTGGCCGCCCAGCTGATGATCGACCTCCGCGGGCCGGAGGTGCGCATCGGCGCTCTCTCCTCCCCGCTGACGCTGACGGCGGGCGAGGCCGTGACGCTGGGCGCGGATATCCCTGTGGAAAAAGATGTGCTGGCGGCGCTGGTGCCCGGCATGACCGTCCTGCTGGACGATGGGGCTATGGCCCTGACCGTGCTGGACGGCGGGCGGTGCCGCGTCACCCGCGGCGGCGTCCTCACCGGCCACAAGAGCCTGACGCCGGAGGGCGCGGAGCTGCACCGCCCCGCCCTGTGCGAGGCGGACCTCGCGGATCTGGCCCAGGCCGCGGCGCTGGGCGTCAGCGCCGTCATGCAGCCCTTCGTCCGCAGCGCCGATGACCTCCGCACCGTGCGGCAGGCCATGGCGGAGAACGGCCTTGCCCACGCGGAGCTGTTCGCCAAGGTGGAGGATCAGACGGGGCTGGACGCCCTTCCGGACTGGATGGACCTTTGCGACGTGGTCACCATCGCCCGGGGCGATCTGGGCAGCAGCCTTCCTCTGGAGCAGCTGCCCGCCGCCCAGAAGCACATCGCCGCCCTGTGCTGCAGCCGCCGCAAGCCGTTTCTGGTGGTGACTCAACTGCTTCACAGCATGATCGACCATCCCACCCCCACCCGCGCCGAGGTACTGGACATCTACAACGCCGTACTGGACGGTGCGGACTGCCTGATGCTCACCGGCGAGACAGCCCAGGGCCGCTATCCGCTGGCGGCATTGGACTGGCTGATGCGCGTGGCCCAGGAGGCGCAGCGCGCCCGCTGACTTGAACTGAAAACACGCAAAGACCGCACCGACCTCCTGCCGGTGCGGTCTTTGCTCTATCTCTCCAAATGGTTCGGTATCAAAATTTGCCGGGCGCTCACTCCGCGTGCCGCCGCCTGCGGCGGATGGCAGCGCCTGCCAGGGCCATCGCCGCGCCACTGGCCGCGGCGATCCACAGTCCCACGGCGCCCTCATCCGCGGTCCGCGCCGACTGCACACTGCCGGAGGCGCCGGTCGCCTCTACCCTGCCGATGCTGGCGTCCTCCTTGCGGATCTCCTGGGTGCCCGCCGCGTCGCGGAAGTACCGGCCGCAGTCCTCACAGGTCCAGCAGGTGACACGCCCCGTCTGTGTCGGCGTGGCGGGACGGCCATTCACCTTCACCAGCGCCGTGTGGTTCTTGCTGTCCACCGCGCCATAGGCCGCGCCGCAGACGGTGCAGACTGCCTTCTCAACGCAGGTCGCCGTACCGCCGCTGCACCTCGCCGTCTCCGACTGCCGGCAGCCGTTCACGGTACACCTGCGGGTGTGCCGGTCGTTCCCGTCGGATGCCCACGCGCCCCACGTATGGCCGCTCTTTGCCGCCGTGACGGTATCGCCGCACACGGCGCACACCACCGCCGTGGTGCAGTCGCCGTCATCCGCCGCGCCGCTGTGCAGGCAGGCGTAGCCGCAGTCGCGGCACGCGCCGCCGGCCCAGTCATGGCCGCTCTCCGCCACGGTCACAGCGCCGCAGCAGCTCCACTTCTTCAGATGGCTGTCCGCCGTGGTGATC
Organism: uncultured Eubacteriales bacterium; assembly: GCA_900545585.1. Classification (GTDB taxonomy): domain Bacteria; phylum Bacillota; class Clostridia; order Oscillospirales; family Oscillospiraceae; genus Vescimonas. The sequence continues at coordinate 59,324 of UQZR01000005.1, forward strand.
CACTGCTCCTCCCCGCCGGACGCATGGTTGTCGGGATCAATGTCGCCGTAGCTCCTGCCGCAGTAATCGCACGCCGCCGACTCGAGGCAGGTGGCCGTACCGCCGGAATGCACCGTCTCCAGCCCCTGCCACGCCAGCACCGGAATGCGCATACCGTTCTCCGCCAGCCGCTTGCTGCCGCAGTCGGTGTCCCACGGGTGCGCGTCGTCACCGCGCCCCGCGATCAGCGCCTGCAGCACCGTGCCGTCGGCAAAGGCCGCGGCGGCCTTGGCTGTACCGCTGCCGCTGCCGCCCGTCAGATACCAGCAGTTCTCCACGATGCCCTCATTGGAGATGCTGCCGCCGCCGGTGATCTCACCCACGTTATAACAGTTCCGGATGGTGGCCGTGGTAAAGCCGTCCCGCATGTCGCCGACGATGCCGCCCGCCACATTGACGCTGCTGCCGTACCGGCCCTCCTCCTGGATGCTGCCCGTGTTATAGCAGTCCTGGATCAGGGACGCGTCGAAGCTCACGCCCAGAATACCCCCCATGCCATGGCGGCCCTCCGGACCTCTGCTGATGCCGCCGCTGATCGTCCCGGTATTCACGCAGCCCCGTATCGTTCCCCTGTCGCTCATGCCCACGATGCCGCCCACGCGGCCCATGGTGCCGATGTCGTCGTTAGGCGCGATGGTGCGGAGGGTACCGTCATTCCGGCAATTCTCGATGGTCCCGCTGCTGGAACCGGCAATTCCTCCGGCATTGATCTGGACCCCGCCCAAGGAGCCGTCCACCTTATTGAGGCGAATATCGCAGAGGTTCCGGCAGTTCCGGATCGCCGCGCCATTGGCCTCGCCTGCGATACCGCCCGCATTGCCTCCGCCGACACCGTGGACATCGATATAGCCCGTCACGGTGACGTTCTGCACAACGGCGCTGCCCGTCAGCTGGGCGAACAGCCCGCTTGCGTAGGTATTCTCGGCATTTGTCGATACATACAGCCCCGTGATGGTGTGGCCCTGCCCGTCAAACGTGCCGCCGTAGCCTTCCGGTGCCGTGGATGTCCGCTCATACTGCCCCATGGGTGTCCACTCAGACAGCCACATGCCGCTCTCGCCCCTGATATACCTGCCGTTTTCATCGAAGGTGCCGTCGTTCAGTACGATGTCCGCCGTCAGCACGGCGCAGGCATCGCTGTTCAGCTTCCGCCCGTTGGCGCCGTTGACGATATCCCTGAACACCACCAGCTCCTCCGCATTTCCGATCTGATAAGGCTCCTCCGCCGTACCGCTGCCGCTCAGGCTGCGGCCCCACCACGCCATTAGGATCAGATCCCCCATCACAGGGGCGGAGAAGTCATACACGTCGGCACCGTTCAGCCGCCAGCCCAGCAGCTCGTGTCCCTCGCTGGTAGGATCGGCGGGACGGGAGACTGCCTGTCCCCGCAGCACCCGCCGCGTCCCATCGGTGCTGCCGTACATGGTCAGGAACGTGACCTGGCACTTGGCGCTGGCCTTGATGGTGCCTCCGCTGCTGACGCTGGTCAGGAACACCGTGCGCTCGGCGTTGTAGCTGGCGTCGATGGTGCCCTCGTTGACGACACCGGCGCTGCCGCCGCAGTCCCGAATGGTGCCGCCGTCGGCGTACATGGTTCCCTCGTTATACACGCCGCCCGCGCCCAGCAGACCTCCGGCCGAGCAGTCGCGGATGGTGCCGCCCTTCATGGTAAATATACCCCCGTTATACACGTACACGCCGCCCGCGTCTCTGGCGCCGTAGAAGGGGCTGGAGCAGCCCATGATGGTGCCGCCGTTCATGGTAAATCTGCCGCCGGCGTTCACCACCACGCCGCCGGCGAAGGCGCTGCCCATGGCGGGGACCTTACCGCCGGTGATGATGCCGCCCTTGACGGAGAAGTCGCTGTGCGTGCTCTCCGGATCGCTGTCATTCAGCTCCAGATAGCCGCCGTTCCCGATCCAGAACACGATGTTGCTGCCGTCGCTCCGGAGCACGTGGCCGTTCAGGTCCACGGGCACGTACCGGCTGACATCCAGTCGACTTCCCGTGAGCTGCACGTCCGCCGTCAGGATCACCTTGCTCACCTCGCTGTCCGCCAGCGCGGCGGCCAGTCCCTGCGCCGTGGTGACCTCGCGGTCAGCAGTGCCGAGGAAATGCGCACCGTCCTCCCTGGTCACGCTGTTCACGATACTGCCTATCACGCTCACATGCCCCTCGGACTTGATGATCAGGCTGTCCACCGCGCCGCCCCGCAGCTGCAGCGCGCCGTCGGTCTCCACCGTGACCTTGCTGTACCGGCCGCCGGTGATGGTGACATTGGCGTCACCGGCGATGATAAGCTCACTCACCCGTTTCCCGTCAGCCACGGTGATGCTTTTCGCCGCCTTGTGGATGGTCAGAGGCTTCGCAACGTCCTGATAGATGGTCAGATCGCCTCCCACGTATTTCCCACTGGTATCCGCCAGCACCACCTGCAAACGCTCCTCTGTGGGGATGAATACCGTGACGGTCCCATCGGCCAGTGTCAGCGTAGCGCAGTTCTCCTCCGGAACCAGGCTGCCGCCGTAGAGCCGGACCTTCGCCCGGGTGTCCTCGCCCACGGTGTAGGCGTCGTCCGCCGCCAGCGCCTGCACCGGCAGCAGGCTCACCGCCATGCACAGTGCCATCAGGATGCTTACCAATCGTTTCCTCATGTGTTCTCCTCCCTTTCGCCGCAGGACGCGGCCCCCAGTTGAAAGTCGTAGCGCATCTCCAGCGCGTGAAACAGTCTCTCTATGGTACGCTGGCCCACGGCCCGCAGATTCATGGTCCGCAGGAAGGCCAGCGCCTGCTGGATCTCCTGCTCCGGCACCCCGTAGCCCCGCAGGCTCAGTGTCAAAAAGCACTCCAGCTTCTTCTCCAGCGTCAGCGCCCCGCCGCAGGGCTGGGCCATATAGCCCCGCATCAGTCCCGCCGACCCCAGCTCCAGCATGTAGAAATCCTCTGCCGTCAGCTGCGGCTGGTACGGTCCGAAGATGTCGTACAGCTCTCGGGCTGTCTCGCGGAAGATGTACTCCGACGCTTCCTTCTGTGTATAGGCCTCGATGTAGATCTCCCGCAGGTTCTCGTTGAGCTCCGTCAGCGTCAGCTGGATGGCCGTCTCCGCCGCGTACACGAACACCGGCGGCAGCTTGCCGCCGACCACGCTGCGGGCCGCCCCGAACTGGCCGGAAAACATGAACGTCACCAGCTCCGTCAGCACCCCGTCCTTGGCCCGAAAGATGTTCTGGAAGCTGCTGTTGGACACCTCTGCTCCCTGCACGATCTGGGCCACGGTGGTCTTTTTGTAGCCCTGCTCCAAAAACAGCTTGACGCATACGGTCAGTATCCGGCGCTTGGCCGGCAGACTGGCGTTGGTCAGCGCCATGGAGACCACCCCCCTTCTATTTCTGGCATATATGCCATTATAGTACCATGCAGCCACCGCCTGCGCAAGCACTTTCTAACGTTTTTTTACTTTTCGGCAAAATCACGGTCCTTTTTCAAAAATTGGATATCCGTCCCCTGTTCGCGCATAAACGCCCTCCCCTCCTGCGCAAAAAGAGTACCGGCGCACCCTGCGGTGCGCCGGTACTCTTTCCCTTTTTTCTCTCACTCGATCTCGAAATCGTCTGTCTCGATCACGTCCGGCTGCTGATGCCGCACCACCTTCACGGCGCACAGCGCCACGCTGAGGTTCAGCGCGCCATCCAGCAGCAGCGACACGCCCATCAGCATCACCAGCACCTGAGCCCCCTCAGTGGGCCGCAGCACCAGCAGCAGTCCGATGACGCCTGTGAGCACTGCCAGCACCAGTACCAGCCACCATTGGGGAATGCCGAATCGCCTGGCGTCCACGGCGATCTGGATCTTGAACAGGCCGTCCGCCAGCACGGGAATGCCGAATATCACGCACAAAAAGCTCATGGCTTCTCCGGGGTGGCACAGGGTGATGATGCCCACAGCGATGAGCAGTATCCCGAAGGCCAGGTCGTACTGAAACGCCAGCCGGAACAGGTCCTTGGAGAAGTACCCGCCCAGCTTGATGGCGCCGCACACCACCATGCCGATGCCCAGCGCCCTGCCGATCCACGGCACGCACCGCTCCGACATCACCAGCAGCACCACGCCCAGCACGCAGAACAGCACCGACACCACGATATATCCGGTTTTCACGGCCCACAGCGGGCCCGTTGCTCTCACATTCCGCATAACTTGCATCTCCCTTCGCGCATTCTTCCGCGCCTTCCTCTTTGTCATGTCTCATGATACCGCGCCGCCGCGCCCTGCGGTACGGGCAGAAAAAAGAGATGCCCGAAATTCGGACATCTCCCTGTATACGTCTGGTTTTTGGGCAAAGCGGGCCGTTTGTCTGTCGCCGCTCACAGCTGCCGGTTGTTGCTGTGAGCCACGATAAGCTCCGGCACGCCGCGGCACAGCTGGAGCATCCGCTGCAGGTCGCTCAATGACTCCTCCTTCATGCCGCCGCTGACCCAGTCGATCCACACGCCGAACAGCTGGCACTTCATGAACTGCACCACCACCCGCCGGTCGCCGCCGGAGATGCTGGCATCGGAGAACACGGTGGTAAGATACGTATCCACCACGTACTCGCACAGCCGCATGGTGTCCTGCAGGAACATATCCCGATTGGCGGAGTTAAAGATGTGCATCACGGCGCGGCGGTTCTCCCGTGCCGTGTGGAACGCCACGGAGAAGCATTCCTCCATGGAGGATATGGTCGGGTACTGCCGGATCAGCTCATCGGTCTGCTCCGTCACGATCTCCCCCAGCAGGGAGGGAATATCCTGAAAGTGGTAGTAGAAGGAGTTGCGGTTGATACCGCAGTCCTCCACGATGTCGCGGACGCTGATCTTACTCAGCGGCTTCTGGTTCAGCAGCTTCATGAACGACGCCTTGATGGCCTGCTTCGTGAAATTCGCCACGGTGCTCCTCCTGTTCTCGGCGGTACAAAGCCCGCCCCACGGCTGTTCGCCGAGGGCGGGCCGTATGTAGTCCCTTTTATTTGGCGCTCAGGTACTCGTCAATGGACTTGGCGCCCAGCTTGCCGGCGCCCATGGCCAGAATAACGGTAGCCGCACCGGTGACGGCATCGCCGCCGGCGTACACGGCCTGACGGGAGGTAAGGCCCTCCTCGTTGACGATGATGCCGCCCTTCTTGTTGACCTCCAGGCCCTTGGTGGTGGACTTGATCAGCGGGTTGGGGCTGGTGCCCAGAGACATGATGACAGCGTCCACCGGCAGGTCGAACTCGCTGCCCTTCTTCTCCACGGGACGGCGGCGGCCGGAGGCGTCCGGCTCACCCAGCTCCATCTCCACGCAGGTCATGGACTTCACGCAGTCCTGCTCATCGCCGTTAATCTGCACGGGATTGTTCAGTGTCTTGAAGATGACGCCCTCCTCGATGGCGTGCTCCACCTCCTCGTGACGGGCGGGAAGCTCCTCCATACCGCGGCGGTACACCACGTACACCTCGGCGCCCAGGCGCTTGGAGCAGCGGGCCGCGTCCATGGCCACGTTGCCGCCGCCCACCACGGCCACGGTCTTGCCCTTCAGGTCCATAATGGGCGTGTCGCTGTCGGGCAGGTACGCCTTCATCAGGTTGATGCGGGTCAGGAACTCGTTGGCGGAGTAGACGCCCTTCAGGTTCTCGCCGGGGATGTTCATGAACATGGGCAGACCGGCACCGGAGCCAATGAACACAGCCTCAAATCCGTTCTCCTCCATAAGCTCATCAATGGTGATGGTGCGGCCCACCACGGTGTTGGTCTCCACCTTCACGCCCATGGCCTTCAGACCGTCCACTTCCTTCTGGACGATAGCCTTAGGCAGACGGAACTCGGGGATGCCGTACACCAGCACGCCGCCGGCCAGATGCAGCGCCTCAAACACCGTGACCTCATAGCCCTTCTTGGCCAGGTCGCCGGCGCAGGTCAGGCCCGCGGGGCCGGAGCCGATGACCGCCACCTTGTGGCCGTTGCTCTCAGGCTTGGCAGCGGCCTCGGTGCTGTGGGCGTTGTGCCAGTCGGCCACGAAGCGCTCCAGACGGCCGATGCCCACGGGATCGCCCTTCTTGCCGCGGACGCAGTGCATCTCGCACTGGCTCTCCTGGGGACATACACGGCCGCACACGGCGGGCAGGGAGCTGGTCTGATGGATGACCTGATATGCGCCCTCATAGTCCTTCTCCACGATCTTCTGAATAAACTCGGGGATGCGCACGTTGACGGGACAGCCGTCCACGCAGGGATGGTTCTTACAGTTCAGGCAGCGGGCGGCCTCGTCCAGCGCCTGCTCCTCAGTGTAGCCCAGCGCCACCTCGAGGAAGTTCTTGTTGCGGACCTGAGGGTCCTGAGAAGGCATCTCGTTCTTATCCAAACGCATGTTGATCTTGCCAGCCATCTTACTTTACCTCCTGCTTGAACAGATTGCAGACTTCCTCGTGCTTATGCACCTCGAAGTCGTGGTACATCTGGTTGCGCTTCACAGCCAGATCCCAGTCCACCTTGTGGCCGTCGAAGTCGGGGCCGTCCACGCAGGCGAAACGGGTCTCGCCGCCCACGGTAAGGCGGCAGCCGCCGCACATGCCGGTGCCGTCGATCATGATGGGGCTCATGGACACGGTGGTGGGCACGCCGTAGGGCTCGGTGGTCTTACAGACGAACTTCATCATGACCATGGGGCCGATGGCGAAGATCTCGTCATACTGATTGCCCTCGTCCAGCAGCTGCTTCAGCGCTTCGGTAACAAGGCCCTTCTGCCCGTAGGAGCCGTCGTCGGTGCAGACCTTCAGCACGGAGGAAACCGCCTTGAACTTGTCCTCCAGAATGACCACGTCCTTGCTCTTGAAGCCCACCACAGCGTGGACCTCTGCGCCGCAGTCATGGAACTTCTTCAGCACGGGGTAGGCAATGGCGCAGCCTACGCCGCCGCCGACGACACAGACCTTCTTCTTGCCCTCCGTCTCGGTGGGGCGGCCCAGGGGACCCACGAAATCGTGGAGACAGTCGCCCTGCTGCTTGTGGCTCAGCTTCTCAGTGGTGGCGCCCACGGTCTGGACGATAATGGTCACGGTGCCCTTCTCGCGGTCATAGTCGTGGATCGTAATGGGGATGCGCTCGCCCTTCTCGTCCACGCGCAGGATAATGAACTGGCCCGGCTCCGCCTTCTTGGCCACCATAGGCGCTTCGATCTCGTACAGGATCACAGTGGGCTTCAGCGCTTCTTTTCTAACGATGCGATACATACATCACGGCTCCTTCTTCTCTAATGTTCGGTGTCCGGCACAGGGGATCACTGTCACGGCATATCCGCTTTCCGCTTCATTGTAACACCAACCGGCAGACCCGTCAATCTTCATTTGCCGGAAAAACGGCTCAGACCCCCTGCTGCAGCAGGACTTTCCGGCCGTGGACATCCACCAGTTCCTCCTGCCGCATCTTCTTCAACTCCCGCATCATAGCGCTGCGGTCCGTGGAGATATAGTCCGCCAGTGCGCTAAGGGAAAACGGCAGTGAGAACTCCCCGCTGCGGTTTTTGGCGGCCATCAGCGAGAAATAGCACATCAGCTTGTCCCGTATGCTGCGGCGGCTCAGCACCTCCACCCGCTCATACAGAGATGTGGCCTTCTCTGCCACCAGCTGGAACATGTTCTCCACCACCTGTGTGTGGTGGGCGCAGGCCTTTTCGCACCGCTTCGTCACCTGGTCGGCGGCCATGAACCACACGCGGCAGGCGGTCTCCGCCACCACGGTGATGCTGTCGCCGGCCACATTCTCGAACATCAGCATCTCCCCGAACACGCCGCCGCTCTCCAGCCGCTCCAGAATGGTGCGGCTTCCCTGCTGGTCGATGCGCTCGATGACCGCTGCGCCCTCCGCCAGCACGCCCACCATGTTCCGCCCCGCGCCAAAGTCGTATATCACCTCGTCGGCGCGGAAGCTGACCTCCCGCATGTCAAAGCAGGTACGCATGGCCTGCTGGGACTCCTCGCTGATCCCGCGGAACAGCGGGGATGCGCCGATCTCCATCGCTTTTACGCCTCCCTTCTCAGGCGGCGGTCCCGCCGCCTGCCTATGATACCGTATACGATATAGTTGCCCAGAAATCCCACCGCAAGGCCCGCCAGCACGTCGATGACCGCATGCTGCTTGATGAACATGGTGGATGCGATGACCAGAACGCCGTACACCGCAGTGCTCCACCGCCACGCCCGCTTCTTCAGCCCTCTGGTGTGCCATATGGCGAACCATGCGTCAATGACGCCCACCACGTGGACGCTGGGGAACACGTTGGTGTTGGTGTCCAGTGAGTAGGTGTAGGCCACCAGGTCGCAGAAGATGTTGTCCCTGGGCATCACAGCGGGCCGCAGGTCCTGCCCGTTGGGGATCAGGGCGCAGATGAGCGTGCTGAACAGAAACGTGATCATGATGCTCCACATGTACCGCCGGAAGCCCTCGCCATCCTTGAGGATGAGGTAGATGCCCAGAATAAACAGCAGTACGCTCCAGCTGGCGTAGATGGGGGCAAAGCCCTCCAGAAACGGGATCTTGTAGTCGATGGGCAGTTGGGTAGCCCAGTAGTTGTCGGTGATAAAGTGCTCAATGGTGAAGAATATGCCCAGATAGACAGGCAGAAACAGCCCCCACCATATGTGCGGATGGTCGTGGATAAACGTCTTGATGCGCTGCATAGAAACCTCCCACAGGATGATAGTCGTGTCCCGTATTGTAGCAGATGCCCCCGCCGCAGGCAACCGTTTTGTGATAAATGTCACAATAATTTTACAAATCCGTCATTCTCCCGGAAGTGTCTGACAGGCTTGCCATCCGCCGGTGGGTATAGTATACTGATGATAACAGGCAGCTTTTGCCGAAAGAAGGAGGACCTCCCATGGAGATCAAAAAACGCGAGAACATTCCGGAAAACCGCCAGGTGCGCCTGACCGTAGCCGTGGACCGCGGCACATGGCAGGACGCGCTGATGCACTGCTACAACGGCATCAAGGCCCTGTGCCCCGTGGAGGGCGAACCCACCCGTGAGAAGATCGAGGCCGTCTACGGCAGCGATTTCCTGTATCAGGAGGCCGTCAACGAGACGTATCCCCAGGCGCTGGTGGATGCCATCGGACAGGAGGACATCTCCATCGCCGGCACCCCCACCCTGACGGTGGAGGACATTGGCCCGGATGGCTTCACCTTCACCGCTCTCATCGACCTGTACCCCGAGGTAAAGCTGGGCCAGTACAAGGGCCTCAGCGCCGTGTACCCCCAGGCGGAGCTGTCCGAGGAGGACACCCAGGCCGCGCTGGAGGAGTACGCCCGCGCCCACATGACCGAGGAGCATCCCGACCGTGCCGCCATGGGCGACGAGGTGGTGCTGGACTTTGAGGGCTTCGTGGACGGTGTGGCCTTCGAGGGCGGCAAGGGTGAGAGCTATCCCCTGCTGCTGGGCAGCGGCTATTTCATCCCCGGCTTTGAGGAGCAGGTGGCCGGCGCCCGTACAGGCGAGGAGCGGGATATCCATGTGACCTTCCCCACCGCCTACACGCCGGAGCTGGCGGGCAAGGACGCCACGTTCCACATCAAGGTCCATGAGATCACCCGCCGCTCCATGCCCACGCTGGACGACGCATTTGCCAGGGCGCAGGGCTTTGAGGAGCTGTCCCACCTGCGCCGCAGCGTCATGGAGCAGGCGGTGGCCAAAAAGCAGTCGGAGGCCGCAGAGCAGTTCGCCAACGACCTGATCGGTCAGGTGCTGGCAGGCATGGAGGTCGAGCTGCCCGACGCCATGGTGGAAAACCAGCTGGACGGCCTTATTCAGGAGCTGCGCGGCCATCTGGAGAGTCAGGGTGTGCAGCTGGAGCAGTATCTGGAGTCCAGCGGCACCTCCATGGAGGACCTCCGCGCCCACGCGCGGGAGCAGGCCGCCGGCGCCGCCCGCTTCGAGCTGGCCATGACGGAGATCGCCCGTCTGGAGGGTATTGACGTCACCGACGACGACGTGGAGCAGAAGTACGCGGAGCTCTCCGCTCAGTACCAGCTGTCCCGCGACCTGCTGCGCCAGCAGCTGCCGCCCCTGCGCCTGCGCCACGACCTGAAGCTGGCCCGCGCCCAGGCTGTGGTGGTGGATTCCGCCCGCCGCAAATAACATCTCCGCCACACGCAAACAGCACCCCGCGGACACACGCATCATCCCGCACGAAACAAGCACCCCGCAGGCAATGCCTGCGGGGTGCTTGTTTCTATCTTCCTTATGACGCGCGGGTCACGCCGCCGAAGTACCAGTTCCCCAGCCCGTCGGACACCGCGCCCAGCACGCCGTCGCGGATGACGCAGGGCTGCGTCCTGCCGTACAGCGGGATGACGTACCCCGTCTCCAGCAGCAGCTGCTCCGCATCCCGCAGGTAGGCGTCCTCCGCCTCCTGGGAATTGCTGGTGGCCGCGATCTTCATCAGAATGTCGTAGGCGTTGAGGTACAGCATGCCGTAGTTTCGCATGTCCGTACTGCGCCAAGGGTCCAGATAGGCGAATGCATCGTTGTTGTGGGCCGTCATCTCCATCAGCGCGATCACGAACTCGCCGTTCGCCAGCCGCTGCTTCAGCTCGAAGCTCTCCAGCCCCACCAGCTGCACCTTGATGCCCAGCTGCGCCTCCCAGATCTGCTGGAGCTGCTGGGCCGCCTGGGCCTGGGTCGATGTCCGGTCATATGCCAGCGTCACCGTGTCCAGCGCACTGAGGCTCACGGCGTTGCTGAACCCCGCCTGCCGCAGCAGCGCCAGCGCACCCTGACACCGCTCCTCGTACTTGTCCGGATCGTTGTCGATCCGTGTGCCGTTGACCACGCGGAACTCCTCCCCGCTGGCGGTAAGGATGCCGTAGGGCACCAGTCCCTCCGCCGCCGTGTAGTCCTGCCCCATGGCCTCCGCCACCGCATTGCGGTCGATGACCAGACTCAGCGCCCGCCGCAGCTCACTGCGGCTCATGCTGGTGGCCATCTGGTTCAACAGCAGGATGCCCACCGTGGGGTCGCCGCCCTGCTGGGCGTCCTCCCCGCCGGCCCCGATGACGATATCCACCTTTCCGGCACTGGCGTCCGCCGCCTGCCGGTCCTTCAATTGGATGTCGATGCGGTCCGGCCCCAGCCGCTTCACGTCGTAGTACGCCGCACGGGTGTGCAGCGTCAGCCGCGTACTGTCGCTCCAGTCGCCGGTGCGCTCGTAGGCGCCGTTGCCCATGAACCACAGGCTGCTGACGCTCCAGTTGTCGTGGCCCGTCACCGCCTTCTCCTGCACCGGCATGGTGACTGCCGACGTGCAGGTGCTCTCGATGAACGACGGGTAGCTGCCGCTGAGCACCACCACCAGCGTGTGGTCGTCCGGTGCCGACACCTGCAGCGCCTCGGTATCGCCCAGCACCGCTTTGTCGTACCCCGCCACCATGGCCAGTGCATCGACGTTGGGGCTGTTGGTCTCAGGATCCACCAGCCGCCGCCAGGCGTACACGAAGTCGCCGGCCGTGACGGCGCTGCCGTCGGACCATTTCGCGTCGGTACGCAGCTGGAACGTGTACGTCACTGTGCCGTCCAGCGCCGTCTCCTCGGTGTAGCTGCGGGCCACGGCGTGAACCGCGCCCTCGGCGCTGGGCCGCATCAGGTTCTCAAACACATGCTTGACCACGGTGCGCTCCGCCGGCGTCACCGCCTGAGCGGGGTCCATCGTCCGCACCGTGCCGGTCATCACCACCGACAGCTTCTCCTCATCGTTGGGATCCTCGCCGCAGGCTGCCAGCAGCATCGTCATACAAAGGGCCAGCAGCAGTGCCGCCGCCCGTCTCCAATTTCTCATAGGCTGTTCCTCCGTGGGGTCGTTTTCTGCCATTATATCCGGTTTCGCCGAAAAAGTAAAGCTGTCCCCCCAAAACGCGCATCCAGCAGAGGTCTCGGCGGGAAGGACAGCGCGAAAGGGAACCGTCAGGGTTCCCTTTCACGTTTCGTCACCCGCCGCAGAGGCCAAAATCGCAAAATCAGCGATCGCCCTGATTCTGCGATTTTGCAAGCGGCAAGCCGGAAAGTCCACGCGGACTTTCCGGCTTGCCGAGTCACTTGAGGGCGGCTTTACTCAATGTGCGGTATTCCCTTACTCCTGCACCAGAAGCTGGGCGATCTGCACGGCGTTGGTGGCCGCGCCCTTGCGCACCTGATCGCCGCAGCACCAGATGTTCAGACCGTTGTCGCTGGTGAGGTCGTCGCGGATGCGGCCCACGAACACCAGATCCTGATCGCTGGTCTCCAGCGGCATGGGATAGCGCTTGTTGGCCAGATCGTCCACCAGACGGCACCCCGGTGCCGCCGCGATCAGCTGCCGCGCCCGCTCCACGGAGATCTTCTCTCTGGTCCGCACCACGATAGACACGCTGTGGCTCCGCACCACCGGCACCCGCACGCAGGTGCAGCTGACCTTCAGCTCCGGCAGGTGCATGATCTTGCGCCCCTCGTTCTGCATCTTCATCTCCTCGGAGGTGTAGCCCTCGAAGGCCTCGCCGCCGATCTGGGGAATGACGTTATAAGCGATCTGGTACTGGAACACCTTAGGCTCCACCGGCTCGCCCTGGCCCAGCCGCTCCACCTCGTTCAGCAGCTCGATGGGGCCGCCGGCTCCCGCGCCGGACACCGCCTGATAGCTGGAGGCGATGATGCTCTCGATGGGGCTGTCCTGGTTCAGGGCGTTGATGGCCACCAGCGACACGATGGTGGTGCAGTTGGGGTTGGCAATGATGCCCTTATGCTTTCTGGCGTCCTCGGGGTTGATTTCAGGAATGACCAGCGGCACATCGGGGTCCATGCGGAACGCGCTGGAGTTGTCCACAAACACAGCCCCCGCCTTGACGATGGCCGGCGCAAACCTCTTGGCGATGTCGTTCTCCGCCGCGCCCAGCACGATGTCCATGCCCTTGAAGGCCTCATCGCAGGCCAGCTCCACGGCGATGTCCTGTCCCTTCCAGGGCAGCAGCTGCCCCACGGACCGTTCCGACGCCAGCAGGTGCAGCTCCGCCACAGGGAAATCCCGCTCCGCCAGGATCTTCATCATCTCACGGCCCACCGCACCGGTGGCGCCCAGGATCGCAACTTTATACTGTTTCATGGATAGCTCCTCCTTTTTTATTTCACAAAGCTGTCGTACAGCGCACGGATGGCCTTCTCAAAGTCAGCTCCGTCCACGCCCACGATAATATTCAGTTCCTCCGGCCCCTGGGTGATCATGCGGATGTTGATGCCGTTTTCACCCAGCTTGCCGAAGATCTTGCCGGAAGAACCGGGCTGGAACGCCATCTTCCGGCCCACGGCCGCCACGATGGCCATGCCGTCGGTAAGGTGCAGGCTGTCGGGCTTTATCTCCTTCTCCAGGTCGCCCATGGCCTGATACAGATACGGTGAGGACTTGCCGGTCTCCACCACCAGCGACACGCTGTCGATGCCGGAGGGCAGATAGTCCACATTGATGTTGTACCGCTCCAGCACCTCCAGGATGCGGCGCACCGCCCCCAGCTCCGAGGACATGCCGTTCTTGGTGAGGGTGATGACGGAGAAGCCCTTCTTGCCGGCGATGCCGGTGATCATGCTGCCGGAGGTACGCTCCGTCTCCGACTCCTCGAAGGTCTCCCGGATCATGGTGCCCGGATGCTCCGGCTGGTTGGTGTTGCGGATATTCAGGGGGATGTTCTTCTCCCGCACCGGCGACACCGTGCCTTCGTGGAGCACCTGTGCGCCGATATAGCTGAGCTCGCGGAGCTCGGCGTAGGTGATGCGCTCGATGGGCTTGGGGTCCTTGACGATCTTGGGGTCCGCCATCAGGAAGCCGGACACATCCGTCCAGTTCTCGTACACGTCGGCGTCCAGCGCCGCCGCGGCCAGTGCGCCGGTGATGTCGCTGCCGCCGCGGGAAAACGTGTGGACGCTGCCGTCGGGCATGGCCCCGTAGAATCCCGGAATGACCACCCTCCGGCCCGACGCGGCACGGCGCAGGTTCTCATAGCTGGCCTCCTGGTCTACCGTGCCGTCCAGCTTGAACTTCAGCCACAGGGAGCTGTCCAGAAAATCAAAGCCCAGATAGTCCGCCATCAGCTCCGCCGCGAAGTACTCGCCGCGGGATACCAGCTCATCGGCGCTGATGCCCTTGTCCATCTTCTCCCGCAGGGCGGCAAACTCCGCCTCCAGCGGGGTCTTCAGCCCCAGCGCGTCGCGGATGGCCACATAGCGGGAGCGGATCATGTCATAGATACCGTCGCAGCTGACGCCGTACTGCAAGTGTGCGTGGCACAGATACAGCAGGTCCGTGATCTTGTGGTCGTTCTTGTCCCGCTTACCGGCGGCGCTGACCACCACCACGCGGCGGCTGTCGTCAGCCCTCACAATGTCCCGTACCTTGGCGAACTGTTTTTCGTCCGCCATGGACGAGCCGCCGAATTTCAATACTTTCAACATATTTTTGCCTCATACTTCCGGAATTTTTGCAGCGGCACTTTTATCATGGCGACAAATTGTTTGCATTTGTCCACGAGATAAAAACACTTGCTTTTTTGTTGGCGACAGTGTATCATAGCGTCATCAGAAATGCAAGAGAAATTTTGGAGGACTTTTCCTATGCTGTACCATAGTACCCGTAACGCCGGCCTGACCGCTCCCTCCACCCACGCGGTGCTGGAGGGCATCGCCCCCGACGGCGGCCTGTATATCTGTGATCCCGCCCAGCTGCACTTTGACTGGCAGGGCGCTCTGAAGCTGGACACCATGGACATGGCCGCGAAGATCCTGTCCGCACTGCTGCCGGACTTCTCCGATATGGATGACATTGTCCGTCGGAGCTATGCCGGCAAGTTCCCCACCATGGACCTGACCCCGCTGGTGCCCGTGGGCGGCAGCTATGTGCTGGAGCTGTACCACGGTCCCACCTCCGCCTTCAAGGATGTGGCCCTGTCGGTGCTGCCCCGCCTCATCGGCGCCGCCGCCAGAGCCGAGGGCATGACCGGCGACGTGGTCATCCTCACCGCCACCTCCGGCGACACCGGCAAGGCCGCGCTGGAGGGCTTCCACGACGTGAAGGGTACCCGCATCATCGTGTTCTACCCCGAGGGCGGCGTCTCCGCCGTCCAGCAGGCCCAGATGGCCACCCAGACAGGTGACAACGTGAAGGTCTGCGCCGTCCGCGGCAACTTCGACGACGCCCAGACCGGCGTGAAGCAGGTATTTGCCGCCTGTCAGGGCAAGGACCTTCACGGAGCCATGCTCTCCTCCGCCAACTCCATCAACATCGGCCGTCTGGCCCCCCAGGTGGTGTACTATTTCCGCTCCTACGCGGATCTGGTCAAAGGCGGCCGTATCCGGGTGGGCGACAAGGTGAACTACGTGGTGCCCACCGGCAACTTCGGCGACATTCTGGCGGGTTATTTTGCCAAGTGCATGGGCCTGCCCGTGGGCCGTCTGGTCTGCGCCAGCAACGCCAACGATGTGCTGACAGAGTTTATCTCCACCGGCCGCTACGACCGCCGCCGCCCCTTCTACAAGACCACCTCCCCCTCCATGGACATTCTGGTGTCCAGCAATCTGGAGCGTCTGCTGTTCCTGCTGTCCCGCGACCCCGCCTATGTGGCGGAGCTGATGCGTCAGCTGCGGGAGGACGGCGTCTACCAGCTGTCTGACCAGCTGCTGGCCCAGCTGAAGCAGGACTTCTCCTGCGGCTGCTGCGACGACAAGGGCGCCGCCGATGTCATCGGCCGCCTGTGGCGGGAGCAGCACTATCTCTGCGACCCCCACACCGCCGTGGCCTGGTCCGTGGCGGAGCAGCTCAGCGAAGAACTGCATGATACCGGCGCCCCGACGGTGGTGCTGTCCACCGCCTCGCCCTACAAATTCCCTGCTGCGGTGCTGTTTGCGCTGGGCCGGGAGACGGGCGAAAATGAGTTCTTCATGATGAACGAGCTTTGCCGCATTTCCGGCGTCCCCATCCCCCGGAATCTGGCAGGGCTGGAGGGCCGTCCCGTGCTGCACAAGGACGTGATCGACAAGGATGCCATGCTGGACTATGTGCTGGCAGAGGTACTGAAAAAGTGAGAAAGGAGCCGCTTTTATGAATATTGTATGCTTGGATATGGAGGGCGTTCTGGTCCCCGAGCTCTGGATCGCCTTTGCTGAGGAGAGCGGCGTCCCCGAGCTGCGCCGCACCACCCGCGACGAGCCGGATTACGACAAGCTCATGCGCTGGCGCATCAGTCTCTTGCGCGAAAAAGGTTTGAAATTGCATCAGATTCAGGACGTTATCGCCAAGATCGACCCCCTTCCCGGCGCAAAAGAGTTTCTGGACGAGCTGCGCAGCGTGGCCCAGGTGGTGATCCTCAGCGACACGTTCGATCAGTTCGCTATGCCCCTGATGAAGAAACTCGGATACCCCACTTTGTTGTGCAATACCCTGGAAATCGATGCAGATGGGTACATTTCCCGCCACGTGATGCGGTGCGAGCACTCCAAGCTCACCACCGTCAGGGCCCTTCAGTCCATGGGCTACGACACCATCGCCAGCGGCGACAGCTACAACGATATGGAGATGATCCTCCACAGCAAGTACGGTTTCCTGTTCCGCACCACGGACAAGATCAAGGCTGAATATCCCCAGCTGCCCGCTTTTGAGCACTACGACGACCTGCTGGCCGCCATCAAAGCAGTCCTGTAACGCCCCCTGAAGCAAAAAGAAAGTCCTCCGCGCAGAGCGTGGAGGACTTTCTTTTTGTGATAGGTCACTTCTTCTCCGTAGGGGTCACATGGCCGTTTTCATCCACTGCGGCAGGCGTGATCTGGCTGCGGGTGTTGCGGGCGATGTCGTCCAGCCGCATACGGCTGGGGAAGTCGCTGAGCAGCGTGTACGCCACGCCGTGCTTTTTGGCGCGGCCCGTCCGGCCGATGCGGTGGACGTAGTACTCGTTCTCCTCCGGCACCTCGTAGTTGAACACGGCGTCCACATCGTCCACGTCGATGCCGCGGCTGGCCACATCCGTTGCCACGAACACCCGCAGCTTTCCGTCGCGGAACCGCTGCATGACCTCCTCCCGCTTGCGCTGGGGGATGTCGCCGTGGATGCACTGGGCGTCCACGCCCCGCATCTGCAGGAACTTGGTGAGCCGCTCGGTGCTGCCCTTGGTGTTGCAGAAGCAAATGACCCGCTCGTAATTCTCGCAGTTCAGGATACGCACGATGGCGTCCACCTTGCCGTCGGACGGCACCTCCAGCCGGTACTGGAGGATGTCGGGCTTATTCTCCTTGGTGGCCTGGACCGTGATCTCCTCGGGGTCCCGCTGGTACACCCAGGAGATGTCCATGACCTCCCGGGAGATGGTGGCGGAGAACATACCCAGATTCCTGCGGTTGGGGATCTTGTCCAGAATGCGGGTAACATCGTGGATAAAGCCCATATCCAGCATCCGGTCCGCCTCGTCCAGCACCACGGTAGTCACATCCTTCAGCGTCACGGTACGGCGCTTCATGTGGTCGCTGAGGCGGCCCGGGGTGGCCACCACGATCTGGGGACGGCGCTTCAGGGCGTCGATCTGTTTGCCGATGGGCTGGCCGCCGTAGAGACAGACCAGGCGCACGCCCTCGTGGCACACGGCGATATCCCGCATCTCGTCGGTGATCTGCATGGCCAGCTCGCGGGTGGGGGCCAGGATGACGGCCTGCACCGCCTCGCTCTCGGGGTCGATGCGCTCAATGATGGGAATGCCGAAGGCCATGGTCTTACCGGTGCCGGTGGGTGCTTTTGCGATGACGTCCTTCCCGGCCAGCATGGGCGGGATGCAGCCGGCCTGTACCGGCGTGCTGACGGTATAGTGCTTATTGCGAATGGCGCGCATGGTGGCCTCTGACAGGCCAAAGCTCTCAAACGGTGCGCCCTGTGTGACTTCCATATCCGTATCCTCGTGTTTCCATATGATCTCCATGTTAGTATACCATGCCTGTCAAGTGACAGAAAAGAGGGGACCGCGGCGCGGTCCCCTCTCCGGGCTTTATTTCTTATACGGCACGTGCCAGATGGTATCGGCATACTGGGCGATGGCCCGATCGGCGGCGAAGATGCCGCTGCGGGCGATGTTCAGCAGGCTCATACGGTTCCACTGTGCGCGGTCGCCGTAGGTGCGGCTCATACGCTCCTCGGCGTCGCAGTAGGCGGCGAAATCCGCCAGCACCATATACTGGTCAGCGGGGCCGTCCCCGCCCATTACCAGCCGCTGCCAGATGTCCTCGTAGGTGACACCGTCGCCGAAGCCGGTCTTGAGCTGATCCACCACGCGGCGCAGCACAGGGTCCCGCTGGTACAGCAGCTGGGGATCATAGGTGTGGCGCAGGTGGGCCACCTCATCGGCCTTCAGGCCGAACAGGAACATATTCTCATCTCCCAGCACCTCGTGCATCTCCACGTTGGCACCGTCCAGCGTGCCCACAGTCAGGGCGCCGTTCATCATGAACTTCATATTTCCGGTGCCGCTGGCCTCCTTGCCGGCGGTGGAGATCTGCTGGCTCACCTCGCTGGCGGGCATCAGCATCTCCGCCAGAGAGACCCGGTAGTTCTCCAGGAACACCACCTGCAGCTTGTCCTTGCAGATGGGATCGCGGTCGATCTGGGCGGCCAGGGAGTTGATAAGGTGGATGATGCGCTTGGCCACGGCGTAGCCCGGAGCGGCCTTGGCGCCGAACAGGAAGGTCTGGGGCCGCATATCCATGTTGGGATCATCCTGAAGCCGCTGGTACAGATAGATGATGTGCAGCACGTTCAGCAGCTGGCGCTTGTACTCGTGGAGCCGCTTCACCTGCACGTCGAAGATGGCGTCGGTGTTCAGCACCACGCCCTGCTGCTTCCTGGCGTAGGCGGCGAAGGCCAGCTTATTCTGGTGCTTGATCTCCTCCAGCCGCCGGAGCACCGATGCGTCGTCGGCGTAGGCCTCCAGCTTTTTCAGCTCCTGAGGACGGGTGAGGTAGCCATCGCCGGTAAGGTCGCAGATCAGGTCGTTAAGGCCGCGGTTGATCTGGGGCAGCCAGCGGCGGTGGTCGATGCCGTTGGTGACGTTCTTGAACTTGTCGGGCATCATCTGGCAGGCTTCCTTGAACACGTCCTTGCGCAGGATCTCGGAGTGCAGGGCCGATACGCCGTTGACGGCCATGGTACCCGCCAGGCACAGGTTGGCCATGCGCACGTGGCCGTCCCAGATGATGGCCAGCTTGGCGGTCTTGGCGGGATCGCGGAAATAGTCCTCTACCTGCCGCTGCCAGCGGTGGGCGATCTCCTGCAGGATCTGCCAGATGCGGGGCAGCAGCGTCTCAAACAGCTGCTGCGGCCAGACCTCCAGCGCCTCGGCCATCACCGTATGGTTGGTGTAGGCCACGCAGTGGGTGACGATGTGCCACGCCTCGTCCCAGTCCAGGCCCGCGTCGTCCACCAGGATGCGCATCAGCTCGGGAATCACCAGCGCGGGGTGGGTATCGTTGATCTGGATGACGTTCTTCTCGTGGAAGTTCTTCAGGGTGCCGTAGTTCTCGATGTGCTTGCGGGTGATGGACTGCATGGTAGCGGAGACGAAGAAATACTGCTGCTTCAGGCGCAGGGACTTGCCCTCGTAGTGGTTGTCCTCGGGATAGAGCACCTGGCTGATAGCGTCCGCCATGGCTCGCTCCTCCGACGCCTGCAGGTACTGGCCCTGACTGAACAGCTTCATGTCGATGGGCTTGGGGCTGCGGGCCTGCCACAGGCGCAGGGTGTCGACGTGGTCGGTGTCGTAGCCGGCGATCTCCATGTCGCAGGGTACGGCCATAACGCGGGTATAGTCCTCGTGGACCACCATCAGGTGGCCGTTATCCCAGCGGGTGCGGACCTTGCCGCCGAAGTGGACCTCCTCCGCCTCCTGGAGCTTGGGCAGGAGCCAGGCGTCGCCCAGCTGCATCCAGTCGTCCGGAAGCTCCACCTGCTGGCCCTCCACGATCTTCTGCTTGAAGATGCCCAGCTCGTAGCAGATGGAGTAGCCCGCGGCGGGGATCTCCAGCGTGGTCATGCTGTCCAGATAGCAGGCGGCCAGACGGCCCAGACCGCCGTTGCCCAGACCGGCATCCGGCTCGATCTCGAAGATATCGGCGGCCTTGAAGCCCAGCTCGTCGATGGCGGCGGTCAGGTCGTCCAGCAGCTCCAGATTGTAGGCGTTTTTCATGAGGCTGCGGCCCATCAGGAATTCCATGGACAGGTAGTGTACCTTCCGCTGGCCCTCATGGGCGGCCTTCTCGCGGGTCTGCACACCGTGCTCGGCCATAATGTCCCGCAGCACCATAGCGCAGGCCTTCATCATCTCGCCATCGGTGGCCTGCTTCTCGGTACAGCCGTAGTTCAGGCGCAGCTTCTGGATAATGGCTTCTTTCAGGGTATCTTTGGTATACGTCATAAACAATAATCCTCCGTATGAGCAGCCGGGCGTCAGCCCAGCAGTTTTTCGTAGATATGGCGGTACTCGCCGGCGCTGCGGGCCCAGCTGAAGTCCGCCGTCATGCCCCGCCGCCGCACGGTATCGAAGCCGGCGCGGTCGCCGCGGTACAGGCCGGTGGCCTGCCCGATGACATCCAGCATGGCGCCGGCGTCATAGCGTTCGAACAGGTAGCCGGTGCCGTCCTCCTGCCCTACCTGACAGGATCTCACCGTGTCCGCCAGTCCGCCGGTGCGGCGGACGATGGGCACCGCGCCGTAGCGCATGGCGATCATCTGGCTCAGGCCGCAGGGCTCGCTGCGGGAGGGCATCAGGAACAGATCACAGCCCGCGTAGACGCGGCGGGCCAGATCCTCGGCGTAGGTGATCTGGGCCGACAGGCGGCCGCCGTACTCCCACGCCTTGCCGCGGAAAAAGTCCTCGTAGCGGCTCTCGCCCTTGCCCAGCACCACCAGCTGGCAGCCGGTGGCCATGATGCCGTCCAGCCCCTGCTCCACGATATCCAGGCCCTTGTGGCCCACCAGACGGCTGACGATGCCCATCAGCGGTGTGTCCGGTTCCTGTGCAAGGCCCAGCGATGCTTGCAGAGACGCCTTGCAGGCGGCCTTGCCCGCCATGTGGTCCACGCCGTAATTCTCCGGCAGGGCGGGATCATGGGCGGGGTCGTAGCCCGCCACGTCCAGCCCGTTCACCACGCCGGAGAACTTCCCGTCGATCATGCGCACCACGCCCTCCATGCCCTCGGCATAGGCGGCGTCGTGGAGCTGGGCGGCGTAGGTGGGGCTGACGGTGGTAACAGCGTCGGACACCAGCATGGCGCCCTTCATCAGGTTCACATCGCCGTCCATCTGGAGGGTGCCGTCGTTGTACCAGCCGCGATCCAGCCCGAACAGCTGGTCCACGGTGTCCGCGCCGTAGCGTCCCTGATACTCGATATTGTGGATAGTGAACACCGTGCGGATGCGGCGCACCGCCTCCCAGCGGGTGCAGACATCCTTGAGGTAGATGGGCACCAGCGCCGTCTGCCAGTCGTTGCAGTGGAGGATGTCGGGCATCCAGTCCAGACTGGGCAGCAGGTCGATGACCGCCTTGCAGAAAAAGGCGAAGCGCTCGCCGTCGTCGTACTCGCCGTACAGCGCGCCGCGGCAGAAATAGTGCTCGTTGTCCACGAAGTACCACATCACGCCGTCCTTCTCCAGCGAGAACAGACCGCAGTACTGATGGCGCCAGCCCAGGTCCACGTAGATGTAGCGGCGGAAGGTCATCTGCTGCCGCCACTGCTGGCCGATCTGGCCATACAGCGGCAGGATCACCGCCACCTGGTCGCCGTTTCGGGCCAGTGCAGAGGGCAGGCTGCCCGCCACGTCCGCCAGTCCGCCGGTCTTACAGAAGGGGAATGCCTCGCTGGACACATACAGGATCTTCATACCGCAGCTCCTTTCTCCGGCAGCGCTCAGACTGTGCTGCCCTTGGCGATAACGATGGGATAGTGCTCGTGACCCATCAGCGTCACATTGTCGCTCACGGTCACGTGTTTGTCAGTGATGACGCTGCGCAGCACGGCGCCGCTTTTCACCACCGTATCCTTGAACAGGATACAGTTTTCCACGCTTGCCCCCTTTTCAATGCGCACATTCCGGAACAGAATGCAGTTTTTCACGCTGCCCTGGATGTCGCAGCCGTCGGCGATCAGGGAATTGACACAGGGGCCGCTGGGGTCGATATAGCTGGAGGGGGAGTCGTTTTCCTTGCCGTACACCGGACGCTCAGGGCAGAACAGGGCCTGCCGCAGGGTGGGGTCCAGCAGCTCCATGCTGCGCTGGTAATAGCTCTGGACGCTGTTGATGCGGGCGGCGTAGCCATCGTAGACATAAGCGTGGAAGTGATAACGCTTCCCCATCTCCCGCAGGATGCTGCGGTGGAAGCTGAACTGATTGCGGCTGGCGCACTCCGTCACCATTTGCAGCAGCAGTTCCTTGCTGAGAACGAACATATTCAGGCAGCGGCAGCCCATGGGGGCGAACACGTCATAGACGGTGTCGGTGATGCGGCCGGTATCGTTCACCGTGAAGTAGGTGTCCGACACGTCGCCCGGGACGGTGGTACACACCGCCGTCATGTCCGCGCCGCTGTCGATATGGCGGCGCAGCACGTCCTCCAACGGCAGGTTGATGACCAGATCGCTGTCCGACAGCAGCACGTAATCCTGCCGAATGGCCTTGAGGTAGTTCATGACGCCGGCCAGGGCCTCCACCTTGCCGCGGTACTGGCCGCCCGCGCCCCGCTTTTCGTTGTAGGCAAAGGCGGGCAGCAGCGTCAGGCCGCCGTGGTTGCGGCTGAGATCCCAGCTCTTGCCGGAGCCCAGATGATCCAGCATGGACTGGCACTTGCCGTGCATGATGACGCCCACGTCTGTGATACCGGCGTTGACCATGGCGGAGAGCACGAAGTCGATGACCCGATAGTCTCCGGCAAAGGGGATGGAGCCGTGGATGCGGTCGGCGATGAGCTCCCGCAGGTCCGTCCGCTTTTCATAGGAGAAGATGATCCCGTGCATACCTTTCATGGCCGTACCTCCTTGCCGTTGGCTCCCAGCATCATTTTCGGCTCCACTACGCCGCCGTCGGGGACGGCGGTGTGGGGTCCCAGCACGGCGATGCCCCAGCGGTCGAAGTCCACGCTGCCCGGGGTGCCGCCCACCACCGCGTTCTTACCCACATGGCAGCCCTCGCCCACGATGGCATAGGACACCCTGGCTCCCGCCTCGATGACGGCGTTGGGCATCACCACGGAGTAGGACACCTGCGCCCCCTCCGCCACAGAGGAGCCGTAGCTCAGGACGGTATTCTTCACCTCGCCCAGAATGGTGCAGCCCTTGGCCACGGCACTGTTGCCGATGTCGCCCTCCGGCCCCACGAACGTGGGCGGGCAGTTGGGGGTGCGGCCGTAGATGGGCCACTTCTTGTCCAGCAGGTTCAGGCCCGAGCCCGGGGACAGCATATCCATATTGGCGTCCCACAGGGAGTCCAGCGTGCCCACATCCTTCCAGTAGCCCTCGAAGCGGTAGGCCGCCATGGTCTCTCCCGCCGAGAGCATGGCAGGGATGATGTTCTTGCCGAAGTCGTTGTCGCTGTTGGGGTCCGCCTCATCGGCGGCGAGGTACGCCTTCAGCTTGCTCCAGGTGAAGATATAGATGCCCATGGACGCCAGATTGCTCTTGGGCTCCCTGGGCTTTTCGGCGAATTCGGTGATGCGGTCCTGCTCGTCCACGGACATGATGCCGAAGCGGCTGGCCTCCTCCCAGGGCACCTCCATGACAGAGATGGTGCAGGCAGCGCCGGCCTCCTTGTGGCGGCGGAGCATGTCGGAATAGTCCATCTTATAGATGTGGTCGCCGGACAGCACCAGCACGTACTCCGGATCGTACAGGTCCACAAAGCCGCGGTTCTGGTAGATGGCGTTGGCCGTGCCCTTATACCAGACGGCGCCGGTGGCGGACTGGTAGGGCGGCAGGATGTGGACGCCGCCGGACATGCGGTCCAGCTCCCAGGGCTGGCCGCTGCCGATGTAGCTGTTCAGCTCCAGCGGGCGGTACTGGGTGAGCACGCCTACCGTGTCGATGCCGGAGTTGGTGCAGTTGGACAGGGGAAAGTCGATGATGCGGAACTTGCCGCCGAAGGGGACGGCGGGCTTGGCCATATTGCCGGTCAGGACGTAGAGTCTGCTTCCCTGTCCGCCGGCCAGCAGCATGGCCACACATTCTTTCTTCATGCTTGCGTACCTCCTGCTTCCTCTTTTTTCCGTTTCCGTTTGCCGTGGCCCCGCAGGATCACCGCGCCCAGCGGCGGGATGGTCAGAGCGATGGACTGCTCCCGCCCGTGGGACGGGACAGCCTCCACGGCGATGGGGCCGTCGGCGCAGACGCCGCTGCCGCCCCAGTGGATATCGTCCGTGTTGAAGATCTCCTCATAATACGCATGGTCCGGCACGCCGAAGCGGTAGTTTTCCCACGGCACCGGCGCGAAGTTCACCGCGCAGATCAGCTCGTGCCCCCTCCGGTCGCGGCGCAGGAACACCAGCACGTTGTTGTGATTATCGTCGGCCACCAGCCACTCAAAGCCGTCCCAACTGCGGTCGTTCTCCCACAGGCTGCGGTTCCGGCGGTACAGCCGGTTCAGCTGGCGGATGCACTCGTGGGTGCCGCGGCAGGCGGGGTCGTCCAGCAGATACCAGTCCAGCTGGCCCTGAAACGCCCACTCGTGCCACTGGCCCAGCTCCGTGCCCATGAACAGCAGCTTCTTTCCCGGGTGGCACAGCATGTAGGCGTAGAATCCCCGCACGCCCGCCAGCTGCCGCCAGTCGTCGCCGGGCATCTTGCCCCGCAGGGAGCCTTTCATGTGTACTACCTCGTCGTGGGACAGGGGCAGCACGTAGTTCTCGGAAAAGGCGTAGATCATGGAGAAGGTCACGTCCTTGTGGTGGAACTGGCGGAAATAGGGGTCCATCTTCAGATAGTGGCACAGGTCGTTCATCCAGCCCATGTTCCACTTCAGGTTGAAGCCCAGTCCCCCCTGCTCCGGCGGGTACGTCACCAGCGGCCAGGCCGTGGACTCCTCCGCCACCATCAGGGCGCTGCCATCCACGGCAAAGGCCGTGCGGTTCAGCGCCCGCAGGAACTCGATGGCCTCCAGATTCTCCCGCCCGCCATGGCAGTTGGGACGCCACGCGCCGCCCTGCCGGTCGTAGTCCAGATACAGCATGGACGCCACCGCGTCCACCCGCAGGCCGTCGATGTGGTACTCCCGCAGCCAGTAGGCCGCGGAGGACAGCAGGAAGCTGCACACCTCGGGCTTGCCGAAGTCAAACACCCGCGTGCCCCATCCGGTGTGCTCCCATTTCAGGGGATCGCCATACTCGTACAGGCAGGTGCCGTCGAACTCGATGAGCCCGTGGCTGTCCTTGCAGAAGTGGGCGGGCACCCAGTCCAGAATGACGCCCAGCCCCGCCTGATGCAGGGCATCCACCAGCGCCATGAAGTCGTGAGGCGTTCCGTAGCGGCTGGTGGGAGCGAAGTAGCCGGTACACTGATACCCCCAGCTGTCGTCCAGCGGGTACTCCGTCACCGGCAGCAGCTCCACGAAGTTGTACCCCATGCTCCTGACGTAGGTGGGAAGCTGGCGGGCCAGCTCACGGTAACTGAGGCTGGTGCCGTCCTCATGGCGGCGCCAGGAGCCCAGATGCACCTCGTAGATCAGCAGCGGGCCGTTCACCGGCGGCTCCGCCGCGCGCTTCTCCCGCCACGCCCCGTCGTGCCAGCCGTAGTCCGACAGGTCGTACACCTTGCTGTCGGTGCCCGGGCGGGTCTGGGCGTGGAACGCAAAGGGGTCAGCCTTCCACACGGTGCGACCATCCGCGCCGGTGACGACGTACTTATAGGCATCGTACACGGCGGCGTTCTCCGCCGTCAGGGACCACACGCCGTCCTCGTCGCGGTGCATGTCCGCGCCCTGCCAGCCGTTGAAGTCGCCGGCCAGCGCCACATGGCGGGCATGGGGCGCCCAGACGCGGAAGGTGTAGCCCTGCGCAGCGGGATGCGCGCCCAGATATGTATACGCGCTGTCCCAGCTCCCGCCGCGGAAGCGCTCCATCTCCTTGGTCATGACCTCTCTCCTTTTCCCGCACCATATCACATCCGCCGCGCCGATGGCGGCGAAACAGGGCGGAGATATCTCTCTGCTGTCTGCATTGTACCCTTTTTGTGTATCTCCGTCAATAAACACAGCCTGCCTTTTTGCGAAACCCGTTACCGGTAACCTCCGGAAAAGTGCGAAAGGGAGCGCAGTCTACAGGCTGCGTCTCCCTTGTGTATTATTCTTCCTCCGGCTGGCGCTGCACGGCGGCGCCGCCCAGACCGAAGTCGTCGGCTGCACTGGCGGTGTCGCGGCGCAGCATGGTCTCCATGACACGGATGTCGCTGTCCACGTCCATGGCATCGGT
The DNA here is from genome assembly GCA_900545585.1 of uncultured Eubacteriales bacterium. GTDB lineage: Bacteria > Bacillota > Clostridia > Oscillospirales > Oscillospiraceae > Vescimonas. The sequence goes on from UQZR01000005.1 coordinate 85,867, forward strand.
GCGGTACAGCTCGTCCAGCTGGTGCTCGAAGCCCGCCACGATATTGTCCATGGTGGCCGCGATGCGGCTCTTGGCCTGGGACAGGTTCTCGCCGCTGACCCCCGCCTCCTCAAAGTCGGCGTAGTTCTCCAGCAGCTTCAGCGTGGTGGGCAGGTAGTAGTTTAGGAACGTACCGGCGGCGTCCTTTTTGCCGGGATCGTCCTCGATGGCCTTGAAGATACGGCCCGACACCTGCTCGATCCGGTCGATCTTGAGACTGAGCGTCTCATCGGCGATGCGGTCGTTAAGCTGGCGGATCTGGCGCAGGATACCGGTGTAGCCCTCCGCCGCCTCCGGCTGCACCTGAGACTGCTCCTGTTCCTCCTTCAGCTGGCGGGTCCTGTCAAAGTACGCGGTGGCGGCCGCCTGCGAACGGAACAGCATGCCGCTGCCCATGTCGATGTACGCCTCATCGCCCCACAGGCCCTTCTCCAGCATGAGGCTCAGGTCCTTCTCTACGCGGCGGCGGGATACGTCCGCCGCACGGGCCAGATAGTCCAGCGGCACGGCAGGCTTCTGCCCTGCGGTGCGCAGGTATGTGGCGAACCGGCGCTGGCGGCGCTTCATGACCCCGCTGCCCAGCAGCAGGGATACGCCGCCGGCCGTCATACCCAGCGGGTAGAACAGCTGCCGCGCAAAGTACCACCACTCGTTGTAGTGATAGGCGTAGGACAGGTTATCCCCCACGGCGGAGAACAGCGCCAGGCATCCCGCGATCCCCAGAATGGCGCCGATGATCTTCATGGTCCGGCCGCCCTTGTCGGTATAGTCCGGCGTCTGCGTCACCTGCTTCACGGCGGTGCGGGCCTTCTCCGCCTGGGCGGTCTGCCCCACCCGCTGGGACGTGCGCTGTCCGCTCTGCCCCGTTGTCCGGTGGGCATTCTTCTTTTTGTTGCCGCTCTCGCTGAGCTTGATGAGCAGCAGGATCAGGCCGATGGGCCACGCCACGGTAAACATGACGGCGATGAAGATCCACGCGCCGATGTCGTTGTCCTTCTTAGGCGGCTGGGGCCGCTCCGGCCGGAATCCGTTGTCGTTGTCGTATTCGTATGCCATCAGGACTTGAACCCCTTTCCCTGCAGCTTCCGCTTGTTGCCGTGTTCGTCTACGATATAGGTGTTGTCCAGCTCCCGCCGCAGGTTGCCCATGATCGCGTCCAGATACTCCTGGCGCAGCACCTCCCGCTCCTTCTGTTCCTCCTCGGTGAGGCCCTCGGCCTTGGCCTTGCGGGCCAGCTCGTTGATGCGGTCGATCTTCTTCTGATCCATAACAGCTACTCCTTATACAAAGCGCCGGATGACCACCGGCAGGCGTCCCTTTTTCGTGGGGCCGCCCACACTGTCCAGCACGCATTTTCCCAATCCGCGGCAAGTGATGGTATCCCCCGCCGCCACCGGCTTATCCGGCTTCTGGCAGACGGTCCAGTTCACCTGCGCCGCACCCTTTTCCACGGCCTCCGCCGCCTTGCCGCGGCTGATGGAGAATCCCGCCGCCAGCACGTTGTCCAGCCGCAGGGAGGACACGGTGTCCCGCACCTCTCTGCACTGCTGGGCAGGCGGCGTCAGCTCCTCCAGCGGCAGCGGCGACGTCTTCAGCTTCACGCGGCCCGCCGACTCCCAATCCGTCAGCAGAAAGGCCGCCGTTTTCGGCTGGGCCAGCACCTGGCACCCGCCGTCTGTCATCAGTATATCGCCGATGGTGCCGCGGGTCAATCCCAAGCCCATAAGGCTGTCCAAAATATCCCGATGGGTCAGGCTGTCGCCGCCGTACCACGATGCCGCCACCGCCATCACGGCGTCCGGCTCCGGCTCCTCCGCCCAGTCCGGCAGGAAGAACAGCCGCTGCCTCTCCGCCCCGCCGTAGCCGCCGAAGAACACATAGCCGTCCTGCACGCCCAGCATGTGCAGCAGCCGCTGGGCCGACGCCTGTTCCTGGGGCGACAGGAAGTCCGTGGCCGCCGGCACGTTCCGCAGGCGGCACTGCTCCCATTTGTCCCACACGCGGCTCAGAAGCATCCGCTCCTCGGCGTCCCTGGCCGCCTTATCCAGCAATTCACGCCTGTCCATAAGCGCCTCCCCCCAGATCCTGGGTATGGTACAGCTTGGCGTAGGCGCCGTTCAGCGCCAGCAGCTGCGCGTGGCTGCCCTCCTCGGCGATGCGGCCGTTCCGGATGACCAGGATGCGGTCCGCCGCGCGGATAGTGGACAGACGGTGGGCGATAATGAGGGTGGTGCGGCCCTGGGACAGCCGGTCGAAGGCCCCCTGTATCTTCGCCTCCGTCACGCTGTCCAGCGCCGAGGTGGCCTCGTCCAGAATGAGGATGGGCGGGTCCTTCAGGAAGATGCGGGCGATGGACACCCGCTGCTTCTGGCCGCCGGACAGCAGGGTGCCCCGCTCGCCCACGTAGGTGTCGAACCCATCGGGCATAGCCATGATGTCGTCGTAGATCTCCGCCCGCTTCGCTGCGGCCTCCACCTCCTCGTCGGAAGCCTCCGGCCGGCCGTAGCGGATGTTCTCGCGGATGGTATCGGCAAACAGGAACACGTCCTGCTGCACGATGCCGATGGCGCGGCGCAGGGAGCTTTGGGTCACATGCCGCACGTCCAGCCCGTCCACGCGGATGCTGCCCGCGTCCACGTCGTAAAAGCGGGGCAGCAGCTGGCACAGGGTGCTCTTGCCGCCGCCGGAGGGGCCCACCAGCGCCACCGTCTCCCCTGCGGGGACGGACAGAGACACATCGTGGAGCACCTCCGTCTCGCCGGTGTAGGCGAAGGACACGTGGTCCACGTCCACCTGCCCCCGCACGTCCTTGAGCTCCACGGCGTCAGGCGCGTCCTGAATAGACGGCTCCGTGCGCATCAGCTCCACGAAGCGATTCAGGCCCGCGAAGCCGTTGGAGAACATCTCGGCGAAGTTGGCCAGCTTTCGGATGGGGCTGACAAAGGACGTGACGTACAGGGAGAATGTGATAAGGTCCACATAGTCCATGCGCTCCTCCATGATGAGCCAGCCGCCCACCGCGATCACCGCCACCGGCAGGATGTTGGTGAAAAACTCCATGACGGCGGTGAAGAAGCCCATCTCCTTATGGAAGCCGCGCTTGGCGGTCTTGAACACCTCGTTGGCCTCGTCGAACCGCTCCTGCTGTGCGTCCTCGTTGGCGAAGGCCTTGGTGGTGCGGACGCCGGACAGACCGGACTCGATGGCGGCATTGATGCTGCCGGTTTTCTGCTTGGCGGCGCGGGAGGCGGCGCTCATCTGCTTGCGGCGGCGCAGAGCCGCCAGCAGCAGCACCGGCAGCAATATCAGCAGCACCAGCGCCAGCTCCCACCGGATGCAGAACATTACGATCAGCGCGCCCACGATGGTCACAACGGAGATGAACAGGTCCTCGGGGCCGTGGTGCGCCAGCTCCGTCACCTCAAAGAGGTCGCTGGTCAGGCGGCTCATCAGCTGGCCGGTGCGGTTCCGGTCGTAGAAATCGAAGCCCAGCTCCTGCATGTGGTGATAGAGATCCCGCCGGATGTCGGCCTCCACGCGGATGCCGAAGGTGTGACCCCAGTAGGCCACCACGAAGTACAGCCCCGAGCGCACCGCGTAGGTCACTACCACCGCGGCCATGACGATGAAGAACACGCGGAACTGCTTTTCCGGCAGCCACGTATACATGGCGGTGCGGGACACCAGAGGAAACGCCAGGTCCACCAGCGCGATAAGGAACGCGCAGGTCATGTCCAGCGCAAACAGCCGCCGGTGCGGCTTGAAATAGGACAGGAAGATCCGCAGCAGGCTGCGCTCCTGGAATTCTTTTGTGGTCATGGTTTTCCTCGCTTGTTTCGATTATATTTTGACGGATAATTATACCACATTTTTGCCGCTGTTGCAAGAGTTCGGCGCCGGGAGTCCTTGACGATCCCCGTCCCGCCCGTTATGATGGACACGCAGTCCGTCGCCGCCGGGTGACGGGCCGGCGTTCGCCGGCGCACCGGGTGCGGTGATCGCGGGCATCGCGGCGTTCCGCGAGCCGGTGACGGCGGCGCGTCTCATCTTCGCGGGATTGCTCCCGGCGGGCATCATCGGCCTGAGTCTTACGGCACAAAAAACAGCGGTGTGACGCGCGTCACACCGCTGTTTTTTATGCTTTGGGCAGGCTCCAGCGGAACGCCGCGGCGCAGATGCGCAGCGCCAGCGTCACACCGCAGCCGGTCATCATGGCCGCTCCCGCACCCAGAGGCCACAGCAGCAGACACACCGCCGCGCCGGCCAGCGACGCACAGGCGTACACGTGCTTGGTGAAGATATAGGGCCGCTCCGCACTGCACACATCCCGCAGCACGCCGCCGCCCACGCCGGTGAGCATCCCCATGAACAGCACCAGGAACCAGTTCGCCCCGTACCCCGCCTGGATAGCGATGGCGGCGCCGTGGGCGGAGAAGATGCCCAGACCCAGCGAGTCCGCCAGCAGCAGCACTGTCTCCGCATATCTGTTGTGCAGCTCCGCTTTCCGGCGGCGCCACACGAAAAACACCAATATGGACACTGCGATGGCTACCAGCGCCTGCACGGGGTCCCGCAGGGCCGCAGGCGGCGTCAGCCCCAGCATCGTATCCCGCAGCATACCGCCGCCCACCGCCGTGGTCATGCCCAGCATGGCCACGCCGAACAGATCCATCTCCTTGCGGATACCCAGCGCCGCGCCGGAGATGGCGAAGGCCGCCGCGCCGATCAGCTCGAAATAAAATTGGAACGTCTCCATGTCATCTCTCCTTCCCGCCCGCCACTATACACCATCCGCCCCGCTACGGCAAGAGGCGGGGCGTTTTGCCGTCCCTCCCCTGCATACACATGAAGCGCTTTGCCTCCATTCTGCATGCAGCCGTCCCCTTCCCGCAGGCATAGAAAAAGGGCAGGGACCGCGCCCTGCCCTTTTTCTTGGGATTGTTTGGGATTTGGGAGAGAAAAAAGAAAGAAAAGTAGAGAAATAGCATATCTCTGTACATCGGACGCCCCGCGGCGGCGGTTTATCCTTTGTGATTTTTACTATACTGCAAAAATTCCTACTTGTAAAATTAAAATTATCCGCGTAAAATATAGTCAAATGCTGATATATTTTAGGGGTATTGCCATGACGAATCTGGACATCGAGACATTCTGGGCCGTGGTGCAGCACGGCACCATGACCGCGGCGGCAGAGGCGCTGTATATCACCCAGCCCACACTGTCCATGCGTATCCGCGCCCTGGAGGAGCGGGTGGGCACGCCGCTTTTCATCCGCGGCAAGGGCCAGCGCCGTATCCGGCTCACCGCCGCAGGCCAGAAGTTCCTGACGCTGGCACGCCGGTGGCAGCGCCTGCTGTCAGAGACGGAGGCGCTGGCGGAGCTGGAGCAGCGCACCTACCTCCGCATCGCCGCCACCTACACCACCAACCAGTACATCCTGCCGGCGGTGTACCAGAAGTTTCTGGCCATGCATCTGCCGGTATCCCTGTGGATACACACTCTGCGGGACGTGGACTCGGCCCAGGCCCTTCTGAACCACGAGCTGGACTTCGCCCTCATCGACAGCAACACCGTGTTCAACAGCCAGCTGGAGGTACGGCCCATCTGTCGGGAGCGGTTTCTGCTGCTGTCCGCGCCGGACAGCGATTATCCCGCAGAGGTGGACCCCGCCGCACTGGACCCCGCCAATGAGATCCTGGTCACATGGGATCCCGAGTTCATCCGCTGGCACGACGGCGCCTTCGGCCCCGGTGCGCGGCCCCTGCTGTACGCCGACACTTTGCAGGCGGCGGACTTCTTCCCCCGCACAGAGGGGCGGTGGGTGGCGGCCCCCGCCATCGCCGCCGCGTCGCTGGACCGGACGCAGGCCCGGGTCAGCCGCCTCACCCAGGCGCCGCCGGATCGGGTGAACTATCTGGTGACGCGGCGGGGCGAGGAGCTGTCAGAGCACGCGCTCATCTTTCTGGACGGTCTGCGGAAGCACCTGCTGGGCCGCGACAATGTGCAGGTTTATTTGTAAAAAACCGGCGAAAGCGGGTTGACATCCCCCGCCTTTTGGCATAGGATAGGTGCATACAACAAAATCTGTCCGGTAGGTAAGGCTACCGCGAGGGATATGGGCTGCTGCCGCGAAATGGTGGAGACACCATAAGATGGTTTGAGCAGGTACTATCGAAACCAAGGTAGTATCTAACGCAGCTTCACCGCCCCGCGATGCTAAAGCTTGTTACGGTACGCAGGCCGCCATTTTTGCGGCCACATTATGGTACGCAGCAGGCATTTCCGCCGGCTGCGTTTACTTTTTCCGGAAAGGAGGGACAGGCCGTGATCGACTATCAGGAGGAGCTGGACCGCTATTTAGAGCAGATCGGTGAGCTGGCGCACAACAAGGAATACGCCAGACTGCGGGACCTGTTCCTGCCTATGGAGCCCGCCGACATTGCCCTGCTGCTGGAGGAATCCGGCTCTGAGCTGATGCCCCTGCTGTACCGTCTGCTGCCTAAGGAGACGGCGGCGGAGGTGTTCGTGGAGCTGGAGCCGGAGAGTCAGGAGATGCTCATCAACGGCTTTTCCAACACCGAGCTGAAGGAAGTGCTGGACGAGCTGTACCTGGACGACGCCGTGGACATCGTGGAGGAGATGCCTGCCAGCGTGGTCATCCGCATTCTGGATAAGGCCACGCCGGAGATGCGCAAATCTATCAACGAGATCCTGAAATATCCCGAGGATTCCGCCGGCTCCATCATGAACATGGAGTTCCTGTCCCTGAAGAAGGATATGACGGTGGAGGATGCCTTCAAGCGCATCCGCCGCATCGGCGGCGAGCTGGAGACCATCAACATCCTGTACGTCACCGACCCCACCCGCCGTCTGCTGGGTGTGCTGTCTGTCCGTGACCTGCTGCTGGCCAACGAGGACGACATCATTGAGGACATCATGGACCCCGACGTGGTCTGGGCCCGCACCATGGACGACAAGGAGGATGTGGCCCAGGCCCTGAACAAATACAACTTCCTGGCCCTGCCCATCGTGGACATGGAGAATCGTCTGGTGGGTATCGTCACCGTGGACGACGCTATGGACGTCATCGAGGAGGAGACCACGGAGGACTTCGAGAAGATGGCCGCCATGCTGCCGTCGGACAAGCCGTATCTCCGCACCGGCGTCATCGCCACGTGGAAGTCCCGCCTGCCATGGCTGATGATCCTGATGCTGTCCGCCACGTTCACCGGCATGATCCTGAACCACTACGAAAACGCACTGGCCGCGTGCCTGGTGCTGAACGCCTATATCCCCATGCTGTCCGGCACCGGCGGCAACTCCGGCACACAGGCCTCCGTGGCCGTCATCCGTGCCCTGAGTCTGGACGAGGTGGACTTCTCCGACGTGCTGAAGGTGCTGTGGAAGGAGCTGCGGGTGTCGCTGCTGTGCGGCCTCTGCCTGGCAGGCGCCAACTTTGTGAAGATGCTGGTGGTGGACCGCACGCTGCTGGGCAACGCAGAGGTAACGCCCATGGTGTGTCTGGTGGTATGCCTGACGGTGCTGTTCGTGGTGGTCTTTGCCAAGTGCGTAGGCTGCTCCCTGCCGCTTCTGGCGGAAAAGGTGGGACTGGACCCCGCCGTCATGGCCAGTCCCTTCATCTCCACCGTCGTGGATGCCACCAGCCTGCTGATCTACTTCCGGTTTGCATCGTGGCTGCTGGGCATCTGAAAAAATCCCATTTCCGGCAGGCATAGCGCCGCGGTTTTCGGACAAGATAGAGTTGGGTCGTATGGCCTGACTCTATTTTTCTTTTACGGGAGGAAACGCCATGAATCGCGCTTGTACCAACGACGGGTGCAGCTGCACCCCCAATTCTTCCATCAAGTGTACCGTCACCAACTGCGCCCACCACTGCAAGGACGTGAACAACTGCGGCCTCAGCTCCATTCAGGTGGGCACCCATGAGAGCAACCCCTCCATGGACCAGTGCACCGACTGTCAGAGCTATCAGAAGTGCCAGTGACCCCTGCCGCCCCGCGTGCCCTGCACGCGGGGTACATATCCCAAGGAGGTGACGCTCTTGCGCATGCCGGCAAAATACGCCGCGTCCGCTGTTCTGGCCGGCGCCGCCAACGGCTGCTTCGGCGGAGGCGGCGGCATGGTGCTGCTGCCCCTGCTCACCCGCTGGTGCCGTGTGGAGGAAAAGACCGCCTTCGCCACCTGCGTGGCGGTGATCCTGCCCTTCTGCGTGGTATCCGCCGCCATATACCTGCTACGCACGCCCTTTGACTTTACGCAGGCCCTGCCCTACCTGCTGGGCGGACTGGCCGGTGGATTCGTGGGCGGAAAGCTGTTCCCGCGGGTGCCCGCCCCGTGGCTGCGGTATCTGTTCGCCGCCTTCCTCGTGTACGGCGGCATCCGGTACCTTCTGTGACGGCGTGGCTCCTGCCGGTGCTGGCAGGCTTCTGCACCGGTATCCTGTCGGCCTGGGGCGTGGGCGGCGGCACCCTGCTGTTGCTGCTGATGACCCTGTTTTTTGGCGTGGCGCAGGCGGACGCCATGGCCATCAACCTATTGTACTTCCTGCCTACGGCGGCCATGGGCCTGCTGTATCATCGGAAAAACGGCCTGCTGGACCGCGCTGTTCTCCGTTCCGCTGTGCCCTGGGGCACGGCGGCAGCCGCCGCCGGCGCACTGGCCGCCACCGCCGTGGACACGGACCTGCTGCGCCGCCCCTTCGGCATCTATCTGCTGCTGGCCGCAGGGAGCCTGCTGCTCCGGACGAAAAAAACGGGAAAGACCTGAGCGGTCTTTCCCGTTTTCGCGTATGTCGTATCAGTCCGCGTTGGCGTACAGCGGCACGTCCACATCGAACGTCTGCCCGTCCCGCAGCACCGTCAGCGTGATGGTGTCGCCCACCAGATGGGTGCGCCGCACCGCCATCAGATCGTCGATACTGCCCAGCGCCTGCCCATCGGCCCGCAGCAGCACGTCATCGGGCCGGATGCCCATCTCCGCCGCGCCGTAGCCGTCGCTGACGGTGTAGACCACCACGCGGCCGTCGTCGCTGTTCATCACGGTGATGCCCAGCACAGGGATGCCGCGAAACTGGCCGTTGGCGATGAGATCGTTCACCACGAAGCAGAAGCTGCTGCTGGGCAGGGCAAAGCCCAGACCCTCCACCGTGGCCTCCTCCGCATTTCCGCTGCCGCTCATCTTCAGGGTATTGACGCCGATGACCTGCCCGTACTCATTGATGAGAGGACCGCCGGAGTTGCCGTTGTTCAGGGCGGCGGTGGTCTGGATGAGGGTCATGACGCGTCCCTCCATCTGCACATTGCGGTTGATGGCGGAGATGATGCCCTCGGTCAGGGTACCCCGCAGCTCCACGCCCAGCGGGTTGCCGATGGCGTACACCGTGTCGCCCACACGGCACTGGTCGCTGTCGCCGAACTCCGCCGTGGGCAGGTCCTCCGCGTCCACAGCCTTCAGCACCGCCAGATCCTGATCCTCATCATAGCCCACCAGCTCCGCATCGTAGGTGTATCCGGTGTCCAGCGCGATCCAGCAGCTCCTGCCGCCGGAGATGACGTGGGCGTTGGTGACGATGTACCCATCGGAGGTCATGATGATGCCGGTACCCACGCTGGCGTTCTCGCCCTGGTCCGCCACCACCAGCACCGTGGCGGGGTTCACCTTTGCGTAGACATCCTGAATGGTCAGCTTCTCGCCGCCGGCCTCCTCACAGACGAGGGACACGCCCGCCTCTCCCTTGACACGGGGGATGGTGGTCTTTTCCGTCTTGAAAATATTCACGATGCTGCTGGCGTCGCTGTCGCCGTCCCCGTCGCCGTCCAGCGGCGGCGTCTCGCCGCTGCCCTGCGTCAGAGACCAGATGACCCCTGCGGCCACCGCCAGCATCAGCACGCCCATGGCGATGAGGAATATCCACAGTCCCTTCCTGCTCCGTTTTCTGGGCGGAGGGGGCGCGGCACCGGCGGGCATGGGGCGGGGCTGCACGTAGTAGTCCACCACCTCGCGTCCCTCGGGGCGGACGTACCACTGTACGACCTCCCGAGGCTCCTCTGTCAGCTTTTCTCTGTTTTCATCCTGCATACGGTGCTTCCTCTCTGCGCGGCTCAACGAGCCATCTGCATGGTAAACGTAAAGGCGGTGACGCCGTTTTCACTGGTGACGGTGATCTTCTCCTTGTGCTGGGTCAGAATGGTCTTGACGATGTACAGCCCCAGGCCGTAGCCGTCCTTGTCCTCGCTGCGGGACTTGTCCGACTTGTGGAACCGCTCGAACAGCAGAGGGATCTCCTCGGCAGGGATGGTCTGCCCCTGATTGCGCACGGTGACGTAGGCCTTCTCGCCGTTGACGGCCAGTCCCAGATACAGGGTGGACTGGGGCGCGGCGAACTTGGCCGCGTTCTCCAGCAGGTTGTAGATCACCTGAGTGATGAGATCCCGGTCTCCCTGCACCATCACGGAGTCCTCGGGGATCTCCGCATCCACGTCCAGCCCGCGGATCATGATCTTCTGCTCCATGGACAGCAGGGCGATGCGGGCGGATTCGCACAGGTCGAACTCCTCCTTCTTCATCTCCTGGTTCTGGATCTGGGAGATGTCCAGCATACGCCGCACCAGACGGCTGAGCCGCCGGCTCTCGTCAGAGATGATCTGCAAATACTGCCGTTCCTTCTCCGGTGGGATGGTGCCGTCCAGAATGCCATCGGTATAACCGGCGATGGTAGTCATAGGCGTTTTCAGCTCGTGGGACACGTTGGCAATGAAGTCGCGGCGCTGCCGCTCCGTCTCCTGCAGCGAATCTGCCATGGCGTTGAATGCCGTGGCCAGCTCGCCGATCTCGCCGCCGCTGCTGGTCTCCTGCATCCGCACGTCAAAGTTGCCGCCGGCGTAGGCCCGGGTGGCCTGCACCATCTCGGTGATGGGCTTGATCTGCTGCATGGACGTAACGGAGCTGGTGACGAAGGCAATGAGCAGGATGATGGCGCTGAGCATGAAAAACAGGCCGATGAACGACCGCCACATCTCCATCAGCGCCGTGCCGTCCATGACGGCCAGCACCAGGCCCAGCACATTCCCGCTCTCGTCGGTCATGGGCACGCCCACCACGAACTTCTTCTGCTCGTAGACGCCCACGGTACTGCGCCCCTCGTAGCCGTTTTCGTTGGAGAACGTCGTTTCCACGATCTCCTCCGGCACCCGGACGGACTTGCCCACCAGCCCCGCGTCGGATGTCAGGAGCACGTCGCCCTTCCTGTTGCAGATCAGGAAGTCCACGTCCGTCATGCGGGACGCCACGCCCGCCAGCGACCGCAGCGCGTCCTCCTGTGTATTCTCCGTGTCGTCGCCGGCCAGCAGGTAGTTCACCGACAGCTGAGAGATCAGGTTGGCCCGATCCCGCATCTCGCTGCGCTTTTCCTCCACGGTGTAGTTGTAGCTCAGGGTGTAGAACGATACACCCAACAGTACCATGGTCAGCAGCACCATACCGGCGCTGAGCATGAACTGCCGCCAGTACAGGCTGTCCATGGCACGCTTGATCCTCTCCCGCATGGCCTTACTTCACTTCGAACTTGTAGCCCACGCCCCACACGGTCTTGAGCTCCCACTGGTCCGAAACGTTCTCGATCTTCTCCCGCAGGCGCTTGATGTGTACGTCCACGGTACGGCTGTCGCCAAAATAATCGAAGCCCCACACCTCGTCCAGCAGCTGATTGCGGGTGTAGACGCGGTTGGGCGTGGCCGCCAGGTGGTACAGCAGCTCCAGCTCCTTGGGAGGCGTGTCCACCTTCTTGCCGTCCACCAGCAGCTCATAGCTGTCCAGATTGATCTCCAGCTTGTCGAATACCAGCTTTTTCTTGGTGTCGTCGGGGATCTCGCTGCGGCGCAGCACCGCGTTGATGCGGGCCATCAGCTCCTTCATCTCGAAGGGCTTCACCAGATAGTCGTCGGCCCCCATCTCCAGACCGGTGATGCGGTCGCCCACATCGCTCTTGGCCGTCAGCATGATGATGGGCGTCTTGCCCTTTTCCCGGATGTGGGCGCACACGCCCCAGCCGTCCATAACAGGCAGCATGATGTCCAACAGCACCATGTCCGGCGCCCGCTTGTCATATTCCTCCACGGCTTTGCCGCCGTCGTAGGCCAGCCGGACCTCGAAGCCCTCCTTCTCCAGATACATGCGGATCAGCTCCGATATGTTGCGGTCATCCTCCACCACCAGAATGTTGCGTGCCATGGCCGTCTCCTCCTAACGGTATATTCTTACCTGTCATTATACCGGCCAACCTCAATTTTTCCTGAACGTTTTGTAAATTCGCCGGTTATTCGATGCATTGTACCACATTTCACGACGTTTGTACAGTCTCCGGTACGGGCCCGATGGTGATGCCCGCGTAGTACCACGTCAGGATCTCCTGCCACGTTTTGCCCTGCCGCGCCAGCTCATTGGCGCCGTACTGGCTCATGCCCACGCCGTGGCCGTAGCCGGTGACGCGGAACGTCACCCCGTCCGCCTGCGCGTCGATGGTAAAGCAGGCCGACCGCAGTGAGAAGATGCGCCGCACCTCCACGCCCCGCAGCGGCGTACCGCACACCTCCACGGCGCCGACCCGTCCCGACTCGTCCCGCTCCGCTTCGCCGAACCACTTGTCCGGCCCGCCGCTGTATGTCAGCTCCGGATGGGCCGCCGCCAGCAGGGCCTTTGCCTCTGCCGCCGTGAAGGACACCGTGCTGTAATAGTTGGGCACCGTCTCCTCCCCCTCGGGGCTGTCCACGCTCCGGAGATACGGCACATCGCCGCTCCACACGTCTCCGGCCTCCGCCGTCCGTCCCGCGGAGGAGGAATGGAACACCGCCAAAATAGGCTCTCCCCGGTACAGCGCCACCTGCCCGTCCGTGGCGGCCACTGCGTCCTCGATGCGTTCCTCCCACGCCGTAAAGTCATCGCCCCACTTCTCCTGCGCCGCCTCCTCAGAAAGCCAGGCGCTGCAGCAGCCGGGGTCCGTGCAGACGTCCGCGTCGGGGTGGGCCTCCTTCCGTCCCGCCGCCAGCTGATGGTACACATAGGTGCGCTCCGCCGCCGCCTGCGCCCGCAGGGCCTCCGTCTCGAAGCTGGCGGGCATCTCGCCCCGCACCACGCCCCGCAGATATGCGTCCAGCGCCATCTCCTCCGCCGTATCGCCGTCCTGCACCGTCAAAAGCACCGTACTGTCCCGCCTCCCCTGACCGGACGGCTCCTGTGCCGTGTCGTCCCCGCTCTCCGGCTCCTGCGCCGCGCTGCCGCCTGTCGTCAGATACGCACCGCCGAACAGCAGCACCGTCAGGATCAGCGCTGCCGCCATGGATCGCCGCATACGATCACCTCCCGCCCCAGTCTATGCACGGGCCTGTCCGCCGTATGCGCGGAAATCGCCTGCGCCGCGTTTTCCGCTGCACCCTGACGGATGCGCCCGTAGGGGACGGCGTCCCCGACGGCCCGCATCGGCGCACCTTCGAATACTGGCGCACTCTCGTCTATCCCTCCGTAGGGGTGGGGTTCTACCCCGCCCGCCGCCTATATTTTGCTTTCTCTTTTTTGCCTCCGGCGGGGATATTTCGCGCTCCGGCGCGACACCCTTTTGCCCACGGCGGCAAAAGGGTGCAAAAACGCCGCCAAAGACCCATGGTCTTTGGAATTCCTTTACGCCGAACGTAATACGACGCAAAATGGCCCATAAGGAATCGCCTCCGCGCCTATCCC
>UQZR01000006.1 GCA_900545585.1 uncultured Eubacteriales bacterium
AGGGGTGCGCTGAGTAATTTCTTATTCAATTAGTGCGGGGGTTGTTTACCGCTTCAACCGGGCTCCCAGCTGAGCTATACCCCCATATTTTGTTGCCGCATCGCTGTCGACTTGCTTAGTATAGCATAAAAGCGAAAAATGTCAACCCCTAAATTCAAAATTACCCGAGAAATTTTCCGACGCCGCCCAAACGTCCTCCGAGCTCTGCCCGACAGCCGCCGGAAAGGGAAAGGGGGACCGTGGAAACGGTCCCCCTGTGTGTCGGTGAAGGCCGGTACGTACCTGAAAGCTGGGGCTTACACCTTCAGCTTGTCCTTCTGCACCTCGTTCAGGCTGGCGATGACCATGCCCGTCAGGGCAAACAACGCAATGACGTTGGGCAGGACGATCAGGTTATTGAACATGTCGGTAAGCTCCCAGACGAAGTCGCTGCCGGAGACGGTGCCCAGGAAGATGAACACCAGCGCGATGATGGTATAGATGACGCTGCACAGCTTGCTGTTCTTGCGGCCGAACAGATAGTTGGCGTTGATCTTGCCGAACAGGTTCCAGCTGAGGATGGTGGAGAAGGCGAAGAACAGCAGGCAGATGGCCACAAACTTGGCGCCCAGGCTGGCACCAAATACGGAGCCAAAGGCGGTCTGGGCCAGGTTGGTCTTGCCCAGGGTGGCGGTGATGTCGCCGGTGTAGCCGCCGGCCAGAGGGCCATCCTTGGTGTACAGGGTGCAGATGATGACCAGGGCGTTGAGGGTCAGCACCACGAAGGTGTCGATGAATACGCCGATCATGGCCACGACACCCTGATCGTGGGCGTGAGCTACGTTGGCCTGAGCGTGGGCGTGGGGCGTGGAGCCCATACCGGCCTCATTGGAGAACAGGCCGCGCTTGGCACCCTGACTGATGGCAGTCTTGAGAGCGTAGCCGAAGCCGCCGCCGATGATGGCCTGAGGCTGGAAGGCGTACCTGAAGATCATACCGAAGGTGGCGGGGACGTACTGGATGCGGGCCGCCAGGATCACCAGACCGCCCAGCAGGAAGATGCCGGCCATAATGGGGACGATCTTCTCCGTCACTGCGGCCAGACGCTGCACACCGCCCAGGAAGATGACGGCGCAGATGATGACCAGCACAATGCCCATGATCCAGGAGGGAACGCCAAAGGCGGTCTCCATGGTGGAGCCAATGGAGTTGGACTGGACCATGCAGCCCATGAAGCCAAGAGCCAGAATGATGGACACGGCGAAGAAGCCCGCCAGGAACTTACCGAAGCCGCCCTTGAACGCAGTGGTGATGTAATACACGGGGCCGCCCTTGATGTTGCCGTCCGGCTCCACGATGCGGGTTTTCTGGGCCAGCGTGGCCTCGGCGTAGATGGTGGCCATGCCGAAGAAGGCGATGATCCACATCCAGAAGATGGCGCCGGGGCCGCCGGTGAGGATAGCGCCGGAGGCACCCACGATGTTGCCGGTGCCCACCTGGGCGGCGATGGCGGTGGCCAGCGCCTGGAAGGAGGTCATACCGCTTTTCTGCGCACCGCCGCGGAGGTTCATCTCACCGAAGAACTTCTTCATGCCCTCGCCGAAGCAGCGTACCTGCACGAAGCGGGTGCGGATGGAGTACCACAGGCCGACGCCCACCAGCAGGAAGATGAGGATGTAATTGCTGAGGTACTCGTTGATCTTGGAAACGATAGGGAACAGGGTAGATTCGATCATGGTTTCTTTCTCCTTACACAAAAATGAGAGCCGCTGCAGGGCAGCGACTCTGGAGAAGTCAGGGGGCAAGCAAAACTACTTGTCAGCTCCGTCCTTTTGCCTGAGAGATTCAGCGCAGCCGCGCCTTGCACCTTCGGCACCCAATTGAATGGGATTCTCCAGAGTACCCTCCGCGTCCGGTCTGAACATTCCGGACGACTCATCGGGTGTATCAAATTGATGGACGTATGTTACCACAGAACGGACAGCTTGGCAACCCCCTTTTTCGGATTTTTGCGAAAAAATACAAATTCGCCGAAAAAACACGGACCCGCAGCAGGGCGGGCCCGTGTGGGTATCGCACGGTGCGGCCGTCAGGGCCGCAGCGTGAAGGTCATGGCGACGGGGTTGTGGTCGGACCAGGCGAAGCCGGTGTCGATGACCACGGCGCTCTCGGCGGTGACGTTGGCCGTCACCAGGAAGCCGTCCACCGTCAGGACGTACTGTCCCTGGTGGTAGGGGCCGTCGGCGTTGCGGCAGCTGGGGACGGGGTCATCCTTGTCCAGCGGCGTTACCAGAGAGATGTCCAGTCCCTCGAAGGTGCCGGCAGGGATGGGCTGTGCCCAGGAGTACTCCTGATCCGCCTCGCCGAACCAGGCGGCGGAGTCGCCCAGCAGATCCTTATTGAAGTCGCCGCCGGCCACGCACCAGTTGCCTGCATCGTACTCCGACTGCATGTCCGTCAGCAGCAGCTTCAGTTGCTCCGTGGCGATGGTGCCATCGCTGGTATATGCGGAGAGATGCAGGTTGTAAAGGACAAGCTCTTTGCCGCCTTCCACGGGGATGCGGCTGACGGAATAGCACCGGTCCAGGTCCAGCAGCTTCATGAAGCCGCCCTCCACCGGCAGCTCCACACGCCCGGCCGAGGTGATGGCGGCGGAGGAAAGGGTCAGCAGGCCGGAGCGGGACGCGCCGTGAGGCCGCAGCAGGGGGTACATAAGGTACGGCGAGTCGTAGTTCTGGCAGAACACGCCGCTCATGTCCTCCAGCGCCTCGGTCAGATAGGGCCGCTCGTCCACCTGATAGCTGCGGGTGGAGCCGATGTCCACCTCCTGCGCCAGCAGGAAGTCCGGCGACTGCTCCGTCAGAAACGCGGAGATCTCCGACAGATTCTTCGTCAGCCGCTCTTCGCTCCACGCACGGGACTCAGTGCCGCCGTCCATAAAGAAGCCGTAGTCGTCCTCGTAGGCGCCGAAGCCGATGTTGTAGGACAACACGGTGTAGGGCGTGTCCGTCCGGACGGATGCGGCGCCGCCGTCGGAGGGTGTCAGCGCCATGTCGCCGATGCGGTGATAGTCGATGAATACGTAGGCCACGTAGCCGCCCACGATGAGCAGGATCGCCAGCAGGACGCACAGCGCGGTCTTCAACCATTTTTTCACGTTCAGGGGCCTCCTTCATTTTGCATTGTTTACATTTTTGTCAGCTTATAGTATACTTGCTTTCATCGTATTTGAAAAGAGGGAATCCAGTTGAAGAAGATCGTGATACGCTTCAATGCACCGGTGATCCTGACGTTTGCCTTGCTGAGCCTGCTGGCCCTGCTGCTGGGCAACTGGACCAACGGCGCGACGACCTACCAATATTTCTCCGTGTACCGCGCATCGCTGTCTGACCCGCTGACCTACGTGCGGTTCTTCGGCCACGTGCTGGGCCACGCGGACTACGAGCACTATATGAGCAACATGCTGCTGATTTTGCTGGTAGGGCCGGGGCTGGAGGAGAAGTACGGCAGCGGCACCATGGTCTGGACCATCGCACTGACCGCCCTCATCACGGGGTTGGTGCACTTTGTGTTCTTCCCCAACACCGTGCTGCTGGGGGCCAGCGGCGTGGTGTTCATGATGATCGTGCTGTCCTCCTTCACCGCCATGCGCCGCGGCGAGATCCCCGTCACGCTGATTTTGGTGGTCATCTTCTATCTGGGCGGCGAGATCATGGATGGACTGTTCAAACAGGACAGCATCTCCCAGATCACCCACATCGTGGGCGGGCTGTGCGGCCTGGTGTTCGGCTTTACCATCCGGCGGGGCAGGAGGTAGCGCCATGTGGATACTCATCGGTGTCACGGCGGCGCTGCTGGTGTGCGACCGCGTGCTGAAGGCGCTGGCCCGCAGCGAAAAGCTGCGGTATCGCGGAAAGCTCCTGCAGCTGACGCATCTGGAGAACCCGGGCTTCTTTCTGGGCAAGGGCAGCCGCTATCCCAGGCTCCTGCGGTGGGCACCGCTGGGGATCTGGCTATTGGCGGCGGCGCTGCTGCTGCCCGATGTGGAGCGGCGGACGGCGCCGGCACGGCTGGGCATCCTGCTGACTCTTACCGGCGGCCTGAGCAACCAGTACGACCGGCTGCGGCGGGGCAGCGTCACGGACTACGTCCGATTCCCCGGGGCGGGGAAGAAGCTGCGGAGCCTTGTGTGGAATCTGGCGGACTTCATGCTGCTGGGCGGTACGGTGCTGACGGCCATCGGGCTCCTGCGGGAGCTGATAAAGGGCAAATAAGACAAAAGGCTGAGCGAAGCTCAGCCTTTTTGTACGCGTATCCGTCACTTCTCCTTATAATACAGGCGGCAGTGGCAGTAGCCCTCGTAGTCGGGGTCGGCGATCTGGTCCTTGAACTCTCTGCACATGCAGCGGTTCTCCTCGGTGCGGGCCAGGCGGCAGGGACAGTAGCCGCCGGTGCGGCGCAGGCCCTCCCGGATGGTGCGGACGATCTCCTGATCTTCGTTGAGACGTACCTTCATACGTATTTCTCCTTTTGTATTGGGTTTACTGTCAGTATAACCGGCGGCGCGGCGTTTTGCAACCATGTAAAAGGGTCAGGGAACGCTTGCGCGTTCCCTGACCTGCGGGAATAGAGGGGGCGGATGACAGGTGGAAGGGCCTGTATCAGAACGCACGGCGCTGGGTGAGCAGCCGCACGAAAGCCACGATGGCCAGTACGCCGATGGCTGCCGCCGCGCCAATGCTCACAAAGGAGAGCACCGTACCTACGGCGTTGGGCAGGAAAAACGCTGCCACAGCGGACACCATGCACAGAACCACCAGACCTGCGATCGTATTCATCTTCACCATATTCGTGTTCTCCTTTCTGTCAGATCCGTGTTGCGTTTTACTTTGTACCTATACTATACCAGACCTTTTGGTACGCATCCTTACAGGGAAAAGACAAATTGGTGGGAAGTTGGATACAAAACGGTTACATACCGGTCAATTCGGTGACAATAGACGGGGGATTTCTCCTTGTCAACGGGAGGAATATTTGCTATAATACAGAGAACTATCGAAAAGCGGCGTTTCTGAAAGGGAGGAGCTTCCTTTGCAATATTTGACAAATCTTTGGAATGCGCTGGACTTCGGCTCACTGGAGAGTATCCTGCTGCGGCTGGCCGCCGTATTCCTGTGCCTGACCATCCACGAGACGTGCCACGGACTGGCCGCCTACGCGCTGGGAGACCCCACCGCCAAGCGGGCTCATCGGCTGAGCCTGAACCCGCTGCGGCATATCGACTGGATCGGCTTTGTGATGATGATCGTGGCGGGCTTCGGCTGGGCTAAGCCCGTGCCGGTGAATCCCAACTACTTCAAAAAGCCCAAGCAGGGCATGGCGATCACGGCGCTGGCCGGCCCGGTCTCCAACTTCGTGCTGGCGCTGCTGCTTCTGCTGGCGGCGCGGCTGGTCTATCTCCGCGCTCTGGCCACGGGTACGCTGCCGGAGACGCTGTTCACGTTTCTGGTGAATACCGCGTCCCTGTCGGTGGGCCTGGGCCTGTTCAATCTGGTGCCGGTACCGCCGCTGGACGGCTCCAAGGTCGTGGCGGTGCTGCTGCCGGACCGCGCCTATAACTGGCTGATGCGCTACGAGCAGTTCGGTATGGTGCTGCTGGTGATCATCATCTCCGTAGGCATCGGCAGCAATGCGCTGGACGCGGCCATCCGCTGGGTGTTCGATCTATTCTGCCGCATCGTCGGCTTCTGAGGAGCAAAACCGTTGGACGATCTGATCTTTAAGCTGGAAAGGGTGGTGCAGACCAAGGGCAGCGAGCCGCTGGAGGATTTCGAGGGGCCGCTGGATCTGATCCTGTTCCTGCTGAGCAAAAACAAAATTGAAATACAGGACATCCCCATCGCGCTGATCCTTGACCAGTATCTGGCGTATCTGGAGCAGCGCAAGCAGATGGATCTGGAGGTGGCCAGTGAGTTCATCACCATGGCTGCCCACCTGATGTATATCAAGACCCGCATGCTGCTGAGTCTGGAGGATGAGGAGGCGCAGAGCGAGATGGACGCCCTCATCCAGTCTCTGGAGGAGCGGAAGCGGGGCGACGCCTACGCCAAGGTGCGCTACATCACCGAGCGGCTGGGCCCCATGGGAGAGTTCGGCCGCAGCGTGCTGACCCGCCCGCCGGAGCCTATGGAGCGGGGCAAGATCTACGAGTACCAGCAGGAGCCGGCGGATCTGATCCTGGCTATGCAGGAGGTGACGGACCGCCGCGGTCAGGTGGAGGAGGCTCCGCCGCTGAAGGCCTTCGACGAGATCGTGAAGCGGGAGCCGTACCCGGTGGAGACCAAGGCGCGGGAGATCATCCGCCGCCTGCGGCAGGGTGGCATCACCCGATTCCTGCTGCTGTTCCGCAGCAGCCGCAGCCGCAGCGAGCTGGTGGCCACGTTTATGGCAGTGCTGGAGCTGTGCCGGAGCAACCTGATCCGGCTGGCGGGCTCTGCCAGCGACTGCACCGTCACCTGCGACGGCGACGTGCCGGAAGAACTGACGTAAGGGGAGAAGCATGGATACACGGGAAATGAAAGAGATCGAAGCTGCGGTGGAGGGCATCCTGTTCGCCTCCGGCGAGCCGGTGGCCGTGGACCGCATCTGCGTGGCGCTGGACATGGACCGACCCACGGTAGAGCTGGTGCTCCAGCGGCTTCAGGACTATTACAGCTATGAACGGCGGGGCATCCGCCTTTTGAAAATGGAGGACAGCTACCAGCTGTGCTCCGCGCCGGAATACGGCGATCAGATCCGCAAGGCATTCGAGATCCGAAAGCCCGCCAAGCTGAGCCAGCCGGCACTGGAGGTGCTGACCATCATCGCCTACTACCAGCCCACCACCCGCGCCTATGTGGACCAGATCCGCGGCGTGGACAGCTCCTACACCGTGGGACTGCTGCTGGACCGGCACCTCATCGAGGAGTGCGGCAGGCTGCAGGTGCCCGGGCGGCCCCGCCTGTACCGGACGACCCAGTCGTTCCTGCGGGCGTTCCACCTGAACTCACTGGAGGACCTGCCGCAGATGCCGGGGCTGGAGGCCGATGGCCAGATGCGTCTGGACGACGAGGGGAACCTGCCGGCGGAGGGAGAATAAGAGGAAGGGGGGACCCTGTTGGTCGCACTGTGGATATTGGGCATACTTCTGCTGCTGATCATCCTGCTGCTGTTGCTGCGGGTAGGTGTGCGCATCCGCTTCGGCGACGAGCTGTGCGTCACGGCCACAGCAGGTCCCATCCGGCTGCAGCTGGTGCCCAAGCCGGAAAAAGAAAAAAAGGAAAAGCCCAAAAAGGAGACGGCGTCCGGAGCGAAAAAGGAGGGCGGCGAGAAGAAGTCCTCCGACAAGAAGCTGCCGCTGGGCCTGACGTTCGCCGATATTCGCAGCGCGCTGCCCGCCCTGTGGGAATCCCTGAAGCGAGGCCTGCGCCGGACGCGGCAGCGCCTGCGCATCGACCCCATGCAGCTGTCGGTGTGCTTCGGCGGCGACGATCCCGCCCGGGTGGCGGAGACCTACGGCTGGGCTAACGTTGCCATGTGGACGGTGATGCCGGAGGTGGAGAAGCTGACGCGCATGCCGGACCCCCGCATCCATCTGGAGACGGATTTTAACGCCGCCGAGACCCGCGTCAGCGGCGAAGTGGGGCTGAGCTTCCGTATCGGCGATCTGGTGTCCATCGGCATTGCCTTTGCCGGCCCCGCCCTGAAATGGTTCCGCGCCTTCCGCAAGGCGCAGAAGACCCAGGAGAAGCAGGCGGCCAGGGAGCGGGAGGCCGCCCAGCGGAACACGAAAGACCAGGCGCCCGCCGCGGCGGACGCGACCCATACGACTAACTGAAAAAAGGAGCGTACAGCATGGAAAACAACGAGAAGAAGAACTCTATCAGTGCGATGATGGAAGCCTCTATGGATAAGATCCGCCAGATGGTGGACTCCAACACGGTGGTGGGCGAGCCGATCAACACGGCGGACGGCGTGACGCTGATCCCCGTGTCCCGTCTGAGCTTCGGCTTCGGCTGCGGCGGAGGAGATTACGGCAAGCAGCCGGATAAGGTGGGCGCTGCCGCAGCAGCAGGCGTGCGGGTGGAGCCTATGGCGTTCCTGGTGGTCAAGGACGGCGTGACCCGCATGCTGCCGGTGGGCACCCCTGCCATCACCACGGTGGACCGCGTAGTGGAGATGGTGCCTCAGGTCATGGACCGCGTGGAGAGCTTCATCGACAAGAAGCGGGAAAAAGCGGACTTCTAAGGCAAAATACTTGGCCCCGCCGCCGAATATACTGGGATGATTCTATCGTATAAGGGTGATCCCAATGTCAGTCAGAATGCTTCGGGGCTTGTGGGTCCTATGTCTCATTTTCTGCATAACGCCGGCTGTGGCGGAGGCTCTGGAGGTCTCCGCCACGGCTGCTGTCCTGATGGACGCGGACATGGGGCAGGTGCTCTACGAGAAAAACGGCGACCGCCAGATGCTCATCGCCAGCACCACCAAGATCATGACGGCGCTGGTGGTGCTGGAGCACGCCGCGCCGGACGACGTTATCACCGTGACGCCGGACCACATGGCGGAGGGCTCCTCCATGTACCTGAGGGCCGGTGAAACGGTGCGGGTGGAGGAGCTGCTGTACGGACTGCTGCTCTGCTCCGGCAACGATGCGGCGCTGGCGCTGACAGAGTGCGCCGGAGGGCTGACACCCTTTGTGGCGCTGATGAACGAGAAAGCGGCGGCGCTGGGCATGGCCCACACCAGCTTCGCCAATCCCAATGGGCTGGACGCGGACGGCCACTATTCCACAGCGCGGGACATGGCGGTGCTGGCCGCCGCGGCGGTGGAAAACCCCACGTTCCGGCGCATCTGCTCCAGCCGCAGTGTCACCATCGGCCAGCGCACCATGGAGAACCACAACCGCCTCCTGCGTCAGGTGGAAGGCTGCGTCGGCCTGAAAACGGGGTACACCCAGGCGGCGGGCCGCACACTGGTATCCTGTACGGAGCGGGACGGCTGCCGTCTGGTGGCGGTGACGCTGCAGGACGGCAACGACTGGGCCGACCACGCCGCCCTGTATGACTACGGCTTCCGGCTGACGGCTCCGCGCCGTGGGGTGCAGACGGCGCTGCTGCGCCTGCGGGAGCCGCTGACGGCGGCATGTGCGGCACTGCACAGTTAGAGAAAGACAGAGAGGGGAAAGTGTCATGGCTGAACGACTCCAGAAGCTGCTGGCCGCTGCGGGCCTGTGCTCGCGGCGGATGGCGGAGGAGTGGATCTCCGCAGGGCGCGTCTGTGTCAACGGTGCGCCGGCGACGCTGGGCGACCGCGCCGATCCGGAGACAGATACCATCACCGTGGACGGCCAGCCGCTGCCCGCCGACACGCGGCGGGTCTACCTGATGCTTAACAAGCCGCGGGGCTATGTCACCACCCTCTCCGATGAATACGGACGGCATACGGCGGCGGAGTTGGTGTCCGGCTGCGGCGCACGGGTGTACCCCGTGGGACGGCTGGATCGGGACTCCGAGGGATTGCTGCTGTTCACCAACGACGGCGATTTCGCCCACCGGCTGCTGCACCCCAGTCATCAGGTGGACAAGGTCTATCTGGTAACGGTACGCGGTGACATACGGGGCGCGGCGGAGCGCCTGATGGCCATCACGGAGCTGGACGGCGAGCCCATTGCACCGGCCCAGGCCCGGGAACTCTGCCGCCGCGAGGGGCAGGCCCTCCTGCGTGTCACCATCCATCAGGGCAAGAACCGGCAGATACGGCGCATGTGCGCCGGGCTGGGCCTGCATGTGGAAAAATTGCAGCGCGTGGAGGAGGACGGCCTGCGGCTGGACGACCTCCCAATTGGCAAGTGGAGATACTTGACAGCGCAGGAAATACAAAGGATAACGGGAGGCGATACACGTGAATAGGAGCGTTTTGCAGACCATACGGAACGGCATGGATACGTTCTCCAAGGGACAGAAGCGTATCGCCAATTATATTCTGGAAAACTACGATAAGGCGGCCTTCATGACCGCCAGTAAGCTGGGCCAGACGGCGCAGGTCAGCGAGTCCACCGTGGTGCGCTTCGCGGCGGAGCTGGGCTATAACGGCTACCCTGATATGCAGAAGGAGCTGCAGGAGCTGATTCGCGGTAAGCTCACGTCCATCCAGCGCATCCAGGTGTCCAGCGACCAGATGAGCGGCGGGGACATTCTGGGCAGCGTGATGCAGCGGGACATGAACAGCATCCACGACATCATCGAGGAGTTGGACCGCGACGAGTTCGAGCGGGTGGTGGACAAGCTGCTCCACGCCAAGCACATCTATATTCTGGGTGTGCGCTCGTCCTCATTTCTGGCGGGCTACCTCAACTTTTATATGCACTTTATCTTTGAGAACGTTACGCTGGTGCAGAGCGCGGCCGCCGGCGAGATCTATGAGCAGCTGGTCCACATCGGGCCGGGTGACGTGCTGCTGAGCATCTGCTTTCCCCGCTACTCCAAGATGGCCATCCACGCGGTGCAGTTCGCCTGCTCCCGCAAGGCGGATGTTATCGCCATCACAGACAGCCCCATGTCACCCATGTACCAGATGGCCACGCTGTCGCTGCTGGCGCCCAGCGATATGATATCCTTTGTGGATTCCATGACGGCGCCGCTGAGCCTGCTGAACGCCCTGATACTGGCGGTGGGCAAGCAGCGCAAGGAGGAGCTGTCCGCCGCACTGGCGGACATGGAACAGGTGTGGTCGAAGTACGGTATCTTCGGGAAAGAGGACGATGATTGAGATCGTAGTCATCGGCGGCGGCGCCGCCGGTATGATGGCAGCCATCACCGCCGCCCGTCAGGGCGGACAGGTGACGCTGCTGGAGCCCAACGAACGGCTGGGCAAGAAACTGAATATTACGGGAAAGGGCCGCTGCAATGTGACCAACGACTGCGATCAGGAGACGCTGATGGCCAATATTCCCGGCAATGGCCGGTTCCTGTACAGCGCCCTGACCCGCTTCACGCCCCAGGACGCCATGGCGTTTTTCGAGGGGCTGGGCGTACCGCTGAAGGTGGAGCGGGGGAACCGTGTGTTCCCTGTGTCCGACAGGTCCTTCGACATCTCCGGCGCTCTGGAGCGGGAGCTGCGGCGCCTGCACGTCCGCTGGGTGCGGGACAGGGCGCGGGAGATCACGGTACAGGACGGCCATGTCACCGGCGTACAGGGCGAGAAGCAGCACTATCCGGCATCCGCCGTGGTGCTGGCCACCGGCGGCGTATCCTATCCCGCCACCGGCTCTACCGGCGACGGCTACGCCATGGCGGCGGCGCTGGGGCACACCATCGTGCCGCCAAGGGGTTCGCTGGTGCCGCTGGAGAGCAGCGATCCCGACTGCGCCGCCATGCAGGGCCTGAGCCTGCGGAATGTGGAGGCTACGGTGCTCAACGGCAGGAATAAGCCGGTATTCCGGGAGTTCGGTGAGATGCTGTTTACCCATTTCGGCGTGTCCGGCCCGCTGATGCTGTCCGCCAGCGCCCACCTGCGCCGCTGGGACAAGGAGCAGTACCGGCTGGTCATCGACCTGAAGCCGGCACTGGATGAGCAGAAGCTGGACACCCGTATCCTGCGGGACATCGGGGAGAATCCCAACCGCGATATGGGCAATATTCTGGCAGGGCTGGTGCATCGCAGCATGGTACCGGTGCTGCTGCGCCGTCTGGCTCTGCCGGAGGGCGAAAAGGCCAACAGCCTCACCAGGGAACAGCGCCGCGTGCTGGTGCAGGAGCTGAAGCATTTCGCGGTACCGCTCACCGGCCCCCGCCCCGTGGCGGAGGCCATCGTCACCGCCGGCGGCGTCAAGGTGGGCGAAGTGGTGCCCAATACCATGGCCTCCAAGCTGACGGACGGGCTGTATTTTGCCGGCGAGGTGCTGGACGTGGACGCCTACACAGGCGGCTTCAACCTTCAGATCGCCTGGGCCACCGGACATCTGGCGGGACTTTCCGCCGCGGAGAAATGAGGGTAATACAAATGAGTAAGAAACGATACGCCGTGGCCATCGACGGGCCCTCCGGCGCAGGGAAGAGCACACTGGCCAAGGCGGTGGCGGAGCGTCTGGGCATCCTGTATGTGGACACCGGCGCCATCTACCGTACCATCGGGCTGTACGTGCAGCGCTGCGGCGTGGACCCCAAGGACGCACCGGCGGTGCTGGCGCTGCTGCCGGAGGTACACATCGGCATGGATCACGACGCCGACGGCGTGCAGCGCATGCTGCTGAACGGGGAGGACGTGACGGCGGACATCCGCCTGCCGGAGATCTCCATGTATGCCTCCGCCGTCTCCGCCATCCAGGGCGTGCGGGATTTCCTGATGGAGATGCAGCGCTCGCTGGCGCGGGAGCACAGCGTCATTATGGATGGCCGCGACATCGGTACGGTGGTGCTGCCCGATGCGGACGTAAAAATTTTCCTCTACGCCGATGTGAAGGTGCGGGCCGGGCGCCGCGCACTGGAGCTGGAGCAGCGGGGCACCCCCAAGCCCTATGAGGAGGTGCTGCGCGAGATGGAGGAGCGGGACTACAACGACACCCACCGCGCCGCCGCGCCGCTGCGTGCGGCGGACGATGCCATCATGATCGACACCAGCGATATGGATTTTGACGCCAGCCGCGAGCTGCTGCTGGACGTGATACGGGGGAGTGTATCCAATTGAGAAACAAGTTCTATGCCCGGGCCTGGAGCATCCTGCGCCCGCTGGTGATGTTTTTCCTGCCGGTGGAGCTGCGGGGCACGGAGAACCTGGGGGACGAGGCCGCCATTCTGTGCGCCAATCACTCCAGTGCCTGGGACCCCATCCTGCTGGTGCTGGCCATGCCCCAAAATTTCAACGTGCGCATTATGGCGAAAAAGCAGCTGTTTTCCATCCCCGTGGTGGGGTGGTTCCTGCGGAACATCGGCGTGTTCCCCGTGGATCGCGGCAACAGTGACATCAACGCGGTGAAGACTGCCATCACCAGCCTGCGTGACGGCTGGAACCTGCTGATCTTTCCGGAGGGCACGCGGGTAAAACAGCCTGGACAGGTGACGCCCAAGAGCGGCGCGGGTATGATGGCCATCCGCTCCGGCGTGAAGATGGTACCGGTGTTCATCGGCACGAAAAAACGGCTGTTCCGCAAGACGGTCATCACCTTCGGCGAACCTTTCGAGCCGGTCTACACCGGGCGCAAGGGCACGGCGGAGGAGTATCAGGCCAACACCGACGAGGTCATGCGTCGTGCCTACGCGCTGGGTGGTGTGACATGCGTGTGATACTGGCGAAATCCGCCGGCTTCTGCTACGGCGTGGAGCGCGCCGTGAAGCTGGCGGAGCAGACGGCCCGGGACAAGGGCGGCTGCGTCATGCTGGGCAGCATCATCCACAACGCCCACGTGGTGCAGGGGCTGGCCGCATTGGGTGCGCGGCAGGTGGACGACCCCGCGCAGGTGCAGGCGGGGGATACGGTGATCATCCGTTCCCACGGCGAGAAAAAGCAGGTTTACCAGCAGCTGGAGGCCGCCGGCGCGTCTATCGTGGACGCCACATGTCCCAATGTCCGGCGCATCCAGCGTTTGGTGGCGCAGGCGGAGGAGCAGGGCCGCACGCCCCTCATCATCGGCGAGCAGCACCATCCGGAGGTGATCGGCGCGGCCAGCTGGGCGGAGAATTCCGTCATTTTAGACGGGCCGGAGGCCCTGGAAAACTGGCTGTCGCAGCGGCCGGAGCGGCGTGAGCGGCCCCTGATGGCAGCGGCCCAGACCACCTGCATTCGGGTTCTCTGGGAAAACTGCGTAAAAATTTTAAAAAAACAGTGTACAAACGTAGAAATCTTTGATACAATATGTGATGCTACGCATAAGCGTCAATCGGAAGCGGCAGACATTGCCGCCAAGGTGGACGTGATGGTCGTGGTCGGAGATCGTAAGAGTGCCAACACCAAACATTTAACGGAGATTTGCAGCGAGAGGTGCCCCGTGGTCTGTCAGATCGAGCGGGCGGAAGAACTCAAGGGTGACTTTCTTAACGGATGTTCTGTGGCGGGGCTTACAGCCGGCGCGTCCACGCCTGCGGGCATCATTAAGGAGGTATATACAAGAATGAGCGACGAGATCAAGAACGTGGAAGCTACCGAAGAGAGCTTCGAGGAAATGCTGGAAAAATCTTTTAAGACTTTGAATACAGGAGAGAAGGTAACCGGTATCGTGACTGCCATCGGTCCCACCGAGGTGCAGGTTGACCTGGGCTGCAAGCAGGCAGGTTATATCAACATCGACGAGCTGTCCGCCGATCCCAGCGTGAAGCCCGAGGATGTGGTGAAGGTCGGCGACGAGATCGAGACCTATATCATCCGCGTCAACGACGTGGAGGGCTATGCCATGCTGTCCAAGAAGCGTCTGGACGCTGTCAAGGTCTGGGAGGATATCGAGAAGGCCCGTGAGGAGAAGACTACCCTGGAGGGCAAGGTCACCGAGGAGAACAAGGGCGGCATCGTGGTCAACGTCAAGGGCGTGCGCGTGTTCGTGCCCGCTTCCCAGTCCGGCCTGCCCCGCGGCGCTGAGCTCAGCGCTCTGATCGGTCAGACCGTCTCCCTGCGCATCACCGAGGTCAACCGTGCCCGCCGCCGCGTGGTGGGCTCCATCAAGGCCGTGACCTACGAGGCCCGTCAGGCTGCCCAGGCCGAGATCTGGGAGAACATTGAGGTGGGCAAGCACTACACCGGCACTGTCAAGTCTATGACCTCCTATGGTGTGTTCGTGGATATCGGCGGCGTGGATGGTATGGTACATATCTCCGAGCTGTCCTGGTCCCGCATCAAGAACCCCGCCGAGGTGGTTTCCGTGGGCGACACCCTGGATGTGTACGTCATCTCCTTCGATCCCGAGAAGCGCAAGATCTCTCTGGGCGTGAAGGATCGTACCTGCAACCCGTGGGACAAGTTCATGTCCACCTATAAGGTCGGCGATGTGGCCAAGGTCCGCATCGTCAAGCTGATGACCTTCGGCGCCTTTGCCGAGGTGGTTCCCGGCGTGGACGGCCTGATCCACATCTCCCAGATCGCGGATCGCCGCATCGAGAAGCCCGGCGACGTGCTGGCTGAGGGCGACATCGTGGACGCCAAGATCACGGCTATCGACGAGGAGAAGCAGAAGATCTCTCTGTCTATCCGCGCTCTGCTGACCCCCGCCGCTGACGAGGGCGACGACGAGTAAAAACGTCTGTTAAAAAGCAGCGGTACGAATGTACCGCTGCTTTTTTTGTACGAAAGTGTACCTGTTTATACCCGTATACATAAAAGCTCGTACCCGAATCACAGTATGTTAAATTTTGCACAATCGGCAGGGCTGATAATTGGCACATCCGCCAATGTACTTCTCTCGGGCTTGTGGTAAAATTAACGATTAGGAGAACGAAAAGAAAGAGGAGGAACTGCTATGTCTTTTGCTGATTATCGGGAACTGTACCGCCAGAAGCTGACCACCGCGGATGAGGCGGTGAAGGTCGTCAAGTCCGGCGATTGGGTGGATTACGGCTTCTGCGCCATCCAGCCCCGCGTGCTGGACGAGGCGCTGGCCCGCCGCGCACCGGAACTGGAGGATGTGAAGGTCCGCGGAGGAATCAGCCTGTGGAAGCCTGCTATCTTCGATATCGAGGACCCCGCACGCCACATTATTTTCAATTCCCACCACATGAGCGGGGTGGAGCGCCATTACATCGCCAGCGGCGCCGGGTTCTATGAGCCCATGCGCTATTCTGAGCTGCCCCGCTACTACTACGACCACATCACGCCGCCGGACGTGGCCATGTTCCAGGTCACGCCCATGGACAGCCACGGCTACTTCAACTTCGGCTTGTCCGCATCCCATGTGCGTGCCGTCTGCGAGAAGGCCAAGGTGGTCATCGTGGAGGTCAACGAGAACATGCCCCGCTGTCTGGGCGGTTTTGACAACACCATCCACATCAGCGAGGTGGACATGGTGGTGGAAGGCCGCAACGACCCCATGGGCATTCAGCCTTCCGGAGAGGCCGATGATGTGGATAAAGCGGTGGCCCGCCTGATTGTAGAGCAGATCCCCGACGGAGCCTGCCTCCAGCTGGGCATCGGCGGCATGCCCAACACCGTGGGAGCTATGCTGTGCCAATCCGATCTGAAGGATCTGGGCGTACATACGGAGATGTACGTGGACGCCTACGTGGATCTGGCTATGGCGGGAAAGGTCACCTGCGCCCGTAAGAATATCGACCGCGGCCGTCAGGTTTACGCTTTCGCAGCCGGTACCCAGAAGCTCTACGACTATCTGGACGACAACCCCGCCTGCATGGCCGCGCCTATCAGCTATACCAACGATGTGCGCACCATCGCGGCTATCGACAACTTTGTCTCCATCAACAATGCGGTGGATGTGGACCTGTACGGTCAGGTCAACGGCGAGACGGCGGGTACCCGCCAGATCAGCGGCTCCGGCGGCCAGCAGGACTTCGTGCTGGGTGCGTATCTGTCCCATGGCGGCAAGAGCTTCATCTGCCTGTCTTCCACCCATCAGAATAAGGACGGCACGGTGGCGTCCCGCATCCGCCCCACGCTCCAGACCGGCTCCGTGGTGACGGACACCCGCGTCAACACCATGTACGTGGTGACGGAGTACGGCTGCGTCTGCCTGAAGGGCCTCAGCGTCTGGGAACGGGCGGAGAAGCTGATCTCCATCGCCCACCCCGACTTCCGCGACGAGCTGATCCGCGAGGCGGAGAAGCAGCACATCTGGTATCGCCACAACAAACGGTAACACGAAACAGCAAAGAAGAGGGCCTGCGGCCCTCTTCTTTGCGCCTTGTAAACCGTGGAAAAGTGCGGTATACTAATAGCAAAATCCAGCGATAGGAGCGAAAAACGATGGGGAGCCTGTTTGAAAAATGGAAGAAAGGCCTGAAGAAGAAGGTACACCCCTTCTGCACGGCCATTGTACCGGCAGCAGGGAAGTCCTCCCGCATGGGCGGCGAGGATAAGATGTTCGCACCGCTGTGCGGTGTGCCGGTGCTGGCGCGGACGCTGACCGTGTTGGATCAGGCTGTGCTGGTGGACGAGATCGTGGTGGCTGCCCAGCCGGAAAAGCTGGAGGAAGTGGCGGCGCTGGTCAGCAGCGCCGGCATCCGCAAGCCCGTCCGCGTGGTGGAGGGCGGCGCAAGCCGTGCTGAGTCCGTACTGCTGGCGGCGCTGGAGGCCAACGAGGACGTGGAGTATCTGGCGGTCCACGATGGGGCCCGCCCGTTGATACTGCCGGAGCAGGTGGATGATCTGATCCGCCTGGGCCAGCGGACCTACGCTGTGGCGCCGGCCGTGCCGGTGACGGACACGGTGAAGGTGGCGGATCTGTCGGGGCTGGTGCTGTCCACGCCGGACCGCAGCACCTTATTCGCTGTGCAGACACCCCAGGTGTTCCAGGCGAACCTGCTGAAGGCCGCGCTCCAGTCCGCCATCGCCGCCGAGGCGCCGCTGACAGACGATTGCTCCGCTGTGGAGCGGCTTGGCAAGGAGGTTTACTTGACACCTGGATGGCGGGAAAATATCAAGATCACCACGCCGGAGGACCTGTCTGTGGCGGAGCTGTTCCTGCGTCGGCGGGAGGTGCAGGCATGATAGATCTGCGCATCGGGCACGGCTACGACGTACACCGTCTGGTGGAGGGCCGTCCCCTGATTTTGGGCGGTGTCACCATTCCCTATGAGCGGGGGCTGCTGGGCCACTCCGATGCGGATGTACTGGCTCACGCGGTGATGGACGCGCTGCTGGGCGCGGCGGCGCTGGGCGACATCGGCGGCATGTTCCCCGACAGTGATGAGCGCTGGCGGGATGCGGACAGCCTGCACCTTCTGGAACAGGTGGCGGCGCGGCTGGCGGAGACCGGCTGGGAGGTCGGCAACGTGGACGCCACGGTGCTGGCCCAGGCCCCGAAGCTGGCTCCCTACATCCCGGAGATGCGGCGGCGGATGGCAAACGCTATGGGCATCGATGCGGCGCAGGTGTCCGTTAAGGCCACCACCGAGGAGCATCTTGGCTTCACCGGCGCGGGGGAGGGCATGGCCTGCCACGCGGTGGCATTATTGGGGAAAATGTGATACATGATGAAGAAATTGGCGGGACCGACCGAAAAGGCCGGCCCCGCCTTTCACACCGGCGTTTGACACCTCATAAAATGGCGTGTGAGGAGGTGCGATATGGAAGAATATCTGATGACCGCCCGCTCCGTCACACAGGCGCAGCGCATGATGCAGGCGCTGTCGCAGCACGGCATCCGCGCCGCCATGGGCCGCTCACCGGTGGGACTTACCGGCAGCGGCTGCGGCTACGTCCTGCGGATGCAGGGGCAGCGGGCGGAGGAGGCTGCCGCCCTGCTGCGCGGCATAGGGCTTGCGCCGCTGCGGATCTACGTCCGCGATGGCAGCGGATACAGCGAGGTGGAGCTATGATCTATTTTGACGCCGGAGCCACGACATTACAGAAGCCGGAACGGGTGCGCCGCGCCATGTACCGCGCCGCAGCGGCCATGAGCTCGCCCGGGCGGGGCAGCTATCCCGCCACGCGGTTGGCGGAGGAGACGGATTTCCGGTGCCGCAGTCTGGCGGCAGCGCTGTTCGATGTGGAGGACCCTGCATGCGTGGTGTTCACATCCAGCGCCACCCATGGGCTGAACATCGCCATCAAAACGTTGGTGAAGCCCGGATGCCGCGTGGTCATCTCCGGCTACGAGCACAACGCGGTGACGCGGCCTCTCCACGGCATCCCCAATGTTGAGCTGACCGTCATCGACGCGCCGCTGTTCCGACCGGAGTCCATGCTGGCGGAGTTTGAGCAGGCGCTGGACGCCGGAGCGGACGCGGTGATCTGCACCCATGTGTCCAACGTGTTCGGCTATCGCCTGCCGGCGGAGGGCATCGCGGCGCTGTGCCGCCGGAGGGGCGTGCCCTTCGTGCTGGATGCTTCCCAGTCGGCGGGGATGCTGCCGGTGTCCATGCGGGAGCTGGGCGCGGCGTTCATTGCCATGCCGGGGCACAAGGGGCTGTACGGCCCACAGGGGACGGGGCTGCTGCTGTGCGGCCACGAGGCTCAGCCGCTGCTGGAGGGAGGCACCGGCTCCCAGTCCCTTTTGCAGCACATGCCGCAGGAGCTGCCGGACCGGCTGGAGGCAGGGACCCACAACATGCCGGGCATTGCGGGACTGCTGGAGGGCCTGCGGTTCGTGGCGGAGAAGGGGGTCGACCGCATTGCGGGCCACGAGCGGCGGCTTGCCATGCGCGCGGAGGAGCAGCTGCGCGGCATCGATGGCGTGGAGCTGTTCTGCGAGAAGGGGTTCGACCACCAGACGGGAGTGCTGAGCTTCCGCGCGGCGGGCCGCGACTGCGAGGAGCTGGGGGAGCGTCTGGCAGCGCAGGGCGCGGCGGTGCGGGCGGGGCTGCACTGCGCGCCGCTGGCACACCGCACGGCGGGGACGCTGCAGACCGGCACCGTTCGAGTAAGTATATCGGTTTTCAACACGCCCCAGGAGGTGGACCGCTTCACGGCCATGGTGCGGGCGGCAGTTCGTTAAACTGCAAGACTTGACTCAGAATTTTTTGTTGCATTTTCCCAATATTTTTTATATAATGATAGTATCTATTTCTATGCGGAGTTCTGTCCGATACGGAAGGGTTGACAGTATGGAAACAATGCTGGCGTTTTTAGAAAAAATTGGGAATTACTTAATGCTCGTGCGCCTCACGGATATTCTGGACGTGGCCATCATCGCGTTTCTGGTCTATAAGCTGCTGGACCTGGTAAAGAGTACCCGCGCGGAGAATATCCTCAAGGGCGTTGTGATGTTCCTGCTGGCCCTGTGGCTGGCGGAGATCTTCCACCTCAACGGCATCGCCTATATTCTGGGCAACATGGTGCAGGTGGGCATCCTGGCCCTCATCATCCTGTTCCAGCCGGAGATCCGTCAGATTTTGGAGAAGCTGGGCAGCAAGAACATCCGGCTGCTGAGGGCATTCACGCCGGCGCAGCAGCAGTCCGAGGTGGAGAAGGCCATCGACCAGACGGTTATCGCCTGCAAAGAGATGTCCCAGAGCAAGACCGGCGTGCTCATCGTGTTTGAGCGGCATATCCTGCTGGACGACATGGTGCGCAGCGGCACTACGCTGGACGCCGCCGTGTCCTCGGAGCTGCTGAAAAACATCTTTTTCGTTAAGGCACCCATGCACGACGGCGCGGTCATTATCCGCCACGGGCGCATTTTGGGGGCGGGCTGTATGCTGCCCCTGTCCAAGAACGTGAACCTCAGCCGTGACCTGGGCATGCGTCACCGCGCCGGCATCGGCATGAGCGAGAATTCCGACGCCGTGGTGGTCATCGTCTCCGAGGAGACAGGCTCCATCTCCGTGGCGATAGGCGGTATGCTGAAGCGGCATCTGATGCCGGAGACACTGTCCAAGCTGCTGCGCAACGAGCTGATGCCGCAGCCGGAGGAGCTGGAGGACAAGCCGCGCCGCAGTCTGGCAGATCTGCTGGGCCTGCGGAGGAAGGAGGGCGACAATGGAGCAGAAGAATGAGAAGTCCGGCGTCAGCCGAAACAAGGTGCTTCAGGTCATCGCCTCCATTCTGGTGGCCGTTGCCATCTGGGTCTATGTGGACGTGGAGAAGGCACCGGAGCGAACCAAGACCATTCGGGACATCCCCGTGGAATTTTCCGGCGAGTCCACCACGCTGGCGGACAAGAACCTGATGCTGCTGTCGGGCTACGACACCACAGTGGATCTGACCATCAAGGGCACCAAGCGGGAGCTGGTGAAGATCAACAAGGACAATGTGCGCCTGGTGGCCAGCACGTCCAGCATCGACTCCGTGGGTGTACACACCCTGCGATGGGACGTGGTATACCCCGATGGGGTACAGTCCTCGGCCCTGTCGGTGGACTGGGCCAGCAAGTACAAGGTAACGGTGACGGTGGGCGAGCTGTATACCAAGGAGGTGCCGGTGAACTGCGTCGTTACCGGTACTGTGGCGGACGGCTACTTCACCGGCGAGACGGTGCTGGACCCCACCACACTGGTGCTGCGGGGACAGCGAGATGACCTGCTGAACGTGGCCTACGCCAAGCTGACGGTGGACATCAGCGACGCTACCCGCTCAGTCATCCAGACGGAGAGCGTACAGCTGTACGACAACGACGACAATCCTGTGGACAACAGCAATATCCGCACCAATGCCAGCCTGATCCAGGCCAAGGTGCCGGTGCTGACCACCAAGGAGGTCTCGCTGGCGGTGGAGCTGTCCGGCGTGCCGGGCTCGGCCGGACAGAGCATCAAGACCACCATCACGCCCAGCAGTGTGCGGCTCATCGGCGAAGCAGATGTGCTGGAGAACATCGATGAGATCGTGCTGGCCACGCTGTATATCGAGGATCTGGACATCTGGCAGCAGAACAGCTATGTGGTGACGGCACCGGACGGCACATGGCTGGCCAACAGCAACGAGGTGGCCACCGTGGAGATCACCATGGAGGGCATCGAGGAAAAGACCGTCACGGTGGACACGTTCAGCTATACCAACGTGCCCAGCGGGCTGTACGCCGAGGTGATGGACACGCTGGATGTGCGGCTGTGGGGTCTCAGCGAGGAGCTGGCGGAGCTGAAGGCGGACGCCATAACGGCCACCGTCGACCTGAGCAGCGTGACGGAGACGGGCAGCTGCCGTGTGCCGGTGACGGTGACGGTCAGCGGCTACCGCGATGTGGCGGTGAAGGGCAGCTACGAGGTGACGGTGTATGTCACCGACACGCAGCCAGAGCCTGAACCGGAGCCTGACGGCGGCCTGACGTCCCACGGGAACAACGGGTCCGGAAACGAGAATTAAAACGAATTATCCCGAGAGGTGACATGAGATGACTCAGATCGCAACGGTGGAAAAGGTGCTGGCCGGCGGGTACGCGGAGATCTCCGTGCCCCGAAAGTCCGCCTGCGGACATGACTGTGAGGAATGTGCCGGCTGCGGCATGACCGGCGCGGCCATCCACGCCCGCGCCAGAAACGATGTGGGCGCCCAGAAGGGCGACAAGGTGGTGGTGGAGAGCAGCACGAAAAAGCTGCTGGGCGTGGTGGCGCTGGTGTACCTGCTGCCGGTGGTGGGCTTTCTGCTGGGGTACTTCCTGACGGAGGGGCTGATGAGCGAGGGCTGGCGCTACGCGGCGGCGGTCATCGCGGCGGCAGTGTTTTTCCTGCCCAGTGTGTTCTACGACAGGCAGACCAAGAAGGACGGCAGTCTGACCTACACCATCCTGCGGCTGTTCTGACGGATGTTCGGTTATGTGCGGCCATCGGACCGGCGTCTGACGGAGGAGGAACGGGAGACGTTCCGCGCCGCCTACTGCGGACTGTGCCACGCGCTGGGAGCGTCTTACGGCCCGGCGGGGCGGATGATCCTGAACTACGACCTGACATTCCTGGCCATGGTGCTGTCGGAGGGCGGCGGGACGTGCGAAAAGCGGTGCGCAGTCCATCCGTTCCGGAAACGGCGGTGTGCCTGCGGCGACGCGGCCATGGATACCGCCGCCGACATGAGCGTGATCCTGACCTGGTGGCAGATACAGGACGGCATCGCCGATCATGGCCTTTTTCGGGGGCTGAAGTATCGGGCGGCGGCGCTGCTGCTGCGGCGGGCCTATCGGAAGGCGCGGCGGCGGCAGCCGGACTTTGACGCCGGGACGCAGAAGCGCCTGACGGCGCTGGCGGAGCTGGAGGCGGAGCGGTGTCCATCACTGGACCGCCCCGCAGACGCCTTCGCGGTGCTGCTGGCCGGTGCGGCACAGGGCATCGCGGATCCGGTGAAGCGGCGGGTGGCGGAGCAGCTGCTGTACCATCTGGGCCGCTGGGTGTATCTGGTGGACGCAGCGGACGATCTGAAGGAGGATCTGAAGACCGGCAGCTATAACCCACTGGTCCTGCGATTCCGGGTGCAGGACGGGGCGCTGTCGGAGGAGGATCGGCAGCAGCTGGCCGGTACGCTGGACGGCTCCGTGCGGGCCATGGCGGCGGCCTTCGAGCTGGCGGACTTTGGCGTGTATGCGCCGGTGCTCCGCGCCGCGGTCTACGAGGGACTGTATATCGTGGGAGCGGCCGTGCTGAACGGTACGTTCCATAGACGGAGACGAGAGAGACAAGCTATACGAAAGGCGGACACCAACGATGCGTGATCCCTATCAGGTGTTGGGCGTTCCCAGCACCGCCACGGACGATGAAGTGAAAAAAGCCTATCGTGATCTGGCGCGGAAATACCATCCCGACAACTATCACGACAACCCGCTGGCCGATCTGGCACAGGAGCGCATGAAAGAGATCAACGAGGCCTATGAGGAGGTCCAGAGCCAGCGCAAGGCTGCGCGGCAGGGCGGCGGCTACACAGGCGGCAGCTACGGCGGCTACGGTGGGAGCTACGGCGGTGCAGGCTACGGAAACGCGGGGTACGGCGCGGGCTACGGCACCGGCGCTTCGCGGCTCCAGCGTGTCCGCGCCGCCATCACCCAGGGCAACCTGAACCTGGCGGAGGAGCTGCTGAACGCCCAGACCGACCACGATGCAGAGTGGAACTATCTCAAGGGCGCGATCTGCACACGGCGGGGATGGCTGGACGAGGCACGGCGGTACTACCAGACGGCGGTACAGATGGCGCCGGACAACGCGGAGTACCAACGGGCGCTGGATATGGCGGAGGGGCGGCAGAACGCCTACCGTCCCAACGGCTACGGCTCCGTCACCACCGGCAGCTGCGACAATAACGACTGCCTGCGCCTGTGCGGCATCAGTCTGTGCTGCAATGCGCTGGGCGTGCCCGTTTGCTTTTGCTGACAACGAGAGGGCGACCTCTTTTCCTATATTAATGAAGGAGATGATCGAGTGGTCAAGAGTATGACCGGCTACGGCCGCGCGCGGCAGATGCGCAGCGGTCGGGACATCACGGTGGAGGTGCGGTCCGTCAACAACCGCTACCTGGACTGTACGGTGAAGATGCCCCGCGCCTACATTTTCGCGGAGGACGCCATCAAGAGCCGCGTGCAGAAGGCGGTGTCCCGCGGTAAGGTGGATGTGTTCATCACCATCGACGCCACAGGGGCCGACGAGACAGTGGTGACCGTCAACGAGGCGCTGGCCCGCGGGTATTACGATGCGCTGATGCGGCTGAAGGACACTTTCGGGCTGGAGGGCCGCGTCACACCGGACATGCTGGCCAAGTTCCCCGACGTGCTGACCGTCACCAAGGCGGAGGAGGATGTGGACGCTATCGCCGCCGACATCTGCGCCGTGCTGGAGGACGCGCTGGCGGCCTACAACGAGATGCGGGCCGTGGAAGGCGCCAAGCTGGCGGAGGATGTGGGCGGCCGCGCCGCTGTCATCGAGGAGACGGTGGACAAGGTGGAGCAGCGGTCACCGGAGACGGTGGCGGCCTACCGCCAACGGCTGGAGACCAAGATGATGGAGGTGCTGCAATCCGCTACCATCGACGAGTCCCGCATCCTCACCGAGGCGGCCATTTTCGCCGACAAGGTGGCAGTGGACGAGGAGACGGTGCGCCTGCACAGCCACATGGCCCAGCTGCGGACCATGCTGGCCGGCGATGTCCCCGTGGGCCGGAAGCTGGACTTCCTGGTGCAGGAGATCAACCGCGAGTGCAACACCATCGGCTCCAAGTGCAACGACCTGACCATTGCGCAGGATGTGGTGAACATGAAGGCCGAGGTGGAGAAGATCCGCGAGCAGATCCAGAACATTGAGTGAGGTGGCCATGCAGCTAGTGAATATCGGCTTCGGCAGCCTTATCTCCGTGGATCGGCTCATCGCTGTGGTCAGTCCCGACTCCGCACCGGTGAAACGACTGGTGCAGGAGGCGCGGGACCGCGGCATGCTCATCGACGCCACCTTCGGACGGAAAACGGCGTCGGTGTTCATCATGGACAGTGACCATGTGGTGCTCTCGGCGCTGAGCACGGAGAAAATGGCGCCCCGTCTGGGTCTGACGGTGAAAGATCTGACAGAGGAGGAATAAGATTTGAACAGGAAGGGCAAGACATTCATCATCTCGGGTCCCTCCGGCGTTGGAAAGAGCACGGTGCTCCACGCGCTGTTCGAGGGGCGGAACGACCTGTATTTTTCCGTATCCGCCACCACCCGCGCACCCCGTGAGGGGGAGCGGGACGGCGTAGATTACCACTTCATCCATGCGGACCGGTTTCGCAGCATGATCGAGGAAGATGCGTTTTTGGAATATGCCGAGTATGTGGGCAACTTCTACGGCACGCCCAAGAAGTACGTGGATGAGGCCATGAAGCAGGGGAAGGACGTGATCCTGGACATCGAGGTCCAGGGCGCGACCCAGGTCTGTGCCAAGCGGCCGGAGACGGTGCGCATCTTTATTGCACCTCCCAGCTGGGAGGAATTGGAGCGGCGTCTCACCGCCCGCGGTACGGACACGCCGGAGAAGGTGCAGAAGCGCCTGCTTCGGGCCCAGGTAGAGCTGCAGAACGCCAGCGACTACGATTATTTTGTCATCAACGACACGGTGGAGCAGGCCGTGGAGGAACTGCGCGCTATTCTGTGCGCAGAGCACTGCAAGCCCGCCGAGCGTATGGAATTGATCTTAAACGGAAAGGAAATGTGATCGCTATGATGCTGTATCCCGCTATGAACAAACTGACCGAGTATATCCCCAACCGCTATATGATGGTGAACGTGGTGGCGCGCCGCGCCCGCCAGATCGCCGCCGAGGCCGAGGCCAACGGTGAGCATCTGGAGGAGAAGCCCGTGACCGAGGCTATCAACGAGGTGGCCGAGGGCAAGTTCGTGGCTAACCCCGTCATCGAGGAAGACAATATCTGACATGGCCGTGATCGCCAAGGTGGCCGTGCAGGCGGCACCCTACGCCATCGACAAGGTGTACGACTATCTGCTGCCTCAGGACATGGCGGCGCAGGTGGGCTGCCGTGTGCTGGTCCCCTTTGGACGGGGCAACCGATCCAGCGAGGCGCTGATCCTGTCGCTGGGCGTCGGCGTGCCGGACAAGCCGCTGAAAACGGTGCGGTCGCTGCTGGACGAGGAGCCGGTGGTGTCGGACAAGGAGATACGGCTGGCGCTGTGGATGCGGCAGCGGTATTTCTGTACGTTTTACGATGCGCTGCACACCATCCTGCCCGCAGCAGTGTGGTACCGTTATCGGGAGCTGTGGCGCATGGCGGACGGCGTGCTGCCGGAGGGCCTTCCGGAAAAGGAGGCGGCTGTATGCCGCCTGCTGGAGGACGGGCCCATGGAGACGGACACGCTGAAGCAGGCCCTTGGCGATGATGTCGCGCCGCTGCTGCGCCGCATGGAAAAGGCGGGGAAGCTGCGGCGCGAGACAGAGTCCCGCCGTAAGGTGCGGGACAAGGTGGATCTGTTCGTGAAGCTGGCGGTGCCGGCAGACCAGGCACTGGAGATGGTGGGCAAGACTGCCCGCCGCCAACGGGAAGTGGTGGCCTTTCTGGCCCAGAACGGCGAGACGGGGCTGCATGATCTTTGCTATTTCACCGGCGCGGCCCGCAAGACCGTGGAATTACTGGCCCAGACGGGCACAGTGTGCCTGCGGGAGCAGGAGACCTACCGAATTACGGAAAAACAGTATACTGTAAAGGCAATACCCATTACACTGAATGATGAGCAGCAGCAGGTGTACGAGGACGTTCTGCGGCAGGTGCAGTCCGGAAAAGCCGGTGTCACGCTGCTGCAGGGCGTTACCGGCAGCGGCAAAACGCTTGTCTATATCCGGCTGGCGCAGGAGCTGCTGCGGCAGGGGCGGTCCGTGATGATCCTGGTGCCGGAGATCGCGCTGACGCCTCAGATGATGGCGCGGTTCACCGCCTATTTCGGCGATGAGGTAGCGCTGCTGCACAGCGGACTGCGGATGACGGAGCGCTACGACCAGTTCAAGCGTATCCGCCGCGGCGAGGCCCGCATCGTGCTGGGTACTCGTTCGGCGGTGTTTGCACCGCTGGGCAATATTGGGCTCATCGTCATGGACGAGGAGCAGGAAAGCTCCTACGAATCGGAGACGGCGCCCTGCTACCATGCCAGGGACATCGCCAAGTACCGTTGCTTACAGGAGGGGGCAAGGCTCCTTCTGGGCTCTGCCACCCCAACGGTGGAGACGGCCTACTGGGCGGAAAAGGGCGATTATCAGAAGGCGCTGCTGCGGCAGCGCTACAACCGGCAGGCGCTGCCTGCGGTGATCTTAGCGGATCTGCGCCAGGAGCTGCTGGAGGGGCGGAACGGCATCATCAGCCGTCCGCTGTACGATGAATTGCAGAAAAATCTGGCGGCGGGGGAGCAGAGCATCCTGTTCCTCAACCGGCGGGGCAGCAGCCGTCAGCTGCTGTGTCCCCAGTGTACCTACGTGCCAAAGTGCCCGCGATGCAGCGTATACCTGACGTACCACAGCGCCAACGGACGGCTGATGTGCCACTACTGCGGCTACTCGGTGAAGGCGCCGGAGGCGTGTCCCGAGTGCGGCGGCCGGTTCAAGCACATCGGCGTGGGCACCCAGCGGGTGGAGGAGGAGCTGCACACCCTGTTCCCCGACACGCCGCTGCTGCGGATGGACGCGGACACGGTGTCTGTGGGTCACGAGACCATCCTGCGGGAGTTTGAGGAGAAGCGCGTGCCCATCCTTCTGGGTACCCAGATGGTGGCCAAGGGGCTGGATTTTGAAAATGTGACGCTGGTAGGCGTGCTGGGGGCCGATACGTCCCTGTACGTGGACCACTACCGCGCCGCGGAGCGCACCTTTAACCTGCTGACCCAGGTCATCGGCCGCGCGGGACGCGGCAGCAAGGCGGGACGGGCGGTCATCCAGACCTACACCCCGCAGAACGACGTGATACAGGCGGCGGCGCAGCAGGATTATCAGCGTTTTTACGATGCGGAGATCCAGCTGCGGCGGCTGCGGAGGGACCCACCTTTTGCCGACCAGTTCACCGTGACGGTGACGGGGCAGGAGGAGGACGAAGTGCGGCGGGCACTGGACCTGCTGACCCATAGCCTGCGTCAGGCGGCGCAGCAGCCGCCGTACCGTGATATGGACCTGCAGATTCTGGGACCCGCGCCGGCGCCGGTGGTGAAGATCAACGGCAGCTACCGCTACCGCACCATGGTGCTGGGGCGGAACGAACGGCAGCTGCGGCAGCTGCTGGCATCATTCATGCGAGAGTTCGCGCAGCGCGGCGAAAACCGCCGCCTGCATATCTATACCGACTGCAACTTGATGGATTAAATCTGAGAAAACGAGGTAGGAACAATGGCGTTAAGGAAAATTGCTTTACAGGGCGAACCCTGCCTGACCAAGGTGTGCCGTCCGGTGACGGAGTTCAATGACCGCCTGCACGTGCTGCTGGATGATCTGGCTGACACGCTGGAGGACTCCGGCGGCGTGGGTCTGGCCGCCCCGCAGGTAGGCGTGCTGCGCCGCGTGTGCGTGGTGCTGGACGAGGAGGATCAGCTCATCGAGTTGGTGAATCCGGAGATCATCCGTACTGAGGGTGAGCAGACCGGCCTGGAGGGCTGCCTCAGTGTTCCCGGGAAATACGGCGAGGTCACGCGGCCGGAGATCGTCCGTGTCCGCGCTCAGGATCGCGACGGCAACTGGTTTGAGGTGGAGGACGAGGGTCTGACCGCCCGCTGTTTCTGCCACGAGATCGAGCATCTGGACGGCCATCTGTTCGTGGAGCATACGGACCACCTGCTGACCGAGGAGGAGCTGGAGGAGTACATCCGCCGCGCCGAGGCAGAGAACGGAGACGAGAACGAATGAGGATACTGTTCATGGGCACGCCCGACTTCGCCGTGGCGTCCCTGAAGCGGCTGGTGAAGGACGGGCACAACGTGTGCGGTGTGTTCACCCAGCCGGACAAGCCTAAAAACCGAGGGCACAAAATGGCATTTTCTCCCGTAAAGGAATATTCCTTGACAGTCGGCCTGCCAGTGTACCAACCGGTGAAAATGCGGGACGGCGAAGCTCTGCGCATCGTGCAGGAGCTGGCACCGGAGCTCATCGTAGTGGCGGCCTACGGCAAGATCCTGCCGGAGGACATTCTGAACACGCCGCCCTATGGCTCTATCAACGTGCATTCGTCCATCCTGCCGAAGTATCGGGGCGCGGCACCCATTAACTGGGCCATTCTTAACGGGGAGAGCGTCACGGGCGTTACCATTATGTATATGGCCAAGGAGCTGGATGCGGGGGACATCATCCTCTGCCGCGAGACGGCTATCGACCCTGACGAGGACGCGCAGACCCTGACGACCCGCTTGGCGGAGCTGGGCGCGGACGCGCTGTCCCAAGCAGTGGAGCAGCTGAAAAGCGGTACCGCCGTCCGTATGCCTCAGGACCACAATGCCTACACCTATGCCCCCATGCTGGATCGGAGCCTGTCGCCCATGGACTTCACCAGAAGTGCCCGGCAGCTCCACGATCAGGTGCGGGGACTGATCCCCTGGCCCTGTGCGTCCATGGAGCTGGACGGCAAAAATGTGAAGGTCTACCGCACCGCCATCGGCAGCGAGACGACGCTGGCTGCGGGGAAGATCGCCGAGGCCGGTAAGCAGGGCCTCGCCATTGCCTGCGGCGACAGGCGGCTGCTGCGCATTCTGGAATTGCAGGCCGAGGGCGGCAAGCGCATGGCGGCAGCGGACTATCTGCGTGGGCATCCTGTACAGGTGGACGTATGAGCGATATGCAGCGAAGCAGCGCCCGTGATACTGCGCTGGAGGTGCTGATGCAGGTCAGCCGGGCCAACGCCTGGTCGGACGGCAGTCTGAAACGCACCATTGCCAAAAACAAGCTGGACAGCCGGGAGGCGGCGCTCTGCACGCGTCTTGCCTACGGTGTCATCCAAAACCGCGGTCTGCTGGACTACTATATCGGCTGCTGGTGCAGCCAGAAGCCTAACCGGCTGGAGCCAGTGATTTTGAATATCCTGCGCATCGGAGGGTATCAGATCCTGTTCATGGATAAGATCCCCCACCGCGCCGCCGTCAACGAGGCAGTGGAGATGACCAAGCGCTGGGGCCGTCCCAAGGCCGCAGGCATGGTCAATGCGGTGCTGCGGAAGTTTGTGACCAACTGGATGGACATGCCCGCGCTGCCCCAGGGCACCACAGCGGACTATCTGTCCGTGCGGTACAGCCATCCCAAGTGGCTGGTGCGCCGCCTGATCGACGTGATCGGGGCGGAGGAGACGGAGGACTACCTGCGGATGAACAACGAGATCGTCCCCACCACCATCCAGACCAATACGCTGAAATGTACGGCGGAGGAGCTGGAGAAGGAGCTGCGCACCGCCGGCGTGACGGTGAACGCTCACCCATGGCTGGAGGGCTGCTTCGAAGTGTCGGCCACCGGCGATCTGGAGCGCCTGCCCGCCTTTACGGAGGGGCACTTCACGGTGCAGGACGCCGCGGCCCGATTGGTGGCCACAGCGGCAGCGCCGCAGCCGGAGACTCGTGCGCTGGACATGTGCGCCGCGCCCGGAGGCAAGTCCTTTGCGCTGGCCATCGACATGGGGGACAGGGGCGATATCCTGTCCTGTGACATCCATCCCCACAAGCTGGCGCTCATCGAAAAGGGCGCGGCGCGATTGGGCA
Source organism: uncultured Eubacteriales bacterium (assembly GCA_900545585.1). Taxonomy (GTDB): domain Bacteria; phylum Bacillota; class Clostridia; order Oscillospirales; family Oscillospiraceae; genus Vescimonas. The sequence goes on from UQZR01000006.1 coordinate 30,717, forward strand.
TCCGATCCATCCGGACGGCGCTGGCCGATGGGCGGGAGCACCACGCGGCGTGGGAAAACGCCGCAGACCTGGTGGTGGCTGATGTGCCCTGCTCGGGACTGGGCATCATCCGCAAGAAGCCGGATATCCGCTACAAGGACCCCAAGGAGCTGGCGGAGCTGCCGGCCATTCAGGCCGCCATATTGGACAACGCGGCCACCTACGTGCGGCCGGGCGGCGTGCTGCTCTACTCCACCTGCACGGTGCTGCCGGAGGAAAATGAGGGCGTCACCACGGCGTTTCTGGACACGCACCCTGAATTTGCACTGGAACCGTTTACCCTGCCGCGGCCCATCGGCGGCTGCTGCGGACAGCTGACGCTGTGGCCGCAGCGGTACGGCACGGACGGCTTCTATATCTGCCGGATGCGCAGAAAATAAGCGAGGAGCTTTTATGACCGATATCAAATCCATGACCCAGCAGGAGCTCTCCCAATTTCTGAAAGAGCTGGGAGAGCCGGCGTTCCGCGCCAAGCAGGTCTTTACGTGGCTGCATCGGGGCGCCGCCTCCTTCGACGAGATGACCAACCTCTCCAAGTCCCTGCGGGAAAAGCTGAAGGGGCGCTGTTTTATCACCGCGCCTGTGGTGGCCCGCAAACAGGAGTCTCGGCTGGACGGCACCATCAAGTACCTGTGGGAGCTGTCGGACGGCAACTGCATTGAGACGGTGCTGATGCAGTACCACCATGGCAACACGGTGTGCATCTCGTCCCAAGTGGGCTGCCGCATGGGCTGCGCCTTCTGTGCCAGCACCATCGCCGGAAAGGTGCGGGATCTGCGGCCGTCGGAAATGCTGGATCAGGTGATGTTCACCCAGCTGGATTCCGGCCGGACGGTGTCCAACATTGTGCTGATGGGCATCGGCGAGCCACTGGACAACATGGCCAATGTGCTGCGGTTTCTGGAGCTGGTGAATCATCCCGATGGCATGAACATCGGTATGCGGCATATCAGCCTGTCCACCTGCGGCGTGGTGCCCGGTATCGATGCCCTGGCGGAGCAGCAGCTGCAGCTGACGCTGTCTGTCTCGCTGCACGCGCCGGACAGCGAGACGCGCAGCCGCATCATGCCGGTGAACCGCGCCTATGACGTGGAACTGCTGTTTGATGCCTGCCACCGCTATTTTGAGAAAACGGGGCGGCGCATCAGCTTTGAGTACGCCATGATCGACGGCGTCAACGACAACGACTGGCAGGCGGACCTCATCGCCAAAAAGCTGCGGGGCATGCCTGGCCATGTGAATCTCATCCCGCTGAACGACGTGGTGGAGAGCCCGTACAAGCCCAGCCGCCGCGTGGCCGCCTTCCAGAAGCGGCTGGAGTCCCACGGCATCACCGCCACGGTACGGCGCAGTCTGGGTGGAGACATCGATGCCTCCTGCGGCCAGCTGCGGCGAAAGGCCATGGAGGAAAAGGAAAGGGGGCGCCTGACATGAAAATGTGGGGCATCACGAATACCGGTCTGGTCCGCAGTGAGAATCAGGACGCCTACGCCGCCTTTACGGTGGGCGGTTACAGTGCCGCCGTGGTCTGCGACGGCATGGGCGGCACCAACGGCGGCCGCGTTGCAAGCGGCATCGCGGTGGAGCAGTTTGAAAAGGAACTGCGGGCTGTGCTGCAGGAGAACGCCGGAGAGGAGCAACTGCGGCAGGCCACGCTGTACGCCATCTCCCTGGCCAACGACGCCATACGCCGCGCGGCGGCGCAGAACGCCGACTATCAGCACATGGGCACCACACTGGTGTGCGCCTTGGCCAAAGAGGATCTGGTGATGGTGGGTAACATCGGCGACAGCCGGGCCTACCACATCAACGGAGAGGGCATCCGCCAGATCTCCCGTGACCACTCTGTGGTGGAGAGCATGGTGGAGAAGGGCGACATCACTCCCCAGGAGGCCCGCCGCCACCCCAACCGCAATCTCATCACCCGTGCGCTGGGTCCCGATACCCAGGCACAGGCCGATACGTTCGCCGTGGCGTGGCATCCAGGGGATTTCATCCTGCTGTGCACCGATGGGCTGGTGAACACCGTCTCGGATCAGGAGATGCTGTTTGAGGTGCTCCACGATGGCGACATCGAGAGCTGTCTGGACCATCTGATGCAAATATCACTGCGCCGCGGCGCACCGGACAACGTCACGGTGGTGCTGCTGATGAACACGTAAAGGAGATGACAACATGGATCAATACATAGGACGTATGCTGGATGATCGCTATGAAATTCTGGAGCTGATCGGGTCCGGCGGCATGGCAAATGTGTATAAGGCCAGATGTCATCGGCTGAACCGACTGGTGGCGGTGAAGATACTCAAGAGCGATCTGGCGGAAAACGCCGACTTCCGCCGGCGTTTTCGGGACGAGTCACGGGCCGTGGCTCAGCTGTCCCACGCCAACATCGTGTCGGTGTATGATGTGTCCACCAGCGGTGAGACGGAGTACATCGTCATGGAGCTCATCGACGGCATTACCCTGAAGCAGTATATGGAGCGGCGGGGCCGCATGGACTGGCGGGAGTCGCTGCACTTCATCAGCCAGATCATGCGGGGCCTGAGCCACGCCCACAGCCGCGGCATCATCCACCGCGACATCAAGCCCCAGAACATCATGGTTCTGCGGGACGGCAGCGTGAAGGTGGCCGATTTCGGCATCGCATGCCTGGCAAACGCCAGCCAGACCCTGACCCAGGAGGCGCTGGGCTCCGTCCATTACATCTCGCCGGAGCAGGCGCGGGGCGACCGCATCGATGCACGTTCCGACATCTACTCCGCCGGCGTGGTGCTGTATGAGATGCTGACGGGACGGCTGCCCTTTGAGGGCGACTCCGCTGTGTCCGTGGCCATCCAGCACCTGAGCTCCGTGCCGCTGGCGCCGCGGGACATCGACCATAGCATCCCTGAGCCGCTGGAGCTGATCTGCATGAAGGCCATGAACAGCGATCCCGACAAGCGCTATCCCACGGCGGACGCCATGCTGGAGGATCTGGAGAAGTTCCGCAAGGACCCCGCCGTGGATATGGACTACATCCGCAAGGAACTGGCATCGGTGCAGCCGGACAACGAGCCCACCATGTCCATTCCCACCGCGCAGGTGGCCACCGCCGTGAAAAAGCGGGCCGACCAGATGCGGCGCGACCAGCCGGAGGACAACATCCGGCCCCGCGACAAGAAGTCCATCGCCATCATGGGCGGTATCTTCGCAGCGGCTCTGGTGCTGGTGTTCCTGCTGTTCAAGCTGATTTTGGGCGATTTTGGCCCCGCCGGCAACAACAAGAGCTACGATGTTCCCAAAGTGCTGGGCAAGACCGTGGAGGAGGCCCAGCTGATGGACGGCGTCAAGGATATTTTTGAAATCGTGGTGAAGGGCACCCAGCGCTCCGACACCTATGAGCCGGGGCAGATCATCCAGCAATCGCCGGATGCCGGACGCAGCCGCAAGAGCAACTTCGTCATCGAGGTCTACGTGGCGGCGGAGGAGGAGAAGGTGCCCATGCCGAATGTCACCGACCAGGAGTACCGGCAGGCACGCATCCAATTACAGGAGCTGAATCTGAACCTGAAATTCGACTTCCAGAGCCAGAATTCCGACACGGTCCATAAGGATATGGTCATCTCCACGGAGCCCGCCGCCGGGGAGGACCTGACCGAGGGCCAGCAGGTGACAGTGTACGTCAGCACCGGCCCCAAGACGGTGACGGTGCCCTCGTTCATCGGGCAGGACATTGCCATCGCCATCAAGAATGCTCAGGACATGGGCCTCACCGTGGGCCAGCCGGAGTTCGACCCGTACAGTCTGGTGGAGACGGGCCGTGTCACTGAGCAGAATATTGACCCAAACGAGGTGGTAGATGGCGGCACCCAGATCGTCTTTACCATCAGCGGCAGCGGCGAGGAGGACATCGTGACCCGCACCAAGGTGGCGGAGTTCGCCCTGCCGGAGGACATGGGCGGCATGATCAAGGTGGAGTTTGAGCAGGACGGCGCCGTCGTGGACAGCCAGTACATCAGCGCCAACCTCCAGACTGTGACCTACACTTTCACCGGTCAGGTGGGGCAGACATCACTGGTGCGGGCTTACTTCACCTGCATCAACGACAACTCTGCGGCATCTTCACCCACGCAGGAGATCGTCTTTTGAGTCGGGGGCGCATTGAAAAGGCCCTCAGTGGCTTCTATTACGTGAACACCGGAGGCGAGGTGCTCCGGTGCCGCGCCCGCGGCAAGTTCCGGCGCGAAGGACTCAGCCCGCTGGTAGGCGACTGGGTGGAGGTACGGGAGCTGGGCGGCGGCGAGGGCTTCGTGGAGGCGGTGGAGCCGCGAAAGAACGTGTTCCTCCGCCCGGCTGCCGCCAATATCGACCAGTTGGTCATCATCGCCTCCGCTGCCATTCCGGTGACGGAACCGTACCTCATCGACCGCATCGCTGCCATCGCCGCCCTGAAAAGCTGTCAGGTGCTGCTGTGCCTGAACAAGTGCGACCTGGATCCTGCGGACGAGCTGTACGACATCTACCGCCATTCGGCCATTCAAGTGCTGCGGGTCAGTGCTGCCACAGGAGAGGGTATTCCAGAGCTGTGCGCGACAATCGCTGGCAAGTTAAATGCCTTTACAGGGAATTCCGGCGTGGGCAAGTCCAGTATCCTCAATGCCCTGTCGCCGCAGCTGACGCTGCCGGTGGGGGAGGTCAGCAAGGCGCTGGGCCGCGGACGCCATACCACTCGCCATGTGGAGATGTTCTCCCTGGGCGGCGATACATGGGTCATCGACACGCCGGGCTTTTCCTCCTTTGACACCCAGGAGATGGATCTGGAACTGAAGGAGCATCTGCCGGAGACGTTCCCCGAGTTCGCGCCCTACGCAGACCAGTGCCGCTTTGTGGGATGCAGCCACACCAGGGAGAAGGGCTGCCGCGTGCTGCAGGCGGTGAAGGACGGGGACATCCACCCCAGCCGCCACCGCAGCTACGTCCGGCTCTATCAGGAGCTGAAGGAGCTGAAGGCCTGGGAGAAAAAATGAAAAAAGCGGAGTGCGATGCACTCCGCTTTTTTTTCGCCCATATACTGGACCAGAGGGGGGTCTTGTATGAGAGGCTGGAACTGCGGCGGCTGGATCATCGGCATTTGCGCGCTGGCATTGGGACTGGGCATCCTGATCGCGGCCGTCTTTCCTGTGGGGTGTCTGATGTTTCTGGTGGCGTTTCTGCTCATCGCCTGCGGGATCGCCTGTTTGCGGAATAGGAGGTAGCGTATGAAGATCGTGGTATGGAAGTCTCCGCGGTTCCTGCGGGGCCTGCTGTGCAGCATTTTCGGGATCAGGGAATAACAGTGCCCGCCCGCTCATATGGTAGAGGTACAACGGAGAAATGAGAGGGCGAGACCATGGAGTTAGGCTTACATTTTACGGAACTGACCTGCTGCGAGCAGACCGGCCGTCTGGTGATGTCCCACGAGGAGACCATGGAGACGGCCATTGCGGAATACTGCCCCGACATGACGCGGATCGTCAGCGTCTGCGGGCAGCTGCAGATACGGGAGCGGACCGCATTGGAGGGCCGCGTCACCGCCACCGGCACCGTGCGGGTCACGGTGTTGTATACCTCGGAGGAGAGCGCCGGCCTGCGCAGCCTGACGCTGCCGGTGCCATTCTCCTGTACGGCGGAGGACGAGACGCTGGCGTCGTCGCAGCTGCTCTGGGCCACAGGACGGTTGTTGTTGGCAGAGGCACAGGCCGTGACGGCGCGGAAGCTGTATGTCCGCGTGCTGCCGGAGGTGACGCTGACCGGCTACACCCGCGCCCAGTGCCGGTTTTGCAGCGGCACGGAGGAGGACCCTGCTCTCCGCGTCCGGCGCAGGGATCACGACATCAGCCTGCTGGATACGGCGGTGGAACGCAGCTTCTCCGTGGCGCAGGAGACGCCGGAGGTGTCCCCCGCGCCGGAGGACCTGCTGCTGTACCGGCTCTGCCCGCGGCTCACCAGCTGCCGTCTGGTGGGCAGCAAGCTGGTGCTGAAGGGAGAGCTGGCCCTGTCGGCGCTGTACCGCGGGCAGGATCAGCAGCTGCATACCTATGAAACGGAGCTGCCGGTATCCCAGATCCTGGACGGCGCGGATCTGCCGGAGGAGGGGGAGCTTTCCGGCATCCTGTGCCTCACCGGAGGGGAGGTGCGGGTCCTGCGCTCCGACAGCGGCGGCGAGTTCTCCATCTCGGCGGAACTGCGGCTGCTGCTGCGGGCCTACCGGACGGTGCGGTGCAGCTGCGTGGAGGACCTGTACAGCATTCGCCGGCCGGTGCAGTTGCATCAGGAGACGGTGGCCGTACCGGTGGGGCGGCCCTGCCGCTCCCTGCGGGAGGAGAGCATTCAGCATCTGGACTTCGGCGGCAGCCGCCCGTTCTTCTTTATCACCGACACGGACTGCACACCTGCTGCCGTGACGGAGGAGGGAGGTCAGACGGCTCTGCGCACCACGATACATACCCGACTGCTGTATCTGGATGAGGCGGATGCCCCCGCCGTCACGGAGCGGACGGAGGAGATCGTGGTGCCGGTGCAGGGACCGGTGCAGTCCGTATCCTGCACACTGGCGGGGCCACCGGACGTCCGGTTCACAGGCAGCGGCTGCGATGTGCGGCAGGTGGCGGAATTCCTCATCGGCGACATGCAGGCGGACCAGATGCGCACCGTCGCCGCCGTAGAGCTGCTGGACGGGGAGGAGCAGGAGAAGATACCCTCCCTGGTGCTGCGGCGACTGCTGCCGGAGGAGACGCTGTGGGATGTGGCCAAACAGTACCGAACCGATGAGGAACTGCTGCGGACGGTGAACCATCTGGAGGAGGGGGAGACACCGGACAAAATGCTGCTGATCCCCCGCGTCCGGTGAATTGTGCATTGACTTTCCCTATGTCCGTGGGGTAGAATAACGGGTGCGAGCAGACTGGACAGTCGCGGGGACAAGGCGAAAGCCTGTTCATGAGGAAAGTCCGGGCTCCACAGGGCAAGAATAACGGGTAACGCCCGCCGAAGGCGACTTCAGGAAAAGTGCAACAGAGATATACCGCCGCGTCACATCCCCAAATGGGGACCTCCGCGAAAACGTCAGTTTTTGTGGGGAGATGAGGTGCAGCGAAGTGATTTTGGCCTGCCGTTTGCGGCCGGACGAAAGCTATGGAGCTGGCACCGACGAGGTAAGGGTGGAAAGGCGAGGTAAGAGCTCACCCGACGGCGCGTGAAAGTGACCGTCGCTGTAAACTCTATTCGGAGCAACACCGGTATGGGAGCATATAGGCTGGCCCGGCCGCTCCCGGGGTGGCTTGAGCGTGCCGGCAACGGTACGCCCAGATAGATGACTGTCGAAACAGAACCCGGCTTATAGGTCTGCTCGCAGGACCATTCCAAGGCCGCAGCGGCTCACGCTGCGGCCTTCTTTGTGCGCTTCGCACAATTTCGACGGAAATATGCGGTGTATTTTAGAATACAAAACTATTTACATTAGTTCGATAAAGTGGTAGAGTGATAGCGTAGTAAACAACCAAGCCGGTCTGCCGGCGAGAAAACCGGTATTCCGGTCAGTAAAGGAGAAAAAACGATGAAAAAGCTGATTGCACTGATGCTGGCCATGGTCATGGCCCTGTCCCTGGTGGCCTGCGGTAAGCCCGCAGAGAACGACAATTCCGCAAACGACAACAATACCGACGGCGATGCCACTGCCACACGGACCTTCGTGATGGGCGTCGACGCGGAGTATCCCCCCTTCAGCTATCTGGGCGAGGACGGCCAGTACACCGGCTTTGACGTGGAGGTCTGCAAGGCTGTCTGCGATCTGCTGGGCTGGGATCTGCAGGTCTTCGGTGTGAACTGGGACCAGAAGCTGGTGCAGCTGGACGCCAAGGAGTGTGACTGCGTATGGTCCGGCATGACCATCCTGGACTCCATGAAGGAGGCCGGCTATGTGATCTCCGCGCCTTACTATGACAACACCCAGGTCATCATGGTCAAGGAGGGCAGCGACATCAAGTCTTCCGCTGACCTGGCCGGTAAGGTCGTGGCCGTGCAGCTGGGCACCTCCGGTGAGGCGCTGCTGGCCGATGGCGGTGATCTGGCCGACCTGGCGGCGACCTTCGCTGACCTGACCACCTGCGACAGCTTCCTGAAGTGCTTCACTGAGCTGGGCGGCGGCGCCGTGGACGCTGTCATCGTGGACAAGCCCGTGGCTGTCTCCTATGCCGAGTCCAACAAGGGCTTCACCGTTCTGGACGAGGGTCTGGGCGCCGAGCAGTACGGCATCGCCTTCCGCGCCGGTGACGAGGAGCTGTGCGCCACCGTGGAGGACGCCGTGGCTCAGCTGGTGGCCAACGGCACCTACGCCGAGATCGCTGCCAAGTATCCCGACATTGCCAACAACCTGACCCTGCTGGGCTGAGCCTGAGGCATCGGCGCACAAAAGAAAACAGCATACCGGCTCCCGAGGGAAATTCCTCCCTCGGGAGCGTATGTGCATGAATTGAGGATAACATATGACCTTACTGACCATGATCGTCAAGATGGGGGAGGGACTTTCCAAGACCTGCGCCATCTTCTTTCTGACGCTGCTGTTCTCCCTGCCGCTGGGCATGATCGTTGCGCTGCTGCGCATGAGCAAAAACAGGATCGTCTCCGGCATCACCCGTTTCTTCATCTCCATTCTCCGCGGCACGCCGCTGATGCTGCAGCTGCTGGCCGTGACCTACGGCCCCTACTACCTCTGTGACTTGCCGGTGGCCCGCAACAAGCTGATCCCCGTGGTCATCGCCTTTGCCATCAACTACGCCGCCTATTTCGCGGAGATCTATCGCGGCGGCATCGAATCTATGCCGGTGGGACAGTATGAAGCGGCAGAGGTGCTGGGTTATACCAAGGCCCAGACCTTTATCCATGTCATCCTGCCGCAGGTGTTCAAGCGCATCATGCCCAGCATCACCAACGAGGTGGTGACGCTGGTGAAGGACACCTCCATGGCGTTCACTGTCTCCTATCAGGAGATGTTCACCATCGGCAAGCAGATCGCCAACTCCGAGACCAGCTTTACGCCGTTCCTGGTGGCAGGCGTGTTCTACTTTGCGTTCAACGCCGTTGTGGATCTGGTCATGGGCAAGGTGGAAAAGCGCATGGACTACTATAAATAAGGGAGGCGCCGCATGAAACTGTTACAGATGAACCATGTGCAGAAGAGTTTTAACGCTGACACGCTGCATGTTCTCAAGGACATCAGTCTCTCCGTAGAAAAAGGCGAGGTGGTGGCCATTATCGGACCCTCCGGCAGCGGCAAATCCACGCTGCTGCGCTGCGCTGCGCTGCTTACCAGCATGGATGACGGCGAGCTGTTCTACGGCGACATACAGGCCGCCCGCAGCGAAAACGGCAGGGCGGTCTACGCTGACAAGGAGACACTGAAAAGGGTGCGGGAAAAGTTCGGGCTGGTGTTCCAGAGCTTCAACCTCTTTCCTCACTATTCCGTGCTGAAAAATCTGACGGACCCCCAGATCCGCGTGCTGGGCCGCGACAAGGAGACGGCGCAGCAGCGGGCGCGGCAGCTGCTGGAGAAGATGGGGCTTTCCGACAAGGAGGGCGCCTACCCCTGCGAGCTCTCCGGCGGACAGCAGCAGCGGGTAGCCATCGCCCGCGCCCTGGCCATGGATCCCGAGATCCTCTTTTTCGATGAACCCACCTCGGCGCTGGACCCCGAGCTGACCGGCGAGATCCTGAAGGTCATCCGTGACCTGGCGGAGGAGCATATGACCATGGTCATCGTGACCCACGAGATGTCCTTTGCCAAGGACGTGGCAGACCGCGTTATCTTCATGGCCGGCGGCGTCATTGTGGAGGAGGGCACGCCGGAGGAGGTCATGGTCAACACCCGTGAGGAACGGACCCGTCAGTTCCTGGGGCGCTATCAGAGATGAGAAAGCTGCGCGTGGTGCGGGCAGATCCCGCTGGTAATATCACTCTATTCGTCCTGACGCCCGTGGACAAGGCTGAGTGCGCCGCCGTGGCCGCACAGCTCATGGCCATCCGGGAACTGCAGGCGGAGCAGGTAGGCTTCATCTTCCCCAACGGCCATATGGAGATGGAGGCGGGGGAGTTCTGCGGCAACGCCTCCCGTGCCTACGGATTCCTGCTGGCGAAGCAGCAGGGGCTCGCCGGCTGCCGGAGCATGCAGCTGTCCGTCAGCGGCTGCGATCACCCCATCACCGTGACGGTGGACATGGACGCCGGTACGGCGGAGGCAGAGATGCCGCTGCCGAAATTTGTCAGGCCGGTGGACGCTCCCCCTGCAGGTACGCTGGTGCATCTGGGAGGCATCGCCCATCTGGTGGTGCAGGATGTCCCGCCCAGCCGTGAGTTTTTCGCCCAGGCCGAGCCGCTCTTTGCGGCGGACCCTGCGCTGGATGCCTACGGCGTGTGCTTCGTGGAGGGGGACCGTATGACGCCGCTGGTGAAGGTACCGGAGGCGGGAACGCTGGTGTTCGAGGGCAGCTGCGGCAGCGGTACGCTGGCCTGCGCAGTGGCCATGAGCCAGGGCAGGGAAGGCATATTTTCCGTCTCCCTGCGGCAGCCGGCCGGAACAGTCAACGCCTCCGTGACGCGGCGGGACGGCGCGGTCATCGCGGCGTCTATCGGCGGACCGGTAACGCTGAGCGAGCCCTTTGAGGTGACTATCTGAAAAAATGCCCGAAAAAACGCACCCGACAGGGTGCGTTTTTTGGTTGTACAATTGTACCCAAAGCGGTATAATGTCTGTATTGAGCAACTGTTAGACGGAGGGATATAACATGACCTTGCATGAGTATATGGAGAGCCTGCGGCAGAAAACGGTGGCAGTGCTGGGCATCGGCGTCAGCAACACGCCGCTGGTGCAGCTGCTGCTGCGCAGCGGCATTCGCGTCACCGCCTGTGACAAGCGGACGAGGGAGCAGCTGGGCACGCTGGCTGACGAGCTGAAGCAGGCGGGATGCACGCTGCGGCTGGGACCGGATTATCTGGAGGGTCTCCACGAGGACGTGATCTTCCGCACCCCGGGCCTGCGGCCTGATGTGCCCCAGCTTGCGGCGGCGGTGGCCAATGGCAGCATGCTGACCAGCGAGATGGAGGAGTTCTTCCGTGTCTGCCCGTGTCCCATCATCGCCGTCACCGGCTCCGACGGTAAGACGACGACCACCACCATCATCGCCGAGCTGCTGAAGGCGGCAGGGAACACAGTGTGGGTAGGCGGTAATATCGGACACCCGCTGCTGTGCGATGCCGACCGTATGCGGCCCCAGGACTATGCGGTGCTGGAGCTGTCCAGCTTCCAGCTGATGACCATGGACCGCAGTCCCCATATCGCGGTGGTGACCAATCTGGCCCCCAATCACCTGGACATGCACAAGGATATGGCAGAGTATGTGGCGGCCAAGGAGAACATCTTCCGCCACCAGACTGCCGGCGACATTGCCGTGTTCAACGCCGACAACGCCATCACGGCAGAGCAGGCGGGGCGCACCGTAGGCCGCAGCCGCCGCTTCAGCCGTCAGACAGAGCTGAACGACGGCGTGTTCCTGCGGGGCGAGGACATCGTCTGCCGCAGTGAGGCAGGGGAGCGGGTCATCATGAATACCTCCGACATCAAGATCCCCGGCGTCCACAACGTGGAGAACTACATGGCGGCCATCGCCGCCGTGGACGGTCTGGTGCCGGACGACATCATCCGCGACTTCGCACGCAGCTTCGGCGGCGTGGAGCACCGCATCGAGCTGGTGCGTACCTACCGTGGTGTCCGGTACTACAACGATTCCATCGCCTCCAGCCCCTCCCGCACCATTGCGGGGCTGCGCTCCTTCCCGGAGAAGGTCATCCTCATCGCCGGCGGCTATGACAAGCACATTCCTTTCGACGTACTGGGCCCCGAGGTGACGGCCCACGTGAAGCTGCTGGTACTCTGCGGAGCCACGGCAGGGAAGATCCGCGCCGCAGTGGAGGCCGCGCCGGACTACCGCCCGGGCCGTCCGGAGATCCTGGAGGTCACGCCTTTTCAGGCTGCGGTAGAGGCCGCCCGCGACCATGCCGCCGCAGGCGATGTGGTGACGTTGTCCCCGGCCTGTGCTGCCTTCGACCAGTTCAAGAACTTTGCCGAGCGGGGCAGGGTGTTCAAGGAGATCGTCCGCAGCTGGCCGGAGGAATGAGGAAAAGCCTTGGCATCATAAACTCCCTGCAAGGGGGGTGGATGCCGTGGAACGGCTTCGTTATCTGCGCCTGACCGGACGACAGAAGGTGCTGGTCTGGTGTACCTTTCTTCTGGCGGCGTTGGGAGCGCTGACTGTTGCCGCCGTGCTGCATATGAGGCCCATCGTGGTGGATCTGGCCACCGCTCGCACCTCTAACACGGTGAACCGCATCGTGGTGGCCGCCATCAACGATGCGGTGGACAGCGGGCGCATCGACTACGGGCGGCTGGTGTCCTTCGATAAGGATGCCAACGGCCATGTGACGGCGCTGAAAAGCAACATGGCGGAGTTCAACCGCCTGCAGGCGTCTATCTCCGACGATATCCTCCAGCGCATGGCGGATGTGTCCACCACGGATTTGTCCATCCCCATCGGCACGCTGACCGGCTCGCCGCTGCTGGCAGGCCGCGGGCCGTGTCTGCACGTGCGCATGCAGTCCGTGGGCACTGCCACCGCCCGCTTCGATAACCAGTTTTCCTCCGCCGGCATCAACCAGACCCGCCACCGCATCCTGCTGGATGTGGATGTCCACGTCAGCATCCTGCTGCCTGGGCTGACCACCTATACCAAGGTGTCCAACGAGATCTCCGTGGCGGAGACGGTGATCGTGGGCGGCGTACCCGACACCTACACCTATTTCAGTACCACGCCGGACGAGATCGAGAACTACGCCGACGAGTACATCATCAACAACGGATAAGAGGTCACACTATGGACTACCGACAGGAAATGAAGGAGCTGCGGGACACCCTGAATGCCCACGGCTACCGCTATTACGTATTGGATGAGCCCACCATCTCCGACTACGAGTACGACCACATGCTGCGCCGTCTGGAGGATCTGGAGGCGGCACATCCGGAGGAAATCACGCCGGATTCGCCCACGCAGCGCATCGGTGGCCGCACGCTGTCCGAGTTCCAGCAGGTGACGCATCCCGTGCCGCTGGAGAGTTTGCAGGACGTGTTCAACGACGATGAGGTATGCCAGTTTCTGGAAAAGATACCCCTGGACGCGCCGGTGTGGAGCGTGGAGCCAAAGGTGGACGGCCTGTCCGTGGCCCTGGAGTATAGGGACGGCGTGTTCGTCCGCGGCGCCACCCGCGGCGATGGACGGGTGGGGGAGGACGTGACGGAGAATCTGCGCACCATCCGCTCCATTCCTATGACGCTGCCGGAGAAGCTGCCCCGTCTCATCGTCCGCGGCGAGGTCTACATGGCTCGCAGCGTGTTCGATGAGATCAACGCCCGCCGCGAGCTGGAGGGCAAGCCCCTGATGGCCAACCCCCGCAACGCTGCCGCCGGCTCCCTGCGCCAGCTGGACCCCAAAATCGCGGCCCAGCGCCGTCTGGACATCGCCGTATTCAATCTCCAGCTGGCGGAGGGACGGGAGTTCACCACCCACACCGAGACCATCGACTATCTGGCGTCCCAGCATTTCAAGGTCATTCCGCACCGGCAGCTATCCAAAACCGCCGATATTCTGGCGGAGATCGCCGCGCTGGGCGACTGTCGGGAGCGTTTCCCCTTCGACATCGACGGCGCGGTCATTAAGCTGGACAACCTGGCGGAGCGGGAGGTGCTTGGCAGTACTGCCAAGTGTCCCCGCTGGGCCATCGCCTACAAGTACCCGCCAGAGACCAAAGAGACGGTGCTCCGCGATATCGTGGTGCAGGTAGGACGCACTGGCGTGCTGACTCCCAAGGCGGAGCTGGAGCCGGTGCGTCTGGCGGGCACCACTGTGACCTACGCCACCCTGCATAATCAGGACTATATCGCCCAGAAGGACATCCGCATCGGCGACACGGTGCTGGTGCGCAAGGCGGGGGAGATCATCCCCGAGATCGTGGCCGTGGTGCCGGACAAGCGTCCGGACGGCGCACAGCCCTACACGCTGCCGGACCGCTGCCCCGTCTGCGGCGCGGAGGTGGTGCGGGACGAGGATGGCGCGGCTCTGCGCTGCACCGGCGCGGAGTGCCCTGCCCAGCTGCTGCGGAATCTGACCCATTTCGCCAGCCGAAACGCCATGGACATCGACGGTCTGGGTCCCGCCGTGATACAGCAGCTGGTGGACAGCGGCCTTGTCAGGACTGCCGCCGACCTGTACAGCCTGCGGCCGGAGCAGATCGCGGAGCTGGACCGTATGGGTCAGAAGTCCGCCCGGAACGCGGTGGAGGCCATCGCCAGAAGCCGTGAGGACGACCTGTGGCGCCTCATCTTTGCCCTCGGCATCCGGCAGGTAGGTGAGAAGGCCGCCAAGGTGCTGGCTGCACGGTTCGGCAGCATGGACGCGCTGTCCACCGCCACGGAGGAGGAGCTGACCGCCATTGATGACGTGGGGCCCATCACGGCGAAATACATCCGCCAGTGGATGGACAGCCCACAGTCCCAGGACCTGCTGGCACGTCTGAAGGCCGCAGGGCTCAATATGACCTGTAAAGAGGAAATGGTTGACAGACGTTTTGCTGGAATGACTTTTGTCCTTACCGGCGCACTGGAGAAGTTTACCCGCGATGAAGCGGGGGAGATGATCGAGAAGCGGGGCGGCAAGGTGTCCGGCTCCGTTTCCAAAAAGACCAGCTACGTGGTGGCGGGAGAGAACGCCGGCAGCAAGCTGCAAAAGGCGCAGCAGCTGGGCATCCCCGTCCTCACGGAAGATGAATTTCTGGAGTTTCTGAAATAAGGAGGTACACGTCATGGCAGAGCATACCGATCAGAATCTGCTGCATCAGGTGATTTACAGCGTCTTTGTGCGCAACCACACCAAAGAAGGCACCTTCCGCGCATTGGAGGGCGACCTGGACCGCCTGAAGGGGCTGGGTGCAGACATCATCTGGCTCATGCCCATCCATCCCATTGGTTCGGAGGGCCGTAAGGGCACTCTGGGCAGCCCCTACGCCATTCAGGACTACCGCGGCATCAATCCCGAGTACGGCACGCGGGAGGACTTCATCCATCTGGTGGATGCCATCCACGCTCGCGGCATGAAGTGCATCATCGACGTGGTGTACAACCACACCTCACCGGACTCCGTGCTGGCCCACACTCATCCGGAGTACTTCCTCCGCGACGCAGAGGGTCGCCCTACCCGAAAGGTGGCGGACTGGTGGGATGTGGTGGACCTGGATTACAGCAACCGCGACCTGTGGAACTACCAGATCGACACGTTGAAGCAGTGGGCCGCCATCGTGGATGGCTTCCGCTGCGACGTGGCCAGCAGCGTCCCGCTGGACTTCTGGTGTGAGGCACGCCGCCAGGTGGAGACGGTGCGCCCTGGCTGCATCTGGTTGGCCGAAAGCGTCCACGGTGCCTACGTGCTGGGCATGCGCCGCACGGGCGCGGCCTGCGCCACGGACACCGAGCTGTACCGCGCCTTCGACATGACCTACGACTACGACATCTGGCCTTTTTACGAGGGCTTCCTGAAGGGAGATCTGTCCCTGCGGACCTACACGGACATCCTGAACTATCAGGAGCTGACGTATCCCACTGGCTACATCAAGGCCCGCTGCCTAGAGAACCACGACACCTGCCGCGCGGCCTCCTGGTTCACCAGTGACCGCCAGCTGTACCACTGGCTGGGATTCCTGTACTTCCAGCGGGGTGCCGCCATGCTGTACAGCGGCATGGAGTACGCGCCCAAAAAGCGGGTGGGTCTTTTCGACGCCGACGACAACTACGGCGACATGCGGCTGGACGTGCAGCGGTACCTCACCGCCTGCAAGGCCATGAAGCAGACGCTGCCGCTGGGCGGCGGCTTCTGGTGGGTAACCGCCGGCGACAGTGTGGCGCTGGGCCACTACGAGGGACCGGAGGGCCGCGCACTGGGCGTGTTTGACCTGCGGGGCCGCGGCGGTGAAGTGGCCGTGGATCTGCCGGACGGTGTGTACGAGAACCGTTTGGGCGGGCAAGTCACCGTCAGCGGTGGAAAGCTGGCGCTGGGCGAGCGCCCCGTGGTGGTTTGATGCGGGCCGCCGCTATTGGTTTTTTATACAAAGTGAAAAGAGATTCTGTGACGTATGTCACAGAATCTCTTTTGTTCATTGACCTACGGCAATCGAAATGCTATACTTTTACACGGTATATCTAGGCTCTTTCCTGTGGCAAAGCAGGGAGGAGCTGATAGAAAAGAGGAGGAAAGAATCATATGAGCAAGATCATGAAGATCTGCGACGGCAACGAGGCGGCGGCATACGTCGCCTATGCGTTCTCCGAGGTCGCAGCCATCTACCCCATCACACCCTCCAGCCCTATGGCGGAGCACGCCGACGCGTGGTCGGCCAACGGCAAGAAGAACATCTTCGGCCAGCCGGTTCGTCTGGTGGAGATGCAGTCCGAGGCCGGCGCCTGCGGCGCGTGCCACGGCGCACTGGAGGCCGGTGCGCTGGCCACCAGCTTCACCGCCTCTCAGGGCCTGATGCTGATGATCCCCACCCTGCACCGTATCTCCGGCGAGCGTCTGCCCGGCGTGCTGCACGTGGCGTCCCGCACCGTGGGTACCCACGCATTCTCCATCTTCGGCGACCACTCCGACGTAATGAACTGCCGTCAGACGGGCTTTGCCCTGCTTTCCAGCGGCAGTGTGCAGGAATCCGCCGATCTGGCTGCCGTGGCACATTTGAGCGCCATCAAGGCCCGCATCCCGTTCCTGCACTTCTTCGACGGCTTCCGTACCAGCCATGAGATCCAGAAGATCGACGTGCTGAGCTACGACGAGTACGCCAAGCTGGTGGACCGCAACGCACTGGCTGCCTTCCGCGCCAATGCCCTGAACCCGGAGGATCCCCGGATGCGTTCTCTGGTGGATAACCCCGACATCTACTTCCAGCTCCGCGAGTCCAACAACACGGCCTACGCCGAGCTGCCCGACATCGTGGAGGACTACATGGCTCAGATCAGCAAGCTGACCGGCCGTGAGTACCACCTGTTCAACTACTACGGCGCGCCCGACGCCGAGCGCGTCATCGTGGCCATGGGCTCCGTGGGCGGCTGCGCACAGGAGGTCGTCAACCATCTGAACGCCAAGGGCGAGAAGGTGGGCTTCCTGCAGGTACACCTGTTCCGCCCCTTCTCCCGCAAGCACCTGATAGCCGCCATGCCCAAGACGGTGAAGAAGATCGCCGTCCTCGACCGCGTCAAGGAGATCGGCTCCATCGGCGAGCCTCTGTACGAGGACATCTGCGCCGCCTATATCAACGAGAGCGACCGCCCCGCCATCTACGCCGGCCGCTACGGTCTGAGCAGCAAGGACACCACCCCCGCCCAGATCAAGGCTGTGTTCGACAACCTGCTGCTGGATGAGCCGAAGAATCACTTCACCATCGGCATCGTGGACGATGTGACCCATCTGTCCCTGCCCGTGGGCGCACCTCTGCTCACCGAGCCGGAGGGCACCATCTCCTGCAAATTCTGGGGTCTCGGCTCCGACGGTACGGTGGGTGCCAACAAGAACTCCATCAAGATCATCGGCGAGACGACGGATATGTACTGCCAGGCGTACTTTGAGTACGACACCAAGAAGTCCTTCGGCATCACCAAGAGCCACCTGCGCTTCGGTAAGCACCCCATCAGCTCCACCTACTATGTGTCCAACGCGGACTTCATCGCTTGCCACAACCAGACGTACCTGACCAAGTACGACATCATCCACGAGCTGAAGCCCCATGGCAGCTTCCTGCTGAACTGCGAGTGGGCGGAGAACGAGCTGGAACAGCACGTTCCCGGCGAGATCCTCAAGTATATCGCCGACAACGACATCAAGTTCTATATCATCGACGCCAACAAGGAGTCGCAGGCGCTGGGACTGGGCAACCGCTCCAACATGGTGCTGCAGGCCGCCTTCTTCAAGCTGGCCAACGTCATCCCCGTGGAGGACGCCGTGGCCCACATGAAGGACGCCGTCAAGAAGACCTACGGCCTGAAGGGCGAGAAGATCGTCAACATGAACATCGCCGCCGTGGACGCCGGCCTTAACGCACTGGTGGAGGTCAAGGTGAAGCCCGAGTGGACGAACCTCACCGACAAGGCGCTGAAGCCCGCCGGCGAGAACCTGCCCTACGTCATCAAGAACATTCTGGTACCCATCAACGCCCAGAAGGGCGACGATCTGCCCGTCTCCGCCTTCAAGGGCATGGAGGACGGCACCATGCCGCTGGGTACCTCCCGCTACGAGAAGCGCGGCATCGCCACCCATCTGCCTGTGTGGGATGCTGCCGAGTGCCTCCAGTGCAATATGTGCTCCTTTGTCTGCCCCCACGCCGTCATCCGCCCGTTCCTGCTGGACGAGGGCGAGGTCAAGGCGGCTCCCGTGGATATGACGCTGGTGGATGCCAAGGGCCCCGGGCTGGACGGCCTGAAGTATACCATGGGCGTGTCCACGCTGGACTGCACCAGCTGCGGCAGCTGTGTGGCCTCCTGCCCCAAGAGCGGCAAGGCGCTGAAGATGGTACCTGCTCACGAGGTGTCTCTGGATCAGACCGGCTGGAACTTCCTGACCGGCGTGAAGGAAAAGACCTCCCGCGTGGACAAGTTCACCCTGAAGGGCAGTCAGTTCAAGCAGCCTCTGGTGGAGTTCAACGGCGCCTGCGCCGGCTGCGGCGAGACGCCCTATATCAAGCTGCTGACCCAGATGTTCGGCGACAAGATGTATCTGGCCAACGCCACCGGCTGCACCCAGGCCTGGGGCGCGGCCATGCCCTGCGTGCCGTACTGCAAGAACGCCGAGGGCAAGGGCGTGGCATGGTCTAACTCCCTGTTTGAGAACAACGCCGAGTTCTCCTACGGTATGTGTCTGGCTGTCAAGCAGCTGCGCGAGTGCGTCACCGGCTACGTCAAGGAGCTGGATGCGCTGACCAAGGATGAGACCGTCAAGGCCGCCATTGCCAAGTGGCTGGAGACCTACGAGGATCTGGACGCCTCCACTCCCGCTACCGAGGCGCTGGTGGCGCTGCTGGAGAATGGCAAGTTCTCTGCCGAGGAGCAGGCCATCGTGGACGAGATCCTCAAGCGCAAGAAGGATATGTCCAAGAAGACCATGTGGATGTACGGCGGCGACGGCTGGGCCTACGACATCGGCTACGGCGGCCTCGACCACGTCTTCGCCATGGGCGAGGATGTCAACGTGCTGCTGGTGGACACCGAGGTGTACTCCAATACCGGCGGACAGTCCTCCAAGGCCACGCCCATCGGCGCGGTGGCGCAGTTCCAGACCAGCGGCAAGAAGACCAAGAAGAAAGACCTTGGTATGCTGATGATGACCTACGACAATGTGTATGTGGCACAGTGCTCCATGGGTGCCAATCCCAACCAGCTCATCAAGGCCATCAAGGAGGCCGAGGCTCATAAGGGTCCGTCCATCGTCATCTGCTACGCGCCCTGCATCAACCACGGTATCAAGAAGGGTATGAACAACGTCCAGCAGGAGATGAAGGACGCTGTCAACTCCGGTTACTGGAACCTGTACCGGTACAGCCCGGAGACCAAGACCTTCACGCTGGACAGTAAGGAACCCACCATGCCGCTGTATGACTTCATGAAGGGCGAGGTGCGCTATGCCTCTCTGGAGCTGAGCTTCCCCGAAAATGCCAAGGTGCTGTTCGCCGAGGCAGAGGAGGCCGCCAAGGAGAAGTACGACGCCTACAAGCGCCGTGCGGAGAAGTGAGGAAGTTTCTCCGCGGTAAACTTCTTCGTGAATTTGTGACAAAATAAGATAGAGCCGCCCCAAGGGCGGCTCTATCTTATTTTTCTTTTGTTTCGGCGCAGATTATTTTTTATTGCGGTGATAAATATCCGTTAATTTGTTGACATACAGCAGGGAGAGTGATAAAATTAACAAAGTAAAAAAATCCTACTTCATGAGGGGAAAGGGAGAACAGTATGGCAGTACCGTTTGACTACACAGCAGAATACCGGCGCAAACTCTGCACACCGGATGAGGCGGCTAAGGTCGTCAAGAGCGGCGACTGGATCGACATCGCTATGGGCGCGGGCTTCCCCTCGCTGATGGATGCCGCCGTGGCCCGCCGTAAGGAAGAGCTGCGGGACGTGAAGATCCGCGGCTACCTGATTTTTGATCCGATTCAGATGGTGGAGTGCGACCCTACCCGCCAGCACTTCGTCTACAACAGCTGGCACATGTCCGGCTACGAGCGCAAGCTCTGCGACAAGGGTCTGTGCAATTTCAACCCCATGGTGTTCCGTAACCTGGGTTGGTACTATACCCAGTTCCTAACGGTGAACGTGGCCATGATGTGCGTTACCCCCATGAACGAGCACGGCTACTTCAACTTTGCCGCCTCCACCGCCTCCGCCCGTGCCACGCTGGACAAGGCGGACATCGTGATCCTGGAGGTCAACGAGAACCTGCCTTGGGTCTACGGCGGTCTGGACGAGTGCATCCACATCAGCGACGTGGACATGATCGTGGAGGGCCCCCACGGCAAGCTGCCCAGCGTCAAGTCCCCCGCGGCCTCCGAGGCAGAGATGAAGATCGCCGAGTACGTGGTACAGAACATGGTGGACGGTTCCACGCTGCAGCTGGGAATCGGTTCGCTGCCTAATGCCGTGGGACAGATGATCGCCAAGAGCGACCTGAAGGGTCTGGGCATCCACACGGAGATGCTGTGCGACAGCTACCTGGACATGTACAAGGCCGGCAAGATTACCAATACTCACAAGAAGCTGGACCGCTACAAGAGCATTTTCGGCCTGGCGCTGGGCTCACCGGACCTGTATGACTGGATTCGCGAGAACCCGGGTGTGGTCACGTACCCCATCAGCTATTGCAACGATCCCGCTAATGTGGGTAAGCAGGACAATTTCGTGTCCATCAACAACTGTATCTCCGTGGACCTGTACGGCCAGATCTGCGCCGAGAGCTCCGGCACCCGCCAGATTAGCGGCACCGGCGGCCAGCTGGACTTCCTGGAAGGCGCGGCTCTGTCCAACGGCGGCAAGGCATTCATCTGTCTGACCTCATCCTTCACGGATAAGCAGGGCAACGTAAAGTCCCGCATCAACCCGCTGCTGACCCCCGGAGACATCGTCACCGATCCCCGCAGCCAGGCGTATTACATCGTCACAGAGTACGGCGGCGTGAACCTGGTGGGTTGCTCCACCTGGGAGCGAGCGGAGAAGTTAGTGAGCATTGCCCACCCCATGTTCCGCGATGACCTCATCGCCAACGCGGAAAAGCAGGGCATCTGGATACGCTCCAACAAGCGATAAGTACATACGGCAGGGGGGCGGCAGTGCCGCCCCCCTGTTTTTTGCGGAGAAACCGTTCGCACGGAATGGAGAAAATACCTGAAAAGAACCACCTTGACATTTTTTCACGGATATAGTATACTCCCACCATACGAAAACAGCGATGATGAGAAGCAGTAAGTGGTCAGCGGAAGCCAAGAGAGGGCGCGGCAGGTGTAAGCGCCCGTGACGCGCCGCCCAAGTCGTCTCGGAGCTTCGGGCTGAACGGAAGTAGGCTGCGACGGGAGTCCCCCGTTATCGGGACAGGGTGTAGCTGCACCCATGAGTGCGGGAGATCTCCCGAATACAGGTGGTACCACGGACTGGATGTTCGCCCTGTTTTGCCATGGCAAAACGGAGCGGACTTTTTGTTTTGCCAAATACTCAAAAAGGAGAAAGCATATGAAAGAACTGCCGAAGGTGTATGATCCGCGGGACGTGGAATCCCGCATCTACCAGATGTGGATGGACGGCGGCTGCTTCAAGGCGGAGCCCGACCCCAATAAGAAGCCGTTTTCCATCGTCATGCCGCCCCCCAATGTCACCGGCCAGCTCCACATGGGCCACGCACTGGACTGTACGCTGCAGGACATCCTGACCCGCTTCAAGCGCATGCAGGGCTACGATGCCCTGTGGCTCCCCGGCACGGACCACGCCGGCATTGCCACCCAGATCAAGGTGGAGGAGGAACTGCGCACCAAGGAGGGCATGACCCGCTATGACCTGGGCCGCGAGAAGTTCCTGGAGCGCGTCTGGGCCTGGAAGGAGAAGTACGGCGACCGCATCGTCCAGCAGCAGAAAAAGATGGGCGCGTCCTGCGACTGGGACCGCAGCCGCTTCACCATGGACGAGGGCTGCTCCCGTGCCGTCCGCGAGACATTCTGCGAGCTGTATGACAAGGGCCTGATCTACAAGGGCAGCCGCATCATCAACTGGTGCCCCAACTGCCTGACCGCCTTGTCCGATGCCGAGGTGGAGTACGTGGACAAGCCTGGTCACCTGTGGTACATCCGCTACCCGCTGACCGACGGTACCGGTGACATCATCATCGCCACGACCCGCCCCGAGACCATGCTGGGCGATACCGGCGTGGCTGTCAACCCCGAGGATGAGAAGTTCAAGCACCTCATCGGCAAGACCTGCATCCTGCCGCTGGTTGGCCGCGAGATCCCCATTGTGGGCGACGAATACTGCGAGATCGGCTTCGGTACCGGCGCCGTGAAGATGACCCCCGCCCATGACCCCAACGACTTTGAGGTGGGCCTGCGCCACCATCTGGAGGTCATCCGCTGCATTGCCGATGATGGCAAGATCAACGAGAACGGCGGCAAGTACGAGGGTATGGACCGCTACGAGTGCCGCAAGGCTATCGTGTCCGACCTGGAGGCTGAAGGCTACCTGGTCAAGACCGAGGACTACTCCCACAACGTGGGAACATGCTACCGCTGCCACAACGACGTGGAGCCCTTGATCTCCGCACAGTGGTTCGTGAAGATGGCGCCGCTGGCCAAGGAGGCCATCCGCGTGGTAGAGGATGGCACCATCAAGTTTGTGCCGGAGCGCTTTACCAAGACTTATATCAACTGGATGGAGAACGTCCATGACTGGTGCATCTCCCGCCAGCTGTGGTGGGGGCACCAGATCCCCGCCTGGTACTGCGATGACTGCAAGCATATCAACGTCAGCCGCACCGATCCCACCAAGTGCGAAAAGTGCGGCGGCACCCACCTGACCCGCGAGGAGGACGTGCTGGACACTTGGTTCAGCTCCGGCCTGTGGCCTTTCTCCACGCTGGGCTGGCCCGATAAGGACGCCGCCGACCTGAACTACTGGTATCCGACCTCTGTCATGGTCACCGGCTACGACATCATTTTCTTCTGGGTAGCCCGTATGATCTTCTCCGGCATGGAGCAGATGAAGAAGGAGCCCTTCAAGACCGTGTTCATCCATGGCCTGGTCCGCGACGACAAGGGCCGCAAGATGTCCAAGTCTCTGGGCAACGGCATCGACCCGCTGGAGATGGCGGACAAGTACGGCGCCGACGCCCTGCGCTTCAACCTCATCACCGGCAACAGCCCTGGCAACGACATGCGCTTCTTTGTGGAGAAGTGCGAGGCTATGCGCAATTTTGCCAATAAGATCTGGAACGCCAGCCGCTTCGTCATGATGAATCTGTCCATCGACAAGGTACAGCTGCCGGAGAAGCTGGAGTTGGAGGACAAGTGGGTCCTCAGCCGCCTGAACACCCTGATCCGCGAGGTCACCGACAATCTGGAAGCCTACGAGCTGGGCGTGGCCTCCGCCAAGATCTACGACTTCATCTGGGACACCTATTGTGACTGGTATATCGAACTGACCAAGACCCGCCTTAACGGCGAGGATGAGAGTGCCAAGCTGGCGGCAGAGAACGTGCTGTGCTACGTGCTGCTGCGTATCCTGGAGTTGCTGCACCCCTTCATGCCGTTCATCACCGAGGAGATCTGGCAGGCTCTGCCCCACGAGGGCGACTACCTCATCAAGGCTCAGTGGCCGGAGTATCAGGATGCTCTGCGCTTCCCCGAGGCGGAGACGGCCATGGAAGCGGTGAAGGACGCCATCTCCGCCATCCGCGCCCGCCGCGCTGAGATGAACGTGCCGCCCAGCCGCAAGGCTCAGGTCATCATCGTGGCCGCCCAGCCCGAGAACTATCAACTGGGCGCCCACTTTATCACACGTATGGCCTACGCCAGCGAGCTGACGGTGCAGACCACCGCACCCGCCGACCTGACGGGTATGGTCACCGTGGCCACTCACGACGCTACCATCTATATGCCCATGGCGGAGCTGGTGGACATCGCCAAGGAGTTGGAGCGCATCGCCGCCGAGCGCAAGAAGGCGGAGGACAACCTCCACCGCATTGAGGCTAAGCTGGCCAATGAGTCATTCACCTCCCGCGCTCCTGAGAACGTGGTGAACGCTGAGCGTGAGAAGGCCGAAAAGGCCCGCGCCCTCATTGCCAAGCTGGACGAAACCGCTGCCGCGATGAAGATCTGAATTTTTCCGCCGCACAGGCGCGATTCGACGCAAAAAACAGCATAAATACATTATAATCACCGTAGATCATGGATCTGCGGTGATTATTTTTTTATCCGGACCATCAGTTTGGCAAAGGAGCGATCTACATGGACGTATCGGCAAAGCACGAGGGAAATCAACTGGAGCTGGCCCTGAAAGGGGAGCTGGACCACCACGGGGCCAAGGGCCTCCTGACCTGCCTGGAACAGGAGATCCAGCGGTCGTTGCCGCTGGTGCTGGTGCTGGACTTTTCCGGTGTCACATTTATGGACAGCTCCGGCATTGCCGTGGCACTGCGGGGCTGGCAGCGCATGCGGGAGCTGGGCGGCAGCGTCACCCTGCGCCATGTGGCGCAGCAGCCCCGCAAGGTGTTCGAGGCTGCCGGCGTCGGTCGGATGATGACCATTGATTAAGAGGAGGGACTACATATGACCCGCGCTGAAAATTATGTGACCGTTGAATTTCTCAGCCGCAGCAGCAACGAGGGCTTTGCCCGGACAGCTGCCGCTGCCTTTGCCGCCCAGCTGGACCCCACACTGGACGAGCTGGGGGATATTAAGACCGCCGTCAGCGAGGCGGTGACCAATGCCATCGTCCATGCCTATCCGGATGCGCTGGGGCGGATCGTCATGAAAATGAAGCTGCTGAAGGACGGCGTCCTGGAGATCACCGTCCGCGACTGGGGCCGAGGTATCACCGACGTGGAGGAGGCCCGCCGTCCGCTGTTTACCACCGGCGGCAGCGAGCGCAGCGGCATGGGCTTCACCATTATGGAGAGTTTTATGGACAAGCTCACTGTCCGCTCAATGCAGGGCAAAGGCACCACGGTCCAGATGCGCAAGCGTATTATGCCCCGTTTGGTCACCCGATGACTGAGGAACGCTTGGCACTACTGGAGCGTGCGCAGCAGGGCGATGACGAGGCGTGCCGCCAGATGCTGACAGAGAATGCAGGGCTCATCTGGTCCATCGTGAAGCGATATCACCATTGCGGTGTAGAGATGGACGACCTCTACCAGCTGGGATGCATTGGATTTATCAAAGCTGTAAAGGGATTTGACCTCACATATGGAACGCAGTTTTCCACCTATGCAGTCCCCAAGATCGCCGGAGAAATACGTCGTTTCCTGCGGGATGACGGCCCCATCAAAGTGGGCCGCACCCTGCGGGAAAAGGGGCAGATGCTCTGGGCCGCGCGGGAGCGCCTGCAAAACCGGCTGAGCTGCGCGCCCAAGCTGTCCGAGCTGGCGGAGGAGACGGGGCTCACCGTAGAGGAGATCGCCAGCATCGAATTGGCTGTGGTGCCGCCGGAATCCTTGCAGCAGGAGACGGTGGAGGGTATGACACTGGAATCCGTGTTGGGTACCGAGGAGCCGGAGACAGGCATGGTGGAGCGCATTGCCCTTCGCGAAGCCATCGACCAGCTGCCGGAACAGGAGCGCAAGGCCATCCTCCTGCGGTTCTTCAAGGGGCTGACTCAGGAGCAGACGGCCCGCCTGCTTCATGTCTCGCAGGTACAGGTCTCACGCATGGAACGCCGCAGTCTCAAACGGCTACGAGAACTGCTGGATGACTGAGCCGCCGTTATGCGGCAGCTCTCGTTGGAGAATCGTCCCCCAAACCCCGCGTCCACGCCTGCCGTGCCCCCCGCACGTTCCAGCGTCGCGCATCCGTGCCCTGTGCCCTCGGTTCTGCATCCCCCATACATCCCCACGCCAATGTCACAAAGCACCCCCATCGTTTCTCCGTGCCCTCTGATTTTTACCGGTGCCCCTGCTCGAAGCGGTTGTCCTGCATGCCCTGTCTATGTCCAATTCTTGCCGACACCTCTCATACTGCTGCCGGCTGCGCCGTCACGGCCGCAGCTGCGGCCACGATGGTTCGGCCGGCACCACACCGCCATCCAGCGGTAAAAATTCGGTCATCACGCCGCGGTACCGTTTGGGCAGGAAGGTGTTCTGACATCGTGGGTTCTCCCGCTCGCGGATGGTCACCGTCTCGAAAAACGCTTTCCAGAGCCGCCGATACTGTACCTCCTCAGCGTCCGGTGCCGCCAGATCCAGCCGCTCCAGCGGCTGGATGCGGGAAATGCCTCTGGCGTACAGAAGGATCTCGCGGTGGGTGCGATCGAAGATGAAGAATGCCTCGTTGCTGTACCGACCGCAGAAGTGGCGGCGCAGCATGGGAAGCACTTGATTTTCCGGTTCGATCACCGCCCCCAGCACACCGTTGTAATCTGAAAACCGCACGAATCCACGGAGCTTTTCTAACTCGCCGCTCATGTGCCGGAGGGCCTTGTGCAGCGGATAGAACACAGGATCGGACAGATTCCGCATGAACCTGTCTCCCTCCCGAAACACCTTCCGCACGAAGGCGTAAAGCCGCAGCTCCTTGTCTTCCATACAGGTCAGAAACCCACGGTACACGGCCTTGGCTGCCTTGTTCGAGCGGGCGGCCAGCCCACGGTAGACCCGCTGGCTGTGCGCCGCCTGGGTCGGCACGATCCGCACCTCATATAATGACAAAAAATCCCCGTCGGAGGAAAAGCCGACGGGGATCTCCTTATACAGATAACTGTCGTGGATACAGCACAGAAACCCGTCAAATGTCCCGTCGTACTGATAAAGCACGTCTCGCAATACACTCACCCCACATGGTCGAAAAGCGACAGCTGCTCCATGCCGCTTTCCGGCAGCAGCCCACGCTCCATCTGTTCTAACTGCGCTGCCAGCGTAGCGGGGGAGAAGCGCAGTCCCTGCCGCATCCTGCCGCCGCAGGTAATGAAAAACTGTGCCCGCTTCACCACGACACCCAGCTTTTTCAGGTCCTCAAACCGCAGATGGCTCTGCCGCCGCGCTGACAGGATGCGCCGCGCACTGACCGGTCCGATCCCCGGCACCCGCAGCAGCGTCTCCAGATCGGCACGCATGATCTCTACGGGGAACTGATCCAGATGAGCCACCGCCCAGCTGGACTTGGGATCCAGCCGCTGGTCGAAATCAGGGTACGCCTCGTCCAGCAGCTCCTCCGCCCGGAAACCGTAGAACCGCAGCAGCCAGTCCGCTTGGTATAGCCGGTGCTCCCGCAGAAGGGGTGGCTTGGTGTCCAGTGCCGGCAGCAGGCTGTTCTCTACCACTGGCACATACGCTGAGTAGAACACCCGTTTTAGCCGGTACTTCTGATACAGTGACTCTGTCAGCTGCAGGATGTGCCGGTCATTGTCGCTGGTGGCACCCACAATAAGCTGGGTACTCTGTCCTGCGGGAGCGAACGCAGGCGCGTGCTTGTATTTCACCAGTTCCGCCTTGCTCTGGGCTACGCCGTCCCGTATCTGTCCCATAGGCCGCAGGATGGCGTCCTTGGTCTTGTCCGGTGCCAGTGACTGCAGACCGCTCTGGGACGGCAGCTCGATGTTGACGCTGAGCCGGTCCGCCAGAAGTCCCAACTGCTGTACCAGCTCCGGCGACGTCCCGGGGATGGCCTTGGCGTGGATATACCCATTGAACCGGTACTCCTGCCGCAGGATACGCAGCGCACAGATCATCTGTTCGGTGGTGTAGTCGGGGCTGCGCAGCACGCCGCTGGAGAGAAACAGTCCCTCAATATAGTTCCGCCGGTAGAAGCCGATGGTCAGCTCCGCCAGCTCCCGCGGCGTAAACGCGGCTCGCCGCGTATCGTTGCTGCGCCGGTTGACGCAGTAGCGGCAGTCGAAGGTACACACGTTGGTCATCAGCACCTTCAGCAGCGTGATGCAGCGCCCGTCGGCGGAAAAACTGTGGCAGCATCCGGCGATGGAGGAGGATGTGTTGCCGATCATCCCGGGCCTGGAGCCGCGCCGCACACCGCTGGAGGTGCAGGCCGCATCGTATTTGGCCGCGTCCGTCAGGATGGACAGTTTCTCCAGAACGTCCATCTCACGTTACGCCGCGCGGCGGCGATGGCGGGGAGCAGGCTGATCGATATGGTCGATGAGCCGCATCACGTTAGCGGCTATGGAGCCAGCGCCCAGCAGGGTAATCAGCAGTCCGATGGTAGTCATGGCAGTTACCTCCGTATCAAACTCATGTTCTATTTCGCATTATAAATCGAACAATCGTTCTTGTCAAGTAAAATCGAACAAAAATTCTACAAAATTTGCGCAGACAGTTGACCGGAGTGGCCGCATGTATTAAAATAAGGAGCAAGAAAGAGAAAAGCGAGGCTGCTACATGACGAACCTGGAAAGACGATTCATAACGGCGCGGCGCGCTGCCATCACCGCTGATTTTCAAAAGCTGAACCCCCGCCAGCAGGAGGGCGTGCTGACAACGGAGGGACCACTGCTGCTGCTGGCCGGCGCCGGCTCCGGTAAGACTACGGTGCTTATCAACCGCGTGGCCAACCTGCTGCGCTACGGGCGGGGCAGTGACTGTGAGGATATCCCTGTACCGGTGGACGAGGACACCGTGACATTCCTGGAGGGGTACGTCACAGCTCCCGCAGCGGAACGAGAGGAGCAGCGCCCACTGATGCAGTACCTCTGTGCTGTGGAGCCTGCCAGCCCATGGGAGGTCCTGGCCATCACCTTCACAAACAAGGCCGCCAACGAGCTGAAGGAGAGGCTGGGGCGCATGCTGGGGGAGGAGCAGGCACGGGATGTCTGGGCGTCCACGTTCCACTCGGCCTGCGTCCGTATTCTGCGCCGCGACATCGACCGTATCGGCTTCGACCGCAGCTTTACCATCTATGATTCGGACGACAGCAAGCGCGTTATCAAGGATGTGCTGAAGGAGCTGTCATTGGAGGAGAAGTCCTTCCCGCCGAGAGAGATCCTCAGCGTCATCTCACAGGCCAAGGACAGCATGCAGTCGCCGGAGGAGTTCATCCACTACTGGGAGGGCGTTAACGACTGGCGCCGTATCAGGATAGGTAAAGTATATGCGCTTTACAGCAAAAAGCTGCGCGAGGCCAATGCGCTGGACTTCGATGACATCATTCTGCACACCGTCCGGCTGCTGGAGAGCTGCCCCGACGTGCTGGAGCGCTACCAGCGGAAGTTCCGCTACATCCTCATCGATGAGTATCAGGACACCAACCACCTGCAATACCTGCTGGTGAGCCTGCTGGCAGGCGGCTGGCGCAACATCTGCGTGGTGGGAGACGATGACCAGAGCATCTACCGCTTCCGCGGCGCGGACATCAGCAACATCCTCAGCTTCGAGAAGGAGTACCGCGGCGCCCGCACTATCCGTCTGGAGCAGAACTACCGCTCTACCCAGAACATTCTGGACGCGGCCAACGCTGTCATCCGCCACAACGAGGGCCGCAAGGGCAAGACGCTGTGGACGGAGAATGGAGACGGCGAAAAGGTGATCATCAAGACCGCCTTCAACGAGAGTGACGAGGCCAATTACGTGGTGGGTCAGGTGATGACGGACTACCGCCGCGGCGGCAATTGGAAAGATCACGCCGTGCTGTACCGTATGAACGCCCAGTCCAACGCGCTGGAATATGCGTTCAAGCGCAACGGCGTACCTTACAAAATTTACGGCGGTATGAAGTTCTTCGACCGCGCAGAGATCAAGGACATGCTGGCATACCTGTGCGTCATCAACAATCCCGCCGACGATCTGAGGCTCCGCCGCATCGTCAACGTGCCCTCCCGCAAGATCGGACAGGCCACCGTGGACAAGGCCCAGACCATCGCCACAGAGCAGGAGACCACGCTCTATCAAGTGTTCCGGCAGGCGGCGGATTATCCTGAATTGAAGAACGCAGCTGGCAAGCTTATCGCCTTTACAGAACTTATTGAATCTATACGCAGGCAGGTGGAGGGCTGTGACCTCATCGAACTGTATGATATGGTCTGCGACAAGAGCGGCTATACTGCGGCACTGCGGGAAAAGAACGATATGGAGAGCCGCGGACGCCTGGAAAACGTGGAAGAGCTGAAATCCAGCATTCAGGGTTATCTGGAAAACGTCGAAGGTGAGCCGTCGCTGTCCGGCTTTCTGGACGAAGTGGCGCTGTATACGGATCTGGACAGCCAGTCCGACAGCGACAACTGCGTGACCATGATGACCATGCACGCTGCAAAGGGGCTGGAGTTCCCTCACGTCTACGTGGTGGGCATGGAAGACGGCCTTTTTCCGGGAAATCGCGCCATGGGCGATGCGGAGGAGATGGAGGAGGAGCGGCGTCTGTGCTACGTGGCCATGACCCGCGCCAAGGAGACGCTGGTACTGACCAACGCGCGGCAGCGTATGCTGTTCGGCCGCACCGCACCGGCCATGCCCTCCCGCTTTTTGAAGGAGATCCCTGAGGAGAACATGGAGTGGCTCAGCAAGCCGCAGCCACGCAGCACAGAGAGCAACTGGGACAGCGTCGGCTGGGGCGACGGCGCCGGAGACAGCCGGAGCAGCCGGTACGCCGGATACGATAGCTATGGCGAAAAGTACGGCAACTACAGCAGTCGTAGCGCCGCATACGGCACACAGAGTACAATGGCGCACGAGACATCTGGCCCGCAGAAAGCACCGCTCCGGTCATCGTCCGATGCAGGCCGCAGGGCACCCTCCGGCGGCCTGATGCAGCTGGCACCGGGCGAGAGCGTGCGCCACGATGCCTTCGGGCAGGGCATGGTGCTGTCCGTCCGCGTCATGGGCAACGACGCCCTTATTGAGGTGGCCTTCGACACGGTGGGCACGAAAAAGCTGATGCTGCGGGCCGCCATGGGCCATCTCAGCAAAGGATAACGGCACTGTAAACCGCAGGTTGCACGGATATTTCCGGACATTTCACCGTGTAAACCTGTGGATGCTTGACAGGCAACAGAAAAAATGGTATGTTTTCCGCAGTGAAAAGAAAGGAGACGCAGCGATGTTCGGTTTCGACGGTTACGGTATGGGCTTTGGCGGTTTTCAAATATTTCAGCTCCTGTTTTTTATCGCTTTTTTTGGCATTTTCCTGGTGTTCCTCATCAGCGCGGGCAAGGGTATCGCCCAGTGGGGCAAAAATAACCGTTCGCCCCGCCTGACAGTGAACGCGGCGGTGGTGGCCAAGCGGGAGAACGTCAGCGTTCACCACCATCACGGTAACGGCGCGGGGCATACAACGCGCTCCACCACCTACTGTGTGACGTTTCAGTTCGATGGCGGCGACCGGCTGGAGCTGCGGCTCCCCGGGCGGGAATATGGCCTGCTGACGGAGGGGGACACCGGCCTGCTGACATTTCAGGGTACCCGCTACCTGTCCTTTGAGCGGCAGGGGACGGCGGTGTCCTACCAGGCGGAGACATCCGAAGGGGCAGAAAATGGAAATCGCGGAGAGCGCCGCAGCTGGGACCCCGAGCTGTGATATGACAGACAATAAAATGTTTGTTGAGGCGGGCAAAGACGACGCGCTGTCCATCATTGGCCTGCGGCATAAAATCTGGAGTACCACATACAGGGGAATTTATCCGGATCATATGATAGATGACTTTGACTGGGCGTGGCACGAGGAAAAAGAGCTGTCAAGGATCAATGATCCGGCATATTCTGTGTATTTGATCCAAAAAGATGGTCAGAATATCGGCTATCTGACGATACATCAGGCCAATGTGATTACCTTGCAGTCCCTGTATATCGTCTCCGAATATCAAAGGCAGGGCGTCGGCCGGGCGGCATTTGAGCATGTAAAGGCCTTTTGCAGAGAGTGTGATGCCGCGTCCTTCATCTGCTATTGTGTTCCTGAGAACGTGAATGCCCGTGCATTCTATGAGCGGATGGGCGGCACGTTGATCGGTGCGGACCTGACAAATGACGAAAAGTGGCAGAACTCTGTCACCTATCAATTTACATTGGCGTAAACACGAAAGGCACAGAACCGCCGTCACGGTTCTGTGCCTTTCATGTAATATTTGCGCTATAAAGAAGAACACCCTGCGGAGGATTCCGCAGGGCGTTTTGTCTGTACAGTTCAGGCGACGATCAACTCAGATCGCGCGGGTAACTTTGCCGGAACGCAGGCACCGGGTACAAACATATACATGGCGAGGCGTGCCGTTGATCACTGCCTTCACGCGCTTGACATTGGGCTTCCAGGGACGATTGGAACGCCGGTGGGAGTGAGAGACCTTGATACCGAAGGTCACGCCCTTGTCGCAAAATTCGCACTTAGCCATCCGTTGCACCTCCTTGCTGTTGTAACATACGGTCGCTTGCATCGCAAGCAGTTGATATAATAACAGATAACGCCGCAGATTGCAAGCACTATTTGACAAAAAAACGAAATTTTTTTGAGAAGCGAAAGTGTTGCGAAACAGGGGGATACAAGATATAATATAAGGTAACTATTTGCCGCATTTGCCGCGTTTGACGGCGGCGGCTGTGGGAGGGACCTGTATGGAAAAAGTCAGACGGACGCCGGCCAGCCTGAAAAAAATGGTGGAGATCTTCAGCATGGAGATCCTTCACAAGGGGCGCGACTTCGACAACACCGTTGTGACCATCTCGGACGTGAACCGTCCAGCCCTGCAGCTGGTGGGGTTTTACGACTATTTTGACGATAAGCGCCTGCAGATCCTTGGACGCGGTGAAATGCGCTTTCTGGACCGCATGACGGAGACGGAGCGGATGCGGGTGTTCAATAAGCTGCTGAGCTATCCGTTCCCTGCCCTCATCGTGGCGAGGGATATGGACGTCCCGACGGAGCTGGTGCAGATGGCAGAGAAGCATGACCGCACGCTGCTGCGGTCCGCGGAGTCCACCGTGGACGTGACCAGCAAGCTTATCGACTATCTGAACCGAGCCATGGCGCCTCAAATCGCACGGCACGGTGTGCTGATGAACATCTACGGCCAGGGCGTGCTGATTTTGGGCGACTCCGGCATCGGCAAGAGTGAGACGGCCATCGAGCTCCTGAAGCGCGGACACCGGCTGGTGGCCGATGACGCTGTGGAGATCCGGCGTATCTCCAACAGCCTGTTTGGCACGGCGCCGGAGATCATCCGTCACTACATTGAAATACGCGGCGTGGGTGTCATCGACGTGCAGCAGCTGTTTGGCATGGGCGCTGTGCAGTTCGATACAGAGATCGACCTGGTCATCCAGCTGGAGCAGTGGATAGACGGCAAGTTCTACGACCGATTGGGCCTTGGTGAGGAGAAATACGAGATACTGGGCGTGGAGCTGCCCATCGTCACCATCCCTGTGCGGCCCGGGCGGAACCTGGCGGGTATCGTGGAGATCGCCACCATGAAAAACCGGCAGATGAAGTACGGCTACAACGCAGCGAGAGATTTTGTGACGCAGTTTGACAGCAAGGTGGACGAGATGATGAAGGAGAAGCAGACGGAACGATGAAGTATGTGGGCGTAGACATCGGCGGCACCAACCTGAAGGCGGGGCTGGCGGATGAGAACGGCCAGCTGCTGGCTGTGCAGAAAATGAAGGTGGCATCCGTCACCGACCAGCAGTCGCTGGCGTGGACCATTGTGGCCATGACGCAGGAGCTGGCCAAGTCCGCAGGCGTGCCGCTGGACGACATCGCATCGGTGGGCGTGGGCGTGCCCGGGACCGTGGAGATCCGGTCCGGCTCCATCGGCTACACCTGCAACCTTCCGCTGCGGAACGTGCCGCTGCGGAAGCTGTTCCACCACTATCTGTCCATCCCGCTGTATATTGAGAACGATGCCAACTGCGCGGCGCTGGCGGAATACTACGTGGGCGCAGGACGGGACAGCAAGCGCTTCGTGACCATCACGCTGGGCACCGGCGTAGGCGCGGGCATCATCCACAACGGCAAGGTGTACCACGGCGCCAATGGCATGGCCGGCGAGGTGGGCCACACCGTCATCATCAAGGACGGTCTGCCGTGCCCCTGCGGCCGCCGCGGCTGCTGGGAGCAGTACGCCTCCGCCACGGCGCTGAAGCGGATGACGGCAGAGGCGCTGGCGGCCCATCCGGACAGCATCCTTGCGCAGGTGGTGGCGGAGAACGACGGCCGCGTGTCCGGCCAGTCCGCATTTATCGCGGCACGGCAGGGTGATCCCGTGGGCCAGCGCATCTGCGAGGAATACGTGAGCTATCTGTCCTGCGGCATCGTCAACATGGTCAACGTGTTCCAGCCGGATACGCTGGCTATCGGCGGCGGTGTCAGCAATGAGGCAGACGAACAGCTGCTGCTGCCGGTGCAGCGGTGCGTGGAGCGGGAGAGCATCCCCTGTGGAAAGAACCGGCGCACCCGCATCGTCAAGGCGGAGCTGGGCAACCAGGCTGGTATCATCGGCGCGGCGCTGCTGGGCAAGAACAAGCGGATCTGATGCCGTTTCAGGAGGGTTTATGAGCTGGTATGAGGAATTGGACCGATGGACGGCGGACTATCTGCCGGACATGATATATGAACACGATGCGGCGCTGGCGAAGTACACGTCGTTCCGCATCGGCGGACCGGCGCGGCGCATGGCGTTCCCCAAGGACGGCAGCCAGATGGTGCTGCTCATTGAGGCGGCGCGGGGCTGTGGGGCCAGACCACTGGTCATCGGAAACGGCACGAACCTGCTGTTTCCCGACGAGGGTGTGGACCGGCTGGTGGTGAACACGCGGGATATGTCCTGTGTGGTGCTGGACGCGGAGGGCCGCGTGACGGCGGAGGCCGGTGCGCCCTTGGCCCGGGCGGCGGTGTACGCCCAGAAGCAGGGACTGACGGGGCTGGAATTTGCCCACGGCATCCCAGGCAGCGTGGGCGGCGCGGTGTGTATGAACGCAGGGGCCTACGGCGGGGAGATGCAGCAGGTGGTGCACAGCGCCACGGTACTGTTTCCCGATGATGGCGTCCGGACGCTGAGAGGGGAGGAACTGCGGTTCTCCTACCGTCACAGCCTGCTGACAGACCGGCCGGAGGCAGTGGTACTCCGGGTCGTGTTTCAACTGACGGCGGGAAGGCCGGAGGAGATACGGCAGAAAATGGAAGAATTGATGACAAGGAGAAAGACTTCACAGCCATTGGAATATCCAAGTGCGGGCAGTACGTTCAAGCGGCCGGAGGGCTATTTCGCTGCGGCGCTCATCGACCAGTGCGGGCTGAAGGGCATGACCGTGGGTGGAGCGCAGGTGTCAGAGAAACACGCGGGTTTTGTTATCAACCGCGGCGGCGCCACCTGCGCCGACGTGACGGCGCTGATGGCGGTGATCCAGCGGCGCGTATGGGAGGAAAAGGGCGTCCGGCTGGAGCCGGAGATCAAGATGATACACTGAGGAGCGAAACGTGGAGATACTCATCATTTCGGGACTTTCCGGCAGCGGGAAGTCCCGCACCGCTGCCTTTTTAGAGGACATCGGCTACTATATCGTGGACAACCTGCCGGCGGAGATGATGTTGAAATTCGCCAACTTCTGCACCGCCTCCGGCGGGCGGTATGACCGTGTGGCGCTGGTGTACGATGTCCGCGCGGGGGAGCCGTTCCAGCGGCTCATCGACGTGCAGGACAAGCTGCGGCGGCGGGACAACGTGCGGTGCCGGATGCTGTTTTTAGAGGCGGACACCCGGGTCATTATCAGCCGCTACAAGGAGACGCGGCGGACCCATCCGCTGTGTACCGAGGGCGGCTCCATCGAGGAGGCCGTGAAGCGGGAGCGGGAGCTGCTGGATCCGGTACGGGCCAGAGCGGACTTCGTGCTGGACACCACAGCGTTCTCCACCGCCAAGCTGCGCAGCGAGCTTTTGAACCTGTTCGGCGGCGTGGGTACGCGGCAGCCGCTGAACGTCAGCGTCATGTCCTTTGGGTTCAAGAATGGGCTGCCCATGGAGGCGGATCTGGTGTTCGACGTGCGGTTTTTGCCCAATCCTTATTATGTACCGGAGTTGAAGCCTCTGACGGGACTGGACGAGCCGGTGCGAGAGTATGTGTTTTCATCCGAGGCGGCAGGACGGTTTCTGGAGCGGCTGGAGCCGCTGCTGGCGTTTCTGCTGCCCCAGTACCGGCAGGAGGGACGGACGGAGCTGGTCATCGCCGTGGGCTGCACCGGCGGGCGGCATCGCTCGACGGCGGTGGCCCATCATCTGGCCACATTCATCGGGGAGCAGGGCTTCCCCGTGTCCGAAAGCCATCGGGATATTTCACGGTGAGAGGGAGGGGCGCTGCCATATTGCAGGAAATTCTGGTATTTTTTGATAAATATGCGGTACAAATTTTTGCTGCTATATTTGTCATATTTATAGTCGCTCTTTTTATAGTTTTACTCTCTCGCCACGTCTTGAAAAGAAAAGAAGCTATTGTGTTGGAAAGCAGTGCGTATTATCACAAAGTAGAGTCTTTAAACGACAGATATAGTTTTAAAAAAGATATTTTTGATGATGGATGTTTCGATTACAACTATGTGTTTGATACAAAGCAAAAATATGATCGTTACAGTGTAAAAGATATTATGGATATCCTCCTGCAAGAAAAACTGCAAGTATTCGAACAGGCGATTAAGGACGTAGATATAAACAAAAATGAGTATAAAAAATACTGTGCTGAATTCGAAAAGCTCCACTCTGAAATAACAGAGGAAGAATGCAAGGCATATAAGATCCGATACGATTGGTATCTTAAAACAGAGCAGACATTAGTCGAAGAAATTACAAAAAAACCTATTCTTGAACTTAGAGTATATTGTCGGAAAGAATACACAAGTCCTGCTGGCCGAAACCACTATGAACTTGAAAAGATATATCATGACCGTGAGATTCGCGAAATGGTTAAAGCTACACGGGAATGTGAGATATATCGTGCTTCTGAGGAATATAGACGGAGACTGGAGCGCAGTCGGATTACAGCAAAAGTACGTTACCAAGTAATGCGTCGTGATCAATTTCGCTGCCAAATTTGTGGTGCACGGGCGGAGGACGGTGCGCGTTTGCATGTAGACCACATTAACCCTGTATCTAAAGGAGGAACAAGTGATATGAGTAACCTACGAACGCTTTGTGATAGATGCAACCTTGGTAAAGGCGATTCAGTCGAAGAATAATGACCGTATACATAAATTTATCTGTGAGGGGGCAGATGTTTGCGCTTCACTGAGGAAGCTACAAAGGGAGGAGAAACAATGAGCTCATTTGCGTTCAAGGCGAAAAATGAGATGTGCCGCGTCCAGTTGTCCCGACAATGCTGTGCCCGAGCGGAGGCCTACGGCGTGCTGCTATACTGCAACACATTCACGCCGTCGGAGGTACGGATCATCACGGAAAATCCGGAGTTTGCCGCGCGGCTTCCCAAGCTGTTTCACAAGGCGTTTTCGCTGCGGTTCGACCAGACGCCGGAGGGCGACGGACGGGGCAAGCTCATCTTCCGCATCACGGATCGGGAGAAGCTGGCGAGGGTCATCAACACGCTGGGGTACGATCCCCAGCAGATCATGGCGCTGCACGTAAACTTCGGGCTGTTGGAGGAGGACTGCTGTCGGACGGCGTTTCTGCGGGGCGCGTTTCTGGCCGGAGGCAGCGTTACAGATCCGGAAAAGCGGTACCACATGGAACTGGCCACCAGTCATCAGCAGGCCAGCCGCGAGGTGTCCACACTGCTGGAGGAGATGGGATTCCTGCCCCGCTCCGTGCAGCGGGGGGCGGATGCGCTCATCTATTTCAAGCAATCGGAGCACATCGAGGATCTGCTGACGAAGATCGGCGCACCGGCGGCGGCCATGGACATCATGACCGCCAAGGTGGACAAGGAGATACGGAACGGGGCCAATCGGGCCATGAACTGCGACATGGCCAATGTCAATAAGACGCTGGACGCGGCCCAGGAGCAAACCGCCGCCATCGCCAAGCTGCGGGACAGTGCGCGGTGGGAGCGGCTGCCGGAGAAATTGCAGCAGACGGCGCAGCTGCGGCTGGACTATCCGGAGGATTCGCTGGCGCAGCTGGCGGAACGGTGTGAACCGCCGGTGACGAAATCCTGCATCAATCACCGGCTGAGGAAACTAATGGAGGAGGCAGACGAGGTATGACAATGAAAGAACGGTGCCTGCGGGCCATGGAGTACCACGAGAAGGGGCTGAACTGCGGACAGAGCGTGCTGCTGGCGTTCGCAGACATCACCGGCTTTTCGGAGGAGCAGAGCATGGCGCTGGCCAGCGGGTTCGGCGGCGGGCTCCGCTGCGGCGGCGTGTGCGGCGTGGTGAACGCCGCGGCGGTGGTGCTGGGCATGGTGTACCCGGCCACGCTGGAAAACGGCGCGGCAGGGAAGAAGCGCTCCTCGGAGCTGACAAAGGATTACCAGCGGCGCTACACAGCGCGGTTCCACAAGCTGGACTGCCGCGACCTGCTGGCGGAGAAGGACCTGGACGCCACGGACATGGCCCGGGAGCTGGGCGTGACCCAGCACTGCCGCGTGCTGGTGGTGTCCGGCGTGGAGTTGCTGTGTGAAATGCTGGAGGAATTGGCCTGAGAGATACGGAAGGACGGGGAGACATGGGCTTTGTACATCTGCATGTCCATACGGAATACAGCCTGCTGGACGGCGCGTGCCGAATACGGGATCTGCCGGCGTTGGTAAAGGAGATGGGGCAGAACGCGGTGGCCATCACGGACCACGGCGTGATGTACGGCGTCATTGACTTCTACCGCGCCTGCAAAAAGGAGGGCATCCATCCCATCATCGGGTGCGAGGTGTATGTGGCGCGGCGGACCCGCTTCGATAAGCAGCACGAGTTCGATGCGGAGAGCCGCCATCTGGTGCTGCTGTGCAAGAACGAGACAGGCTATCGGAATCTGTCCTATATGGTGAGTCAGGCATTCACCGAGGGCTTTTACATCAAGCCCCGTATCGACATGGACCTGCTGCGGGAACACTCCGAGGGCCTTATCGCGCTGTCGGCCTGTCTGGCCGGTGAGATCCCCCGCAGAGTACTGAACGGTGACTACGACGGGGCGAAGGAATATGCCCTGACCATGCGGGACATCTTCGGTGAGGACAGCTTTTATCTGGAGCTGCAGGACCACGGTATCGCCGACCAGACCGAGGTGAACCGGCAGCTGCTGCGGCTCCACAACGAGACGGGCATTCCGCTGGTGTGTACCAACGATGCCCACTATCTCCGGAAGGAGGACGCCGAGAGCCACGATGTGCTTCTGTGCATCCAGACGGGCAAGACCGTGGATGACGAGAACCGGATGCGCTACGAGCCCCAGAACTTCTATCTGCGGTCCACGGAGGAGATGGAGGCGCTGTTTGCGGGGTACCCCGACGCAGT
The DNA here is from genome assembly GCA_900545585.1 of uncultured Eubacteriales bacterium. GTDB lineage: Bacteria > Bacillota > Clostridia > Oscillospirales > Oscillospiraceae > Vescimonas. The sequence goes on from UQZR01000006.1 coordinate 70,478, forward strand.
GGCCAACACCCAGCGCATCGCAGACATGTGCCAGCTGGAGTTCACCTTCGGCAAGTACCACCTGCCGGAATTCCAGCTGCCGGAGGGCTACGACTCCCCCGCGTATCTGCGGAAGCTGTGCGATGAGGGGTTCGTCAAGCGGTACGGCGACAGGCCGGAGTACCGCAAGCAGCTGGACTACGAGCTGGACATGATCGAAAAGATGGGGTTCACTGACTACTTCCTGATCGTGTCCGACTTCGTGCGCTATGCCAAGAGCGTGGACATCCCGGTAGGACCTGGGCGCGGCTCCGCCGCAGGGTCCATGGTGTCCTATTGCCTGGAGATCACGGACATCGACCCCATGAAGTACGATCTGTACTTCGAGCGGTTTCTGAATCCGGAGCGGGTATCCATGCCCGATATCGATATGGACTTCGGGGACACCCGCCGCGGTGAGGTGGTGGACTACGTGCGCCGTAAGTACGGCGATGACCACGTGGCCCAGATCGTCACCTTCGGCACTATGGCAGCCCGCGCTGCCATTCGGGATGTGGGTCGCGCTCTGAACATGACCTACGCCGAGGTGGACGTGGTGGCCAAGCTGGTGCCGGCAGGGCCAGGGGCGCTGCACATCACGCTGAAGGACGCTCTGAAGCTCAGCAAGCAGCTGGCGGACGTGTACCGCGATGATCCGCGGGTGAAGAAGCTCATCGACACGGCCATGGCACTGGAGGGCATGCCGCGCCACGCCTCCACCCACGCGGCAGGCGTGGTCATCACCAAGCAGCCGGTGTACGAGTATGTGCCGCTGGCACGGAATGACGACGCCGTGGTGTGCCAGTACGTTATGACCACACTGGAGGAACTGGGCCTGCTGAAAATGGACTTTCTGGGCCTGCGGAATCTGACGGTGCTGGACGACGCAGTGAAGATGGTGCAGGCCTACAAGCCGGACTTCAGACTATCGGACATCCCCGATGACGATCCGGAGACGTATGAGATGATCTCCCGCGGGCAGACCTCCGGCGTATTCCAGATCGAGTCCACCGGTATGACCGGCGTGTGCGTGGGGCTGAAGCCCCAGAACATTGAGGACATCACCGCCGTCATCGCCCTGTACCGCCCGGGACCTATGGAGTCCATCCCGCGGTTTATTGCCTGCAAGCACGATCCCAAGCTGGTGACGTACAAGCATCCCAAGCTCATCCCTATTCTGTCCGTGACCTACGGGTGCATCGTGTATCAGGAGCAGGTCATCCGCATTTTTCAGGAGCTGGGCGGCTTTTCGCTGGGGCAGGCGGACATGGTGCGCCGCGCCATCAGCAAGAAGAAGGCCAAGGAGATTGAAAAGGAGCGGCAGGCATTCGTCTACGGTGATAAGGAGCGGGGCATCACCGGCTGCGTCGCAAACGGCATCGAGGAGGCCACGGCCCAGGCCATCTATGACGAGATCTTCGACTTTGCCAACTACGCCTTCAACAAGGCCCACGCTGTCAGCTATGCGGTGGTGGCCTATCAGACGGCGTATTTCAAGTGCCACTACACCAAGGAGTACATGGCAGCGCTGCTCACCAGCGTGCTGGACAACTCCGACAAGGTGGCGGGCTATATCGGCGAGTGCCGTGAGTGCGGCATTGCGTTGCTGCCGCCGGATGTGAACCGTTCCTATGACCGGTTCACCGTGGAGCCGGAGGGCATCCGATTTGGTCTGGTGGCCATCAAGAATATCGGCCGCGGCTTCATCCAGTCCGTGGTGCGGGAACGGGAGCAGAGAGGATTTTTCCGGTCATTCCAGGACTTCTGCCAGCGGATGTACGACTGCGGCGATATGAACAAGCGTGCGGTGGAGAACCTCATCCGCAGCGGCACCTTCGACAGCCTCGGGGACCGGCGGTCCCAGCTCATCGCGGTGTATGAAACGGTGCTGGACGCCATCGGCAGCACACGGCGGCAGAACGTGGAGGGACAGCTGGATATGTTCGGTGGCTCCTCTGGTCAGGAGCACGAGGCAGCCAGGATCCACCTGCCGGACATCCCTGAGTACTCCGCCACCGAGCGGATGCATATGGAGAAGGAGACCACGGGGCTGTATCTCTCCGGCCATCCCATGACGGACTGGCGGCCCACGGCCCAGCGGGGAGGGGCAGTGCCTATCCACGAGATCATGGACGATTTTGCCAGCGAGGACGGGCCTGTGCGGTTCGCCGACGGGCAGAACGTCACCGTGGCGGGCATCGTGACCTCCAGCCGGACAAGGACCACCAAGAACAATACACTGATGGCCTATGTGGTGGTGGAGGACGAGACGGCGGCCATCGAGCTGCTGTGCTTCAGCCGCACCATCGACCAATGCGGCAGCTACATGGCGGTGAACACGCCGGTGCTGGTGAAGGGCAGGCTGTCCGTGCGGGACGAGAAGCCGCCCCAGATCATGTGCGACAGCATCTATCCGCTGGAGCAGAGCATTCCCGTAGGGGAGGAGCACCGTCCAGCGGCGCCAAAGGAGCGGTCCGTCATCTATCTGAGGGTGCCCAGCATGGACAGCCGTGAGTTCCGGCACATCAGTCTGGTGATGACCATGTTCGAGGGCGATACGCCCCTGAAGGTCCGCGTGGCGGACACCGGCAAGATGCTGGGCACAACGTGCCTGGATCATCCGGCCTTCCTGCAGGAGTGCAGAGAGTGGCTGGGGCAGGAGAATGTGGTGGTACGGAAGAAATAACGAGTACGGGTGCGGCGCTGCGGCGCCGCACCTTTGTGCGTTTCGGGCATACACTGTACTGAAAGAGCCATTCTTTCAGTACTTATTAGGAGGTCATTCAAATGCCTGAAAATCTGATGCCGGGCCCCGTCTGCGATCTCAGCAGCGTGCGTGAGTCCGTTTGCGTCCATACACGGAAGATCTTTGATTCCTGCCGCGACAAGGACTGCGTGGAGGATCTGCGGTTCTATCCCACCACGGCGGCGCAGGAGGTGCTGAGCACCTCTCAGATGATCAAGGGCGGCACGGCGGAGCTGCTGTATATTTACACGGATGTGGAGCCGGTGACATTTAACCGTGGGTTCTACTCTATCGATATGCGGTTTTTCTACCGCGTGACGCTGCAGGTCTGCACCGGCACGCCCCGCTGCGCCGAGGCCGAGGGACTGTGCGTGTTCGACAAGCGGTGCATCCTGTTCGGCAGCGAGGGGAACGCCAAGATCTTCTCCTCCGACACGGCCTTTGACGAGCTGGACGTCCCCAACCGGATGCGCACGAATCTGCCCATCGCTGTGGTAGAGGCGGTGGACCCCATCGTGCTGGACACCAAGGCAACGGATTGCCCGCCGACACCCAGCTGCGACTGCGGGAGGCTGATGGAGATCCCATCCTTTATTGCCCAGAGCTTCAGCGGCCAGCTGGTGTTCGATGACAGTGCCAGCCGCCGGTTCTACGTGACGCTGGGGCAGTTCACACTGGTGCGGCTGGAGCGGGATACCCAGCTGCTCATCCCCGTGTATGACTACTGCGTGCCGCAGTCCGAGTGCCCCTGCGACGCGCAGGAGGATCCCTGCGGACTGTTCCGCAGCGTGGCGTTCCCTGTCAACGAATTCTTCCCGCCCAATACGGTGGATACACCCAACGACTACAACAGCACCCGCAGCTATTGCGCCTGCCACTGAGCGTAAAGAGGAGGAGCTGTGCCTATGGCGCGGCTCCTCCTCTTTACAAATTCCGCTTTTTTGCGTATAATAGAGTAAAGCGACAGGGAGGGATGCGCTATGGGTATCGGCTTCATTCAGGACAAGCTGGAGATCAAGTTCCTCATTTTATATATCGCCGCCCGCGTGACAGAACCGCTGACACCGGAGGACATGCAGGATCTGACCATGTGCGATGATGGTATCGACTATTTCGACTATGCCGAGTGTCTCAATGATCTGGTGAAGACGGAGCACCTTCGCCTGACAGAGGAGGGACGGTACGCCATCACCGACAAGGGCATGAAGAACAGCCAGATCTGCGAGTCCAGCCTGCCACTGTCCGTGCGGCAGCGGTCGGACAGAAACATCGCGGCCTATAACAAGGCGGCACTGCGGCGCGCCCAGGTGCAGAGCCATGTGACGGAGCGGCCCAACGGAACGTATACTGTGACGCTGGCGCTGCGGGACGATGTGGATCAGCTGATGGAGCTGCAGCTGATGGTGGCGGACCGGCCTACGGCCGATGCACTGGCCCAGCGGTTCCAGCGGGAGCCGGAGCGGCTGTACGCCCAACTCACCGGTCTGCTGTGCGGCGGAGACAACGTCTGAGAGGGATCATAGAGCAAAAAAGCACCGCGGCAGTGCCGCGGTGCTTTTGCGTTACTTTTTCTTCTTTTTACCGGCATCCTTGGGCTTGCCGTCCATGCCGATGGGAGGCTTGCCGTTGATAGCGCGGTAGTGGTTGACCTTATCCACACGCTTCTGACGCTTCAGGGCCTTTTCTTTCTCCTTGGCCTTCTTGGCGGCGGCTTTTTTGTCTGCCTCCTTCTTCTGGCGGTAGGCTGCCTTTTCGGGGTCCTCCACAAGGTCCTTGTACTTTTCAGGGTGGCGGGCCCAGTCGATACGATAGACCGTCAGGCCGATCAGCAGGGCAGCGCCTATGATGATAATGCCGTAAAAAAGAATATCCCAGAACATAGAAGGACCTCCTGCACAAGTTTCTATCAGTATACCCCAAAGGACGGCTGTTTGCAAGAAATTTGTAGTCGGGCGGAAGGGAAGGGGGCAGAAAAGTGTTGTCATTTACAGGGAGAAAGCGTATAATAACCCTGAAAAACCGCTCACAGCAAGTATGGGAACAAATTTCACGGAGGTAAACATCATGCTGACAAACTTTAAGGAACTGGAAGACTATGTGCTGAGCCGGAACATGAAGAAGCGCATCGCGCTGGCCAATGCCCATGACGAGCCGGCGCTGTCCGCCGTAGTCCATGCCCACCGCAAGGGTGTGGTCGATGGTACGCTGGTGGGCAAGAAGAACGAGATCATCGCCATGCTGCACGACATGGGCGAGAACGAGAGTGACTACGAGATCGTGGATTTTGATGGTGAGGAGCTGGAGGCCGCCAAGATCGCCGTGCAGTTGGTGCGGGAGGGCAAGGCCGACATCCCCATGAAGGGCATACTCCAGACCTCCAACTTTGCGCGGGCTATCCTGAATAAGGAGACGGGCCTGATTCCTAAGGGCGGCCGCCGTCTCGTCAGCCAGTGCGGTATTTTTGAGTACGAGGGTCGGTTTATCATGATTACCGACGCCGCTATCAATATCGCTCCTGACGTGGAGACCCAGATCGGCATCGTGGAGAACGCGCTGCCTGTGGCCCGCGCGCTGGGCGTGGAGTGCCCCAAGGTGGCCGTGCTGTCCGCTGTGGAGAATGTCACAGACAAGATGCCGTCCACCGTCACCGCCAGGGAGATCGCGGAGCGGGGCGTGGAGGGCTGCGTCATCTCCGGCCCGCTGGCACTGGACGGCGCTATCTCCATGGAGTCCGTGAAGCACAAGGCCATTAAGGACCCCGTGGCCGGTCAGGCCGACATCCTGCTGGTGCCGTTTATTGAGATTGGCAATGTGCTGTATAAGGCATGCAGCTACATTGCGGGCAAGACCATGGCCAGTACCATCTGCGGCGCGTCCTGCCCCGTCATCATCACCAGCCGTGCCGATACGCCGGACAGCAAGTACTACTCCATCCTGATGGCCGTGCTGCGCTGCCTGAAGGCGTAACACATGGCGACATCCGCCGATTATCTGACCTTCGTGCTGGAGCAGCTCTCGCCGCTGGGGGGCGTGCGCAGCCGGAAAATGTTCGGGGAATACATGGTGTATTTTAACGAAAAACCTGTGCTTTTGGTGCGTGATAACACGGTTTTTGTGAAAAAACTGCCGGTTTTGGACAATCTGATGTATGATACACCCTGCGGCTGTCCCTACGAAGGGGCGAAGGAGCACTACATGCTGGACGTGGAGGATCGCGAGCTGACGGAGCAGGTGCTGCGGGCTGTCGAGGCCGCTACGCCGCTGCCGAAGCCAAGAAAGAAGAAATAAGCAAAGCAAAGGACGGTTTGCACCGTCCTTTGCTTTGCTTATGGTGAACCGATAGTGGCCTGGATGAAGGGGGGACTCCCGCAAAAGAGACGCCATGCAGAACGGTTCAGTTGCGCGGGAAAAACCAGCGTGTGTGAACGACAGTCACACACGCTGGTAAATAGAACTCGGCTATCTGTGCGGTAGCTTTCCGGTAAACGTCGGCATGACGAGGACTACCGCTGCTGCACGGACTGAACAATAACAATTATTTTGTTCAATCTTGACAGCACCCAGAAACTCTGCTACCATACCTGCAACGCAAAAGGGAAGCCCGAACGGCTGGGTACATGAGATTGAACAAAATAAAAATTTTGTTCAATCGAGTGGAGGCGGATGAATTCAGTGAGGGTAAAATTGAGATTGCAGATGGATTCAAAGACCCATTGACCAGAACCAATCAGCCCCGCATTTAGTTGGATACCTTTTTGGAAAATGGATTCGTGCTGTCGAGATCAAGTCAGGTCACTGCAGCGCACGCAGCGATGTTCGGCTGCCGCCGGTATCACGGGATTTACATCTCAATGTCTGCCGCTATCATATTTGATATTTGGAGGTTCTTATGGACCATCGTACAGATTCGCCCCAGCTGCTGCTGGATTTTCTCAGCTACCACGAAACTATCAAGGCACATTCCAGGCATACCGTGGATGAATATTACTTGGATATGCGGAATTTCTTTCGCTACCTCAAGCAGACCCGCAATCCGACACTGGCCGACAAGCGGCTGGACGAGATCGACATCCACGACGTGGACCTGCCGTTTATCGCGTCCATCACGCTGACGGATATTTACGGATACCTCACATATCTCAGCCGCGATCGGCTGCAGCATCAAAATAGTGAAAATTCTGACAAAGGATTGAGCGCTGCATCCCGTGCCCGCAAATTGGCCACGATACGCTCATTTTTCAACTATATCTGCAACAAACGACACCTGTTGGAGAACAATCCCTGCAAGGACGTGGACACGCCCAAGCAGATGAAGTCCCTCCCCCGCTATCTGACGCTGAACGAGTGCCTATCCCTGCTGGAGTCAGTGGATGGGGCACACAGAGAGCGGGATTACTGTATTCTGACGTTGTTTTTGAACTGCGGACTACGTATTTCGGAGTTGACTGGGCTGGATGTCAATGACATCCAGGACGATGCGCTGCGGGTGCTGGGCAAGGGCAGCAAGGTGCGGGTAGTGTATCTCAACGGCGCCTGCAAGGACGCGCTGGCCCAGTATATGGCGGTGCGACGACCTGTCAGCGGCAAGGACCGGAACGCACTGTTCCTCTCCGGCCAGAACAAGCGCATCAGCCGGTCCACGGTCCACGCCTTGGTAAAGAAGCATTTGTCTGACGCAGGGCTGGACAGTGAACGATATTCCAGTCACAAGCTGCGGCACACGGCGGCCACGCTGATGCTGCAGAACGGCGTGGATGTCAAGGCAGTGCAGGAAGTTCTGGGCCACGAGCACCTGAACACCACAGAGATATATACCCACATCGACAACGAATCTCTGCGTGTGGCTGCAAAGGCGAATCCCTTGTCAAGTGTGAAAATAAAAGGAAAAATTGAAGATACGGATAAGGAGACGGAGGAATAGACCTCCGTCTCCCCTTTTATTCGTCGTAAAAGCCCAGAATGTGCAGGATCCGTAGCTCCTGGTACTCGTAACTGCTGAGCGGACGCCAATCGGCATCGGTGCTGTGGGCGGCTACCAGTATTTTATCCGTTGAACCGTCAGCACTGGACTGCACCACCACTGGCGAGTGCTGGAATGCACTGCCGTTGAACCGGAGCTGGATCACATCGCCCAGCTGGGCGTCCCGCAGGTCGGTCGTGGCATGCGCCACGGGACCCAGCGACGCCCGGGAACGGGTGAGGAAGTCATAGAGGTACTCCACGCCGGTCCAGGACGGAGATTTGTTGTTGGCGTTGATGTAGTACCAGCCGTAAAGAGGCGTTTCGTTCATGACGCCGGTGCCGGCGTAGATGCACTGCGATGCGAAATTTGTGCAGTCGCCGCCGATGGCTTCGTAATTGTAAAACTGCGGGTCACGGCCGTAGGCCCAGCGGTGTGCGTACAAAACGGCGTTGAGTCGCCGATAGGGGCGAAATACCATGCTGCATCCCTCCAATAGCATCCTATGCCGCGGCGGCGCGTACTGTTCATTGACATTTCCGGTAAAATGCGGTAATCTTATACGGAACATTAAGGAATGGAGGTCCCCCATGAATACAGCAGAGCTCTCCCGCGTATGCCGTCAGGTACGTCGGGATATTATCAACATGACGGCAAATGCCGGTTCCGGCCACCCCGGCGGCTCCCTCTCTGCGGTGGAGCTGATGGTCAGCGTGTTTTACAACCATATGCGTGTCGATCCCCAGAATCCCAAGGCGGAGAACCGCGACCGCTTCGTGCTGAGCAAGGGCCATGCGGCCCCCTGCTACTACGGCGTGCTGGCGGAAAAGGGCTTTTTCAGCCGCGATGAGTTCAAGAACTTCCGGCAGTTGCACAGCATCCTGCAGGGCCATCCCGACTGCAAGAAGGTGCCCGGCATCGATGCCTCTACTGGCTCGCTGGGTCAGGGTTGCTCCATCGCCGTGGGTATGGCGCTGGGCGCCAAGCTCCAGGGCAAGGATACCAAGGTTTTTGCCATGCTGGGCGACGGCGAGTGCCAGGAGGGCCAGATCTGGGAGGCACTGATGTCCGCCGCTCACTACAAGCTGGACAATCTGACGGTCATGGTGGACAACAACGGTCTGCAGATCGACGGCAGCAACAACGAGGTCATGAGCCTGGGTGATCTGGCGGCCAAGCTGCGGGCCTTCGGCTTTGACCTGTATGAGATCGATGGCCACGATCTGGATGCCATCGAGGCGGCGCTGAGCGCGCCGGTGACGGCTGGTAAGCCCAAGGCCATTCTGGCCCATACGGTGAAGGGCAAGGGCATTTCGTTTATGGAAAACCAGGTAGGCTGGCACGGCAAGGCTCCCAACGAGGAGCAGCGCCAGCAGGCCCTGAAGGAATTGGAGGACTGAGCCATGAGTGAGAAAATTGCAACCCGTGAAGCCTACGGCAAAGCCCTCGTGGAGCTGGGAGAACAGAACGAGAAAGTAGTGGTGCTGGACGCCGATCTGGCCGGCGCCACCATGACCAAGTATTTCAAGGCGGCCCATCCCGACCGCTTCTTTGACTGCGGTATCGCTGAGGCCAACATGATGAACATCGGCGCGGGCCTGTCCACTATGGGGCTCATCCCCTTCTGCTCCACCTTCGCCATGTTCGGTGCAGGCCGTGCCTACGAGCAGATCCGAAACTCCATTGCCTACCCCAAGTTCAACGTGAAGATCTGCTGCTCCCACGCCGGTGTGTCCGTGGGTGAGGACGGCGGCAGCCACCAGTCCGTGGAGGACATTGGCCTGATGCGGCTGGTGCCGGGTATGACGGTCATCGTGCCCGCCGATGCCAAGGAGGCCCGCAAGGCTGTCTTTGCACTGGCGGAGTTCCAGGGTCCTGCCTACATGCGGCTGGCCCGACTGGCTACGCCGGTGTTCGAGGAAGACTATCCCTTTGAGATCGGCAAGGCCAACGTGATGCGCGAGGGCAAGGACGCAGCGGTGTTTGCCTGCGGCCTGATGGTCAACGAAGCGCTGGAGGCGGCCAAGCTGCTGGCAGCGGAGGGCGTCGAGATCAGCGTCATCAACGTCCACACCATTAAGCCTATCGATGCAGCTTGCGTCACCGAGTACGCCGAGAAGTGCGGCAACGTAGTGACAGTGGAGGAGCATAGTGTTATCGGCGGTCTGGGCGATGCAGTGGCCGATGTGCTGATGGGCAAGGTCAACTGCAAGTTCCGCAAGATTGGCATCAATGACCGGTTCGGGCAGTCCGGCAAGGCCGCAGAGGTACTGCGGGAGTACGGCCTGACCGCCGATCAGATCGCGGAAAGAATCAAGGAGACCCTGTAAAGGGAAAATACATGACAATAAAAATCCCGCAAGGCTTATGGCCTTGCGGGATTTTGCTTATCGATTCAGAGAAAGGACGTATATCTGGCAGGGGTTCCACTCGTCCCAAAGCGTGGGAAAAACCTCAAACTCCTTGAAGCCACAGCTGAGATAGAACCGATTGGTGCGGTCATACTCCTCGTACTTCCCCATCTGCACGGTCTTGACCTGCATGAATTCGTATCCCGTCTGGCGGGCGTAAGCTACGGCGGCGTCCACCAGCGCACGACCGTATCCCTTGCGGTGGCAGGGCTTCAGAACGCCCATGACCGCCAGCTCTACGGTGCTGCGCCCCGTTTCCTTAAGACAAAGAAATCCTACCGGTGCGCCGTCTTTCTCGCAGACAAAGCAGGGCTCATGGGCGGCGTCAGTGATATACCCCTCCGTAGCGGCGGGAATGCCGAACCACTCCGGCAGCTGTGAAAGGATCGCGCGGGCAATCTCCACGCGCTGGGCGGGGTCGGAAACAAGTGTAACGGGCAAGATACCACCTCGGATTTCCATTTTTTCTGCGCTCATATTACCACAAAACGGCCAAAAAATCAAGTCTTGTAAACATTTTGCTCCGGGTGTAGGAAATATAGCGAGATGATTCTTATGAGCATGACAGCATTGGTCAGCGCGTTCTGCCGCACCTATCACAGTGAGCGGGACGGCGCAAAATTTTCGACAACACAAATGCGGCAAAGCTGCTGACAGCGGAGAAGCGGCTGCAGATCGGTGGGCACATGGCCGCCGGTGCGCCGTTCTTCGTCCCGGATCTCTGGAGAAATGTGGAGCAGGCGCTGTGTCTGCTGGCAAAGTGAGAGGAAAACGGCCCAATCAACAGAAACGAACGGCGCGGCCCTTGCGGGTCACGCCGTTCGCCTTGCGGTTTACGCGGAAATACGGGCAAAATAGGCTCAGGCCTTGCCGGCGCAGCCCAGCACGTCCACCAGCTTGTGGCGCACCAGCTCCTTGATGTTGGCGCGGGCGGGCTTCAGGTACTCGCGGGGATCGAACTTGTCGGGATGCTCGGTCATGAACTGACGGATGGTGCCGGTCATGGCCAGACGCAAATCGGAGTCGATGTTGATCTTGCAGACGGACAGGCGGGCGGCCTGGCGCAGCTGCTCCTCCGGCACGCCGATGGCGTTGGGCATCTTGCCGCCGTTGTCGTTGATCATCTTCACATAGTCCTGCGGGACGGAGGAAGAACCGTGCAGCACGATGGGGAAGCCGGGCAGACGCTTGCTGACCTCCTCCAGTACGTCGAAGCGCAGAGGAGGCGGCACCAGAATGCCCTGCTCATTGCGGGTGCACTGCTCGGGCTTGAACTTATAGGCGCCGTGGCTGGTGCCGATGGCGATGGCCAGAGAGTCGCAGCCGGTCTTGGCGACGAACTCCTCCACCTCCTCGGGATGGGTGTAGGATGCCTCGTGGGAGGCCACCTTGACATCGTCCTCGATGCCGGCCAGGGTACCCAGTTCGGCTTCCACCACGACACCGTGGTCATGGGCGTACTCCACCACCTTGCGGGTGATCTCGATATTCTCGGCGAAGGGCTTGGAGGAGGCGTCGATCATCACAGAGGTGAAGCCGCCGTCGATGCAGCTCTTGCAGGTCTCGAAATCGGGGCCGTGGTCCAGATGCAGCACGATGGGGATGTCGGGGCAGCAGGCCACAGCGGCTTCCACCAGCTTCACCAGATAGGTGTGATTGGCGTAGGCGCGGGCGCCCTTGCTGACCTGCAGGATGACGGGAGCGTGCTCCTCCTGGCAGGCCTCGGTGATGCCCTGCACGATCTCCATATTGTTGACGTTGAAGGCGCCGATGGCGTAGCCGCCGGCATATGCCTTCTCAAACATTTCCTTGGATGTTACCAGTGCCATAATCATATCTCCTTTTCCGCAATAAAAATTTGCTGTTTTGTACGGAATGATTGTTACATTCCTATTGTATCATATTTTTTCATATTTGCAAGAGCGAAAGCATTTACATTCCCAAATTTCCATGGTAAAATACCTGTTTGAAGGCATACCGGCGGCGCATCGCAAGCGTGGGCCGGAGCATCATCAAATCTCAACCTATGTTTCGGAGGTATGGACCTATGAAAGAATTGCGCGGCGCGTGTATCATCGGCCAGTCCGGCGGTCCCACGTCTGTCATCAATGCCAGCGCCTACGGCGTCATCGACACGGCGCTGAAGTCCGGCGCCATCACCCAGGTGCTGGGCGCGGAGCACGGCATCAAGGGCGTGCTGGCCGACCGGCTGTTTGACATGGGGCAGGAGGACCCTGAGGAGCTGCGGCTGCTGAAGTACACCCCCTCCTCTGCTCTGGGCTCCTGCCGGTACAAGATTGCCGATCCCGAGCTGGATGACACGGACTACAAGCGTATCCTGGAGGTGTTCAAGAAGCACGATGTCCGCTATTTCTTTTATAACGGCGGTAACGACTCCATGGATACCTGCAACAAGATCAACCAGTATATGCAGTCCGTGGGCTACGACTGCCGCGTGATGGGCGTGCCCAAGACCATCGACAACGATCTGTTCGGCACCGACCACTGCCCCGGCTATGCCTCCGCAGCCAAGTATATCGCCACGTCCATCATGGAGGTCTATCAGGACGCCCATGTGTACGACACCGGTATGATCGTGGTGGTGGAGATCATGGGCCGTCACGCCGGCTGGCTGACGGCGGCCTCCGCGCTGGCCGGTGAGTACGGCGCAGGTCCCGACCTGATCTACCTGCCGGAGACGGATTTCAGTATGCCTGATTTTATCGAGGACGTCAAGCGCGTTTATCAGGAGAAGGGCAACTGCATCGTGGCTGTGTCCGAGGGTATCCATTACGAGGACGGCGGCTTCGTGTCTGAGGCCAAGGTGGCCGCCAACGACGGTTTCGGCCACGCCCAGCTGGGCGGTCTGGCCACCATTCTGTCCCAGGTCCTGAAAGAGGAGACGGGCGCCAAGGTCCGCGGCATTGAGCTGAACCTGCTGCAGCGCTGCGCCGCCCATCTGGCCAGCGAGACCGACATCGAGGAGTCCTATATGGCCGGTAAGGTGGCTGTGGAGAACGCCGTCAACGGTATCAATGGTCGTATGATCGGCTTTGAGCGCGGCGTGCAGGATGGCAAGTACGCCTGCCGCACCAAGCTCATCCCCCTGATGGAGGTGGCCAACGTGGAGAAGAAGATCCCCCGCGAGTGGATCAACGAGGCAGGCAACGGCGTGAACCACCAGTTCATCGAGTACGCGCTGCCGCTGATCCAGGGCGAGCCGAACCTGCCGCGGCAGGACTCCCTGCCCCGCTTCGCCAAGCTGAAAAAGGTGCTGGCCAAGTAAATAGAGCCTTATACAGCAACGACTGGAAAGTAGAGATACTTTCCAGCCGTTGTTTCCGTCATGGGTGCTCAGGTATGGAGATGCCGCTGTTATCATTGGAATCGATGGCTTGGACTTGCGGAGTGTATGCGGCGGCTGAGACAATGCTACTTGCAATTCTTCTCATAGATGATACGCAGGCCCTCCATCATCAGATACTTGTCGTAGGTGACGTGGTTGCGGCAGTAGCGCGCGATCACCGGTGCGTTGGGACCGGTGGCTACGATGGACGGCTCCTCCCCGTCCAGCATGTCGCGGATGCGGTCGATGATGCCGTCCAGCATGCCGGCAGTGCCGTAGACAATGCCGCTGCGCATACAGTCCTCCGTATTTTTTCCGATAAGGTGGCGAGGATGCTGGAGGGAAATATTGGGTAGCTGCGCCGTGTGGTCGGACAGGGCGTCCAGTGACAGGCGGACGCCGGGGAACATCAGCCCTCCCTCGTAGCAGCGCTTGGCGGAGATGTAGGAGATGATGGTGGCGGTGCCCATGTCGATCATAATGATGGGCGCAGGATACTTTTCCAGCGCCGCCACAGCGTTGGAGACGATGTCGGCGCCCAACTGCTGGCTGTTGAACTCCATGCGGATATTCAGACCCGTTTTGATGCCGGCGCCTACCATCATGGGGGGCTTGCCCAGCAGGCGGGTCAGGGCCTTCTCCATCATGAAGTTGATAGGCGGCACCACACTGGCAAAGATGGCGCCGCTGACGTCGTGGATATCGCAGCCGTACAGCGTGAACAGGTTCATCAGATCGATGCTGATCTGGTCCGCCGTCTTGCGGCTGTCCGTGTCCAGAGACGCCAGAAAACGCAGTTCCCGCGCCTTGTCGAACAGACCCACGGAAATGTTGGAATTGCCGATGTCAATGGCTAACAACATGGGTATATCCTCCTCCCTTTTTTGCCTATCATACCACGGTGCTGTGCGGTTTACAAGCGGCGACAGGCAAAAAGCTGCCCCCATACGATTGTATGGGGGCAGCTTTATCGTTGAAATGGGGCGCTTACTCCTGGGTCACGAAGGTGTCTGCTTCGTCCACAGTATACATGTGCTCCAGCATGCGGGTGACCATGTTGCTGTAACCCCACTCGTTGTCGTACCAGGCGATGAGCTTGACGAAATCGTGGTCCAGCATGATGCCCGCTGTCTCGTCGAAGATGCAGGGGCAGGGATTGCCGATCAGGTCGGTGGACACCACCTGGTCGCGGGTGTAGCCGATGATGCCCTTCATGTATGTCTCGGAGGCGTGGAGGATCTCGTAACAGATGTCGGCGTAGGAGACGGTGCGGCCCAGGCGGGCGGTCAGATCCACCACGGATACGTCCGCCGTAGGGACACGGAAGGCCATGCCGGTCATCTTGCCCTTCAGAGATGGGATCACGCGGCCCACAGCCTTGGCGGCGCCGGTGGAGGTGGGGATGATGTTGTTAAGGATGGAGCGGCCGGTGCGCCAGTCGCTGCCGCCGCGGGAGTCTACGGCCTTCTGCTTGGCGGTGGAGGCGTGGATGGTAGACATTAGGGACTGCTCGATGCCGAACTCCTTGTGGATAACGTAGGCCAGCGGGGCCAGGCAGTTGGTGGTGCAGCTGGCGTTGGAGATGACCCGCATGTCGGAGCGGTACTCGTCGCTGTTGACGCCGTAAACAAAGGTGGGGGTGGCGTCGTCCTTGGCGGGGGCCGTCAGGATGACTTTCTTGGCGCCGCCCTTGAAATGACGACTGGCCTTCTCCGTGGTGTTGTTGGCGCCGGTGGACTCGATGATGTACTCCGCGCCGCAGTCCGCCCAGTTGATCATGGCCGCGTCAGACTCGCTGTATACCTTGATCTTGCGGCCATTGACCACCAGATCGCCGCCGGCGTGCTCGATCATGCCGGGGAAGTTGCGGAAAACAGAGTCGTACTTCAGCAGATAGACCATATAGTCAATGTCCGCTTTGCGCAGGTTGATGCCGCAGACCTCAAATTTCTCGGGGTCCTCCGCCAGAATACGCATGACGACACGGCCGATGCGGCCAAAGCCATTGATACCGATTTTGATTCCCATGATGCTGTCCTTTCCTTCTTTTCTCCGCAGCGACTGCGGTAGTTGTTCCAAGTACATTATAGCATCCCTTTTGAATTTGTCACTATTAATTTGCAATTTTGTGCTAAAAATTTTTATTTTCATAGGATTATCAGAGGAAATAGTTAAAAAATGTTCAATTTCAAATCCAAACGTTCCATACATTTCAAACTATGCAGACGTGTCCCGCAGACACCGAAAAAGGCGGGGCATACGCTCCGCCCTTTCCGGTATCACCGGTCACAGGATGATGCAGATCAGGCCCGCGCCTCCCTCGTTAAGAATGCGCTCCAGCGCTTCCCGCAGCTTGCTCTGCGCATCGGTGGGCATCCGCTTCAGCTTGGCGTTCAGGTCCTCCCCTGCGATCTCGTTGAAGCTGCGGCCGAAGATGTTGGACTGCCAGATCTTGCCCGTGTCTCCTTCAAACTGCTGGAGCAGGTAGTTGACCATTTCCTCCGACTGCTTCTCGTTGCCCACGATGGGCGAAACGGTGGTAGACACGTCCGCTCGTATCATGTGGATGGACGGAGCGCTGGCCCGCATGCGCAGGCCGTAGCGTCCCCCCTGCTTGACGATCTCGGGGTCCTCCAACTCCAGCTCCTCCACCGAGGGCAGCACCACGCCGTAGCCCGTCTCACGGGCGGCTGTGAGTGCGGGAGCCACTCGGTCATACTGCCGCTTGGCGTCGGCCAGCTCCGTCAGCAGCTGCATCAGGTCGCCGTCATCACTGACGGCCAGACCGGAACGCTCTGTCAACGTCTGGTAGAACAGGCTGCGGGGCAGCCGCACCCGTGCCTGCGCCACACCGCGGCCCAGGTCGATCCGCTCTATGCCGGCATCCTCCACGTTCTCCGCCGCCTGCAGGGATGCAAGATGCGGCGCCAGCTGCCGGATGCAGCACAGCTCGGCGGTCTCCGCGGCCACGCTCTGGTAGAGTCCGCTTTTGATGGGGTGGTCTCCAGGCAGAGCGTCCACCCAGGACGGCAGGAACACGTCCAGTTCCTGTAACGGGAACTCATACAGCAGGCCACGCAGCAGGCCCTGTATCTCCTGCTCCGACAGAGTCTGGCAGTTCACCGCCAGACAGTTGACGCCGTACTTTTCCGCAATCTCCTCCACAATGGAGGCGGCGCGGGAGCTGTGGGGCTCCGCGGAATTCAGCAACACCACAAAGGGCTTGCCGATCTCCTGCAGCTCGCGGATCACGCGCTCCTCCGCCTCCAGATAGTCCTCCCGTGGGATATCTGTGATGGTGCCGTCTGTGGTGATGACCACGCCCACGGTAGAATGGTCGGTGATGACCTTACGGGTGCCGATCTCCGCGGCCTCGGTCATGGGGATCTCGTGGTCGAACCAAGGCGTCATGACCATGCGGGGCGACAGGTCCTCGAACTGGCCCACAGCCCCGGGGACCATGTACCCTACGCAGTCGATGAGCCGCACGGAAAAGGCCGCATCTCCCTCCAGTTGGACGCGGACGGCCTCCTCCGGCACAAATTTCGGCTCCGCTGTCATGATGGTGCGGCCGGAGCCGCTCTGGGGCAGCTCATCCTGCGCCCTGTCGCGGCGGTAGGCATTGTCGATGTAGGGCAGGACCTGGGTCTCCATGAAGCGCTTGATGAACGTGGATTTGCCCGTGCGTACCGGGCCGACAACGCCGATATAGATACTGCCGCCCGTGCGGGCCGCCATATCCTGATAGATGGATGTGGATAGATTCATAATGCCTTCCTCCGAATCCTGACTGTTACCACATGTCTATGCGTCGGCGGTGGGGATTAGAAGGGTTTTGTGGGCAGGGCAGAACACGTGCGGACGGGACAATCCACATCCGTAGCCCTCATCATAGCAATACTGGATAAACGACTTCGATGCTTTCAAGAGGCCGTTGATGTAGCTGCCTTTTCTTCCCTTCTGGCTCATAAACGCGCTGAATGCCGCACCACAGCCAAATTGATTTCCTCTACCTCTTGGATGTGCGCCTCCTGCTCGCAAAAGCGCAAAAAGAGATTGAGGTTATTCCGGTACCCGCGAACGGTCTTCGGGGTATACTTCCTAACCTCAATCTCAATTAAGTATTCTCTGATAGCGGCGCTGATTTTCATGTCAATTCCTCCTTTGGTATGTCGCAACCAAAGGGGAAGGTATATCACAGCGCAATTGATGTGTTTCGCAGCCGAGAAAAAATCGGTTCCGAAAATGCACTGTTTTACCGAAAATCAGCTTCTTTTCCGCAGAAAAGTTCCATCAATCCTGCTGCCAGTTATGCCAGACGTTCTGCACGTCCTCATTGTCATCCAGCATGTCCAGCAGCTTGGTCATGCTGCGGACATCGTCCTCGCTGGTCATGGTGATGTAGTTCTGGGGTACCATCTCGATTTCCGCGCTCTCGAAGGTGTAGCCCTTCTCCTCCAGCGCCTTGACCACGTCGTTGAAGCTGTCAGGGTCGGTGGTGACCTCAAACACGGGGCCATCGGCCTCCATGTCCTCGGCGCCGGCATCCAGCGCGTCCATCATGACGGTATCCTCGTCCAGTTCCTCATCCTCGTTGCTGATGACAATGACACCCTTGCGGTCGAAGGACCAGCTGACGCAGCCCTGCGCACCCATGCCCTTGCCGAACTTATCAAAGTAGTGGCGGATCTCCGGCGCGGTGCGCTGGCGGTTGTCGGTCAGCGCCTCCACGATGACGGCCACGCCGCAGGGACCGTAGCCTTCGTAGGTGACGGACTCATAGTTATCGGTGTTGCCGGAGCCCAGCGCCTTGTCAATGGTGCGCTTGATATTGTCGTTGGGCATATTGGCTGCCTTGGCCTTGGCCACCACGGTGGCCAGGCGGGAGTTGTTTGCGGGGTCGCCGCTGCCGCCCTGCTTGACGGCCACGATGATCTCCTTAGCGATCTTGGTAAAGGTGGCGGAGCGCTTGGCGTCAGCCGCGCCCTTGGTCTTTTGGATATTGTGCCACTTGGAATGTCCGGACATAGTTTACTTCTCCTTTATGCAGTATTGGATGACCTCGCTGCGATGCGCGGTCGTTTTTATAACGGTGGCTGCGGGGAACACCTTTTGCAAATAGTCCACCACGGCGGCGCAGACCCCGTCCTCTGTGGGGAAATGCCCCGCGTCGATGAGGTTCAGCTCCGTGTTATCCAAGAACTCATGATACCGCAGGTCGGACGTGACAAAGGTATCGCAGCCGGCGGCAATGGCCTGAGGGATATAGTCGCCGCAGGCGCCGCCTCCCACCGCCACGCAGTGGACAGATTTGCCGCAGTCGGTATAGCGCAGACCATTGCATCCTAACGATTCTATCACAAAATGGGTGAACTCCACAAGGGGTATTTCGCATTTTAACGTGCCGACCCGGCCGATTTTTTCATCCGTCAGTGGTTTCAGGTCCCGCAGGCCCAGCTTTTGGGCGAGAATATCGTTGACGCCGCCCTCCGCCGCATCCAAATTGGTGTGCATACAGATGGCGGAGATATCATGTGTCACCAGCTCCATCAGGATGCGGCCCTGCCGGTCGTCAGTGCGCAGTGTCTGGACGGGGTGCCATGTGCAGTTCATCACCGGATGGTGGGACACAATGAGGTCGAAGCCGCCTGCGACAGCCTCCCGTACCACCCGCTCCGTGATGTCCAGCGATACCAGGACGCGGTGCACTCCCCTGTCTGGGTCACCCACCAGATGTCCCACGTTGTCCCAACTGGCCGCCAGCTGGCGGGGTGCCCATTCGTAAAGCGCCTGTTCCACTTGCCGTACCGTTGTCATATCGCATCCCTCTTTTCTTCCAGTTCCGCTGCCAGCGCGTCTGCCTGTGCCGCCAGTGCGGGGCCTTTGGGATCGCTGCTGCGGCGCAGACCCTCTGCCGAGCGGCGCAGCTTGGCGGCGTGCTCTGCCAGATACGCGCCGTACAGTGGGTCACCCTCCAACAGGACGCCGCACAGGGCCTCCGCTTCAGTGAGGGAATGGTGCGCGCCGCCCGTCACCGTCAGGATGGGATAAACGCGGCCTTTGTCCTCCACCAGGCATTCCGCTGTAAAGGTATACCCATTGTCAGCCAGCCAATGGCGCAGGTCAGCAGCCTTCGTCATGGGCTGCAGCAGCAACATATGGCCGTTTCTCGTCCATGGCGCTGCGGACAGGATGGCGCTAATCGTCTCGCCTCCCATGCCGGCG
This sequence comes from uncultured Eubacteriales bacterium, assembly GCA_900545585.1. Lineage (GTDB taxonomy): Bacteria > Bacillota > Clostridia > Oscillospirales > Oscillospiraceae > Vescimonas. Next base: position 90,184 of record UQZR01000006.1, read on the forward strand.
ATGACGATGACATCCGTCTCTTCCGGCGCGATAGCGGACAAGCCCGAGCACAGACGAAAGTCGATGCCCTTTACACCGTATTGCTGGGCCGTGCGGCGGGCGTGCTCCAGCGGCTCCACGCCGATGTCGGAGGCGATGGCGGAGAGTATCCTCCCCTGCTGCAGCAGCGCCACAGGCAGGTAGCCGTGATCCGTGCCCACATCCGTCAGGCGACAACCGTCCGGTACCAGCTGCGCCAGACGGCACAGGCGTGGCTGTAATGCTAATTGCTTCTGATCCATTTCTCCTCAACGCAGAAAGCGCCACGCATACAGCCGTATGCGTGGCGGCTCGTCTGATTTACTCGGCGATGGGCTTGTTAGCTTCCTCGTTCACCACGGCCAGCAGCTTGTCCACATCGATACCGTGAACGGCGCACGCTTCCTCTACCGTCTCACCACGGGAGGAGGGGCAGCCCAGGCAGTGCATGCCAATGGACAGGAAAATGGGGGCCGTCTGGGGGGCAACGTCCAGAATATCACCGATAATGGTGTCTTTCGTGATCTCGATCATGTGAATAACCTCCGAAATTGATGTTACGTATAGTATACCCCAATATCCTGCGGGTTTCAACAGGATTTTTAGGAGAAAAAAGGATACGTGCCGAAGCACGTATCCTTTTTTGTTATCGTGTACGATAGTGTGCAGGATCACTCAGCCGTTCTCACGCATCTCAGCGAAGCAGGCGCTGCAGTACACGGGACGGTCGCTCTTGGGCTCGAAGGGCACCTTGGCCTCACCACCGCACTTGGCACAGACAGCGGTGAAGTACTCACGGGGACCACGGGCTGCGTTCTTGCGAGCGTCGCGGCAGGCCTTGCAGCGCTGGGGCTCGTTCTGGAAGCCGCGCTCAGCGTAGAACTCCTGCTCACCGGCGGTGAACACAAACTCGTTGCCGCACTCTTTGCACACTAAAGTCTTGTCTTCGTACATGATTTTACCCTCTCTTTGAGAAAAATATATTGCGCTCAGCCGTTGCTGATGTCGCCGGATAAAAGTTGCCGCGCAATTTTGCGGCGTATGCGCTGCACAGCGTTGTCCACCGATTTGGGGGACTTGCCGACAGTCTCTGCGATCTCGCGGCACGTAAGACCGTCTAAATAATACCCTAAAATCTTTACCTCGAATTCGGACAACAGCTTGCGGGCGTTTTCCAACAGACTGGCAGCTTTTTCTCTGTCGATCAGGAGCACCTCCGGATCGGCATTGGCAAAGGAGAGATTCGCGTCAAAGAATGAGGGATCAAGGGGGACCGCTTGGTTCAGGGGCGCATGCTTGCCTGACGCAGCCGACTTCAACACCGAGTAGAGCCGGCGGCGGATACATGTTTCGGCAAAGGTATAAAAGGAAGCGCCGTGCCCCGTCTCGTACTCGCGGATGGCCTTGATGAGACCGAACATGCCCTCCTGCAGCAGATCTTCGCTGTCGCCCCCCGCCAGAAAGTACGGACGGGCGCAGCTACGCACCAGACGGTGATAGCGGGCGGCCAGCACCTCCTCCGCCAGGCGGTTCCCCGCTCTGACGCAGGCGCACAATTCCTCGTCGCTCAGCGCTGCCAGATGTTCGTAGTCTGCCCATGTATCATTTACCATAGTGTATTATACCTTTTCACAAAATAATTTGTCAAGTAATTGCGGAAAGTTTGTCAAAAATAGCTCAAATTCGTTGGGCTTCGTGGTGATTATGCCCTATCGATTTGTTCAATTTGGCGATGCGATGCATACGGCGCGGCGTTTACAGGGACAGCTGCTCGGGCTCCGGATGGTCGATATGCAGGTGCTCGTAGGCTTTCCGCGTCACGCAGCGCCCCCGGGGCGTGCGGGTCAGGAAGCCGAGCTGCATCAGATACGGCTCGTAGACATCCTCCAACGTGACGGATTCCTCTCCGATGGTGGCGGCCAGCGTCTCCAGGCCCACCGGTCCTCCACCGTAGTTTTCAATGATGGCGCGGAGCATACGGCGGTCCACCTGATCCAGACCCAGGAAGTCTACCTCCAGCGCCAGCAGCGCCTGATCGGCCACCTTGCGTGTAATGACGCCGTCAGCTACCACCTGGGCGAAGTCACGAACGCGGCGGAGCATGCGGTTGGCGATACGGGGTGTGCCGCGGGAGCGGCGGGCGATCTCCATGGCGCCCTCCGGCTCGATCTCCACATTGAGGATACCGGCGCTGCGGGTCACGATGGTGGCCAGCTCCTCCGGCGTATAGAGCTCCAGCCGCAGTGTGACGCCGAAGCGGTCCCGCAGCGGCGCGGACAGGGAGCCCGCTCGGGTGGTGGCGCCGATCAGGGTAAAGCGCGGCAGATCCAGCCGGATGGAGTTGGCGGAGGGCCCCTTGCCGATGATAATGTCGATGGCGTAATCCTCCATGGCGGGGTACAGGATCTCCTCCACTGACCGATTCAGCCGATGGATCTCGTCTACAAACAGGATGTCGTTCTCATTGAGGTTCGTCAGCAGCGCTGCCAGATCCCCGGGCTTTTCAATGGCAGGGCCGGAGGTGATGCGGATATTGACGCCCATTTCCTGGGCAATGATGCCGGCCAGCGTGGTTTTTCCCAGGCCCGGGGGGCCGTGGAGCAGTACGTGATCCAGCGCCTCCGTGCGGCGGCGGGCGGCTTCGATGAAGATAGACAGGTTCTGCTTGGCCTTCTCCTGCCCGATGTACTCCGCCAGTGTGTGGGGACGCAGGGATATCTCGCCGGTGTCCTCAGTGAGGAATGTCTTGGCGACAATAGGCTCCTCGTAGATGTCTGTGCCGAAGTCAATGCTCATGCTGCGCCCTCCCCTACTTTACCATTTTCTTCAGCGACTGCCGGATGATCTCCTCCAGCGGCAGCGCGTCCATGTCGATGCCCTTCAGGGCGGCGGCGATCTCCTGAGAGCCGTAGCCCAGCACCGCCAGCGCCGCCGCGGCCTCGCCGGCTTTGTTGCTCTGAGCGGGCATGGCAGCGGCCGCACCGCTGCCGGCTTCAAAGCCGCCCTGCTCCTTGATCAGCTTGTCCTTCAGCTCCAGAATGATGCGCTGGGCGATTTTCTTACCGATTCCGGGCGCGGCGGTCAGAGCCTTCTCGTCACCCATCACCACCGCCATGGACAGCTGCTGCGGCGTTGTGGACGACAGGATGGACAGCGCGGCCTTGGGGCCCACGCCGGACACACCGATGAGCATCTTAAAACTGCGCAGCTCGCTCTGGCTGGCGAAGCCGAACATCTCCATGGCGTCCTCCCGCACGTTCAGATAGGTGTAGAGCTTGGCCCGCTCCCCTTTCTTCAGCTGAGAGAGCGTATAGTTGGTGGTGGCGCAGGCGTAGCCTACGCCGCTGCAGTCGATGACGGCCAGACCGGCTTCGATCTCCGCCACGGTGCCGTTGACATAGTAGAACATATCAGACAGTCTCCTTCACGTTGGGATCCTTGCGCCGCAGCAGACTGGTGGCACTGCGGGCGTGGCAGATGGCGATGGCCAGCGCGTCCGCCGCATCGTCGGGCCGCGGCACGGCATTCAGCTTCAGCAGGCGCCGCGTCATGTCCATGACCTGTTTTTTCTCGGCCAGACCGTAGCCCACCACCGCCTGCTTTACCTGCATGGGCGTGTACTCGTAGATGGGGACGCCCATCTTCTCCGCCGTGCAGAGGATGACGCCGCGCCCGTGGGCCACGGCGATGCCGGTGGTGATGTTCTTGCTGAAAAACAGTTCCTCGATGGCGATCTCATCCGGCTGGAACTGCCGGATCAGCTGGGTCAGATCCTGTTCGATCTGTACCAGCCGCGTGGCCAGCGGCAGCCCCGCCGATGTGTTGATGGCCCCGTATTGCAGCATCCGCACGGCGCTGCGCTCCGTCTCGATAAGGCCGAAGCCTACGATGGCCACGCCGGGGTCGATACCCAAAATGCGCATGGCGCTCCTCCACCTCTTAAACATTAGTTCTATTATAGCAAACCGACGGCAAAATAGCAACAAAAACCGCCCTGTTTTCACAGGGCGGTCTGTCGGTGCGGCGCAGTGTTTCAGGCGCGTGGATGCGCCTTGTTGTACACGTCTTTCAACTGCTTCTTTATGACATTGTTGTA
>UQZR01000007.1 GCA_900545585.1 uncultured Eubacteriales bacterium
GGTATTTCATAAGTCTCTCTTTCTTTGTGTTTACAGAATACCCACTTGTTATCTGTTTTGGATATTATCACTGCAAACTTCAAAAATTCATCTGCGACATTGTCATAAAATTTTACTTCTACCATTCTATCAATACCTCGTCAAATTCCAGTTTGTTGCTCACTTTTCGTATTCAAATTATACCATAAAACTTGTGAACAGTTCTACCGCAACTTTGGACTATATGAGAAAAGTCCGAACAGTTTTCTGCCCGGACTTCCTCGCTCAATCATAAATCAATTCCGCTTTCACAATCTCCTCTGCCTGTGCCTTGCAAGCGTTCATCTGCCGCACCCATTCCATTTGATTATCGGCTTTCAGTTGCTCGGTCACGCCGTTTTGCTCTGCCAGTGACCGCACGATCAGCTCCATGCGGTTTCGTGCCGCTTCGTCAATCTCGGCGCAATACTGTCTTACGTACACCCAGCTATGGGGCGGTGATTTTTATTTGATACGGGAGGTCAGTCGAGCAGATAGCGCCTCACATGGTCGAGACTTTCCTCTGGAGACTGGTTGCCGGCCGCCTCGTAGATGACAGGCGTATCCACGCCTGCGCCGCGGAATTGGGCGCAGAAATCCTGCGGCATGGGATGCCGATCAAAGAATGAAGGCGATGCAGAGTTTATTGTTGACATTTCAACATTTATGTGATAAGCTCCGTTTGTTGAAACTTCAACATTTGCAGGAGTGGAGGACCGTCATGCAGGAGAGATTTGAGACTTTTACTGTTTTGATCAACAGAATCAGCCGCGACATACGGAAAATCAAAAATCAGGAGATGGCCGCCTATCATCTCAGAAGCATCCATGCGTCCTGCCTGTACTACATTTATTCGTTGGGCAGCGTGACCTCGGCGGAGCTGTGCGAGCATTGCGAGGAGGACAAGGCCACCATTTCCCGCGCGGTGGACTATCTGGAGACCAACGGCTTCCTCCTGCGCGATGCCGGCGCCAAGCGGTACAAAAGTCCCCTGCTCCTGACGGAGAAGGGACGGGACACCGGCAAAAGAATTGCGGAGAAGATCGACGGCGTTCTGGAAACGATCAGCCATGCGCTCACGGAAGAGGAAAGGATCGAGTTCTACCGCAGCCTATCCACCATCAGCAGAAGCCTTGAGGCTATCGTCCAAAACAGCGAAGAATAAGGAGATGTGATGTAATTGAAAACAAGGATCATTGTTGATTCTACCGCAGATCTGGTCCCCGAGATCAAGGAACGGGTCTATACGGTCCCCCTCACCGTTCACTTCGGGCAGGAGGAATACATCGACGGCGTGACCATCGACAACAAAACGTTTTATGAGAAGCTGGTCGAGAGTGATGTGCTGCCCACCACCAGTCAGGCGGCGCCGAACGACTTTATCAAAGAGTTTGAAAAGGCAAAGCAGGCGGGAGAGGCCGCCGTTGTCATCACCCTCGCGTCCAGATTCTCCGGCACCTATCAAAGCGCCGTGATCGCGGCGGAGGATTATGAGAATATCTATGTTGTGGACGGCGCAAGCGCGGCCATGGGCACCGGTATCCTTGTGGAGCTTGCGTTCCGGCTTCTGGACGCGGGAGCCTCCGCGCAGGAAATCGCGAAGGCTATGGAGACGGAAAAGGAAAAAATCGTCGTTGTGGCACTGGTGGACACCCTCGAATACCTCAAGCGGGGCGGCCGCATTTCAAAGACAGCCGCGTTTGCCGGAGGGGTACTGAACATCAAGCCCGTGCTTTCCGTTGTTGACGGGGAGATCCGCGTACTCGGAAAAGCGCGCGGCTCTAAAATGGGCAACAACCTGCTCGTTCAGGAGATCGACAAGGCGGGCGGCATTGATTTCAGCAAGCCGGTGCTGCTTGGTTACAGCGGACTTTCCGATGCGCTTCTATTAAAGTACATCGAGGATAGCCGCCACATCTGGGAGGGTAACCTGAAAGAAGTCCGCTACACAACGGTGGGCAGCGTGATCGGGACGCATGCAGGTCCCGGCGCCGTTGTGGTGGCGTTCTTCAAGAATGACTAAAAGCAGGACAGAAGCGATGGAAGAAACTGCCATAAAGGCGGGACTGCGCCGCATCACCGTTTCATTTGACGGTGATGCGGCGCAGTTTGGATAGCGAGGGTTGGCGGATCGCCTCGCCCGGCAGGATATGCCCCAGCGGCACCCGCGCGGCGCAGTCACGGATCTTCGGGTGCCCGACTGTTTTCCATGGGCGGCTGTGGCGCACCCGCCTGCTGTTATTTCCCGCTGTCGCCGTAGTTGGCGAGCACACGCGCGGAGGGGTCGTTCACATCGCAGCCCTTCCACGCCCTGTTGGGCATCCAGAAATCCGCGACCATCTCGCTCTGACCGGGGTAATACGTCTCGAAAATCTCACGGTACAAAAGGGATTCCTTGGTAAAGGGCCGGGCGTGTGCATATGCCTGACGCTTTTCCTCAAATTCGCTGTCGGTGTAGCGATGCTCCGCGTAGTCCTTCAGGTAATCCACCATGGAATGACCCACCGCATCGGAAAACGCGGCTTTTTCCCGATAGAGGATGTCGTGGGGGAGGTAATCCCCCTCGAAGGCGTGGCGAAGCAGGTATTTCCCCTTTCCATACTTATTCAGCTTCAACTCCGGGTCAATGCTCATCACGTATTCCACAAAATCCAGATCGCCGAAGGGTACCCGCGCCTCCAGAGAGTTCACGGAGATGCAGCGGTCAGCCCGCAGCACATCGTACATGTGCAGCTCCCGGATGCGCTTGACCGCCTCTGCCTGGAACTCCGCCGCCGACGGGGCGAAGTCGGTGTATTTATAGCCGAACAGCTCATCGCTGATCTCGCCGGTCAGCAGCACCCGGATGTCGGTCTGCCGGTGGATCGCCCTGCAAACCAGATACATCCCCATGCTGGCGCGGATGGTGGTGATGTCGTAGGTGCCCAGCAGCGCGATCACCGTCTCCAGCGAGGCGATGACCTCCTCCGGCGTCATATAGACCTCCGTGTGTTGGCTGCCGATGTAGTCCGCCACCTCTCTGGCGTACTTCAGATCAATGGCGTCCTCGCTCATGCCGATGGCAAACGTGCGGATCGGCTGGTCAGAGCATCGCTGCGCCACCGCACACACCAGCGAGGAGTCCAGACCGCCGCTGAGGAGGAAGCCGACCTTGGCGTCGGACACCAGCCGCTTCCGGATGCCGGCGATGAGCTTCTCGCGGATGGACGCACATACGGTCTCTATGTCGTCCCGACAGACCTCCCTGACGGCGGTGATGTCCCGGTAGCAGACGAATTTTCCGTCCTTGTAATAGTGTCCCGGCGGGAACGGCATGATCTTTCCGCAGAGCCCCACCAGGTTTTTGGGCTCGCTGGCAAAGACGATGGCGCCGGCGGCGTCATAGCCGTAGTAGAGCGGGCGGATGCCGATGGGGTCGCGGGCGGCGATATAGCTTTCCGTGTCTCCATCGTACAGGATCAGCGCAAATTCCGCGTCCAGCATCCGAAACATCTCCACACCGTACTCCTTATACAGCGGGAGCAGGATCTCGCAATCGGAGCCGCTCTCGAAGGTGCAGCCCTTCGCCTGCAGCGCCGCCCTGATCCGTTCGAATCCGTAGATCTCGCCGTTGCAGACCACATAGCTGTGACCCAGCCGGAAGGGCTGCATCCCCTCTGGCTGCAAGCCCATGATGGCGAGCCGGTGAAAGCCCAGCAGCCCTTTTCCCATGTCCACGATACGGCTGTCGTCGGGGCCGCGGGAGAGGGTTTTGTCAAAGCACTCTTTGAACAGCGCGTGATCTGCGTCCTCGGCACAGTAGCCCATGATAGAACACATCGCATTGACCTCCTAAATAGTATCTGTGTGCAACAGGGCGAGTGCTGCGCCCGCGGTGCCGCCTCTTTTTTGCTGCGGTCACTTGACGCTGAACAGCAGATCACCGTAGGTGGGGAACGGCCACGCGCTCTCCGCCGTCAGCGTTTCCGCTTCGTCTGCGGCGACCCGCAGCTCCGTCATACGGGAGAGCATCTCGTCCCGAATGAAATTTGCACCCTCGGTCACATCGCTGAGAGTCTTGAACCTGGCGATCGCGCCGTCCAGCGCATCGACACGCGTGTCGATGCTTTCAGCCACTGCCGTCAGCTTCTTGACGAGCTTCGCCTCATAGCCGCAGCGGATGTCGGGATCCAGTGCCTGCTTGCCGGAAGCGTCCCGCGCCACGTCCGCGGCGTAGTGCGCCACGGCGGGCAGGATCTGCTTGCGCGCCATATCGCTCATGGTCTGCGCCTCGATGCACACCGTTTTGCAGTAGTTTTCCAGCATGATCTCATACCGGGAGCGCAGCTCCGCCTCGGTATAGACTCTCTGGGTCGTCAGCATCTCGATATTCTTCGGCTTCAAGATCTCCGGGATCGCGTCCGGCGTGGTACGCAGGTTGAGCAGGCCCCGCTTCTCCGTGGCCTCCCGGATCCACGTGTCATCGTAGCCGTTCCCGTTGAAGATGATCCGCTTGTGCGCCTTGATGGTGCGCTTGATCAGCTCGTGCAGGGCGGCGTTGAAATCCTCCGCCTGCTCCAGCTCATCCGCGTAGAGCTTTAGCGACTGGGCTACTGCGGCATTGAGCATGATGTTGGCACAGGCGATGGAGTTAGAGGAGCCCAGCATCCGGAACTCGAATTTGTTGCCGGTGAAGGCGAAGGGAGAGGTGCGGTTGCGGTCCGTGGTATCCCGGATAAAGCGGGGGAGCACATCGACGCCCAGCTTCATCTTCTTCTTTTCCGCGCCGACATAGGCGGAGTCCGTCTCGATGGCGTCCAGCACGGCGGTCAGCTCATCGCCGAGGAATATGGAGATCACGGCGGGAGGCGCCTCGTTGGCACCCAGCCGGTGGTCGTTTCCGGCCGTCGCAACGGAGGCTCTCAGCAGCCCCTGATAGTCGTCCACCGCCTGAATGACCGCCGCAAGGAACAGCAGGAACTGGGCGTTTTCGTGGGGAGTCTCGCCGGGGGAGAGCAGGTTGACGCCGATATCGGTGGAGAGCGACCAGTTATTGTGCTTGCCGCTGCCGTTGACGCCGGCGAAGGGCTTCTCGTGGAGCAGGCACACCATGCCATGCTTGGCGGCCACCCGCTGCATGATCTCCATGGTCAGCTGGTTCTGGTCGGTGGCGCGGTTGGTGGTGGTATAGATGGGGGCAAGCTCGTGCTGGGCGGGAGCCACCTCATTGTGCTCCGTCTTGGCGAGGATGCCCAGCTTCCACAGCTCGGTGTTCAGTTCCTCCATAAAGGCGGCGACGCGGGGCTTGATGGAGCCGAAGTAGTGGTCGTCCAGCTCCTGCCCCTTGGGGGGCTTGGCGCCGAACAGCGTCCTGCCGGTGTAGACCAGATCCCTGCGCTGCTCGTACAGCGCCTTGTCGATCAGGAAGTATTCCTGCTCCGGACCGACAGAGGGCGTCACGTGCTTGACCTCCTCGCTGCCGAACAGCTTCAGCACCCGGAGAGCCTGCCGGTTCAGCGCCTCCATGCTGCGAAGGAGGGGCGTTTTCTTATCCAGCGCCTCTCCGCCGTAGGAGCAGAACGCCGTGGGGATGCAGAGCGTTTTGCCCTTGATGAAAGCGTAGCTGGTGGGATCCCATGCCGTGTAGCCCCGCGCCTCGAAGGTGGCGCGCAGACCGCCGGAGGGGAAGGAGGAGGCATCCGGCTCGCCGCGGATCAGCTCCTTGCCGGAGAATTCCATGATAACTCTGCCGTCCGGCGCGGGAGTGATAAAGCTGTCGTGCTTCTCCGCCGTGATCCCGGTCAGGGGCTGGAACCAGTGGGTGAAGTGGGTCGCGCCGTTCTCAACTGCCCAGTCCTTCATGGCGGCGGCCACCGCGTTGGCAACGGAGGGGTCCAGCTTCGTTCCCTTTTGAATGGTGTGCTTCAGGGAGTGGTATACTTCCCCGGACAGGCGAGCCTTCATCACGCGGCTGTCAAAGACCTTGCTTCCAAATATTTCCGGTACAGTCGTCATAGTGAGTCATCCTTTCAGAAAAATAAAAAAAGAGCCACTGGCGCCACGGCAGGTACTGCCTCCGAGACGCCAATGTCTCTCAACAACGCAAAATATACATCCCGCCGCCCGGAAAGTCAACTGTCGATTTGTTGAAAATCGTTTTTTGCAGGGGCGCAAATTTTGGTAAATTATAATCTTGCAAAACGGCGGCCTTTCTCGTATCTTAAAGGAAGAACGAGGATGTTCTGTGGAAAAAGTGCGCTTTTTCTGCGAACACGCCTCGTTCTTTTTTCTTATTTAGGGGTTGGTGATATGAAGAAAATCGAGGGGCAGATCCGGATCCCGTCCGGCTGCGCCATCGCCGCGGTGCTCTCCAGAGAGGGGCGCCTTATGACCGGCGAAACCATCATCGAAAGCATGAAGCCCATGCACGACCGCTCCAACGGATTGGGCGGCGGCTTTGCCGCCTACGGGATCTATCCGGAGTATCGGGACTTTTTTGCGCTGCACCTGTTTCTGGAGGATCGCGCCGCCAGAAAGAACTGCGAGGCCTTTCTGCGGGAGACGATGGAGATCGTCCGCGAGGAGCGTATCCCCACGCGGAAAACGCCTGCCATTACGGATGAGCCGCTGATCTGGCGGTTCTTTGTGACGCCGCTTCGCAGCGTGCTGGCCTCCATGCAGATAGACGAGGAGGAGTGCGTGGCGCGCACCGTCATGGCGATCAACACGCAGATGAAGGGCGTGTACGTTTTTTCCAGCGGGAAGAATATGGGGGTGTTCAAGGCGGTGGGATTCCCGGAGGATGTGGGACACTTCTACCGTTTGGAGGACTATGCGGCTTACAGCTGGACGGCGCACGGGAGGTATCCCACCAATACGCCGGGCTGGTGGGGCGGCGCGCATCCGTTCGCCCTGCTGGATCGTTCCATCGTCCACAACGGGGAAATATCCTCCTATGACGCCAATCGCCGCTTCATGGAAATGTTTGGCTACCGCTGCACCTTGCAGACGGATACCGAGGTCATCACCTATATCGCGGATTATCTTCTCCGCAGGCAGGAGCTTTCGCTGGAGGAGCTGTCCGCCGTGATCGCGGCCCCCTTCTGGTCCACCATCGAGACGAAGGGCGAGGCGGAGCAGACAAAGCTCCGGTATCTCCGCACCGTGTTCTCCAGCCTTCTGGTCACGGGACCCTTTTCCATCATTCTGGGCTTTACAGGCGGCTTGATGGCACTGAACGACCGGCTGAAGCTGCGCAGTCTGGTGGTGGCGGAGAAGGATGACAAGGTCCTGATCGCCAGCGAGGAGGCGGCGATCCGGGCTATGGAGCCGGACGCGGAAAACCTGTTTGCCCCCGCCGGCGGCGAGCCGGTGATCGTTCGGGTGAAGGAGGGACGATACTGATGGGGATCGACTATATCTACCCGCAATTTGAGGTCATCCGCCGCGAGGAACGGTGTACCAACTGCCGTATCTGCGAGAGGCAGTGCGCCAACGGGGTCCACCGGTTCGATGCGGAGAGGCAGATCATGGTCAGCGACGAGAGCAAATGCGTCAATTGCCAGCGGTGCGTCTGCTTCTGTCCCACTCATGCGCTGAAGATACAAAAGAGCAGCTGCGCCCTCCGGGAAAACGACAACTGGGACGAGGATACCGTCAAGGAGCTTTACCGGCAGGCGGGGAGCGGCGGCGTGCTGCTGTCCTCCATGGGGAATCCCCGACATTTTCCGGTCTACTGGGACAAAATACTGATCAACGCCTCGCAGGTGACGAACCCACCCATTGACCCCCTGCGGGAGCCGATGGAGACGCGGGTGTTTCTGGGCAGGAAGCCGGAGCGTATGCAGGGAGAGGCGGACGGGCGGCTGAACTGCGACCTGCCGCCGCAGCTCTCGCTGTCCATGCCGGTTTTGTTCTCCGCCATGAGCTACGGCTCCATCAGCTACAACGCCCACGCCTGCCTTGCCAGAGCGGCGCAGGAGCTTGGCATCTGCTGCAATACCGGCGAGGGCGGGCTCCACGAGGATTTTTACGCCTACGGCGAGAACACCATCGTGCAGGTCGCCTCCGGACGGTTCGGCGTACACAAAAGGTATCTGAACGCCGGCGCCGCCATCGAGATCAAAATGGGGCAGGGCGCAAAGCCCGGTATCGGCGGGCATCTGCCGGGAGCCAAGATCGTCGGCGACATTTCCCGCACCAGAATGGTGCCGGAGGGGACGGACGCCATCTCACCCGCGCCCCACCATGATATTTACTCCATTGAGGACCTGCGGCAGCTGGTCTATTCCCTGAAGGAGACGACGGCTTACCAAAAGCCTGTCATCGTCAAGGTGGCAGCCGTCCACAACATTGCGGCCATCGCCAGCGGTATTGCCCGCAGCGGCGCGGACATCATCGCCATCGACGGCTTCCGCGGCGGCACCGGCGCGGCTCCCACCCGCATCCGGGACAACGTGGGCATCCCCATCGAGCTGGCACTGGCTGCGGTGGACCAGCGGCTGCGGGAGGAGGGGATCCGCAACCATGTGTCCCTGATCGCCGGCGGCAGCATCCGCTCCTCCGCCGATGTGGTCAAGGCCATCGCGCTGGGGGCGGACGCCTGCTACATCGGCACCGCCGCCCTGCTGGCTTTGGGCTGCCACCTGTGCAGGAGCTGCCAGACCGGGCTTTGTAACTGGGGGATCACTACCCAGAGACCGGAGCTGGTCAAGCGTCTCAACATTGACGAGGGAAGCCGCCGGCTCGTCAACCTGATGACTGCATGGCGGCACGAGATCAAGGAGATGATGGGCGGCATGGGCATCAACTCCGTGGAGGCGCTGCGGGGAAACCGCCTGATGCTGCGGGGAATCGGTTTGACCGACAGAGAGCTGAAAATTCTCGGAATTTCTCATGCCGGAGAATAATTTAGGATAGAAAATCGACGGGAGGCGTGGTATCATGATTCACATCGATGCGTCACAGCTGGATCATCGCCGGCTGAATGAGCAGATCCGGCACAGCCCCGGCACGCTGCGTATCACCGGATGCCTTGGGCAGAGATTTATCGGCGCGGGGGCGGAGCGAGGACGGCTGGAGATCACGGGGACGCCGGGCAATGCGCTGGGCGCCTATCTGGACGGCGCCTGCATCGAGGTGCGCGGCAACGCCCAGGACGCCGTCGGCGATACGATGAACGGCGGGCGGATCATCGTCCACGGCAGCATCGGCGACGCCGCCGGATACGCCATGCGGGGCGGCGAGATCTACGTGCAGGGGGATGCCGGCTACCGCGCGGGCATCCACATGAAGGCTTACGGCGATAAAGTGCCGGCGCTGGTCATCGGCGGTAAGGCGGGAAGCTTTTTAGGAGAATATCAGGCGGGCGGGATCATCCTTGTTCTGGGACTGTCCCAAACGCACCGCCCCATCGTGAGCAATTTCCCCTGCACCGGCATGTACGGCGGGAAGCTCTATCTGCGCTCAGACGGCAGGGGCTTGCGCCTGCCCGAGCAGGTCGATGCACGCCCTGCCGGAGAGGACGACCTCGCCGAGATCGGGAAATATGTGGAGAACTACTGCGCGTTTTTCGGAGGGGATCGGGACGCCGTCATGGCTGCGCCCTTTACGGTGATCACGCCGGACACGAAAAATCCCTATCGTCAGATGTATGTTTTGAATTGAGGAAAGCAGGTGAGAACATGAAGTACACGCCGGAAGAAGTAATGCAGTTCGTGCAGGAGGAGGACGTCAAGTTTATCCGTCTGGCCTTCTGCAACGTCTATGGAAAGCAGCACAACGTGGCGATCATGCCCGCCGAGCTCAAGCGGGCCTTCACCTACGGGATCGCCTTCGACGCCTCGGCGGTGGAGGGCTTCGGCGGCGAGATCCGCTCCGATCTGCTGCTCCACCCGGACCCCTCCACGCTGATCCAGCTTCCGTGGCGGCCGGAGCAGGGCAAGGTGGTGCGGATGTTCTGCGACATCTCCTATCCGGACGGCAGGCCCTTTGAACGGGATACGCGGAGCATCCTGAAGCGGGCGGTGGCGACCGCCGAGGCCAAGGGCTTCCGCTTTGCATTTGGCGCGGAGATGGAGTTCTATCTGTTCCGTCTGGACGAATACGGCGAGCCCACCAGGATCCCCTATGACCGGGCGGGCTACATGGACATCGCACCGGATGACAGGGGGGAAACGATCCGCCGGGAGATCTGCCTGATGCTGGAGCGGATGGGCATTTGTCCGGAGAGCTCCCACCACGAGAGCGGCCCGGGACAAAACGAGATCGACTTCCGGTATTCGGACCCCCTCGCGGCTGCCGACAACGCCGTCACCTTCCACGCGATGGTTCGCACCGTGGCGGCGCAGAACGGGCTCTGCGCCAGCTTTTCCCCCAAGCCGCTGGCGGACTGTGACGGGAACGGGATGCACATCAACGTCTCGGTCAAATGCGACGGGAACACCCAGCCGCTGCCCGGCGTCATTGCGGGGATCCTGGAGAACATCCGGGACATGACGCTGTTTCTGAACCCCTGCGAGGAGTCCTACTGCCGCCTTGGCAGCGACAAAGCCCCGCTCTACGTGACATGGTCGGCGGAAAACCGCTCCCAGCTGATCCGCATCCCGGCGGCGGTGGGCGAATACCGCCGCGCCGAGCTGCGCTCTGCCGACCCGATGACAAACCCGTATATTGCCTACACGCTCCTGATTTATGCCGGGATGTATGGGCTTGAGCACGACCTGCAGCTCTGCCCCGCCTCTGATTTCAACGTTTACACCGCGCCGGCCGAGGTGCTGGACGGGCTGGAAAAGCTGCCCGCCTCTCTGCCGGAGGCTGCCGCGCTGGCAGAGGCGAGCGCATTTATCCACCAGCATCTCCCGGAGGCCGTGATCTCTGCCTATTGCCGTCCATAAGCGATCTGCCGGAAGCAGATGAAAGGAGGGGAGAACATGGTCTTTCAGGAGCGGACGTACAGTGTGCTGCTCGTCACAGCCTCGGACAGCTTTACCGCAAAGATCATGCCGCTGCTCCCCGTGACGGATTACTGGCCGGTGACGACGGTACACAGCGTGGGAGAAGCGCGCCGCAAGATCGCGGAGACGTCATTTGATATTGTGCTGATCAACGCGCCGCTGCCGGATGACTTCGGGCTGCATCTGGCGGTGGACATTTGCACCGGAAGCGGTGCGGGAGTCCTCCTGCTGGTGCGGAACGATCAGTTCGACGACATCTACGCCAAAGTTGTCAGCTATGGCGTGCTCACACTGGCCAAGCCCACCGGTATGCAGATGGTGGCGCAGAACCTGCGGGTCCTCTGCGCCACCCGCGAGCGGATGCGCCAGATGGAGGCAAAGCAGGCCACGGTAGAGGAAAGGATCGAGGAGATCCGGCTGGTCAACCGCGCCAAATGGCTGCTGATCGAGTGCCTTGGCATGACAGAGCCGGAGGCCCACCGCTATATCGAAAAGCAGTCCATGGATCAGCGCATATCCAAGCGGGAGGTGGCGGAATCCGTAATCAGGACGTATAAATAGCACGAAGCTCCCGCGCGGCGATAAAAATGCCGCTTCAGCACTGACACGCCGCGGGAATTCAGTCTTGACAAATTTGTTTTTCGAATGATACAATTACGGCAGGGGAAACAGTTTCCCCTGCCGAAATTTCATATCGATCGGACGATGGGATCGGGAGAGATCGCTTAGGCGGCGCCGAAGGGGAACGCAGAAGCTCTCAGGCAAAAGGACCGATTCCGGACGATACTCCGAAAAGGCCGGACGGAAACGCCCGACCACCGAAGGTGCAACCTCCCATAGCGGAGGGAATCTCTCAGGTAACTCAACGGGGGCACAAAGCCGTAAAGAGCGGCTTTGTGTCCTTTTTTGCTGCCAAAAAGAAACGCTCTTTAAGGAGGAAAATCGTATGAGCGAACTGAAGCGTACCCAGCTATACGACGTCCATGTGGCCGCCGGCGCGGAAATGGTGGACTTCGGCGGATGGGAAATGCCCATCCAGTACCCCAGCGGCATTATTGCCGAGCACCTCTACACCCGGCAGGTGTGCAGCTTGTTTGATGTGTCCCACATGGGCCGCCTGCTGATCGAAGGGCCGGATCGCAGGGAATTCCTGCAGCACGTGCTGACCAGCAACGTGGCGGCGCTGGACGTGAATCTGGCGCAGTACTGCATCATTCCCAACGAGAACGGCGGGGCTGTGGACGATGCGTACCTGTACATGTTCGAGGAGGACAACTATCTGCTGGTGGTGAACGCCGCCAATACAGAAAAAGACTTGGTGCATTTGCGAAAGGCTTTGGAGGGCTTTGACTGCACCATCACCGACATATCGAAGGGCTGGGCGGCCATCGCCGTGCAGGGGCCTAAGAGCAAGGAAATGCTGACGGCGCTCAACGGCGGCGTACAGCTGACAGAGCCTATGAAGAACGCGCTGGGTTCAGTATCGCTGGAGGGCCATTACGCCCACGTCGCCAAGACCGGCTACACCGGCGAGCCTCTGGGCTACGAGGTCTATGTCCACAGCGAGGACGCGGAGTGGCTGTGGAACCGTCTGGTGGAGCTGGGCGCACGTCCCGCCGGTCTGGGCGCCCGGGACACGCTGCGCATGGAGGCTTCTCTGCCTCTGTACGGCCATGAGATGGGCACTGCTCCCGACGGCAGCGAGATCCCCGTCTTTGCCGTGCCGTTGGCCAAGTTCGCCGTCAGCTTCTCCGAGCAGAAGGGTGATTACATCGGACGTGCCGCGCTGGAAAAGCAGCACAGCTGCTTTGTAAAGTACATGGATCGCGACTTCTCCGATATGTCCGGCCTGCCCCGGAAAATCGCCCCCATCGCGCTGCTGGATCGCGGCGTCATGCGGGCGGGCATGGAGATCTATCGGGGCGGCAAGCTGGTGGGATGGGTCACCAGCGGCACCATGGTGCCCTACTTCAAGACCGAGGGTGAGGGCCTGTCCACCGTCATTCTGGAGGCCAGCGGCAAGCGCGCCATCGGCCTGTGCTATATCGACAACGACATTCTGGAGGACGACACCGTGGAGGTGGATGTCCGGGGCAAGCGGCTGAAGGCCGTCATCCCCGCCCGCCACATGAGCGTGGGCGCACCTCCCTTTGCCCGCCCGCTGCTGTACGGTGTGGAGGAGGACGCACACGGCGTGGGCGGCGGCGATCGCGCACCCAAGGCGCTGGAGCTGCTGAAAAAAGCGCTGGAGAACCACCAGTGGCGGCAGGAGCAGTGCGTGAACCTCATCCCCTCCGAGAACACCCCCAGCCGCGCCGTGCGGCTGCTCAGCGGCAGCGACCCTGCCTGCCGGTACGCCGAGCACAAGAAGGTGCTGGCCTTCTACGACAAGGAGGTATTCTATTACCAGGGTACGAAATTCATCGACGAGGTGGAGCGGCTGCTGGTGGAGGAAATGCGTGCCTACTTCGGCTGCACCGAGGTGGAAACGCGTACCCTCAGCGGTCAGATGTCCAATATGGCGGTGTTCTCCGCACTGATGGACTGGAAGAACCGCGTTGACCGCAAATCCGAGGCCAAACGCTTGGGCTACGTGATGAACAATCACATCATTAAGGGCGGCCATCTGTCCGCCCAGCCCATGGGTGCGCTCCACGACTATATCGCCATCGACCCGGTGACGGAGAAGCCCGCCGTGGTGAACTTCCCCGTCTGCGCCGACAACCCCTACAAGATGGATGTGGAGGAGACGAAGAGGCTCCTCGACCGCTACCGTCCGGAGCTGATCGTATTCGGCAAGAGCATGGTGCTGCACAAGGAGCCGGTGTCCGAGATCCGGAAGTTCGTGGATGAGCAGAACATCCACACCACCATCATGTACGACATGGCGCATGTGCTGGGACTCATTGGCGACCATTTCCAGAATCCCTTTGCCGAGGGAGCAGAGATTGTCACCGGCTCCACCCATAAGACGTTCTTCGGCCCCCAGCGCGGCGTCATCGGCGTGAACTATCAGGAGGATGACCTGAAGTACGGCCTGTGGAAGACCATCGAGAGCCGCACGTTCCCCGGCAGCGTGTCCAACCACCATCTGGGCACCCAGCTGGGCATGCTGATGGCCGCCTACGAGATGAACCAGTTCCGTGACGTGTATCAGAAGGCGGTCATCGACAATGCCAAGTCCTTCGCCCGCAGCCTGAAGGCCCACGGCCTGGACGTGGCCGGCGACCCGGCCATCGGCTACACCGAGACCCACCAGGTCATCGTGTCCGTGGGCTACGGCGAGGGCCCGGACATCGCCGAGCGGCTGGAGCGGAACAACATTGTGGTGAACTATCAGGCCACCCCCGACGAGGAGGGCTTCACCGCCTCCGGCGCGCTGCGTATGGGCGTCAGCGAGATGACCCGCTTCGGCTTTGAGGCGGCGGACTTTGACAGGCTGGCCGGGCTGATGGCGGACTGCATCCTTCGGGGCAAGGATGTGAAGGAGGACGTAAAGAAGCTGCGGAGCGAGCATCTGGAGATGCGTTACTGCTTCGATGACGCCGAGATCGACGAGGCGCTGGAGCAGCTGGCCGCCAAGCTGGTGTAAGGCGTCTGCCTCGCGAGCCATAACGGAAATATACCCCGCCCCTGACGGAGCGGGGCAGGAAAAAATACGGCCCGACTTATATTTTGATGGAGGTAAAGTATCATGTTGTATCCTGTTGAACTGCAGTATTCCAAATCCCATGAGTGGGTGAAGGTGGAGGACGGCGTCACTGTCGTGGGTATCTCCGATTTCGCGCAGAACGCGCTGGGCGACGTGGTGTTCGTGAACCTGCCCGCTGAGGGCGACGGTGTCACCGCCGGCGATGCCTTTGGCGACGTGGAGTCCGTGAAGGCCGTGTCCGATCTGGTGTCCCCCGTCACCGGCACGGTGTGCGCCGTCAACGAGGAGCTGCTGGACGCGCCGGAGAAGCTGAACAGCGATCCCTACGGCGCATGGCTCATCAAGGTGGAGAACGTGGAGGGCAGCGAGGAGCTGCTGGACGCCGCCGCCTACGAAGCCTTCTGCGCCGAGGAGGGCTGAGCGATGGGCAGCTACGTTCCCTCGACCGGGACGCAGCGGGAGGAAATGCTCCGTGCCGTGGGTGTGAGCAGCACCCGCGACCTGTTCCGGGACGTGCCGGAGCAGATGCTCCTCACCGAGCCGCTGCATATCCCTGCCGGGATGAGTGAGCTGGAGGTCAGCCGCGCCATGACCGCTATGGCGGCGGAGAACCGCGTATACGGCACGGTCCTCCGGGGCGCGGGAGCCTATGACCACTACATCCCCTCTATCGTGAAATATATTCCCGCCAAGGAGGAGTTCCTGACGGCGTATACCCCCTATCAGGCGGAGATGAGCCAGGGCCTTCTGCAGTCCATTTTCGAGTACCAGACCATGATCTGCGAGCTGACGGGGATGGACGTGTCCAATGCCTCCGTATACGACGGCGCCACCGCCGCGGCGGAAGCCGCCGCCATGTGCCGCGACCGCAAGCGCAGGGTGACGCTGATCTCCGGTGCGGCGCACCCCGACACCATCAACACCGTCTATACCTACTGCTACGGTACGGGCGATGAGCTGCGGATCGTACCCACCAGAGACGGCAAGACCGATATGGACGCCCTGCGTGAGATGCTGACAGCGGATGTGGCCAGCTTTTATGTGCAGCAGCCCAACTTCTTCGGCCAGCTGGAGGACGCGGAAGCGCTGGGCGCGCTGACCCACGAAGCCGGCGCGCTGTACATCATGGGCTGCAACCCCATCGCGCTGGCTGTTATGAAAACGCCTCGGGACTGTGGGGCGGACATCGCCGTAGGCGAGGGACAGCCCCTGGGCCTGCCTATGGGCTGCGGCGGCCCGTATCTGGGCTACATGGCCACTACGGATAAGCTGATGCGCAAGCTGCCCGGCCGTATCGTAGGCGAGACGGCAGACGCTCAGGGACGCCGCGCCTATGTGCTGAGCCTGCAGGCCAGGGAGCAGCACATCCGCCGGGAGAAGGCCAGCAGCAACATCTGCTCCAACGAGGCGCTGTGCGCCCTGACGGCGGGACTGTATATGGCCGCCATGGGGCCGGACGGCATGGCACAGGCGGCGGAGCAGTCCATGGCCAAGGCCCACTATCTGGCCGGGGCACTGTGCGCCGTCGACGGCGTGGAGCTGGTGTATGACGGGCCGTTCTTCCACGAGTTCGTCACCCGTCTGCCGGAGCGGGAAAACGTACTGGCCGCGCTGGCGGAGGGCGATATTCTGGGCGGTCTGCCCATCGGTGAGGACGGCGTGCTGTGGTGCGCCACGGAGAAGGTCTCCCGCGCCCAGCTGGACAAGGCCGTTTCCATCGTAAAGGAGGTGCTGGCAAAATGAAGCTGATCTTTGAAAAAAGCGTCACCGGACGCCGCTGCACCATTCTGCCCGCCTGCGATGTGGAGAGCGTTTCCCTGCCCGCATCCCTGCGGCGGGAGACGAAGCCCACCCTGCCGGAGATGAGCGAAACGGACATCTCCCGCCACTATACGGAGCTTTGCAAGCAGGTACACGGCGTGAACTGCGGCTTCTATCCTCTGGGCTCCTGTACCATGAAGTACAATCCCCGCATCGACGAGGAGATGGCGGCGCTGCCCGGCTTCACGGGCGTACACCCCCTGTCTCCGGCGGAGGATCGACGGGGCATGCGGCAGGTGCTGGACACCGCGGCGCAGTACCTCTGTGAGATCACGGGCATGAACGCCATGACCTTCCAGCCCGCCGCTGGCGCACACGGTGAGTTCACCGGTGTGCTGCTCATCAAGCAGTACCACGATGCGCGGGGCGACAAAAAGCGCACGAAGATCATCGTACCCGACAGCGCCCACGGCACCAACCCTGCCACCGCCGCCATGTGCGGCTACGATGTGGTGAACATCGCCTCCGGCGAGGACGGCTGCGTGGATCTGGACGCCCTCCGTGCCGCGCTGGGCGAGGACACCGCAGGGCTGATGCTCACCAATCCCAACACCGTGGGCATCTTCGATAAGAACATTCTGGAGATCACCCGCCTTGTCCACGAGGCCGGCGGCCTGTGCTACTACGACGGCGCCAACCTCAACGCCGTCATGGGCGTGGTGCGCCCCGGCGACATGGGCTTTGACTGCATCCACATGAACCTGCACAAGACCTTCGCCACCCCTCACGGCGGCGGCGGTCCCGGCGCGGGCGCGGTGGGCTGCAAGGCATTTCTGAAGGAATACCTGCCCCACAGCGCACTGGCGGAAGAGCCGGGGCATATCCAGGTACGCAGCTTCCAGGGCAACTTCCTGGTGGTGGTGCGGGCGCTGGCCTACCTGCTGGCATTGGGCAGGGAGGGGATCCCCGAGGCGGCGGAGAACGCCGTGCTGAACGCCAACTATCTGCTGGCAAAGCTGAAGGGGACGTATACCCCGGCCTATGACCGGCTGTGTATGCACGAGTTCGTGCTGGATCTCAGCGGCCTGAAGAAGGAAACGGGCGTATCCGCGCTGGATGTGGCCAAATCCCTTATCGACGAGGGCATCCATCCGCCCACCATGTACTTCCCGCTGATCGTCCACGAGGCGCTGATGCTGGAACCCACGGAAACGGAGGGCCCCGAGACACTGGATCACGCGGCGGAGGTGCTGCGCAAGCTGTATCACAAGGCATTTGAGGATGCGGAGTCCATGCACACCGCGCCCCACAATATGCCCATCGGACGGCCCGACGAGGTACAGGCGGCGCGCAGGCCCGTGCTGCGCTGGAGAAACGCATGATACGGAGACTTTTCACCTGCTCCGGCAGCGGCACAGACCCCTATCGCAATCTGGCGCTGGAGCGGTATCTCACGGAGACTGTGCCGGAGGACGCCTGCGTTCTCTACCTATGGCAGAATCAGAACACGGTGGTCATTGGCCGCAACCAGAACGCCTGGAAGGAGTGCCGTACCGGCCTTCTGGAGCAGGAGGGCGGTGTGCTGGCGCGGCGGCTCTCCGGCGGCGGCGCGGTGTTCCACGATCTGGGCAACCTGAACTTCACCTTCAGCGTCACAGAGGAAAACTACGATCTCCACCGGCAGCAGCAGGTCATTCTCACGGCCTGCCGCCTGCTGGGGCTCAGAGCGGAGCTGTCCGGGCGCAACGATCTGCTGGCCGAGGGGCGGAAGTTCTCCGGCAACTCCTTTTACGCCCACAACGGCAGGGCATTCCACAACGGCACACTGCTGGTGGATGCCGACATGACGAAGATGGGGCGGTATCTCAGCCCCTCCGCCGCCAAGATCGCCAGCAAGGGCGTGGATTCTGTGCGTTCCCGCGTGGTGAACCTGCGGGAGCTGTGCCCCAGTCTGACCATTGAAAAGATGGCGGAGGCCATGAATCGGGCATTTGAGCAGGTCTGCGGCCTGACGGCTGCGCCCCTGCAAGAACAGGACTTCGACCATAACGTGCTGGACGCGCTGTATGCGCAGTTCAGCAGCCGGGATTGGGTCTACGGCCGCAGTGCGCCGCTGGACTTTGCCTGCGGGGATAAGTTCCCCTGGGGCGAGGTGAGCCTGCACCTGCGGGTGGAGCGCGGCGCCTGCCGCGATGCGGCGGTGTATACCGACGCCATGGATGCGGGATTGTCCGCCGTGCTGGAGGGCGCTCTCGACGGCTGTGCGTTCTCCGCCGGGGCTCTGTGCCGCGCCTTAGAGGGCGCGGCGGTGCCGGAGGAGATCAGAGACGACCTGTGCCGCCTTATCCGCGCACAAAACATCTGAAAACACAGGAGGAACTCCCATGTCTGACTATCAGCTGATCGTCATCGGCGCGGGCCCCGGCGGGTACACCGCCGCGCTGCGCGCCGCCAAGCTGGGACTGCATACCGCCATCGTGGAGCGCCGGGAGGTGGGCGGCACCTGCCTGAACCGGGGCTGCATCCCTACCAAGACGCTGCTTCACGCCTCTCAGGTCTACTACGACGCCGTGAACGGCGCGGGTGTGGGCGTTCACGGCAGCCTTTCCTACGACATCGGCGAGATGTTCGCTTTCAAGCGCAGCGTCAGCGAGAAGCTGCGCTCCGGCATCCACGCGCTGCTGAAGGGCGCAAAGGTGGACGTCATCGAGGGTACGGCGCAGATCGCCGCTCCCGGTCAGGTGGATGTCACCGGCGCGGACGGCGCCGTGACACGGTATACCGCGGAACGCATCCTGGCCGCCACCGGCTCGGTGAACGTCCGCCCGCCCATTCCCGGACTGGAGCTGCCCGGCGTTATGACCTCCGACGAGCTGCTGGAGGGCATAGACACGCCGTATCAGTCCATCGTTATCATCGGCGGCGGCGTTATCGGCGTGGAATTCGCCACGTTTTACAGTCATCTTGGCTGTCAGGTAACGCTGGTGGAGGGCATGGCCAATCTGCTGCCCCAGCTGGATCGTGAGCTGGGACAGAATCTGGCGCAGATCCTGAAAAAGCAGGGCGTGGAGGTGCTGACCTCCGCCATGGTGCAGTCTGTGGAGCAGGCGGCGGGTGGACTTTGCGTCCATTTGGAGCAGAAGGGCAAGGAGCTGACCGTCACCGGCGAGAAGGTGCTGTGCGCCATTGGCCGCCGGGCGTATTTCGACGGCCTGTTTGCCGCGGGGCTGACCCCGGCGCTGAACGGGAAACGGCTGCTGGTGGACGAAAGCTATCAGACCAGCATCCCCGGCGTGTACGCCATCGGCGACGCATCCGCCGCTGTGCAGCTGGCCCATGTGGCTGCGGCGCAGGGCACGGACTGCGTGGAGCGGATGTGCGGCGGTAAGGGCAGCATCGATCTGAACGTGATCCCCAGCTGCATTTACAGCGCCCCGGAGATCGCCGTAGTGGGGCTCACAGAGGCCGAGGCCAGGGAGCAGGGCATTCCCGCCGTGTCCGGCAAGTGTACCCTGTTCAGCAACGCCCGCACCATCATAGAAGACCCGGGGCGCTGCTTCATGAAGCTGGTGGCGCGCACGGACACGCACGAGCTTATCGGCGCACAGCTCATGTGCCAGCACGCCAGCGACATGATCTCCCAGCTGAGCACCGCCATGGTGAACCGCCTGACGGTGGAGCAGCTATTGACTGTCATGCGTCCTCACCCCTCCTTCGAGGAGGCGCTGGGCGAGGCTATGGAGAATTTAGCGTCCAAATTAGCGTAAAGCACGGCAGGCAGAGGAACGCACCGCGCTTCTCTGCCTGCTTTGCAGGAGGCATTTATGGATACGATACAGCGGCAAAAGGCGGCGCTGCGCCGGGAACTGGAAGCGGCAGAGCGGGCTATGATGCCGGAGGAAAAACGCTTGTCCGACAGCGCCATCCTTCACCATGTACTGAATACGCAGGAATACCGCCTCGCCCGCACGGTATTTGCCTTTGTGGGACGGGCCGATGAGATCGACACACGGCCGTTACTGGAGCAGATATTGAGGGACGGTAAACGGCTGTGCGTGCCGCTGTGTACCTCTCCCGGCATCATGGAATGTCGTGAGGTGCCTGACTTGGCCGTGCTTCATTCCGGAGCTTACGGTATTTCAGAGCCGCCGGATAATGCGCCGGCAGTACCGCCGGAATGCGTCGATCTGGCCATTATCCCCTGCGCAGGCGCGGCTGCGGATGGCCGCCGGCTTGGGCGCGGCGGCGGTTACTACGACCGATTTCTGGCCCGGTATACCGGCGACGCGCTGCTGCTGTGCCGGGAAAGGCTTTTGTGTCCGGATATTCCGCAGGAAACACACGACATCCGCGTCTCCGCTGTTGTGACGGAGCGGGGGCGGCAGGAGTAGGGAAAAGGCATCCCCGGCCGGGGATGCCTTTTCCCTATTTGCTCTGTGCCAGTTCCTTTACCGCCTGAATGGCCATGTCCGCCTCGCCCTCCGAGTTGAACACGGAGAAGCTGAACCGCACCGCGCCCTGCCGCACCGTGCCGAGGGCTTCGTGCAGACGGGGCGCACAGTGTGCGCCGGGGCGGGTGGCAATACCGTAGTCGGCATAAAGCACGTCCGACACCTCGGCGGAGTCCCAATCGCAGATGTTCAGCGCCGTGGTGGAGTTGGAAGTAAATACCACATGATCCGGGCGCGGGCAGCCCAGCAGCCGCGCCAGCTTTTGCCGCGTCTCATACACCGTGCGGGACGCCTGCATGGACGCGCCGTGAGCGCCCCGGGCGGCGTTGCCCGCCGTCAGAATGGCCTGCGCCACCGCTTCCGCCACTCCGGGCGGCTTGCGGAGCGTGGTGGCCGCGTTGTCCAGATAGATGAGCTTTTCCATCAGTACATCTCCAATAGGAAGCAGCCGCTATGACCGACGGCTGCTGTGTCCAATGCGGTGCAGAGCGCGTCCCGCTCCTGCGGCAGCGCCTTCCACGCCAGGCCGCAGCCCGCCGCGATCTGAGAGGGAACAGGGATCATCCGCCCTGGCAGACCGGCACGCCGGAACAGCACCTCGTCGCCCTCGCCCATGTGGTCGGCAGATACGGCCACCACGGTGTTGTCCGCCGCGGCGGGAACAGTGCAGATGCCATCGGCACTGTCCGGCAGCTCTGCGTGCGGGTCAATTCTCAATGGCAGGGAGAATGGTCACATTTTGCGCGGGTGGGAGCGGTAAAAGGGTAGTTCCGCGGCTGCTTTTTGTCACCATGCGCCCCTGTAAGCCAGAGTGACGGCGCTGGACTGGGCACCGGCGGCCATGCAGGCAGGAATGTCTGCGCCGGACAGCCGCCTGTGGAGGAATCCGGCGATGAAGCTGTCCCCCGCGCCCATGGTGTCCACCACCTGACAGGGCACGATGCCCTGCCGGTAGAATTGCTGCCCGTCGTAGGCCATGCTGCCGTCGGCTCCCAGCGTGGCAACGCAGACCGCCGGGCCCCGCTCCCGCATCCGTCGGAGGAAGCCCGCCGCGTCGCCGCCGTCGTAGGAGAAGAAGGCCACCTCCACGCAGGGGAAGATGGTCGCCGCGGCCGGATCGTCATACTCGTCAGAGAAGTCGAAGGCCGTGGGAATGCCATCGCTGTGGATGCGGGGGAAGTACCGCTCCCCGTGACCGGAGATGCCGCCCACCACCATGTCCGCCGTGCGGAGGAAGTCCATGTCCGCCTCCGTCAGCGTGAAGTCCGCCATGACGCCCTCGTTGTAGTCCAGAAATACCCGGTCGCCGTCCCGCAGCGCTACGCGGGTGACGGCGGTGCGGCCCTGAACCGTATGGATGTGGGAGATGTCCACGTTTTTCCGACGCAGACCGTCGCAGATCAGCGCACCGTCCTCATCCGTGCCCACCGCGCCGATATAGGCGGCTCTGCCGCCCAGCCGCGTGAAATACACCGACACGTTGACGGGATTTCCGCCGGGATAGCCTGTCCGCGTCTGCACATAGTAGTCCACGCAGTTGTCGCCAACGGCGATCAGAAACGGCTGTCTGTTCATACTGCCGGATCAATAGTCCAGCCGGTGGTAGTAGCGGCGGATCTCCATGGGATGGCAGGAGATCTGCTCCAGATGCATGTCCATGCGGTTGATGACGCGGTGCAAGATGGCGTTCTGAAGGCGGCCGCGGAAGGCTTCGTCGAAGCCGGGCATGGGATAGTCCTTGGTGTCGATGATCTCATAGTTGCCGCAGATGCGGGGCAGGAAGTTCCGCACCCGCTGGCCCAGGCAGCGCTGGCTGTCCTCACCGATGATGACCGTCACCGGCGTGTCACACTCCACGATCTCCAGCATGCCGTGGAAGAACTCGGCGGAGTGGATGGACTTGGTGCGCAGCCAGTGCATCTCCTCGCAGTAGCACATGGCGTAGGAGTAGGTGATGCCGAACAGTGCGCCCGCACCTACGTAGTAGTGCAGGGGATCGTCCACATGCTTCTCGGCGAAGGCCCGCCCGAAGGCGTCGGCCTGCTTCTCCACAGCCACCAGATCCTCCGCCAGATACTGCTCCATCTGGCCGTAGAACCGATCGTAGTCGGCGAACTTGCCCTCGTGCCACAGCAGGCGGTCCACCACCATGCTGAACTTCATCTGCTCCTCACCGGCGAAGGTGATGCAGGTATCTGCCAGCTTGGCCAGCGGCGCTTCGGCGTTGTCGATGAAGCCCAGCACATAGGCGCCGGCCTCATGGAGCCTGTTGACGGCGTCGATCATCTCTGCTGTGCTGCCGGTCACGGAGGAGATCACCACCAGCGTGCCTTTCCCCAGACGGTGATGGCCGGTGGTGTTGTACTCAGCGGCGTTGACACTGTATACCTCCTGCTCCGTGCTCTCCAGCATGGCGGTGACGGCGTCCAGCGCGGAGGCGTAGGTGCCGCCGATACCCATGAAGCAGATGTTCCGCAGGCCGCTGTCCCATAGACGGTCTACGACCTCCTCCACCTGCGGACGCAGCTTCAGTGCGCCGTTGATCCTGTCTACAAGCTTTTTTTCATCAAATTTCAGCATGATCGTTACTCCTCATCCTTTTATCTGCTTGACCGCACTTTGCCAGCGGTCATACTCGGCTTCTGCCCATGCGGCGCTTTGCTGCGGGCGGTACTCCCGCTGCCACGCGCCGAACACGGTATCGCCGCCATAGAGACCCGCCGCCTCACCTGCCATTTTGGCAGCTCCCGCGCAGGAGCCGTCCTGATTTTCCGCCACGCGGATGACCGATCGCAGCAGCTCGCTCTGACGCTGCATCAGATAGCGGTTCCGGACGGCGCCGCCGTCGCAGAACAGCTGGGCAACAGGCTGTCCCACATCCTCTGCCATCGCCCGCAGCACGTCCGTCACCTGATAGGCGATGCTGTCCACTGCCGCTCTGACGATCTCCGCCCGACCGGTGGTGCTGCCCATGCCCACAATGGCCGCCCGCATCTCCGGCGCCCAGTGGGGCGCGCCCAGTCCCGTGAAGGCCGGGACGAATACGGTGCTGTCCGCCGGGGCGGCCTGCAGGGCCAGTGCCTCTGCCTCATCGGCGGAGGTAAGAAGGCCCGCCCGATGGATGAGCCATTCGATGACGGCGCCGGCATAGTTGATATTGCCCTCCAGTCCGTAATATGTCTGCCCGTTCCGTCCCCACGCCACAGTGGCCGCCAGCCCGTGGCGGCTGACCACAGGCTGCCGTCCGGTGAAAAGCATCACCGAGCTGCCGGTGCCATAGGTGGCCTTGGCCATACCCTCGCGGCTGCAGCCCGCGCCGTACAGCGCCGCATGGGAATCCCCCATCACGGCACGGATGGGCACGTCCTGGGGGAACAGCCCGCCCAGCGTAGTGGTGCCGAACAGGTCGTCGCTGCACCGGATCTCCGGCAGCGCCTCCGGCGGGATGCCGAACAGCGCCAGAAGCTGCGGGTCCCAGCGGGTATGGAGCAGATCCATCAGCTGAGTGCGGGAGGCGTTGGACACGTCCGTGGCGAAGGTGCGGCCCTCCGTCAGGCAGAACAGCAGCCACGTATCCACCGTGCCCAGACACAGTGTGCCCTGTCGGGCGGCCTCCTGCACCGCAGGGCAGCGCCGCAGCAGCCACGCCATTTTGGCGGCACTGAAGTAGGGCGACAGCGGCAGACCGGTGGTCTGCCGGACATAGGCGGCGTCCGGCTCCGCTATGGCGCGGCACAGCGCCTGCGCCCGTCCGCACTGCCACACCACTGCGTTGGTCAGGGGCTTTCCTGTCCGGCGGTCCCATGTCACCACGGTCTCCCGCTGGTCGCACAGGCCGATGGCCAGTACACTGCCCGGCGCGATACCGCCGCTCTCCAGCGCATCCCGTACCGCAGCGGCGGTTTGGGTCATGATCTCCGCCGGATCGTGCTCGATGTAGCCCTCAGCGGTGATGATCTGCCGGTGCTTACGGCGGCCCTCCGCCGCCACACGCCCCGTCTCGTCGAACAGCGCTGCCTTGGTGCCCTGTGTGCTCTGGTCGATACCCAGAATGTACCGCATACGGCTCACTCCTCCAGTGCCCGGCGGGCCGTCTCAAAGATGCCGTCCGCGTCCAGACCGAGGAAACGGAACACCTCCGCGCTGCTGCCGGCGGGTACCGGCGCATCCGGCAGGGTCAGCCCCACCACCCGGCGGGGCATGCGGGCCGACAGCACACTGCTGACGGCGGCGTACAGACCGCCCCATGCCGCATGCTCCTCCACCGTCACCACCACGTGGGCGGCGGCGGCGTACCGCAGCAGCGTATCCTGGTCAAAGGGCTTCAGGGACACCGCATCCAGCAGGGCGGCGGAATAGCCCGCCTCCCGCAGCCGGCGCAGCGCCTGTACCGCACCCTGTGTTACCTCGCCGCAGGCAACCAGCAGCACACCGGTGGGCGGCGTACCGTGGGGCGTCATGCCGGACAGCTCATCCTGCGGCGTATAGATGTCCTCTACCGCACTGCGGCCTACCTTGATATAGGCGGGCGCCGTACTTTGGCAGATGCAGCGGATGACGCGGCGGGTCTGCTGGGCGTCGGAGGGGACGTAGACCTCTATCCCGGGCAGGGACGCCACGCAGGCCACGTCCTGCGCCGAATGGTGGCTCATGCCCAGCGGACCATAGCTGATGCCGCTGCTGATGCCGATGAGCTTCACGTTGGCGCCGGAATACGCCACGTCTACCTTGATCTGCTCCAGACTGCGGCAGGCCAGAAAGCTGCCCGGCGCCACCACATAGGGCTTTTTCCCGCACTTGGCAAGACCTGCGGCAATACCCACCAGATCCTGCTCCGCGATGCCCACCTCCACGAACTGGCGGGGGAAGGTCTTGGCAAAGTCCGTCATGGAGCCGGAGCCGCGGGAGTCGCTGCACAGCACCAGAACGTCCCGATCCTGCGCTGCCAGCCTCATCAGTTCCTCGCAGATCACCTGCTTATTGGCAGAGGCCATGTGCTTTCACCTCCAGTTCCTGCATTGCCTGCTGATATTCATCTTCTGTGGGCACGCGGTGATGCCAGCCCACCTGATCTTCCATAAAGGATATGCCGCAGCCCTTCACCGTCTGGGCCAGGATGGCCGTGGGCCGGCCGCGGGTGCCGCGGGCCTCGTCAAAGGCGGCCGCCAGACTTTCATAGTCATTGCCGCGGCAGGTCACGGTGTGCCAGCCGAAGCTGCTCAGCCGCTCCGACATGTTCTCGTGAGCCATGACCTGCTCCGTGGTACCGCTGATCTGTAAGCGGTTTCGGTCGATGACGAGGCACAGGTTGTCCAGTCCGTACTGGGCTGCCGCCATGGCCGCCTCCCAGTTGCTGCCCTCCTCCCACTCGCCGTCGCCTGTCACCACGTAGGCGCGGCTGGGGGAATCGTCCATTTTCGCCGCCAGCGCCATGCCTGTGCCCACCGGAAGGCCGTGGCCCAGAGAGCCGCTGTTGACCTCCACGCCGTTGAGATGGCAGTTGGGATGGCCGATATAGGGGGTACCGAAGGTGCCGATGCCCTGCAGCACGTCCTGATAGTCCAGGAACCCGCGTTCACACAGCACGGCGTAGTACGCCTCCATACAGTGTCCCTTGCTGAGGATCATTCGATCCCGCAGGGGGTCACCGCTCTGGGCGGGGGAGACCCGCATCTCCCGGAAATACAGGATGTGCAGAATGTCCACCACGCTCATGTCGCCGCCGATGTGGCCGGCCTTTGCCGCCCGCACCAGCTCCAGTATGTGCCGCCGCAGCAGGATGCTCCGCTGCTCCAGCGCCGCTTTTTCCGCTTGTGTCAGCATGGTCATTCACCTCTCAGGTAAGCCTTTACCTGCTCCTCAATGGGGTCGTACAGGTCGCAGCGGATCCCCATATACCGGCAGGCTTCATACAGCACCGGCACCACGTCCTTGTGGATGCCCACGCAGTGGTGGATATAGGGGCCCTTGACGATCTTTTCCTCCAGCCGGGGCCAGTTGTCTACCTCCACCCACATGTAGGTGCCCTTGGTGGCGGGGCCGTCCACGCCCCGTGCGTTGCCCAGCAGCAGGGAGTATTCGCCGTTGTCGCCGTCGAAGCGGCAGATGGTCAGCTTGCCCTTTTTCGCCCGTGCTGCCACGGCGCCGGGATAACTGAACGCCAGCGGATAGCAGATGCTGGGCTTCTCGTCGGCCACGGAGATGGGCCAGGGGCCGCAGTGCTGCAAAAGCTCGGCGTTGTCGTTTTCGGGATGGCGCACCGTCCAGTCCGCAAAGAAGCTGCGGGTGTCGTCCAGACAGGCGGCCTCTGCCAGCAGGGCCGTAATGGCGCCGTGGATGTCCGTCTCGCACACCACGGGGAAGCCCTCCTCGTTCAGCAGGGAGTTGGCGGCGCAGGGCATGACGCCCAGCTCCGTCTGCAAGGCGTTCCAGCACTGGATGGCTGCGGCGCTGCAGCCGTAGCGGTCTGCCAGACGCCGGATGGCCACCTTCATGGCGGCGATGGTGCGCAGCTCCTCCTCGGTGACGCAGATGTTCATATGAGCACGGCAGTAGTCCACTACCTGCTGAACGTCATCACCGTCGGCCAGCGCACGCTGCACCTCCTGCTTCAGCTCCGGCAGGGGAATGGGGGCCAGCTGGATATGGAAGCGCTCCAGCAGCTCACCCTCGTTGCACATGGTAGACCAGAAGTCAAAGGGCCGCGGCCCGATCTGCAGAATGCGGATGCTTCGGAAGGTGCGTACCACATTGCACACCGCCAGAAACGCCATCAGTCCCTGCTCAAAGGCGGGGTCCTCCAGCCGGCAGTTGCTCAGATAGGAGAACGGCACACCGAAGCGGCGCAGTACCTTACCGGTAGCGAACAGACCGCACTGACTGTCCCGCAGGCGAACGCCGTTTTCGTCGGGGCACTCATCCCGCGGGCCCCACAGCAGCACCGGCACGTTCAGCTCCTTGGCAAGCCGGGCGCAGACATACTCTGTGCCGAAATTGCAGTGGGCAATGAGCAGGCCGTCCACATGGGCCTCGCGAAAGCGGCGGCTCACTGCCGCCCGATCCGCCTCGTCATAGAAAAGGCCCTCCGGATTGATGCCTGTTACGTCCACAAAGTGGACGCCCAGCTGCTCCAGCCGCTTCCGCGTCAGGTCCGCATACTCCACTGCCGCCGGCGCGGAAAAAATGTTTCGCCGCGTCGGCACAAAACCCAAGGTCACTTGCTTCATGGGTATCTCCTCTCTCACTTGAATAAATTAAAAAGATTTTAATGAATTTTTCTGAATATTTTTGACAAAAGGATGCCGCAGGTAGTATAATTCTAATACCATGAACAAATGAGGTACACGATATGAGTATCACAGCGAAAGAACTGGCCCAGCGGCTGCATCTGTCCGCTGCCACCGTGTCCATGGTCCTGAACCGCAAGCCCGGTATCAGCGATGAGACACGGGATCTCGTCCTCAGTGAGGCGAAGCGCTGCGGCTACGACTTTTCCAAGATCAAGACCCCGCCGCCGGGTACTGTGTATCTGGTGGTCTACAAGAAGCACGGCGAGGTGGTGGGCGACACGCCCTTCTTCTTCCAGGTCATCGAGGGCATCGAGACCACCTGCCGCGATGCCGGCTACCGGCTGCAGCTGTTCTACTTCAACGAGGTAGCCCCCGCCGCCGAGCAGATCGAGCTCATCAACAACAGCGGGTGCAGCGGCGTGATCCTGCTGGGCACGGAGATGTTTCTGGAGGACTATCGCCCATTCCAGAGCCTCCACGTCCCACTGGTGGTACTGGACAGCTACTACGATGAACTGCCGTTCACTACGGTACTCATCAACAACGCTCGCGGCGCGTTCCTGGCCACCAACTATCTGGTGTCCGAGGGGCACCGCAACATCGGCTATCTCCAGTCCGCCCGGGCCATCAGCAACTTCGAGGAACGGGCCGACGGCTTCTTCCGTGCCCTGCGCCAGAATGAGATCAAGAAGAACATGTCCTACGTATTCCGTGTCACGCCGGTGCAGGGTGTGGCCTACCGGGAGTTCTCCCGCATACTGGATACGCACCCCGCGCTGCCCACCGGCTTCTTCGCCGACAACGACATTATCGCGCTGGACTGCATCCGCGCCCTGAAGGAACACGGCTATCGCATCCCCGACGATGTGTCCGTGGTGGGCTTCGACGATATCCCCTCCTGCCAGCTGCTGGAGCCGCCCATGACCACCACCTGCGTACCCAAGAGCTTTCTGGGCGCGCAGGCCATGCATCAGCTGCTGCGGCTGTTCGCCGACCCCATCCTGCCGCCGGTAAAGGTGGAGATATCCACCGAGCTGGTGAAGCGCTCCACCGTGCGGCGTCTCAGCTGAGGCCGCCGCAGCAGATGGCCAGCTTGGCAAAGAAGTCCTCCAGCGTCTGCCGCGCGTCCACATGGTGGTACACGCGGACCGGCCGGACATCGCCGCCCGCCAGATACCGCATACTGCCCGCCTCCACTCTGGGGGCGGGTATCATGCTGTAGCTGATCTTTTCCTCCTCCTCCAGCAGGACGGAGATGGCCGCGTTGTCCCCCAGACCCCACGTCTCACCATGGGGCCAGATGGCCTCGCAGCCCATTTTACGGTTGTAGGCATCGATGTGGTCAAAAAGGTACCGGCCCGCCGCACCGCAGGGCCGCACCTTGTACTGCAGCTCCGCCAGCGTCACCGCCAGCTGCTTGTAGGTGCTCTTGGGGATCTGCCACAGGGGCATCTCCGACTGGAACAGCACGTTGGCGCCGTTGATGTCGTTCCACAGATTGAATTCGTCGCCGCCCTCGGGATAGTCGCCGCCGCCCACCCAGACGGCCGTCATGCGGCCGCAGATGCGGGGCTCCATGAGAATGGCGCTGGCCAGATCGGTAACGGCGCCCTGCAGCAGGATATACAGCGGACGGGGATCGTCCCGCATGGCCTCGTCAATGATAGCCCGTGCGCCATCTGAGGGCACCGGCTCCGTCTCCGACGGCAGCGCGTATCCCGCGCCGCAGGTGGTGCGGGACTGATAGGACTCGTGGCCCGTCACCGCCAGAAAGTGCAGCAGCTCGTCATAGCTGGCCTGCGCCGTGGTGCCCTTGGGGAAGTCCTGGGGATAGGCGTCAAAGTGCCCGGCGATGAGCCGCTCCACCGAGAGGGAGGGCGTCAGCAGCGCGTGGAGCACGGCGAAGGGATCGTCCGCTTCGTTGAGAAAGTCCGTGTGGACGATGACCCGCTTCTGCTTCTGCGGGGGTACTTCAAAAAAATATTTCTTCATCATGACTCACCCTTTCACGGCTCCCGCCATGCCTTCCACAAAGTAGCGCTGGAAAATGAGATATACCGCCAGCATGGGCAGCACGCAGATCAGCACGCCGGCGCACAGATAGCCGTAGTCCGTGCCGTGCTCGCCCACAAAGGTCATCAGACCCGCCGGTACGCTTTTCAGGCTGTTGTCCGTGATGAGCAGGCTGCCCAGCAGGTACTCGTTCCATGTGGCCAGCGTATCCGTGATGACCAGCGTGGCGATGGCCGGCTTGGAGGCCGGCAGGATAATGTGCCAGAACACCTGCCACTTGCTGCATCCGTCCACGATGGCCGCCTCGCCCAGCTCCTTGGGGATGCCCCGCATAAAGCCGCGCAGGATCAGGATGCCGGTGGGGATGCCAAAGCCCAGATAGGCGAAGATCAGACCGGCGTAGGTGTTGACGAGCCCCAGCCGGTTGTACACCACGTTCAGGGGGATCAGTGCCACCTGCATGGGCAGCATCATGCCCAGCAGGAACACGATGAAAATGGCCAGCGGCCGCCTGATCTTCAGCCGTGTCAGGGCGTAGGCCGCCAGAGCCTCCACGAAAATGCCCAGCGGCACCTTGATGAGACAGATTATCAGGTCGTTGCGCATGTAGTGGAACAGATTTCCCTTGGTGAAGGCGTTTTTGAAATTCTCCCAGTGCAGCGTCTCCGGCAGTTGGAAGAGACTGAGGTTGGAAAAGAAGTCCTGCTTGGACTTCAACGACGTGGCCACGATGGAGATCATGGGCGACAGCCAGATCACCGCCAACACGATCAGGACCACATACAGCACAGCTCGCTTTATCGTATGACGCATGCTCAGTCCTCCTTTGTGGTGGCGATAATGTACGGCACCACGATGACCATCATCATCAGCACCATCACAATGGAGATGGCGGCGCCGTAACCCAGATTGTTATAGCGGAATGTCTGCGTGTACATATAGGTGGACAGCACCTGCGTAGCGTTGTTGGGACCGCCGTTGGTCAGGCCCTGCACGATGTCATATACATGAACAGCATTGATCACGAGAGTGGCGATCACGATGACGAATGTCTCTTTTATCATGGGAAGCGTCACGTAGAAGAACTTCTGTACCGGCGTGGCGCCGTCCACCAGCGCCGCGTCGTACAGCTCGCTGGGCACCGCCTGCAGGCCGGCCAGGAAGAAGATCATGGGCTCGCCCACCATCTGCCACAGGGCCGCTGCGAACAGGGCCAGCAGGCTGGTCTTGGGGTTGGAGAGCCACGTCTGGGCGTAGTCGATGCCCAGCGCCTCCATCAGGGAGTTGATGAAGCCAAAGTCGGCGTTGTACATCCAGCGCCAGATGATGGCCACCGCAATGGGCGCCACCACGCAGGGGAAGTAGAACACGCCGCGGAAAAACGTTCTGCCGCGGAATTTTTTGACCAGCACCAGCGCAAACGCCAGAGCCAGCGCGGTGGCCACCACCACCGACAGCAATATCCAGACCAGATTGTTCCGGAAGGCCGTCTTGAACACATCGTCCTCGGTGAACAGGCGGATATAGTTGGCAATGCCCACCGGCTCCATGGCCTTCACGCCGTTCCACTTGTGGAAGCTGATGTAGATAGAATAGATCAGGGGGATGACAATAACGGACAGATAGATGATAGCGGCGGGTGCCAGAAAGGCGTAATTTCCCGCCTGTTTTCGTCGGGCTGCTTTGATTTGTTCTTTACTCATGATAGTCCCTCCCGGTGAAGGGCCGGACATCCGCGGAGACGCTCCGCAGAGGCCCGGCCCTTTCATCAGTTATGTTCAGGATGCCTGATAGGCCTCGATGGAGGCCTGAATGGCCGCGGCGCCTTCCGCCGGCGTCATCTCGTTGTTGGCGATGGCGGACTGCGCGTTGAACAGCGTGTCGATCACTTCGGAAGGCAGGGCCTCATCGGTGACGGTGAAGGAACCCACCTCATCGCTGACAGCGAAGATGCCGTCGATGTGGACCTGATCCGCGGGAGCCTTGGAGCCCTGCACGGGCAGCGGCATATTGTAGCCGGAGCTGTGCTCGTTCACGAACTCATCGCCCATGTAGAAGTCCAGGAACTCCATGACGGCCTTCAGCTCTGCCTCGGAGATGTTCTTGTCGAACTGGAACATCTCCACGAAGGAGGACAGACGCGCCTCGGGGAATGCAAAGGTGCCGAAGTCGTCCATGTTCATGCCGTCGTCGATGATGTAGCTGTCGAACCACTGACCGTCAATGTCCATGGCGGCCTTGCCGCTGAACACGGAGTAGCGGGTGGTGTCGGGATCGGCGGTCAGGAAGCCCTCGGGGAAGTAGCCCTTCTGACTCCACTCCTGATACTTGGTGAGGGCCTGGATGACCTCGGGGCAGTCCCAGCTGGCCTGCATGGCGTTGAGCTGGTCATGCAGCTCCGCACCGGCGTAGTACTCCACCAGCAGCTCTACCAGACGCATGGTGTGCCAGCCGTACAGGGCGGCGGTGGAGATGGGGGTCACGCCGTTGGCCGCCAGCTTGTCGCAGGCGGCTTCAAACTCCTCGAACGTGGTGGGGATCTCGATGCCGT
Source organism: uncultured Eubacteriales bacterium (assembly GCA_900545585.1). Taxonomy (GTDB): domain Bacteria; phylum Bacillota; class Clostridia; order Oscillospirales; family Oscillospiraceae; genus Vescimonas. The sequence continues at coordinate 32,670 of UQZR01000007.1, forward strand.
TCTGCTCAAAGATCGGCTTGCTATACCACATGGAGATGACATTATAGCTGTTGGGATAGCCGAACAGCTTGCCGTCGTAGCGGCAGAGGTTCAGGGCGGAGCTGGTGAAATGGCTGTCCCAGCCGTTGGCTGCGGCGTAGTCGGTCAGATCGTAGCACAGGTCGTTGTCCACATAGTACCCGCCGATGGAGCCGCCGTAGGTGCGCCAGCAGGTGGGCATGGTGTCAGAGGACGCTGCCACCTTCAGGGCATCCTTCAGGCCGTCGGTGCTCTGGAAGCTGGCCACCACCTCAATGTCATCATGCGCGGCGTTGAACTGGGCCACAGCCTCCTCCTTCACAGCCATAGCATCGCTGGAAAACCAGATGGTGATCTTCACCTTCTCGTTCTCCCCGTCAGAGGCGGCCGGCTTCTGACCGCAGGCTGCCAGTGACAGCAGCATGACGGCCGCCATGACCGCTGCAAGGAACTTCTTCATCTTGATTTCCTCCAATTTTGTATTCGGGTCTCCCCGTCAGTGCTATTTTAACAAAACATGCAGCTTGATTCAATCATAATTTACTTAATTTTTACTAAATTTTGAACGAGTACAAAAATATACGCGATTCCCACCCTCTCGCACCCGCCGTCCCCACAAACGCTTTCCCTGACGCATGATCCCGCTGCAGCATCTGCATCATTGAGGGTGGTACCGATCTGCTGCTCTGCGCCCTCTGCGGCAGTTAACCGATGCAAAGCCCGCATCGGTGCAGACAAAGAGCAGGGAGCCGGTCATTCGACCGGCTCCCTGCTCTTTGTAATTCACTTAACCGCCGTTGGAATTCTTCCGGCGTGATGAAGCTTGCACCGTTTCCTGTTTTTCCTGAGATTATTTAGGTTAATGCGCAGAACGAACAATACAGAGAAGCCATCGGAATAAAAGAGCGCTGCCCAGCCTCTCCTCAGTTCCGCGAGCATTTCTCCGCATCGATGGCAAGCACCACCATCAGCGCGTACAGGGCGTTTTCCTTCTCCGCCACGTCGATGACGTAGGTGTCCGTCCAGTGGAACAGCTCCTTGGATACCGAGGCCACCTGCTGTCCCGCTGCGTCCACGATAGCGTAGTCCCACTCCATGAAGCTGCCCTCTACCCGCCAGCCGTTGAAGTCCAGCGTGAACGACGGTCGCAGGAACGTGAACTCTTTGCGGATGGTGCCCACGCACTGCTCCCCAATGTACAGGTCAAACTTGGGAAGGAAGGTGAACACCTGCTGCTGTACTGTGGCGATGTGCTGCCCCATAGGGTCGAGGATATGCAGACAGTGTCCCCACGACAGCTTGCCCTCCACTGTGAAAGCCACCGCGCCGTTCCCGTCCATGTGGTAAATGTCGTAGCTGTCGAACCACGAAAACATCCGCTGCTTGAAATAGAGCTTCATATTCATGCACCTCACTCTCTGCCCCTATTGTACCAGCCGCCGGGAAGATGCGCAAGCGTCCGCAGGAGGGGCACTCGCCTTTGTTCGCCGCCACCAGCTTGATGACAGCCCACGGGATGCAGACCGGTCCGGCGATAAGCCCCACCATCCACTTGCGCAGGATGATGCTGTCGATATCACCCACCATGACGTAGTGGGCGTAGATGGTGCGGTTCACCGCCCAGTAGCCCACGAGACTGTACAGAATCGCCAAAACAGTTTCCATGAAAATGCTCCTCTCCGTATCTTGATACCCGCAGTATAGCGAACGGGGCGGACAAACATTGTCCTTTCCAACAAAAAGTTCCGCCGGTGCAGTCGCACCGGCGGAACTTTTATCAATATCAGCAGAGTGACACAGGCTGTCCACCCTCTGCGGTATACTCGACAGCAGAAACGACAAGGAGGGCAAACTCATGGATAAATGTGAGGAAATGCGGGCGCAGTTTGACCGCTTCTGCGATGGGCAGCTGACGGACTCCGGCACAACACAGATACAGGCCATCAGCAGCTTGCAGATGAAGAATATCCGCAAGTATTTTGTGCCGGGGATATACAGCTTCGACATTGTCGGTTTTCTGGATACCACGCTCCTCAAGACCGGCAGGGAGGGGTATCTGTTCACCGTGGACGGCGTGTACTACAAGGAGTTTCTGGAAAAGCCGGGACACTTCCGCTACAACGATGTGGCAAAGACCGAGATCATCCTGCCGAAGCCCAAGGACAACGAAAGCACACTGGAGATCAGATTCCAAAATGGCCGCTGGGTGCGTCTGGTTGGTTACTTGCTGTACAAGACTGCTGCAAAACAGCTGCTGGACGGCCTGTGCGAGATCGCGGCGCGATACCCTGACGAGGACGATGAGGACGAGGACGAGGAGTAAGCTACACCCCTTCGTGCCATTTTATGGAAATTGTATATATTCTGCGACATAACGGCGGATAATTTGGTAAAATCTGCTGACACAGCGCAGATGTTGTGGTATACTGTGGTCGAATAAAAACGTTACTCGTCGAAGGTCAGGAATTTGTAGGGCGGTACGTCCAGTGCGGCGGCCACGTCGAACAGCGTGTCCAGCGACACTGCCTTGTTGATATTGGGCGCCTCCACATGGCCGATGAACGCCGGACTCAGCTCCAGCTTCTCGGCCAGCTGCTCCTGCGTCATACCCCGCAGCTTGCGGTAGTAGGCGATCTTCAGCCCGATCTGACGGTATTTGTCCGCATAGATAGTCTTCATGCACATCATCTCCCGCTACTATGGTAACGAAAAGGGACAATAATTGACATGAGCCAACGGACATAGTATTATATTTAGTGGATATAAATATGTGTTTGACGGTGCATGAGAAACGGAGGAAATATGGAACAGCGATCCGAGCTGAAATCGGCGCGTCTGTTGGAGATATACACCCGCCTGGAGCAGGGACGCACCCTGAAGAAAGCAGATCTGGCGCAGGAATTTCACGTCACGCAGCGGAGCATTCAGCGCGACGTGGAGGACTTGCGTTGTTTTCTCGCCGAGCGCCACCTGGAGCGGGAGGTCATCTACGACGGCAAGCAGCGGGGCTACCGCATGGTGTCCGGCAACCCGCGGGGACTGACCAACAGCGAGATTTTAGCGGTGTGCAAGATTTTGTTGGAGAGCCGCTCCCTGCCCGCCAAGGATATGGGCGGCATACTGGACAAGCTCATCGACTGTGCTGTGCCGCAGGAGAGCCAGAAGGCCGTGCGGGAGCTGGTGGCCAACGAGAAGCTGCACTACATCCCGCCCCACCACGGGCAGAGCGTGCTGGGCAGCCTGTGGGAGCTGGGGCAGGCCATCCGCAATCAGCAGGTCATTGAGATCGGGTACGAGCGCATGAAGGAGCCGAAGCTGGTGCAGCGCCGGGTGCAGCCGGTGGGCATCATGTTCTCCGAGTATTACTTCTATCTGACGGCGTTTTTGGAGGACAAGACGGACTTCGACAACCCCGACGACCTGTTCCCGACCATCTACCGCATCGACCGCATCCGGTCGGTGAAGGTGCTGAACGAGCATTTCCGCGTGCCGTATGCCAAGCGGTTCGAGGAGGGCGAGTTCCGCAAGCGCGTCCAGTTCATGTACGGCGGGCGGCTGGAGCATATCCGCTTCCGCTACACCGGCCCGTCGCTGGAGGCGGTGCTGGACAGGCTGCCCACGGCGCAGGTACTCTCCGAGGATGCAGACGGCTGGCTCATCTCCGCCGAGGTCTTCGGCAAGGGCATTGAGATGTGGCTGAGGAGCCAGGGGGAGTGGGTGGAGAGAGTGTAAGACAGAAGTTGGCACTTTTAGGAAGGAGTGAAACCGACATGAAAAAATATAACCCAATAAACTTGTATGTTGCGGCCAAAGTAAAGCCGCTGGAAAAAGAAGTTAAAGAGGGGTTAAATCAAGCGAAGAAACTTTTAGAAACAACGACATCCACGCTTGAGCAACAATCGGATATCGTAACTGAAGCGTTACAGCAGTTAGGCCAACTTGAATGGGACGTGTTGAATAAAACAAAGATAATTCTAGATGAAATACGGCATTCAAATAAATTCCCGAACGAGATATTGGCAACTAGCGATTTCAGTAAACTGAATACTGCAATTCAGCGCGCATTCTGTGCTTATGAAAAAATACCGCAACCTTTAGGTGCGCTATTGCCAATTTTTGCGTCATTAGGCTTTGCCAGGACGGTAATAGAAGCTGCGGCTGCGTTGGACAGTGAACATGATACTTCTAATCCCACCAAGGTGATTTTAGATCGTTTAAACATCAAACTAAATGAAAAAGGTGAAATACCTTCGATTGGCACAGGATGCTTATCCTTTGAAGAAAGCGGCGCATCGTACACCTACAAAGCATTGTGGCCAACAGTATTGCCAATAGTAACACCAATAATACAGCCGCTTATTCCCACATTTCCGGCCATTGAGAAACTTAATGAGCATCAGGAAAAATGCGTTAGGCTCCACATAAAAATAAACAACGCGCAGATCACACTGCGGAAAATAGCTGCGCTGCACGGCAAGATTTTGGCACACAGCGAATATCTGCGTGGCATATCCTCACAATTTGATGGAGCTATGAAGAGTTTTACTGTGTCAGAATCACAAACCGATATGCTGCAGGGCGTCGTATTAGGAACGCTCCTCTACAATCTTTGTGATAAGCCTCTTTTGGTAAAGACCTCATCTGGAGGATATGATGTTTAACACCCCACAAAAAACTTGTTTGCTGGCTATAAATAAAAATCCTTGCGGTGATTAACGTGGTCAGCGCAGGTAGTCAGAACAAAGAAAAGCGCTGGCTCACCTCTTTCGGCGGGGGAAAAGAGAAATGGCTGAGGAGTTAGGGGGGTGAGGGAGCAGGAAGGCCAATACTGTGCGAACACAAGCAAATTATCAAATAATGAAAGGAATACTGTGTTATGAAGAAATTGACAAAAGTATTGATTGCTATCGGAGCCGGAGCGGCATGTGTGGTGACCGGAGGTTTGGCCGCGCCTGCAATCGGGGCGGCAGTAGGCTTGACTGGCACAACGGCCGCACATGTGGCGGGCACGGTGATCGCTGCGGAAGCAGCTGGCGCAGCAATAGAAAAAGCCAAAGAGACAAAGAAAAAGTAACAGGAGGAAAAGAAGATGGCAAAGGTAAAAGTTGACCCCGATGTTCAGAAACTCATTGACGAATACAACTCTGCATATAACATCCTCTGCAGAAGCGGAGAATTCCTCTACGGCGCTCGCTTAAGTGCAGCAAAAACGATAGCAAATGTAGAAGATTTGGTGAATAGTATTGCAAACCATCCCAAAACATTTGACACCAATATCGAAGCTATTAAGTTTAACAAAGAAAAATTTGCTGGCGCACAAGAATTTGCAAAGCAAGAATATGAGAATGCGAAAAAAGGAGCGGTTGGTGCAGCCGCTGGTGTTGGCGCAGGCGGCGCTATAGCTGCAATGGGGCCAACAGCAGCTATGTGGGTCGCCACTACATTTGGGACAGCTTCCACGGGAACAGCTATTTCGGCTTTGTCCGGAGCTGCCGCAACAAATGCGGCACTTGCTTGGTTGGGCGGTGGAGTAGCCGCCGGTGGTATGGCTGCCGGAAATGCTCTCCTTGCTCTCGCAGGGCCTATCGGATGGGGCATTGCAGGGGCATCACTTGTCGCGACATTCTTCATCACCCGTAATAAGAAAAAGAAGATTGAGGCCGAAAAGCAAGAAACAATTTCGAAAATAAAACGAGCTATTTCTTCCACAAAAGAGTGCAGAGGCAAAATCGCAGACCTCCATGGACGCATAAATGATCTACGTTACAAGCTTATTCATGCAGAATCCCAGCTTCGTGAAGATGTGTATGGCGCAGATTATATGTCTCTCTCAGAAGACGCAAAGTTGGCCTTAGGCGCATTGGTGAACAACACCCTGAGCTTGTCTGAGCTACTAAATAAGACGATTGATTAAGACAGCTATGAATGTAGAGCGAACTATAAAAAGCGGGCAGGAGCAAGCGGTGGCGGCGTGGATCAACCATCTGAACCAGGTACGCCTTGATGAGCTTTTTGAAGCATGGAGACAACAGGACATTAATCTGGAACGGGCGCAAGATAGCCTTGATGAGGCGCGTAAATTAATCTTTGAGCAAATCATTGCCAGAGACCGTGGTGGCCTAAAAGGGATGCATGGTTTTATCGCAGAGGTGGCAGAAGTTGGTGTGCGAAATGCCAGAAATCTCGTGGATGGAATGCCCGCTGATACAGAATGGATCAATAACAATGGCCCCGCCGACTTGATTCGCAATGGGATTCAAATTCAGCAAAAGTTTGTTCAATCTGGAGGCAAGCTTTCCCTGAATGCAGTAGAAGAACATCTTAGGAAATATCCCGACTTTTTGAAAAACGGCGGGAAATATCAAATCCCAAAGGATTACTTCGAGAAAATCCAACGCTACCTCGCCATGACACAGGAAGAGGCCAAGCAGCTCATATCTTCTGATAATGCCAACGGACTGTCGTACAAGCAGTGGGCGTGGGTGCAGAACTTTTTCAAAAGCGGAGAAATCTCAATCAATGATCTTGAGCCTTCGCAGAACTCCTATGTCTCTGTCCAGCCCGGAAATATTGACAATACGTTGAATGATGTGCAAAATGAAATTGAGGAAACACATCATAATCAACAAGAAGCCGCATATGAACAAAGCAAGCCCAGTTTTGCCGAAGGCACAAAGGCTACCGCAATTGCGGCTGTTATCGAAGGTGGTACAACCTTCGTTACAGAAGTTGTCAAAAAGCGCAAAGAAAAAGACTTTCGATCTTTTTCTGAAGATGACTGGATAGAGATACTGGGGAAAACAGGTATCGGTACCCTGCGAGGGGGAGTGCGTGGTAGTAGCATTTACGTTATGAGCAACTACACTGCAACACCTGCCGCTGTTGCCAGCGGACTCGTTACCGCCGCCTTTGGTGTAGCTGAACAAGCGCACCGTCTGCGTACGAAAGAAATCACGGAAACGGAATTTCTTGAAAATGCACAAATCGTGTGTTTAGATGCGTCAGTTAGCGCAGTGTCCTCTTTGCTTGGCCAAGCCCTAATTCCCATTCCTGTTCTCGGAGCAATCATCGGTAATACCGTGGGAACTATGCTTTACCAAATTGGAAAAAACGATTTAGCGGAACGCGAGCAAAAGCTGTTGGCCAGCTATGCTGAGAACCAGAAAAAGCTCGACGCTGAATTAGCCGCGCATTATCAGCAGCAAATTGATATGCTAAATCAGGAACTCGAAGTATATATGGTACTCCTAAACCAGGCGTTTGCGGCAGATATAAAAAAATCGTTTTACGGCTCTATAAAACTCGCTTGTTATGTGGGTGTCGCAAACGAAGAAATCTTAAAATCTAAGGAAGAAATCGATCATTACTTTATGGACTAATTAGGCAAAGGGAGGGAGCTTCAAGCTCCCTCCTCTTTTCCCCCCTCTATTCACCTCTCCCTCATCCTCCCATCATCCTCCCCACGCAATCGCCCTTGCGCGGCAGGTAGCGGATGCGCTTCATGCTCTCGATGTAGTGCGCCGGTACGCGCAGCTGCTTGCGCAGGTAGTTTTCGATCAGCTTCGGCATCCCCTGCGTGGCGTATTTACCCTTGCGCACGTCCTCCGAGATTGCCCACGGCAGGCCGTTTTCCCGGCGCTGCTTGGGAGGTGTGTGCTGCCGCAGCAGATCGTACACGTCCTCCCGGAACGTGAGGACATCCTCAAACGCCATGCGCCCACGCTCCACAGCGTCCCGCTCCGCGCCCGTCCATGCGTCAGAGGCCAGCCGCAGCCCCATGCCCTTGATGCGCCGGTATGCCGTGTGCAGCGGCGGCACGTCAGGCGGCAGCGGGTCGAGCCGGTCGGTGGGATACAGAACGCGCACCTCGAACATACCCTGCACGCCCTCCGGCAGCGTGAGCCGCAGCCCCATGACCTCCGCGTCGCTGTACGGCTCGGTATCGGTCTGGCAGTCCCGCTGCGCCCAGTAGTCCCGCAGCCACGCGCACACCGGCGCGAACCGCTCCTGCGGCACTTGCAGGGACACAACGCTTTCGCCGATCAGCGACCGGCTTCGCAGGTTATGACCGTCCGCCGCCATCGGTGTGCCGCATTCAGAGCAGGCAAGGCTGGGCAAGTCCCATCCGTCATCCGCGTGGGCATTGAAGATCAGGTGGTGGCAGTTGGGGCAGTGGTAGTGGGGCGGCAGCGGGTTTACCGGCGTCGCGCCCAGCAGATGCGCCAGCAGCGAGTCGTTGGTGCAGCCCAACACCAGCACGCTGTCCTCTCCGAACGCCCGCCGCAGCGCCGCCGTGCAGTACCACATGGGCAGCAGCGGCCCACCCCGCGTCAGCCGCTGCTCCTCCAACAGCCGCCCGTAGACGGGAAACGCTCCCGCGCCGTAATGTTCCTCCGTCAGCCGTAGCAGAAAATCCTTTGTCATTGTACGCCCTCCTTGTCCATTGTGGTAAAAGCTATTATAGCACATTGCGTGGACGGGGAGTGTCACAGCGCAAAGAAGACTGTGCATTTTGCGCTGCTGGAAACAATAAAAGGCAGCGTAAGATTTCCCAAAGCGCATTCTGTTGGAAACAGTTTATTACATCAGAACGGACATGGCAGTCAAAAGGATCGCCAGAAATGCAAAGCTGATCCCGGAAAACAGGAGAAGAAAACTCTTTCCACCATTGGGAACACGGCGCGTATATTCCCGAAACGTAATGAGGCTTGCAAGAGAAGCCACCAGCGTCCCTGCACCGCCCACATTGACGCCAACCAGAAGCGCGCGGGCATCCTGCGTGAAGCGACTGAGCAGAATGGCGGCAGGGACATTGCTGATGATCTGGCAGGTGAGCGCGGAGATCAGCATTGTTCCGTGGGACAAAAGGCGGGCGAACAGCGCACGGACCGATTCCATCCGGGCAAGATTGCCGGAAAAGGTGAAGAAAGCGGCGAAGGTAGCCAGCAGTCCCCAGTCTACGGTTTTCAATGCGTGCCGATCCAGAAACCAGAGTGCCAGGACAATGACAGTCAGGCCAAGAACATAGGGTACCAGCCGCAGCACCATGGCAACGGCTAAACAGAACAGCCCGCCATAGACGGCAGCCTGGCGGGAGTCTACTGTGGCCTGCACTTCCGGCACGGAAAGCCGGTCTTTGGGAAATGCCAGGCAACACAAGAGAATGAGGACGGTAGACAGAATGAAGGGCGGCAGCATTGCCGAAAAGAACATCTTTGCGGAAAGATCGTAATAGCTGAAAAGATAAAGATTCTGCGGATTTCCGAAGGGCGTGATCATTCCGCAGAGATTGGCGGCGCAGTTTTGCAGAATGAACAGGAGTGCGGCGTGCTTTTCCTGACCGGTAGAGGAAAGAACAAACCAGCCAAGCGGCAGAAATGTCAGCAAGGCGGTATCATTGGTCAGAAGCATAGACCCGAACATGGTGATGACCACCAGTGCTGTACATACGCCCCGAACCGTGGAAAAGGTGCGCACCATCCGCTGCGAAAGAGCAGAAAAGATCTGCAGGTCTCGCAGAGCGCCTACCACCGCCAAAACACTAAACAGACAGGAAAGCGTTTTGAGGTCGTAATAGCCTAAGTAGTCCCTGTCGGGAGGGACAAAGAACGCCGTTGCAGCCGCAGCCAGCAGTGAAATGGCCAGCATAGCATTAGTACGGCACCAGCATTGAATCTTGCGCATAAAAAAATCCCTTTCGCGTAAAAAATGCAAAATTTCGCGTGTATATTTCCGTGAAGAAGATAACACATTTCGGGATGATTTACAATGACGTTCTATTGACCCGGCAGATACCAAGCGGCAACGCAAATCGGCACATATTTTGCGCTGCCGGAAACAATAAAAAGGTATCAAAACGAAGAAATAGAGCCACTGGCGGAGCGCAATGCTCCCGCCGGGTGGCTCTGCAGGTTCTTGGTATGTTTCCCGCGTGTGGGGGGCAAAATGTGGGTCAGGCGGAGAAAGCGGAGAGGGTGTTCTGGGGAATACAGGAGTTCTCCTCCTGTTGTTTCGTCCAAGTGACAAGAGTCACTGCCTCTACAAAAAGCGCTCTTTTTTGTTGCTGCGTAATAGTGGATGCCAAATTACTGACAAATATCAAACAGTAACTCCGTGTAGGCCACACTATCTTCGGAGGGCAGTGAAAAACATCCTCCGGCCTGCGTTGCCACCCTGACCCACAGATTAAATTGGTCAAAAAGTAAAGAAAAAGTCCTGTTTTCGAGAGAAAACAGGACTTTTTGGAGCTGCTGGGCGGATTCGAACCGCCGACCTCATCCTTACCAAGGATGCGCTCTACCTACTGAGCTACAGCAGCAAATGTGGCGACCAAGAAGGGGCTCGAACCCTCGACCTCCAGCGTGACAGGCTGGCGTTCTAACCAACTGAACTACTTGGCCATGTGCGCTTTCGTCTTGGAACTCAAGCGTGATTATTATAGCAAGAACGTTTTCGGATGTCAACACCTTTTTCGCATTTTTTTGACCGGGCCGTATTGCCGTTCAAATCGGATTGTCAACCGCGGTTTTCTGTGCTATAATACCCTCTGTCAAACTGCCATAGGGAGGTGCGCCATGAAGATCGGCAGCGTTACCGTCAACGGAAAACTGTACCTGGCTCCCATGGCCGGCGTCACGGATCTGGCCTTCCGCCAGATCTGTCGCGAGCTGGGCGCTGACATGAGCTGCACCGAACTGGTCAGCGCCAAAGCCCTGTGCTATCAGGATAAAAAGAGCCGCGGCCTTCTGAAGCTGGCGGACAATGAGCGCCCTGCCGCCGCCCAGATCTTCGGCAGCGACGCTGGCTGCATGGCCGAGGCCGCCCAGATCGCGGCGGAGGTGTCCGGCGCGGCGGTCATCGACATCAACATGGGCTGCCCTGTGGGCAAGGTGGTGGCCAACGGCGACGGCTCCGCCCTGATGAAGGACCCCGAGAAGGCCGCCCGCATCGCCGAGGCCGTGGTGAAGGCCAGCCCCGTGCCGGTGACGGTAAAGATGCGCCGCGGCTGGGACAAGGGCAGCATCAACGCCGTGGAGCTGGCGAAAATGCTGGAGCAGGCGGGCGTCAGCGCCATCGCCGTCCATGGCCGCACCCGCACCCAGATGTACGCCGGTCAGGCGGATTGGACCACCATCCGCGAGGTGAAGCAGGCTGTCTCCGTGCCGGTCATCGCCAACGGCGACGTGTTTGCGCCGGAGGACGCCGTCCGCATCCTGGAGTTCACCGGTGCCGACATGGCCATGATCGGCCGCGGCTGCTTCGGAAACCCGTGGCTGTTCCAACAGGCCCGGGCCGCGCTGGAGGGGGAGCCCATCCCGCCCCTGCCGCCGCTGGCGGAGCGGTGGGCCACGGCGGTGCGTCAGGTGGAACTGGCCGCCGCGGATAAGGGCGAGCACATCGCCGTGCTGGAGGCCCGCAAGCAGCTTTGCTGGTATCTCAAGGGCGTGAGCCACGCCAATTATTATAAGGAGCAGATCGTCCGCATGGACACGCTGGAGGACGTCTACCGCGTGTCGGCGGGGGTCAAGAGGGATTTGCGATGATAGAGGAAAAGGACCTGATCCGCCGGGCCGGACAGGGGGACAGCGATGCCTTCCGTCAGCTGGTGGAAACCTATCAGGCGCCGGTGTACCGTCTGGCGCTGCGTATGTGCGGCGGCGATGCGGCGCTGGCGGAGGACGCGGCGCAGGAGGCGTTCCTGGCCGCATGGAGGGGCCTGCCCCGCTTCCGCGGCGACAGCCGGTTCTCCACATGGCTGTACCGCCTGACCACCAACGCCGCCATCGACTGCCTGCGGCGGGAGAAGCGCCACCGGGGCACAGACGATTTGGACGGCGTGGAGCTGCCGGACGGCGGCGACACGCCTCAGGAGACGGCGGAGCGCAGCGAGACCCGGAACGCCGTCCGCGCCGCCCTGTGCCAGCTTACCGACGAGCATCGGGAGGTGCTGCTCCTGCGGTATATGCAGGAGCTGGATTACGGCGAGATCGCCCGCGCCCTGCGCATCAGCGAGGGCACGGTGAAATCCCGCATCAATCGGGCCAAGACCCGCCTGAAGGAGCTGCTGTCCGGCGGGAACCTTTCCGCCGCCGCGTCCGTCAAACCCACAGGAAAGGAGGGACAGCAATGACCCCGATGTTTGATGAACTGGATCAGGAGCTGCGCGAAGCACTGGTATTGGAGGCGCTGCCCTCCGCCGGTTTCACGGATCGCGTCATGGCCCGCGTGGCCCGGACGCCGCAGCAGAAGAAGACCCCTGTGCCCTACCGCAAGTGGCTGGTATCGGCGGCGGCCTGCCTGGCGGTGGCCGCGGCGCTGATCCCGCTGGTGCGCAGCGGCGGCCTTACCGGCGCGGGAAGCGCCGGTAACGATACCGTGGCGGGCAGTGCCAACCTTGAACCCTCCATGCAGAGCATGCCAGACGCCTCTGCGGACGGGAACGAGGCCGCCGGAAACGGCACCCAGCAGAAGCTGCGGGAGGACGCCGTCGATCAGGATAACGGCGCCGCCGAGGACCTGACCCTGTCCGATCCGCTTTCCATGGAGGACGCGCTGACCAGCGCCGCCGAAGCCCTGCGGGAGCAGGGCTGGGACCTCACCGTGGTGGATCGTCAGGACAACGCGGTGCAGGTGACGCTCACCGCCGCTGACGGCACATCCGGCGATCAGGCGCTGCTGGACGAGACCATGGAGTCAGCGGGCTTCACCGCCGCCGGCGATTGGTATATTTTTGGGAATTCCAAGGAGGAAACAGATCCGTGAAACTGCACACCCGTCAACTGACCTGCGCCGCCATCGTGGGCGCGGCCTATGCCGTCCTGAGCATCTTCGGCTCCATCTTCGGCATCACCTATGGCCCCATCCAGTGCCGCTTTTCCGAGGCGCTGTGCGTCCTGCCCTTCCTGCTGCCGGAGACGGCCTGGGGCCTGGGCGTGGGCTGCCTCATCGCCAACCTGCTCAGCCCCTACGGCGTGCTGGACATCGTGGTGGGCTCCGCCGCCACACTGCTGGCCGCGCTGCTCACCGCCCGCTGTAAGAAGAAGTGGCTGGCCCCGCTGCCGCCGGTGCTGGCCAATATGGTGCTGGTGGGTCTGGTGCTGGCCTACGAGCAGGCCGGTACCACCGCAGCCTTCTGGCCCACCTACGCCTTCAACGCCCTGACCGTGGGTGCCGGCGAGATCGTGGCCTGCTACGGCCTTGGCCTGCTGCTGCTGCTGTGGCGTCTGGAAAAGAGCAAGGCCCTGCAGAATTACCTGCAAAACCGCTGAATGCGGGAAAAAACCGAAAAAATATCGGGAAAAGTACTTGACTGACTTGAAAAAACCGGTATAATAAATAGGCTCGCATATTTGCGGGCATATCCTTGCTCTCATCTGAGAATGAGGGCCATTTGTCCAAAAGGAGGTGCAAAAGTATGGCAAAGATTTCCGCCAACTACGAGGTCGTCTACATCATCGACCCTGCACAGGGTGAGGAGGCAGTTGCCGCCACCGTGGCAAAGTTCCAGACTCTGGCAGAGCAGCATGCGTCCAACGTCGTCGTGGATGAGTGGGGCAAGCGTCGTCTGGCCTACGCGATCAACTACAAGACCGAGGGCTACTACGTGCTGATGAGCTTCACCAGCGGCCCCGAGTTCCCCAAGGAGCTGGATCGTATCCTTGGCATTACCGAGGGTATTATGCGTTCCATGATCGTCTGCAAGGGCGAGTAAGGGAGAACAGCAATGCTGAATCAGATCATCATTATGGGTCGGCTGACCCGTGACCCCGAGCTGCGCCGCACACAGAGCGGCACGGCGGTCTGCTCTTTCTCTGTGGCTGTGGATCGTGATTTCAAGTCCCAGTCCGGCGAGAAGGAGACGGATTTCATCGATGTGGTCGCGTGGCGTCAGACCGGCGAGTTCGTGTCCAAATACTTCACCAAGGGTCGTATGATCGTGGTGTCCGGCAGCCTGCAGTCCCGCAAGTGGCAGGACCGCAACGGTCAGAACCGCATTTCCTGGGAAGTCATCGCGGACAACGTTTATTTCGGCGACTCCAAGCGCGACAGCGCGGGCGACATGGGCGGCAGCTACGCGGCTCCGGCCTATACCGCTCCCGCCGGCGGATACAGCGCCCCTGTGGGCGGCGGTCCCTCCGGCTTTGCCGAGATCGACGAGGAGGACGGCGACCTGCCGTTCTGATGTGCCCTCAGCGCACATGAAACTTTATAAAGGAGGATACTTCCATGGCTATGGAACGCGAAAATAGACCCGCCCGCGGCGCCGGCAAGCGTCGCAAGAAGGTTTGCCAGTTCTGCGTGGACAAGTGCGAGTGCATCGATTACAAGGACGCTGCCAAGCTGCGCCGCTTCATTTCCGAGCGCTCCAAGATCCTGCCCCGCCGCACCACCGGCACCTGCGCCATGCACCAGCGTCAGCTGACCGAGGCCATCAAGCGCGCCCGTCAGATCGCGCTGCTGCCCTTCGTGACCGAGTAATTCCGGCCCGAAGCCATTGCAACACCAAAAAGACCTGCCGTAAGGCAGGTCTTTTTTTACGTCCCGACCGCCCCTTTTCCTCCATTTACCACGCATTTTCGCCCTTGTAAACTTCAGGTTGCGCAGAAAAATATCCCTCTGACAACCTGAGGGTGCTGGACACCGCCCCGCAGCTCCTGCTATAATACCATCAGTTAACAAGGGCAGACACGCCTGTCACCGCGCCTTTTCGGCGATTTTTGCCCTTTTCGCCTTGGCGGGCACGCGCCCGCCTGCGTCTCAAAAACCAAAAATCCCTGGAAAATCCATCGCTGACAGGTGCGGAGCAGTTTTGCCGGAGCAGAAATGTGTCCAGACAAGAAAAGACCCGCAGGGAATACTTGCCGTATTGCCAAGGGGCTTGACGCAGTATGGGCGCATTTCTGCCCGTCAAAACCGTGTCTGCCCTTGTCAACTGATGGTAGACGTAACAACGATAACAGGAGGTGCTCCCATGGGACTATACGACGCTGTGGACCGCGGCGGCGCAGGCCGCAAAAAGGAAAAGACGCTGCGCAAGCCGCTTCTCATCGCGGCGGCTATCATCGCCGCCGTCGTCGCGCTGGCCGTCTGGGCCTGCCGCTACCAGCTGCAATTCCGCTCCTGCGTCTCCGCCCTCACCGACGCCACCCGCCACGCCCGCAGCACCGGTGACTTCACCGTCACCGTGGACGGCGCAGCCGTCCCTGCCGGCGCCGATGATCTCAGCGACCTGCTGCGTCTCATCACCGCCTCCGGCGCAGGCCGCACCGGGACGGCTCCCGCCGACCCGCCCCTCATCACCATCACCTACGGCGACGGCACGGTACTGGACATCTGGCAGGTGCCGCTGGAAAACCCCGCCAACGACTGGACGGAAGGGCCGTTTTTCCGCTGCACCTTCCCCAGCGGCAAGACCTACGGCTACGACACCGACCAGATCCCCATGACCCGCCTCACCCGCCTGTTTTCATAGCGTTTCCTCAGACGTAAAAGCAGCCCCGTCCGATGGACGGGGCTGCTCTTTATCCGGAAATGCCTGGGGAAATGTGTCACTTCAGCGCCAGCTTGGCAGCGCGCTTCTTGCCGTACACGCAGCAACCCACCACATAGGCGGCGGCGCACACCACACCGATGATGTAGGACGGCGTCCAGGGGATGTTGAAGCCGATGTGGGCGTTGGCGATGTAGGTCACGCAGATGAAGGCGTAGAAGCAGCCGGGGATCATGGGGATCCAAGCCCACTTACCCTTGCCGTTCTCAAACATCCACGCGGTGATGCACAGGAAGGCAAACAGGGACAGCGTCTGGTTGGCCCATGCGAAGTAACGCCACAGGATCATGAAGCCGTCGTTGTTGACCTTGGCGAACACGAGGATGGCGATGACCAGTGCGAAGATGGGCAAAGCCAGCTTGATGCGCTTGCCGTTGGTGGACTGGTCGATGTGCAGCGTCTCGGACAGGCTCAGACGCAGAGCGCGCAGTGCCGTATCACCGGAGGTGATGGGCAGCACGATCACGCCGATCAGGGCGATGATGCCGCCGACATGGCCCAGCAGGTACTTGCAGACGACGCCCACGGTGCCGGTAGCCAGCGCAGCCTTGGGCTCCTGCAGAGCCAGATTGTACACGCCCATAGCACCGGCAGCCCAGACCATGGCGATGAAGCCCTCCAGCACCATCATGTTGTAGAAGGTGTTGCGGCCCTGACGCTCGCTCTTCATGGTACGGGAGATGATAGCGGTCTGGGTGGAGTGGAAGCCGGACAGAATGCCGCAGGCCACGGTCACGAAGAAGATGGGCAGGAAGTGACCGTTGGCGAAGTAGTCCGCGTAGGTGAAGGTACCCACGGTGCCGTCAGCACCGGTGAGGCTCAGCACGGGAGCAGCCCAGCTGTCCCAGATGTTCATCAGGGGCATACCGGTGACGAAGATGCCGATGAAGATACCGATGGCGGAGAACAGCAGGATACCGCCGAAGATGGGGTAGATCTTGCCGATGATGGCGTCGATGGGGAACACGGTGGCGATCAGATAGTACAGGAAGATGACACCGTAGATGACCCACGTGGAAACAGAGGTGGCCTTGCCGTCAAAGCCGAACACCTGCGTGGCGGCGATGTCGCCGGGGGTGTAGATGAACACGGCGCCCACCAGCAGCAGCAGTACGCACACGAACACGTTGTAGAACTTATAGATACCCTTGGTGGAGTAGCGGCGGATCATCTCGGGCATCTGGGTGCCGCCGTCGCGCAGGCAGATCATGCCGGAGAAATAGTCGTGCATGGCGCCGCCGATGACGTTGCCGATGGGGATGGTCAAAAACGCGATGGGCCCAAACAGGATGCCCTGGATCGGTCCGAGGATGGGGCCGGTGCCAGCGATGTTCAGCAGGTTGATAAGGCTGTTCTTCCAGCCGCGCATGGGCACGTAGTCCACGCCGTCCTGTTTGGTGTACGCCGGAGTCTTTCTGTCATCCGGTCCGAAAACCTTTTCGCAGAAGCGGCCGTACAGGGCCGCGCCGCCCAGCAGGATGACAAGACCAATGATAAATGTTGTCACAAAAACACACTCCTTTACGAGATTTCCTTTCGACATCCGGATTGTCGAAACTTGATGTTCATATGGTAACACTATCTTCATAAAATTGGCGCTAATAAACGTTCTAAAAAGTACAGATTTCGTTAACGCCGCATACAGACCCGTTAAAAATCGCCATTTTTCAGCAAACATAGTGCTTTGCGCCGAAAACGTTTCCGAGAATGAAAGAAGTGGAAAAGCAGAATATTCCTATTTTGTTCCCGCGCTATGGCATCTCCTGCTCTCACCACCCCCGACGCCTATCGCGCACCTCGTTCTATCGACGGCTGATCTCGCTTTTTTCGTCCCGCACCCCGTCCGCATTTTCCGGCGCACCCAGATAGACGCACCCCGTAGGGGCCGGCGTCCCGATTTATGTTCGAAAAGGAACACTGCTGCGGTGCCCGAAATTTCTGCGCTGCCTGACGGCGGGCGCTTGAAATTTTGACCGCGGCCACTCGCTCACCTCGCTGTATCCGCCACCGGCGGCGCTTGGATCGCTCCCTCCGGCGGGAATATTCCGCGCTCCCGGGCGCGGGTCACTTTTGGCCGCAGCGGCCCGACAACCTTTTTCTCTATGCCGCCGGCGGCCATATTTCTTTCAACAGCGAAAGAAATATGGAAAAGAACGCCGCCAAAAACCAACGGTTTTTGGATTTCCCTTGTCCGATTCCAACCACGGTACAAAAAGGTTCCGCATCGAATCGCTTGTACCCCCATCCCCGCTGCCGCTCCCACGCACCGCGCGGAGACGCGCCGGTCTGTTATCGTGCAGCGGGACTGTTGCGTCCATATCGGCGGTTTCCCGAATACCGGCGCACCCAGATAGACGCACCCCGTAGGGGCCGGCGTCCCCGACGGCCCGCTCATGTTTCCGCCATGTCCCCAGCGGGGAGAGTTCCGCGCTGCGCAGGCGCGTTCCCCGCACCCCGGTAAAAAGGAGGACCACCCGCAGGGTGGTCCTCCTTTTTATGCTTTCTGCCGCCGCGCGGCGTTCCTCACTCCGTCATGATCTTCAGGATCACGCGGTCCGTCTCCCGCATACCCTCCGTGGCCAGCACACCCACGTGGCGGATGGTGTCCTCCACATCGTCGCCCACGATGCCGTCGCCGGAGCGGAAGTTGTCGCCGTTGCGGTACATGTTGTAGCCCAGAATGCCGCAGTCTACGCCCATGGCGATCTTGCTGGCGCAGCTGGCCTTGGCCCCATCGCAGATGCAGCCGGAGATCATGGCCACGGCGTTCTCCAGCGTGTGGCAGATGCCCTCATAGTCCGCGCCCCGCAGCCATGCGATGCCGCAGCCCGCGCCCACACCGGCAGACACCGCGCCGCAGTAGGCGCTGAGCCGTCCGATGCCGGTTTTCTGGTGGATGGTGATGAGGTCGCTGAGGCACACGGCCCGCAGGATCTTTTCCTCGTCGGCCCCCATCAGCTGCCCGTATTTCCACACGGGTACGGAGGCGGTGATGCCCTGGTTGCCGGAGCCGGACACGATGACCACCGGCATCTCACAGCCGTTCATGCGGGCGTCGGAGCCTGCGGCGGCCCAGGCCCGTGCCTGGGTGGCCCAGTCCGTCCCGCCCTGCAGCAGGGTGGAGCCGATATTAGCGCCCCAGCTGTTTCGAAGCCCCTCGGCGGCGATGGCGGTGTTCTTCTCGATCTGCCGCCCCACCGTGGGCCGTATCACGTCTATGGGTATGGTTTCAGCGAATGTGATGATGTCTTTGACGTTCAGCACGGACTTGTCCTGGAGATGATCCTCGGCGTTGCCGTTCACCGGCAGCTCCTTCAGGACCTGCCCGTCCCGTGCCATGTAAATAATATTGGTGTGATTATTGGCCACGCGGACGCAGGCGCTGTGCCCGCCCAGCGAGCCCGTCAGCTTGATGTCCAGCAGGCAGGGCGTTTCAGGGCAGGTGATCTCCATGGGCGTCCGGTCCAGATAGTCCTGGATGGCCGCCGTGTCCTCCTCCGTCACGTTGGCGATGACCTGAAGCTCCGCGTCGGCGTCGCCTGCCACTATGCCCACGGCGATGGCGGCGTCGATGCCGCGGCGGCCCGCCGTATTGGGGACCACCACGGATTTCACGTTTTTCAGGATGTTTCCGCTGACCTCGGCCAGCACTTTTTCCGGTTTTCCGCCCAACACCTCGCGCAGTTTTGCGGCACAGTACGCGACGGCGATGGGCTCTGTACACCCGGTAGCCAGCAGGAGCTCCTCCCGCAGGATCGCCGTGTAGGCGGCGATCTTAGAGTCGTTCAACATCACACATTCTCCTTTTTCAGTTGTATTTTGCCGCCGGAGCGCAGACGCTTCCGCGCCGCGCACTGGCGCGATCAGGCCAGGCGGCACTTGCGCCGCAGGCCGGATGTACGGCTTTTCGCGCCCTACAAGGCGGGCACGTCGTCCTCCTGCCGGACCCAGTCCGTCACGTCCACTACCTGGAACTCCGCCTCCGTCCGGCGGATGATGACGCGGCTGATGCCGGCGTTGATGACCTGACGGCGGCACATGGCGCAGCTGGTGGCGTCTCCCAGCAGCGCGCCGGTCCGGGCATCGCGGCCCACCAGGTACAGGGTGCTGCCCACCATGTCCCGCCGACTGGCGGAGATGATGGCATTGGCCTCGGCGTGGACGCTGCGGCACAGCTCGTACCGCTGACCTCTGGGCACCTGCATGGCTTCGCGGGTGCAGAAGCCCATGTCCACGCAGTTCCGGCGGCCCCGCGGCGCGCCGTTGTAGCCCGTGGAGATGATCTCATCGTTCTTGACGATGATGGCACCGTACACCCGCCGGAGACAGGTGGCCCGCTCCAGTACCGTTTCGGCGATGTCCAGATAGTAGTTTTCCTTACTGATGCGTTCCATACAAGCGCCTCCTCACATGCTTCTGTACACATTATAATACAGATACGGCGGCGAAGGCAAGAAACGTGTGTCCGCCGGCGCTCCGCGAAGTACACAAAAATTCGGCAGCAGATTTGCCGAAATGGACAGAAAACCGGCGGGCACCGCCCGCAAAAGGGCCGCGTCCGCCGGTGATTTCCTCATGAATTCCGGATGAGGCGTATCAGGAAGTAAAATACTTCCTGATGGAAATTATTTATGCAAGAAAAAGCGTGGAAAATGAATAGTTATACCCTCAGGCGTTCTTGAAAACCATCTCCGGCGCATGGATGACCACGTGGGTGTTGTCGGCCACGGAGCTGGTGAGGAAGGCGTTGCCCCCCACCACGGTGTGCTCGCCGATGACGGTCTGACCGCCCAGAATAGACGCGCCGGAGTAGATGGTCACGTCGTCGCAGACGGTGGGGTGCCGCTTGCCCGGCAGGCTGGCGTGGCCCGCCCGAGGCGACAGCGCGCCCAGCGTCACGCCCTGGTACAGCTTGACGTGGCTGCCGATGACGGAGGTCTCGCCGATGACGATGCCGGTGCCGTGGTCAATGAAGAACCAGGGACCGATCTGAGCGCCGGGGTGGATGTCGATGCCGGTGCGGCTGTGGGCGTACTCCGACATGATCCGCGGGATCATGGGCACGTGGCGCAGGTACAGCTCGTGAGCGATGCGATAGACGAAGATGGCGAACAGGCCGGGGTAGGCAAAGATGATCTCCTCCTTGTTGGCGGCGGCGGGGTCGCCGTCGAAGGTGGCCTCGATGTCCGTCAGCAGCATCTGCTGGATGCGGGGCAGCTCCGCCATGATGGACTCGGTGATCTGGGCGGCCTGAGCCATCTCGCCGTCCGGCAGAGCCAGGGCGATCTGAGCCGTCATCCCCGTTTCGATGCGCTCCAGCAGCAGCGCGGCATAGTTCTCTGCCGGAAGGGCCATCAGCTGCGGGTCCCCGAAATAGGCGGGGAAGAACAGCCGCCGCAGCTCCTTGAGCAGGGCGATGATGGCGCTGCGGTCCGGCAGACGCAGCTTTTTCCCGTACATAGGTATGGCCGCATTTTCCATGGTCGTTGCCATGGCGCGTGCAATTTCTGCGGTATTGCTCATGTTGAACCCTCCAAAATAAAAAAGGACGGTGGGAGATGTCACACATCTCCCACCGTCCTCAAAGAATACGGTGTGGCCGCGGCAGGAGCCGCGTTACTCGGCAGAGATCGTATGACGGAAATGGGCGCAGCAGACCAGGCCCGCACAGCAGGCGGGCAGACAACAGGTACAGTTGGTCTGGATGCGAACGGTCATACGCTTCTCCTTCGGCACTTCCCGCGGACGCACAGAGCCTCGCCCTGACGGCATCCACGCTTTCGTATTATTATACGTGACCATTCACGACGCGTCTATGTGCGGTATCGACAAAAACAGCGAAAAATAGGGGGAGAATGCTGTGACTATGCCCAATTGACTTTTGCGCCTTAAAGTCCTAAAATCAGCACAATGAGTAGTGCCGGTCCAGTGCCGGCGGAAAGGAGACAGCCATGACCCGTCACATGATGCAGCAGGATATGGTCCGCAGCGACATGGGCAAGCTCCAGGCCGCCTCCTATAACTATGCCGGTAACAGCTCCTGCTATCGGGGCTACTTTTGGTGCGCCTATTATTACGGCGACCAGAATGGATACCGGCTGAAATGACATACGTGGTTCGATCTCCTCACAAGGGTCGATAAGCGGCTTCGTCGTTCAGGCGGGGCCGCTTTCTTTATTGGCAGAGTTTAGAGATAAACGGAAATCACAAACGGAAAAGGAGAAAATCAAAATGAATGCGATCTTAGCTGCGGCGGTCATCTTTGTGGTGTTCGCCATCGGAGACATGATCTCCGCCAAAACAAAAGCCATTGTATCCATGCTGCTGGTAGCGTCCGTGGTGTTCCTGGCCGGCTTCTGGACAGGCATCTTCCCCACCACCATGTTTGCCGACTCCACGCTGCTGAGCATGGCCGGCCTGCTGGTGACCATGCTGCTGGTACACCTGGGCACCACCATCAAGCTCCGTGACTTCGGCGCACAGTGGCGCACCGTCATCATTGCCGCCGTGGCCTGCATCGCCATCTCCGCCGCGGTATTCTTCCTGGGCCAGCTGATCGTTGACCGCGGCTTCGCGCTGGTGGGCGCTCCCATTCTGTCCGGCGGCGTGGTGGCCACGCTGACCATGCAGGACATGGCCAACAAGGCAAACCTCCCCGATCTGGCGGTATTTGCCACGCTGGTCATGTGCGCTCAGGGCTTCGTGGGTTACCCCGTGGCCTCCCTGTGCCTCAAGAGCGAGGCCAAGCGCATCAAGGCGCAGATCGACGCCGGTGAACTGCAGGTAGACACCGCCGCCGGCGCCGTGCAGGCTGCTGCTGCGGGCCGCAAGAAGCTGATCCCCGCGCTGCCCGACAAGTACAACACCCCCAACGCCATCATCGCCAAGGTCATTCTGGTGGCGCTGCTGTCCGTGTGGGTGTCCAGCCTGTTCCACGACGCCATCAACAAGCTGGTGTGGTGCCTGATCTTCGGCGTGCTGTGCAAGGAGCTGGGCTTCCTGGATGAGGACGCGCTGGGCAAGGCCCACGCCACCGGCATCGTGATGCCCATCATCACCCTGTCCATCTTCACCAATCTGGCCTCCGCCACCCCTGAGATGGTGGGCGGCATGGTGGTGCCTCTGCTGGTGTGCGTAGTCATCGGCACCATCGCCTTCTCCGTCGTGTCTATTCTGGTGGGCAAGATCTTCGGTTACAGCTGGCAGATGTCCATGGCCATCGGCAGCTCCTGCCTGTTCGGCTTCCCGGGAACCGTCATCATCTCCAACGAGGTGTCCGAGTCCACCGGCGCCAACGCCGAGGAGCGGGCTGCCATCAACGCCCAGATCATGCCCAAGATGCTGGTGGCCGGTATGGTCACCGTATCCATCACCTCCGTGCTGGTGGCCGGCGTGATGAGCGGCTGGCTGTAAGCTAAGCGGATATTCAGAAGTGAGGTAGTGAAAATGTCTGAGATCAAGACGTATGTAGATCGTATTTTCGACGAGCTGGTGGCCATCCGGCGGGACATCCACGCCCATCCGGAGGTGGGGATGCAGGAGGTGCGCACCAGCGCCCTGATCCGGCGGGAACTGGAGAAGATGGGCATGGACGAGATCCAGCAGCCCCTGCCCACCGCAGTGGTGGGTCTGCTCCACGGCGGCAAGGGACCCGGCAAGTGCGTGGCGCTCCGCGCCGACATCGACGCGCTGCCGGTCCACGAGGAGTCCGGCGTGCCCTTTGCCAGCCAGACGGAGGGCGTCATGCACGCCTGCGGCCACGACCTGCACACCACCATGCTGCTGGGCACGGCCAAGACCCTGTGCCATATGCGGGACTCCTTTGCGGGTACGGTGAAGTTCATCTTTGAGCCCAGCGAGGATACCATGCCCGGCGGCGCACGGGCGCTGGTGGCGGCGGGCGTCATGGAGAACCCCCATGTGGACGCCATCTTCGGCCAGCATGTCTGCCCCTCCGAGAATGACACGGTGGGCCGGATGCAGCTCTATAAGGGGTACTTCACCAGTGCGGTGGATCTGTTCCACATCGCCGTACACGGCAAGAGCGGCCACGGCTCCGCACCCCACACCGCCCACGACGCCATTGCCTGCGCGGGATATCTCATCACCGCGCTGCAAACGGTGGTGTCCCGCCGTATCGACCCCATGGACTCCGCCGTGCTGACGGTGGGCACCATGTCCGGCGGCGACGCGGTGAACATCACCGCCGGCGAGGCCCGGATGGTGGCGGTGCTGCGCAGCTTCAGCGACACGGCACGGGATACCGCCATCGAGGAGATTGACCGGATCTGCAAGGGCATCGGGTTCGCCTTCGGCTGCGACATCGAGGTGCGGCTGGAGGAGGGCTACGCCCTCCAGTACAACGACGGCGCCATGATCGATCTGGTGGAGCAGGCGGTCACGGAGGAGCTGGGCGCGGACAAGGTGACCCACCTCGACCGCCCCTTCTCCGGCAGCGAGGACTTCAGCTTCTTCGGCAAGCTCACCAACACGCCGTCGGCGTTCATGATGACCGACGCGGGCTGCGGCAAGGAGATGGTTTCCCTGCACAATGGCAAGATCGTGTTCAACGAGGACGTACTCAAGTCCGGCACGGCGGCCATGAGCGCCATCGCGCTGAAGTACCTGGCGGAGTGAGCGCACATATTATGAGGTAACAGCGAAAAGTTTCCTTCCTGAAAACAGGACAGGGACGCACGGCAGGTGCGTCCCTGTCCTGTTTTTTCGCGGGTTTTGGCAGCTTTTGGCGAGCGCCGCCGTTGACAAGAGGCGGAAAACCGTATATAGTATAAATGGTTCGGCAGATGCCGGACCGACAAGTGGATAACGTGTTCTGTGACGACGTGTGGCTGCGCGCCGTAACGGCCGGAAACGGTCAGGCGGCAGTTTTGAAGAAATAGGGGTAAGACCCTCTGCGGACGGCACTGTAAACGCAAGGAAGTGACCAAAGCGGCGGAGACGCCGTGTGGTGAACAGCAGCCATTGGGACGGATGTCCTGAGAAGGTAGGTCATGTACGGGAGGCGGCAGCCTCGGGGCGTTAGGGCAGGAGAATTGCACGGCGGAGAACAGGTACACAGCGGCGCTTCTTCGTTGTGGCAGAGAGCAGAAGTGGGCGCGGACCATCCCGACAGGGACGGACCGGCCTTTTTTTGCGGCAAATGCGCCGGCTGTCCCGTCAGGGAGGCCGGTTTTTCGCGGGAGGGGCGTCATCCGCCCGCAGTCAAGTCGGGACGGCGCAAGCCGTCCGCTTTCCATAAGGGCGGGAGGGGTTTGCCGACCCCTTCCGCCTCCTTCTCTTATAAGACAGAAAATTTACAGATAAAAGGAGACAGAGACATGAAGAAACGAGTGGTATCGTGGCTGCTGGTGGTGCTGATGCTTACCAGCATGCTGCCTACCGGCGTGTGGGCGGAGGACGTCTACCGCAGCAGTGAGGACACCGGACGGTACAGTGTGTCCACGCTGGCGGGAAGCGCCGCCGACGCGGAGCTGGAGGGCTTTTTCGACGAGTGGGAGGGCATCGCCACCGTGGCCAACGCGGCCACGCGGGGCTTTGTCAGGGACGGCGAGGAGCTGAAATCCGGCAACAGCTCGGCCAGCTACACACGCTCGACGCTGACGGTGACGATGCTGAAGGCGGCGGAGCTGTCCTTCGATTACCGGCTCAGCGGCCCCAGCCAGAGCGGCATGGAGGTGAAGAACGGCAGCAAGACGCTGTATACGTACAGCAGTTACGGCAGCAGCGGGGCAGAGATCGTCAAAGGGACGGACAGCGGCACGGCCACCGTGCAGGCCAACGCCGGTGACGTCATCACCATCTCCTATTACCGCGGCTGGGCCAGCAGCGGCAGCAACTGCATGTGGCTCAGCAATTTCAAGGCCTCGCTGCCGGCGCAGGTGATCTTCCATGCCAACGACGGCACGGAGACCACGGTGCAGCAGGGCGTGTTCGGCAGCGGCACGCTGCAGGCCAATACGTTCCAGCGGGACGGCTACCGCTTTGAGGGCTGGGCCACGACGCCGGACGGCGCGGTGGCCTACGCCGACAAGGGCAGTATCACCATTACGGAGGACACCGACCTGTACGCCGTGTGGACGCGGGTGTACCGTGTGGCGTTCCAGCTGACGCCGGCGGACGCACAGTTCTCGCTGTACGGCGATGAGGCGCGGACGGCGCTGATCGCGGCGGACAGCGGCACGGCGTATACCCTGGCGGCGGGCACCTACTATTACAGCGTCTCCGCCTTCGGCTACGCGGCGGTGCAGGGCAGCGTCACCGTCAGCGGCGACGCACAGGAGCCGGTGGTGCTGGCGGAGAAGCCGGTGGTCACAGTGACGTTCGCCTATGCGGACGGCAAGACCGATGTGGACGGCGGGAAGCTGACGGTGCGCACCGGTGAGCGGGACATGGCGGCGGAGGAAGGCTCCGACGGCATGGCGTTCCGCCTGCCCGCAGGCTACGCCTACGACTGGAGCTTCCGCAGCGCCAACTACGGCAAGCAGAGCGGTACCGTGGACCTGACGGGCGTCAGCGAGAGCGGGACGCGGAGCGTGACCATCCCCATGACGGCCAAGTCCGCCTGGGAGGGCGCGGGCGACATCAGCGAGCCCGCCGCAGTGGACGGCGTGTACCAGATCACCAGCGGCAGCGAGCTGGCGTGGCTGGCCCAGCAGGTGAACGCCGGTGTGTCCGACGGCACCAGCTTCAGCGCGGTGCTGTGCAATGACATCGACCTGGGCGATGAGGCGTGGACGCCCATCGGAAATGGCACCGGCAAAGCGTACAAGGGTACCTTTGACGGGCAGGGGTACACAATCCGGAACCTGTACGTCACCGGCAGCACGCCCATGGACTACGGCCTGTTCGGCACCGTCAACGGCGGCACCGTCCGGAATGTGACGGTGGAGGGCCGCGTGGAGGTCACCAGCAATTCCAGCAGATACGGCATCGCGGCTATCGTGGGCCAGCTATACGGCACCACGGGCGGCGTGGAGAACTGCCTGAACAGGGCGTCCGTCAAGGGCGGCCAGTATGTGGGCGGCATCGTGGGCTATGTGGCCGGCGGGTCCAGCAGCGCCGAAAAGTTCATCAAGAACTGCGGCAATGTGGGGGATGTGACCTCCGAAGGCCACCGCGCGGCGGGCATCGCGGCCAATATCAGCGGCCAGGTGGCAGTGGAGAACTGCTACAGCACCGGCACCATCACCGGCGGCGGCTGGTACTCCGGCGGCATCAGCGCGTATGTGGACAGCCGCTACGCATCGGTGAAGAACTGCTATGCCGCGGGCAGCGTTACCGGCAGCGGCGCGGGCGCGGTGTTCGGCAAGGTGAACTCCAGTTCGACGGTGGTGGCCAACTGCTACTACCCCGACACGTTGAGCGTCGGCGACAGCAAGGCTGTGAAGGTGACGGAGCAGCAGCTGAAAACGCTGGACAGCGCTGCGGCGCTGGGCGAGGCGTTCATGCAGGACGCCAAGAGCATCAACGGGGGCTATCCCATCCTGACGTGGCAGATCACCACGTATGAGGTGACATTTACCGTGACGCCGGAGGATGCGGAGGTACGCATCGACGGCGCAAAGGGCAAGCAGAACGGAAACGTGTGGACGTTCCGCCTGCCGGAGGGTACATACAGCTACACGGCGTTCGCCTTCGGCTATGCCGATGAGAGCGGCAACATCGAGGTCAGCGGCGCGGCCCGGAAGGATATCACGCTGACGCCGGTGGAAAAGCGCACCGTCCGATTCAGCGTGACGCCCGAGGACGCCGGCGCGGCGGTGACGGTGCAGTGGAACGGCAAGACCGTGGCGGCAGAGCAGGACGGCAGCTATCGGCTGCCCGACGGCACCTACACCTACACGGTGCGGGCCAAGGGCTACGCCAAGGTCAGCCAGACGCTGAAGGTCAGCGGAGATGTGACGGTGTCGGTGACGCTGGAGCCCTCCGCCGCCTGGGACGGCCAGACCGTCACGGCGCCGGAGGTGGGCGACGGCACGGAGACCAGCCCCTACGAGATCGAGAACGGCGAGCAGCTGGCATGGCTGGCCCAGACGGTGAACGCAGGGAACGGCGGCACCAGGCTATACGCCGTCCTGACGGAGGACATCGACCTGGGCGATGGCGTTTGGACGCCTATCGGCGCAGATTTCCATGAGTTCACGGGCCGCTTTGACGGCCAGGGTCATACGGTGTCCCGCATGAAGGCGGAGACCCGGTACGCGGGCCTGTTCGGCGTGGTGAAGGACGCGGAGATCCGCGGCGTGGTGGTGCAGGGCATCGCCGCCGGCACCGACAGCAGCAGCGGCGACGCGGCGGGCCTTGTGGCCCGCACCAAGGGCAGCACCGTGACCATCACGGAGTGCGGCAGCGAAGTGGCCGTCAGCGGCGGCGCCAACGGCGGCGGCATCCTGGGCAAGAACCACAGCAGCAGCACCGTGGTCACCATCAGCGCCTGCTACAACACCGGCGACATCAGCGGCAAGGAGCGGGCCGGCGGCATCAGCGGCGGCAACACCGGTAAGGTAAACATCAGCGACTGCTACAACACCGGCAGCATCAACGGCGGCAGCTATGCAGGCGGCGGTATCCGCGGCTATTACGGCGGCGGCTTCGTGGGCACGGTGGCCAACTGCTACAACAGCGGCGCCGTTACCGGCACCAATACCGGCGCTATCGCCCCGGGCGCCAACAGCAGCATCAGCAACTGCTTCTATCTGGACAGCGGCACGGACGGCAACAGCGGCGCGGCGGCGCAGACCGCCCAGCAGCTGCAGGAGCTGGCCATCAGCGACGCCTTTGAGCATGTGGCGGGCCGCAACGGCGGCATGCCGGTGCTGAAGTGGCAGAAGCTGACGCCGGTGGTCAAGGAGCCCGTGCTGGCCCAGAACGTGGAGTTCGGGCTGGAGCAGGTGCATCTCACCAGCTCCTCCGCCGTGGAGGTGGAGGATGGCGTGGGCATGCTGGCCTCCTCCCAGCTGACGTGGGACGCGGTGGACGGCGCGGAGGGGTATGTCATCACCCTGTGGCGGCAGACCGCAGAGCTTGTGGAGGGCGAGGACTACACCCAGATGGTGCTGGCCCGCGCCACGGCCTTCACCGCCAACGGCACTGAGACCGACTATGACTGCGCCGCCGAGCTGGCGGAGCAGGGCGAGGGCGTGTACTACGCCACGGTGACGGCAGTGGTGGACGGCGCGTACACCGAGCCCTCTCTGGAGTACGTGGACGAGCATGTGGCGGGCTATCAGATGCCCTATGACCGCATGTCCACCGTCACCAATGTGAAGTGGGAGGGTACGGTCCTGCACTGGGACAAGAAGCCCTATTTCACGGCCGAGCAGATCTACACCATCCTGCTGTCCATTGTAGAGGACGATGGCAGCTATCGCACCCTGACCCCCGTGGAGGTGTCGGGAAATGCGGGCATGGCGGATCTGGGCAACACCTTCGCCGCCGGGCGGCGCTATGCCGCGCAGGTCATCGCCCACTCCGACGCGGACATCCTGGAGACAATGGGCCTGACGGACAGCCGCCCGTCCCAGGCGGTCATCTATGACGGCAGCGGCACGCCGGAGGTGCCGGACGACCATGACGACACGTGGGTCGCCATCACCTCCGCCCAGCAGTGGATCGACCTGGCCAACGTGGAGGATCTGCCCTCCGATCCCGCAGACAGCAGCTCCGACAGCCAGCAGAAGGTGGAGTGGAGCAAGAAGTACTATCTGGCCAACGATCTGGACTTCTCCCAGCTGTCGGCGGCCTATCAGACCAAGACCAAGTCCATCGGCAACACCACCAACCGGTTCAACGGCGTGCTGGACGGCAACGGATACGTCATCCGCGGCCTGACATTGAGCAACTATGACTCCGGCCTGTTCTGGTACGTGGGGGCCGGCGGCTATATCTACGATTTGAAAGTGGAGAACGCCAACGTGCTGTTCTCCGACAACGCGGCGGTGCTGGTACACAACAACTACGGCCTCATGGAGCAGTGCGCCGTGGTGAACACCAACATCACCGCCGACACCGGCGCGGTGCTGGGCGGCATGGTCAGCCGGAACTACGGCACCATCCGCGACAGCTATGTGGAGGGCGGTACGCTGACCTCCAACTCCGCTACCTCCACGGGCCACGCGGGCTTCGTGGGCGCCAACGAGGAAGGCGGCCTCATCGAGCGGTGCTGGACCTCCATGAGCGTCAGCACCCAGAGCGATTACGCCGGCGGCTTTGTGGGTCTGGGCTACGGCGGCACCATCCGCAACTGCTTCGCACTGGGGAACGTGTCGGGCCGCGGCTATTCCGGCGGCTTCGTGGGACGCTCCGTATTCCAGGGCAACGCCTATGAGAGCTGCTACGCTGCGGGTATCGTCACGGTAGCGGGCGCAGAGGGCAACGGCTTCATCGGCGGCAACAAGCCGGACAGCGCCTTCCAGTACGACCAGTCTGAGGGCGTGTGGAACTGCTACTACAACAGCGAGAACACCGGCGCTCACGGTTACGGCGCGGAGCCGCGAACCGGCATGCAGATGCGGCTGGCGGACTTCGTGCGGGAGCTGGGCAGCGGCATCTGGACCCGCGACGACGCGGTGAACGGCGGCCTGCCCTATCTCACCACGGTGAAGGCGCCGGAGATGGCCAAAACCGCGGACATCACCGTACACGTGGCCGTGGTGACGTATGACAAGGAGACGTACACCTTCGACTTCGACCACAAGAGCGTGGTGGATGTCACCGTGGAGAGCACGGGCAACACCCGCGTGGTGGACGTGATGGACGCGGCTCAGGCGCAGGGCAAGCTGACGTACAGCTACTCCACCACCGCCACCTTCGGACGGTTCATCCACACCATCAACGGCCATGCAGTCAACGCGCCGGATGGCTGGATGTTCACCATCAACGACGCCCTGTCCAACGTCAGCGCCTCCACGGCGTCGGTGAAGGACGGCGACAAGGTGCTGTGGTTCGAGGGCACCACCGAGAACCAGTTCCAGGGTCCGCTGTGGGCGGAGCTGGACGGCAGCACCATCCAGTGGGAGACCATCTCCACCGTGGCGGAGCTGCAGGCGCTGGCGGCGTCCAAGGACCCCGCAGTGCTGGCGAAGAACTACAAGCTGGCCAGGGATCTGGACCTGTCGGGCGTGACGTTCTCCGGCATCGGCAGCGCGTCCGCGCCCTTTACGGGCATGTTTGACGGCCAGGGCCACACCGTGTCCCATGTGACGGTGAAGGGCGGCGACAACGCCGGATTCTTCAATGTGACGCTGGGCGCGGTCATCAAGAACCTGCATCTCAGCGATGTGAACGTCACCGGCGGCAGCCGCGTGGGCGGTCTGGTGGGCTGGGCCCAGGCAGAACTGGACCGTCAGGATATGGCGGGCAGCAAGGCCGGCCTTGTCGGCAGCTGCACTGTGTCCGGTACGGTCAGCGGCAGCCGCGCCGTGGGCGGTCTGGTGGGCCTGAACGAGGGCCGCAGCGATTGGGAGACCATGTTCTCCGTGGCTAGCGCCGTGGATAAGTGTACCGCCGCGGTCAGCGTCTCCGGCAAGGAGAAGGTGGGCGGCCTGGCGGGCGAGAACAGCGGCAGCATCACCAAGAGTGCCGCGCAGGGCAGCGTCACCGCGCCGGATGGCGTGATGGTGGGCGGCTTTGCCGGCGACAACAGCGGCGGCATCTACGACAGCCATGCCGAAGGCGAGGTGCGGGGCAAGTCCTACGCCGGCGGCTTTGTGGGTATCAGCGACGGCACGGTAAAGAATTGTTACAGTCTGGGCAGCGTTGCCGGTACGGACTACACCGGCGGCTTCGCCGGAGGCATCAGTGCGGCGGAGAACGCTGTGGGCGCCGGGCTGGTGTCGGTGACGGGTACGCCCACCTACGGCTATACCGGCGGCTTCGCCGGACGGCTGGGCGGTACGCTGGCGGGTCTGGACAACCAGATCACCGTCAAGAATGTCTACGGAAACTGCATGAAGCCGGACGGTCAGTGGAAGGCCGCGGGCAACAGCTTTACCGGCAGCAGCGAGCAGGCCGCGGTGGAGGGCATGAAGCTGACCACGTGGCAGCAGGTGAACGACAAGCTCATGGAGCTGTTCGGCGTATCCCTGCCGTGGATCGTGGATGATACCGCCCTGATGGATTCCATCGCGGCTACCCTCACCGAGACCAAGGACGGCTGGAGCGCCATGGACATGGCGGCCTACGGCCAGCTGGCGGGTAAGACCGCCAGACTCACCGATGCGGCACGGCAGAACATCATGGATCTGCTGATCGCCGAGGCCTCCGGTACGACGGACGCCGGCGCCAGAAGCCGCATCGAGCTGGTGCTGCGGGCGCTGGGCGTGGACAGCACGGAGCTGTATCCCCAGGGCAGCGGCAAGGCCGTGAACAACGGGGCACTGCTGAAGGCCATGGATATGAGCGGTGTTACCGTGTGGGCGGCACCCTACGTGCTGCTGGCCAATATGCAGGGCGGCGTGAAGCTCACTGACCAACAGATCGAGACGCTGATCGCCACCATCGCGGCGGCGGAGTCCAACGGCATTCTGGGCAGCAGCTACGGCGGCGCGTATTACGCCGATCCCGATACCACGGGTGCGGCCATGGCGGCGCTGAGCGCCTACACCGATCGCAGCAGCGCCAAGACGCTGCTGGATAAGCTGGTGCGGGGCGCGGCGAACCATGTGGCCGGCGCGGGCTATTACAGCAACGCCAACAGCGACGCCATGCTCATCATCGGCTTCATTGCCGCGGGCGTGGATCCCGAGACGGTGCTGTGCGCCAGCGGCATCACGCTGGTGGAGGACATGCTGCGCTATGCCAACGACGCCAACAACGGCTTCCTGTACGCCGGTGAGGACAACGCACTGGCCACGGAGCAGGGCTTCCGGGCCCTGGTAGCGTTGGCGCAGTTCCGCGCCAACGGCGGCAAGGCGTACAATATCTATAATTTCAGCAAGACGGCGGTGAAGCCGGGCCACGCCACCGGCAGCGGTGAGCCGGATGTGCCGGTGAACCCGCCCGAGGAGAACGAGGATATTACCGTCACCGTGTCTATCCGCACGCCGGCGGGCATGTGGATGGACGGTAAGAGCGTCACCGTAAAGAAGGGCTCTACCGTGTACCACGCCTTTATCGAGGCGCTGAGGGACAGCGGCATCACCCAGTCCGGCGCGGCCAGCGGCTACGTCCGGTCCATGACCAAGGGAGGCGTCACCTACGGCGAGTTCACCCACGGCGACAACTCCGGCTGGCTGTACAAGGTCAACGGTGTGCTGCCCAACGTGGCGCTGACCCAGAAGAAGCTGGCCGACGGCGACGACATCCTGTGGTACTACACCACCGACTGGAAGCAGGATCCCGACGCCGGCGCCATGGCGGACCAGAGTCTGACGGCGGCGGATGTCATCAAGCTCATCAACGCCATCGGGGATGTGACGCTGGACAGCGGCAGCGCCATCGCAGCGGCACGGACGGCCTACAACAGGCTGCCGGCAGAGGAGAAGGCGCTGGTCACCAACTATGCGGTGCTGGTGGCGGCGGAGGAGACGTATGCCGCGCTGGTGAAGGCGCAGCAGGAGACCTCCGGCGTCAAGGAGAACACCGCGTGGCGCACCCAGTATGAGACGGCGCTGGACAAGGCAGGCGAGAACGACTTGACCTTCGGCAGCGAGTGGCTGGTCATCGCGCTGGCCCGCAGCGGCAGGACGGTGCCCGACAGCTACTACGACAGCGTGGTGAAGGCGGTGCAGGACGCGGGCGGCGAGCTCAGCGATAAGAAGTTCAGCGAGTACTCCCGCGTGATCCTGGCGCTGACGGCCATCGGCAAGGACCCTGCGGACGTGGGCGGCTATGATCTGCTGGCCAAGCTGGCAGACATGGACAAAGTGACGTATCAGGGCCTTAACGGCGCTATCTTCGCGCTGATCGCGCTGGACAGTGCCGGGTATGAGGTGCCCGCCGCGGCGGAGGGCGCCAACCAGACCTCCCGCGAGGCACTGGTGGCTTACATTCTGGACAAGCAGCTGTCCGACGGCGGCTGGGCTCTGTCCGGTGACAGCGCCGATCCCGATATGACCGCCATGGCGCTGCAGGCGCTGGCGGCGTACCGCGACGACGCAGCGGTACAGGCGGCGGTGGACGAGGCCGTGCAGACCCTGTCCGACATGCAGCTCGCTGACGGCGGTTACAGCAGCTGGGGCACGGTGAACAGCGAGTCCTGCGCCCAGGTCATCATCGCGCTGACCACGCTGGGCATCGATCCTGCCAAGGACAGCCGGTTCATCAAGTACGGCCTGAGCCTGCTGGATGCGCTGTGCGCCTACTATAAGGACGGCGGATTCTGCCACACGCGGGACGGCGCGGCGGACGATATCGCCACGGAGCAGGCACTGTGCGCCCTGACGGCCTATGCGCGGCTGCTGAACGGCCAGACGGCACTGTACGACATGACCGACCTGGCCGCGGGCATCGCGCCGGCGGAGCCGGATGCGCAGGAGCCTGCGGAGGAGCAGGAGCCTGCGGCGCAGAACGGCGCCGTGGTGTGGATCGTCGTGGCGGCGGCCGCAGCGGCGGCCGGCGCGGCGGTGATCGCAGCGTCCAAGCGCAGAAAGAAAGAATAAGGACCCCACTGGGCGGAAGCGTATGAAAAGCTCCCCCTGCCGGCATATGCCGGCAGGGGGAGCTTTTGCAGTTGATACAGCGCTTATTTCTCCTGTTCTGCGAGCTGGCGGAGGAGGATGTCCTCGGCGTAGCCGCAGGCACGCGCAACGGAACCAGCCTCAAAGGGATCTGCCAGATTCGCATAACGCAGGGTTTCCAGATAACTGCGGCTGCCGCCGGTCTTGCAGAGCTTCAGATAGTCCTGCCAGGCCGCCGCCTTATCCTCGGCGTACTTCTTCTTGAACTCCATGGCGCCCATGGTGGTGAGCGTATAGTTGATGTAATAGAACGGGTAGAGGTAGATGTGCAGCTTGTGATACCAGTAGCCGCCGCGCTCCATGAAGGCGTCATTGTCGTACCTGCGCCAGGGCATGTACTTCTCCTCCAGCAGGCGCCACTGGTACGTCCGCTCCTTGGGCGTCAGCTGGGGATCGGCGTAGCAGACGTGCTGGAACTCGTCCACAGCCACGCCGAAGGGCACAAAGGTCAGCGCCTCCTGCAAATGGGCAAAGCGGAACTTGTCCGCCTGATCGCCGAAGAACCACTGGGCATAGGGGTAGGCGAACTGCTCCATGGACATGGAGTGGATCTCCGCGATGTCGGTGGTCTCACTGTAATAGTCCGAGATGGGCTGGCTGCGCATGGCCATGTAGCCGGCGAAGGCGTGGCCCAGCTCGTGGGTCAGGACCTGCATGTCGAAGATCGTGTGGTTGAAGCAGGAGAACACGAAGGGGGCCTTCAGGCTGGGCAGGCTGGTCATGTAGCCGGTGGAGGCCTTGCCGGGCTTGTTCTCCAGGTCCATCAGCTGGTGGTCGATCATGAAGTCGATAAACTCGCCGGTCTCGGGACTGATCTCGTGGTACATCTTCCGGGCGGTCTCGACCATAAATTCTGCATCGCCGGCGGGCTCGGCGTTGCCGTCGGGGAACACCATTTTCTCATCGTGCCACATGACATGGTCGATGCCAAGACGCTTGCCCTGCGCGTCATAGAGCTTCTGGCACAGCGGAACGAGGACGGTGCGCACCTGCTCACGGAAGGAGGCCACCTCCTTCTCGCCGTAGTCGGTGCGGCCCTGCTCCAGGTAGCCCAGGGGAATGTAGTTCTCATAGCCCAGGTTTTTGCCCATCTGGTTGCGGATGCGGATCAGCTCGTCCCAGATCTCCTCCAGACGGGGCTCGTTGGCCTCGTAGAACGCGGAGTACGCCTTGACCGCGGCGGCGCGGACGGCGCGGTCGGGGTGCTCGAAGTACTTCTGCACGCCGTAGAGATTCAGGGTCTTGCCGTCGAAGGGGATCTCGGCGGCGGCCATGATCTTCTGATACTCGTTGGTCAGGCGGGACTCCTGCTGGCGCAGGGGGACGTTGGCTTCGCAGAACTGCTTTTTCTGCAGGTCGATGGCGACGAAATACTGCCTGCCGAACTCCCGCTCGATGTCGGGGCGGAAGGGGCTGGAGGCGATGGCCTCGCTCAGCGCCACCTCGGCGGCGCCCAGGGTGGGCAGGGTGTCCTGCAGGTAGTGGATCTCCGCTTCATAGAAGGCGTCGCGGGTGTCCAGAGTGTGGCGGATGTGGGCGATGGCGCACTGGGTGGACAGCTCACCGTTGGCGCGGTCCATCTCAAAGAGCAGCGCACGCAGCGCATCGAAGCTCTCCGCATGCTCCACGGCGTCCTGCCACCGGGCCAGCTGGGTGCGGCGGGCCTCCAGATCGGGGCGCTGATAGGGTAAGGTCGAAAATTTGTAATTTTCCATGGGGTCCGTTCCTCCTCGCGGTCTTCGAAAGAAATCCTGCAAAGCTGCAATATGTATATTATCATGACTGCGCCGGAGGATGTCAAGGGACGATTTGCGGGGGCCGTTAAATGCCATTAAAAAATGTGCATCTATCGTGGTTTTTGCCGTTTATGAAGATAATGCGTTAAAAAATGTTGCTTCTGTGCGATTCCCATGGTAAAATGATAATTAACCGATCTGGACGATCATCATTCCTTCCGGCAGCCGGATACAAATTTTGCACCTGATGCATCGGTCAGATGAGAGACGTAAGCAGCCAAATGAGCAAGAAAGAGAAGTGAAGAGCAGGCAGTCAAGTGGGCAAGAAGGAGAAGTGAGATGAACAACAGCAGTTTGAAAAAACGGCTCCTGTCGGT
This sequence comes from uncultured Eubacteriales bacterium, assembly GCA_900545585.1. Taxonomy (GTDB): domain Bacteria; phylum Bacillota; class Clostridia; order Oscillospirales; family Oscillospiraceae; genus Vescimonas. Next base: position 69,049 of record UQZR01000007.1, read on the forward strand.
GGCGATGGCGGCGGTGATGGTATTTTCCCTGCTGCCCGCCACGGCGTGGGCGGCGATGGCGGAGAACCTGCCCGCCGCGTCCGGCCAGATACGGACGGAGCAGAAGCGGGGCGGCAGCGACACCTACACCGTGACCCGGGACGTCAAAAGCGTCGCGGCGGCGCAGACAGGCGCGGTGAAGAAGGTCACCTGCCTTGACCTGACCACGGGAGAGGACCAGGTCTCCCTGGATGCCAACGGCGGATACCAATGGGTCGCCGGCGAGAACTATTTGTATCTGTACAAGGTGCAGATCGAGGCCGAGGGCTCCAATGCGCTGATCCTGCCGGCCGGAACCACCGTGAAGGTGGTGGGCGAGTGCAGCATCACAGGCGGCGGCGCCAACGAGTGCGCCGTGTGGTCCAAGGGCGATGTGACGGTGGGGCTGGGGCAGGACGCCACGCTGACTGTCAACGGTCTGGGCTGGCGCGCGGAAGGCAATTTGACCGTTGCGCATGCATATGATGCGTACACGGGCGGCGAGCTGACCGTCAACTACTACGGTACCAGCTCTGACAACGGCACCAGCGGCGCGGCCATTTACATGGGCGGCAATACGCTGCGCGTGGAGCAGGGCGCGAGGGTGACGGCCAACGGCAGCGGCATCGGCAACGTAAAGGCCAAGGACAGCTGCGGCGTGAAGGGCGCTGTCTATGTGGACGGCGGCGCGGAGCTGGTCGCGGACGGCGGCAGCGCCGGAAGCGCCGGCATCAGCTGCGGCATCTTCGGCGACGTGACCGTGAAGAACGGCACCGTCACCGCCAACGGCGGCAGCGGCCTCCAGAGCTACGGCGTGTCCGGCAACAGCGTGAGCGTCTCCGACGGCGGCGTGCTGAACGCCAACGGCGGCACGGCGGTGCAGGATCTCAATTCCAGCATCAAACCCATCAGCGGCGGTATCTATCTGGGCAATAACGCGGTCATTGAAAATGCCGAGGTGAACGCCAGCGGCGGCGTGGCTCCCTGCGGCAACAGCTTTGCCAGCGTCGGCCTGCAGATGACCAGCCGCAGTGAGGTGACGGTCAACAGCGGCGGCGTACTGAACGCCAACGGCGGCCAGCTGACAAACGGGTCCTCCGCCAATGAGACCAACGGCTTCAGCGCCGGTATCAATATGATGGACGCCAGCGAGGCGAATCTGTTCGTCAACGGCACGGGCCGCGTGACCGCTATCGGCAATCCCGAGCGGCTGGACGGTGGGACGGTCATAAGCTACGGCGTCAACCATACGGACATGGGCGAGCTCACCATCGAGCTCAGCGGAGTCGCCAGCTTCAAGGCTGCCGGCGGCACCGCTGCCAGCCGCGCGGCGTTCACACCGGACACGGTGTCCATCAAGGGCAGCGAGGCCTATCGGGACTTTGACAACGTGACCGATGGATACAAGTTCCTCAACAGCACCTATGTCAGGAATGACGTTCCGGCGCAGAGCCTGGTGGTCACCGTCTGCGACCACAGAGCGGGCGTTACCAACGGCAAGTGCAACAACTGCGGCGCGGAGGTGGCGGCGGCAGCGGTGACGGACGCCGCCGGTGTGACCACCGGCTATGGGAGCTTCGAGGAAGCCGTCAACGCGGCGGCGCGTCTGGACGGCAGCACCGTGAGGCTGCTGGCGGATGCGGCGGTGGAAGCGAACTACACCATCGCGGCGGGCACCTTTACCATCGACTTCAACGGCAGGAAGCTGACGGTGGCTGAGAACAACTTCTTCGCGGCACAGACCGCCGAGGTGACCCTGACGGACAGCGCGTCCATCAAGGTGGGGCAGCCGTGCGTGCCCAATGCCGCAGAGGGCGGCAGGATCATCGTCGAGAGCGGCAAATTCGGCGGCGGCATCGTGCAGCATGACGACGGCACGCTGCTGCTCAACGGCGGCTACTTCGGCATGATTACCCTGATGGATCCGAATGAGAACGTGATGGATCTGCTGGGCGCGGGCAAAGCGTACCGGTCGGTGCTGGGCGCAGATGCCTGGCAGGATGACAGCAATGCGGATACGACGTCCGTGGCCGGCCAGAAGCGGCTGCATGAGGTCGAGGTGGTGGATGCACCCCTGCGCATCATCCAGCAGACACCGGCGAGCGGCACACTGACCGTCTACGAGACCTCGCCCACTATTCCCAGCCTGAAGGTAACGGCGGCGTATGACAGCGCCATGAGCTGGGTATTCGACGCCAAGCTCTATTACCGCGCCAGCGCCATCGATGAGTGGTCGACAGCGGATGCGCCTAAGGTCAGCAGCGACGGGAACGGCACCGTTACGGTAAGCAGCAATACCACGCTGAAAACCGGCCAGTACCAGCTCCAGCTGACGTTCACGGCTATCGGGCGGAGTCCCGGGTCTTCAACGTGACGCTGGAGCCCTGCGGCCACCCCGACATCGATGCGAACGGAAAATGCGGCACCTGCCAGTACCAGTTCGTGGCTACCCTGACCGACGCGGCGGGCGAGGTCACCGGATACGACACGCTCAACGGGGCGCTGGCCGAGGTCAAGGCCCTCTCTGCCGACGCGCAGAACGCCAGCCGCTACACCGTCAGGCTGCATCGGGATGTGACGGAGGATGTGCGCGTCACCGGCGGCAAGTTTACGCTGGATCTCAACGGCAAGACGGCCACCGTGCCCAGCGGCCTGGCCATCAGCGGCACGACCGATATCGGCATCCAGAACGGCAAGCTGGTATCTGACGTGACCGTCAGCAGTGCATCGCTGACCGTCAGCGCTGCGGAGGGGCTGGGCAGGATCACGCTGCAGGGCAGCGCCAACGTGCAATTCTATCCCGACGCCAGCGCGTCGGCCTTCAAGGTGGAGAGCGCCAACGCGCTGCTGATCATGAACGGCGGCACTGTGGGCACCATCGATATGACGGGCGGTGAGGTCCGTGTCCATTTCAACGCGAAAGTCACCGGTCAGGTCAATGCGGATGGCGGCGAGCTGAGCGTGCGGGAGGCCCCCGTCTTTGATGGGGACGTCCGCATCGGGGGCGGCGCCAGGATGACGGTCGTTCCCAATTCCACAGCCAAATTCAACGGAGTGCTGGAATTTGCAGAGGAGGCCGTCGGCGAGCTGGCAGGCGGTACATACAAAAAGCTTGGCATCGCCGCCGGCCGCACGCTGAGCGAGCTGCTGAAGAGCGGTTATGTCTATTACAGGGTCGACATAAGCGAGTTCATTCAGGGGAAAACCGACAATTTGACCAACGTCAAGGTCATCAGTCACGTCCACAGCATCCGCGGCGACGGCACCTGCGCCTGCGGCGAGAGCTTCACGGCCTCCGTCAGCAGCGGCGCCAGCGTTGACTGGTACAAGACACTGAGCGAGGCGCTGGCCGCAGTCAAGACCCTCTCTGCCGGCGTGCAGGACGCCGCCCTGTATACCGTCAGGCTGTATCAGGACGCGGCGGAGGATGTAAGCATCAACGGCGGCAAGTTCACGCTGGACCTCAACGGCCATAAGGCCGGCAATACCGCCTTCACAGCCGGCGGCAGCGCGGCGGTGATCCTTTCGGGCGGCGAGGTATCCTGCAACATGCAGGTCAGGGACACGGCGGACCTGACCGTCAACGGCACCGTGCTGCGCGATGTGGAGCTGTACGGCAGCGCTAAGCTGACCGCCAGCGGCGCGGCCATGGGGCATCTCCAGACCAGGGACGGCACTCCGGCGGCGGTGGTGACCGGCGGTACGATAAGCCGTATAACGATGCAAGTCGGTATGGTCGGACTGACCGGCAGCGTCACCGTTGAAAATCAGACCGAAGTGCTCAGCGGCGGTGTGCTCACCGTGACTGCGCAGAGCGGCGAGCCTGAGTTCCGAAATGCGGTCACGATCGGGGACGGCGGCAAGCTGGTGGCCTCTGCCGGTAAGTTCCGCAGCAACGTGGAATTTGGTATCGGCGCGAAGGGTGAGCTGTCCGGCGGCGAGTATGGCGGTCTCGAGTGCGGCGGCGACCAGCTGCTGAAGGATATGCTGAAGACCGGCTATGCCTACTTTGGGATCGAGCATCTGGAAAACGGTTATGTGAACAGCCTGATGAGCCAGAGCTACACGGTGAGACCCCATTCCAACCACAGCTATGAATGGGACGCCACTACCCATGAGAAGAAGTGCGGCTGCGGCGACGTCAGCGAAACGGACACTGCCGCGCCGGTGATCGGCTTCCTGAACGGCGCGGCGCTCAAGACCGAGAACGGACGGCAGGTCATGGACGTGACGGACAACGTGATCTACACCGTAACGGACGCCAATGAGGTAAGGGTGACCGTGTCCTACGGCAGCGGTACAGCCGCAGAGGTGCGCCCCGATGCGGGCGGCCGGTATGAGCTGCCCCTGAGTGAGGGTGATGGCAAGCCGGTGACCATCACCGCCGCCGACGAAGCGGGCAACGTGACCACCGTGACGTTCACCCTCTACCGTCTGGTGGATATGCGCATTTCCAGCCATGTGGGCGTGGCCGTGGAGGAGACGGACCTGACAAGGACGGTGCGCAGCGGCCAGACCTACACCCTCCGCGTCACCATGCTGCCGGGCTACACCGGCGAGGACGGCCTGGAGCTGGAGCAGGGTGCGCTGACCACAAAGCAGCGATTTACCGGCAGCGACGCCGCCGGCTACACCGTTCAGGTGACGGCAGACTTCAACAACAGCCTGCTGCGCATCGTGGGCGCATACGACAACACGCCGCCCACGGCGGAGATCACCATCCGGAACAGCAGCTTCAGGAACTTCCTGAACCGTATTTCCTTCGGCCTGTTCTTCAAGGAGACACAGACGGTCAGCGTCACCGCCGCCGATGTGGGCGCGGGGCTGGACAAGGTGGAGTACCTGCTGAGCGGCACGGCTTTTACCAAGGAAGCCGACGCCGGAGCCGCCGACGGCTGGACGGCGCTGACGCTGGACACCGACGGCAGGGGCAGCTTTACCGTGACTCCCAACAGCAAGGGCTTCCTCTATGTGAAGGCCATCGACCGGGAGGGCAACGTTACCGTGGTCAATGCCGACGGCATGGTGGTCTACACCGACGCGGAGCAGATCACGGAGCGCGTCAGCTTCGCCGAAGCCTCCGCGGACGACTGCGTATTCCGTGTGAAGGACAACGGCAGCACGGTGAGAAGCATCACCATGGGCAGCAGAGCGCTGGTAAGGGATACGGAGTATCGGATCGGCGCATCCGCCAACGGCCAGTTGGCCATCACCCTGACCAACAGCTTCCTGACGGCGCTGACGGCGGGCAGCTACACCCTGACCGTGTCCTATGACCCCTTGGGCGAGACCTATGTCTCCGGCGGCGACAATCAGGCGCCGGCCTCCACCACCGTGGTGCTGACCGTGGGCAGGTCCACTGTGGACGCTGACATCGCCTCCATGGACAAGATCTATGACAGCGAGCCTGTGACGCCCTCCGCCAATACGGAGAGCGACGGCGTCATGACATGGGAGTTCAAGCCCGACGGCGCGGACCCCGGCGCCTATACCACCGCAGCGCCCGAGGACGCCGGTACCTACAACGTGCGGCTGACCGTGGCGGAGACGGAGCACTACGACCGCATTGAAAAGACGGGGACCTTTACCATCACTCCGAAGGAGATCCGGCTCCACACTCCCGCGCTGGAGGACAAGACCTACGACGGCAGCACGGCCATCGTGTGCATGTACTACTATCCCGAGCGGGCCATGGAGGGCAAGATCAGCGGCGACGACCTGTCCGTGGTGATGGGGCAGGCCAACGCGGACAGTCCCGACGTGGGCAGAAGGACCGTGACCTTTACGGGCTTCGCTCTGGCGGGCAGCGACGCGGCCAACTATACCCTGGCCGCGCAGCCCATTTCCGGCAGCGCCGCCATCACGGCGCGTCCGCTGAGCATTGGCAGTCTGACCGTCCGCGACAAGCTCTATGACGGGCTCAACACCGCCGCCATCGAGGGCACGCCCACGCTGGTGAATCTGGCGGACGGCGAGACACTGATGCTCCGCTGCGGCACGCCTACCTTCGACACGGTGGCTGCGGGCGACAACATTCCCGTCAGCTTCACCGAGTTCACCATCGCCGACAGCGCCAACGGCAAAGCCGGCAATTACAGCCTGACCCAGCCCGCCGGCATCACCGCCAGCATCAGGGCGTATACCGCCACCGGCGCGGAGTATACCGCCAGCACCGGCCAGTGGACGAATCAGAACTTCATGGTGACGGCGGCGGACGGCTGGCAGGTGTCCGGTACCAATACCGCCAACGGCGATTGGCGCGGCAGCCTGACCCGCTCCGATGAGACGGGCACCGGCAGCCTGACCTTCTATGTGAAGAATACGGCGGACGGTTATATCTCCGAGTCCGTCACCCTCACCTACAAGATCGACAAGACCGATCCCACCGGCGAGATCCGCATCGACCAGCGCAACGCGTGGCAGAGCTTCTGGAATACCATCAGCTTTGACCTGTTCTACAAGAGCCGGCAGACCGTGACGATGACGGCGGCGGACGAGGCCAGCGGTGTGACGGCCATCGAGTACCTGCTCACGGAGGAGGACTATACCACGGCACAGCTGGACGGCATGACCCTCCAGCCCTACACTGCGCCTGTGGCCATCACTCCCGATGACAGGCTCATCGCCTATGCACGGATCACCGATGCGGCGGGCAACATCACCTATCTGCGGTCCGACGGCGTGGTGCTGGATGCCGCCGCGCCGGTCATCGCCGGTGTGGACGACGGCGCGGTCTACTGCGGCAGCGTGACCTTCACCGTCACCGATGCGTATCTGGATACCGTCACCGTGGACGGCACGGCGGCTGTCAGCGTACCCAGCCGCGCTGCGGGGAGCACCTATATCATTGAGGCGGACAGCCAGCTCCACACCATTGTGGCCACCGATCGGGCCGGCAACAGCACCCGGGTGCAGATCACGGTCAACAACGGCCACACCGTGGGCACTCCCGCCTCCTGCAAGGCTCCTGCGGTGTGCAGGTATTGCGGCGAGAGCTTCGGCGATCCGGCACCCGGGAACCACGGCGGCCTGCTGCGCCGCGTGGAGAAGGTCAACGCCACCTCCACCGCTGACGGCAACATCGAATACTGGTACTGCTCCGGCTGCGGCAAGTATTATCTGGACGCCGCTGCCGGCAGAGAGATCACCCGTGGGGATACCATCCTGCCCGCCATCGGTCTGCGCATCGTGGACGATGTGAGGGTATGGAGACCCGGCGACAAGCCGCTGGGCGTTACCTTCCGCCAGGAGTATGACGACTTCACCGCGCAGATCGACGGCGTGACGGTGGATCCCGCCAACTACGAGGTGACGGCTGATCCCGACGGCGGCAGGCTGATCGTCACGTTCCGCGCACAGTTCCTGCGCACGCTGGTCTTCGGCGAGCGCACCATCACCATCGCCTCCGACGACGGCAGCGCCTCCGTCTCCTTCCGACGGGACAGCGCCCGGGCCGCTACCTCCGGCGGTAAGGACGGCGGTAAGGCCGGCGTGACCAGCGCCGCTACCGGTGACGGATTCCCCATGGGCGGCATGGCCGCGGCGCTGCTGGTCAGCGGCAGTGCTCTGGTGATGCTCACCACCCGCGCCAGACGGAAGGAAGAGGAATGACCCATTCCCTCCCGCGGGGAAAATCGGATAACATGCCGGCAGGGCGGGGTATTTTACCCCGCCCTGCCGGCATAGCCCATATCAACGCCTCCCATTTCGTCAAAGCGGCATCGGGATCCGTGCGATCTCGATAACTGCTACGATGGCAATGATAAAGGCGGCAATTCCGATAACGACTGCGCTCCTTTTGCTGAGCGTTTTCTTTTTTGCCCGGCATATCAGCATAGCACCGACCACACAAACAGCCGCCGCTATCAATGCGATGCCCAGCGTTTCCCACAGCCAGGAAAGTTCATATATGATCTTCATTCGTTCACCTATCCTTTTTGCCCATGCCCGCATAGCTCGGTTTGCCGTCTATACCGATCATGGCTTATTTCAACAGCTCCGACAATACCTGAAACAGCTTTTGAATATCCAGCGGTTTGGCAATATGGCCGTTCATGCCGGCACGCAATGCGTTTTTCCGATCATCCTCGAACGCATTGGCAGTCATGGCCACAATGGGGAGCGCTGCCTTTTTTGTATCCGGAAGCGCACGGATCCGGCGGGTCGCTTCATAGCCATCCATCTCCGGCATCTGAATATCCATCAGGATCAGATCATACCGGTCGGCAGAGGCCGCTTCGACCTTTTCAACGGCAATCTTTCCGTTTTCCGCAGTATCTACCGCAAAGCCCGCTTCTTTAAGAAGCGTTGATGCGATCTCCAGATTCAGCTCATTATCCTCGACCACCAGAAGCTTCTTCCCGGCAGAAGCGGAGGCTTTTGCGGCGGGCGGCGTCTGTTCTGTTTTCGCCTCGCCGATGGGGAAGCGCAGAGAAATGGTAAATTCCGAGCCCTTTCCCTGTTCGCTTTTCACCGTGATCCTGCCGCCCATCATATCCACCAGACTTTTCGTGATGGCCATGCCGAGCCCCGTGCCCTGTATCTTACTGACGGTGGAGGTCCTTTCTCTGGCAAACTGCTCAAAAATGTGCTTTTGGAACTCCTCACTCATGCCGATGCCGTTATCCTTGATGTGGAATTCGAAATCGGCATAGCCCGCCGGAGCCGTATCCTTCTGCACGATCCACAGGCTGATCTGCCCGCCGTCCGGCGTGAACTTCACGGCGTTTGCCAGAACATTGATCAGGATCTGTTCAAGCCGCAGCGGATCGGCAATGACATCCTCATTTTCCACGCCAACGGTATCGAGGGTAAGGGAGAGATCCTTTTCGGAAACAACGGCCTGTACGATATCCCTGAGCTCATGCACCAGCTCCGGCAGATGCACCGGCTTTGCTTCCAGCGTGACCTTTCCGCTCTCAATGCGGCTCATATCCAGCACATCGTTGATAAGGGACAGGAGATGCTGGCTGGAAACGGATATCTTTTTCAGATAGTCCTCTACCTGACCGCGGTCGTCGATGTGCGTCTGCGCCAGCGCGGTGAAGCCGATGATGGCATTCATGGGCGTTCGGATGTCGTGGGACATATTAAACAGGAACTCCCGCTTGGCAAGATTGGCCTTGGTTTCACGCTGAACGGCAAGCTGGAGCGCGACGTTTTTCTGCTCGAGTGACTTCCTGTATTCTTGCTCGGAGTGCTCCTGCTGCATAAAGAAATCCTTTGCGGAGTTCCAGCGGAAGACCTGCACAAGCGCCAGGATCAGAATATACATGACCAGCGTGATCACCAGATTCATCACGGTGAGGGTATAGACCTGACGGGCGGGAACATAGGCATAGAGGTAATAGTCCCGTCCATGGCTATATATCCCATAGCATTGTTCGATGCCCTTCGGCGCGTATACGCGGATCAGTTTATCCGCATGGCCGCTTCTCCGGATCGACATGAGCCGTTCGCTTTCGAAGATGTTCATGCCGATCAGAGTGGGATCGTTGGAGGCCGCTACCCGGTTATCCTCCGCCACCAGAAGAGTCCCCGTGGAGCTGATCTCATAGCCATCTAACAGGGTCTGGATGGACAAAACGGACTTTTGCGAAAACTCTGCCGGGATATAGCGATAGGCCAGCACCACACCCGTGCCGTCAGCGCAGCTGTGGACAGCGACATTGACAAAATTGCCTCCGCCCAGCTCCACGCGCTTGACATAGGTCTTCTGCGGGTAGTCGATGACGCTGAGGATCGGTTCCATTTTGATGCCGGACTGAAGCTGCGCATAGCCGGTGCCATTCTCCGTGTACTCGCATACCAGTTCGCCCTGCGCGTTCAGTACAGAAACGCCTGTAAGCCACAGTGTCCTGGCGTATTCCAACAGCGCCGCCTCATCGCAGCCGAGGGAGAGCCCCTCCAGCGCGTGGACGGCGGCGGCCTCGCGCACAAGGCTTTTTGCAACGGCGGTATCGTTGTACTTCGTATAGTCGGCGGACTGCGCCTTGATAAATTCCATTACTCCCGTCAGCCGCTGCTCGCAATTCTGAATATCCGCCCGCCTGGAAAGCGCGAAAACGACTCCAAAGAGGGAAATCCCCACAGCAATGCAGACGAGCCAGAATTTTTTGCCGAAAATAGTCTGCAAATGATTACTGTTCAAGGCATTCCACCTCCAGATAGGTCTCGGGATGCTCCAGATATCTGCCGACGATCTCCTGCATGGTCCCATCCTGACGCATCTGCGCAAAGGTGTCCGTCAGCTCCTGCGCAAGACCGCGGTCATCGTTGACGGAAAAGGCCGCGCCGATTCCGGTGATCAGCAGCGGCTCCTCCAGAATACGGAAGTCCGCGCCGTAATCCGCCATATACTGCAAAATGGTTGTTTCGTGGGCGGCAATGGCATCCACATAGCCGCAGTCCAGCGTCGCATACTGTATGCCCCGATCTTCCAGACTGATAATATCCTCAAATTGAGGGATATCCGGCTCTCCGCTTTCCAAAAAGATCTCCTCCGGCTTGCCGGTGGATTGTACGGCAATGGTCTTGCCATTCAGGTCGCTCATGGCGTAAATGTCGCTTGCTGCATTGACGGCGATGACCTGCCGGCTGACCATGTAGGGGCCGGCCCATTGGTAATCCTGCTCACGCCCGTCCATGGAGAAGCAGCCCCAAATGCAGTCGATCTCCCCGCTGTCCAGCAGCGCCCTTTTCTGCTCCCAGTCGATGGTCGTAAACACCGCCTGATAGCCCATCCGCCGGAACGCCTCGGATGCGATCTCCACATCGATACCGGTTGGATCGCCGTTATTGTCCAGATAGACGAAGGGCGGATAGGTGTCGCTGCCGATGGTGATCTGCGGCAGCGACGATGCATCCGGCTGCTCTGGTGTCTGCGCCGCGCAGCCGCAGAGCGCTCCGGTCACAAGCAGAACGGACAGAATAAGTAAAATAAGTGTTTTGGTGTGTTTCATCCGTACGATTCCCTCAATTTCCGCCTTCGATCATTTGCATAAGTTATTATACATTGATTCCGGCAAATAGCAATATTCAGTGTGCCATTTACGCGATATTGCTGCGGCCATCGCCGCGGAATTTCTCCGATTCGGCGAAAAAGGGCTCAAACTATTTCGAAAACGCGTTGAAATTTGCGGATAAAGCGACTATAATGGCGGGACGGATCATTGTTTATAGATCTATAAAACGGAACGGCGGCGCATTTGCGGGAAAAGCCGGAGAAAAAGAAGGAGCTGTGCGCGGAATACAGGCGCAAGCTGCGGCGCCGGCATGGCATCCCGCCTTGCCGGCGCCGGATGCCGTAAGATGCGTTGGGGAAAGGCAAAGAGTACTATGAAGCAAAATGACAAGGGATTTACCTTGATGGAGCTATTGATCGTGATCGCGATTATTTCCGTACTGGTCGCCATCGCGATCCCGATGTTTTCCTCTCAACTGGAAAAGAGCCGGGAAGTGACAGACCTCGCCAATGTGCGCGCCGCGTATGCGCAGGTCTCCACAGAGGCTATGCTGGGAGACACCGATGCTGCGGTCACAGTCAAGTTGAAGCAAAAAAAGGCCGACTGGCAGTCGGTAGACCCTGTAAACATCGGCGGCATCGTTCACTCCAGAGGGCAGGGCGATACGGACAACTGGATAGGTGTGGCCACGCCGGGAGGAAGCTGTGCCGTTTCGTATGATGAGAGCTGCGGCGTGGTGCTCACATGGAGCGGCACGGCAGCGCCGTCCAAGCCGGATTACCCATTTGATACCAGCATAAGGGATTATTTTTCGCCGCTGCTATATGCGACCGATTTTTGGAAATCGGACATGCTTGCCGAAAATAAGAACTTTGAACTGGACTCCCGCTGCCCGAACTCGGCCTATATCCCGGGCATTGAAGCTGAGCTTGCAAAGATGAATAACAGCCTTCTGCAGCAGGGAGACTGCACCTGGGCCTTTTTGGGAGATGGGCGCGAGGGGCAGAATGCAAAGCGTTACCTTTTCTGGACTTCCTTCAACACAGACAAGGTCGGCGCCGGAAAGAAGATCCCTGTACTCATTCAAACCGGTGACGGAAAATACTATGTTTCCGAAACCACGACGGGTCAGCGAACAGATAAAAAAGGGGTCGGTTATGTTGCGATCTCAAAAAGTCTCTTCGTGAATCAGTACACCGACCAGTATAAGAAGGTTTTGGATGCCGGCACGGAGTATCTCACGCTGGAAGATGCCTACGATGCATACATAGCAGCCCTGAACAATACAAAATACGACGAGGTTCGTGAAAGCTCAAGAGGGTAAGGCTGCAAAAAGTCAGCGTCCTCTTTACTGCGCGGCCCGCTATCAAGGAAAACCGCAGATCCGACAGAATTGCCGGGTCTGCGGTTTGTCTGTGTTCAGATTTGCGGTCTTGATTTCTTTCAAAAAACGTTTTCAGCACAGGACCTCCACCTGCTCCACGCCATACCGGCGGAATAGCGCCAGAGCCTCCCGGCCAATTCGCTCACCGGACACCGCAATGGGGATCGCAGGCGGACATCCAACGGTAGGCGCACCGCAGACCCGTCCCAGCGACTGCGCCGCCGGTATGGTTTTCCGCGGGGCAAGCAGTGCCTCCCGCACGGAGCATACCCGCTCCCCACGGACCGGCGGAAGCGTCGGCTGCGGCACATAAACGGCATCGTTTGTTCCGAAAGCATGGAGGATCCGTTCAATATCCGCGGCACGATTCTCCGGCGTCAGCATCAGCACCAGAAAGTCCAGATCGGCGTATTCACATTCTACGCCATTCTCCCGCAGACGGTCTGCCAGCTGTCCGCCGGTCATAGCAGACGGCGCCTTGATAGTCAGGCGCAGCGGATCCGACGGCTCTATCTGCCATCCGGCAGCTGTCAGCGCCTTCCGTGCTTCGTCCAGATACACGCACATCTCCCGCAGGCGTTCCCGGTACCCATCCGACAGATAGCGGTTGCACAGATCCAGCGACGCCAGAGTCAGATAGGACGGGCTGGTAGAGCCAAACATGGCCATCGCCGTTTTTGCGTTCTCCCGCAGAGACGCCGGCGCTGCACGGCTGATGTGCAGATACGCGCCGCCGGTCAGCACCGGCATCGTCTTGTGCGCCGAATCGCAGCACAGAGCTGCACCCAAATCCAGCGGGTGGCGGGATGGCTCCAGAAACCGCAGATAGGCGCCGTGGGCGTTATCCACCGCCAGCAGTGTGCTGTGCTTCCGGCACACCTGCGCCAGAGCGGAAATGTCCGCCATGCCGCCCAGATAGTCCGGACTGGTGAGATAGACCGCCGCAGGCGGCGCAGGCAGCTCCGCCAGCGTCCGCTCCAATGTGTCCGGCGATACAGGACAGCTGCAGAGAGAGGTACTTCGTTCCGGCCACAGCCAGACGATCTCAAAATCCAACAGGGCCGCCGCGTACAGGAACGCGCGGTGTACGTTCCGGGCGGCCACGATCGTCCGGGATCCGTTTCCGCAGATCAGGGCCAGATACAGCATCGCCCGGATACACTGGCTGGATCCCTCCGTGGAGTACACCGTCCGTCCGGAGCCGAACAGCTCTCCCGCACAGGACTCACTGCGCCGGATGATGCCGTCCGCTTCATACAGGCTGTCTGCACCCCGGATCTCGGTGATATCCAGTGCCTCACAGCCCAGAAAGGGTTTCCCCTTGTGGCCGGGCACGTGCGCACGGACCATCCCGGAATCCGCATACCGCCGGACAAAATCAGCAATGGGCGTTTCCATCAGCTGTTGGCCTTGGCGGAATCCTCCGCCACCTTCATCATGATGGCACATTCCATACGCTTACGGAACAATTCGCAGCCTGCCTCGTAAACGCCGCGGATCGAGCCTGTAGCGTGGAAGGCGTTGGCCGCACAGCCGCCGGAGCAGTAGAATCTCGCCCAGCAGTCGTTGCACTCAGGCCGGGCGTAGGCATTGCAGGAGCGGAATTCCTCCCGCAGGGCCGTATTGGTCACGCCGTTCCAGATGTCGCCCAGCTTGTAGGCTTCCTCACCCACGAACTGATGGCAGGGATACAGGTCGCCCCACGGCGTTACGGCCATATACTCCGTGCCGGAGCCGCAGCCGGAGATCCGCTTATAAATGCAGGGGCCGCCCGTCAGATCCAGCATATAGTGGTAGAAGGTGATGGGCTTGCCTTCCTTTTCCCGACGCAGCATATCCCTGGCCAGCAGCTCGTACTGATCCTTCACGATCTCCAGGTCCTCCGCCGTCAGCGCGGCGGGGTCCTCCGGCGCGCACACCACCGGCTCCATACTCAGCTCGGTGAAGCCCAGATCCGCCATGTGGAACAGGTCCTTCGTGAAGTCCGGATTGGCATGGGTAAAGGTGCCGCGCATGTAATAGTTCTTGTTGCCTCTGGCCGCTACCAGCTTCTGAAACTTGGGCACGATGCGCTCATAGCTGCCGTTGCCTGCATAGTCCACCCGCAGCCGGTCGTGGATCTCCTTGCGGCCATCAAGCGACAGCACCACATTGCTCATTTCACGGTTGGCGAAGTCGATCACGTCATCGTCGATGAGCATCCCGTTGGTGGTCAGCGTAAAGCGGAAATTTTTGCCCCGCTCCTTTTCCACGCTGCGGGCATACTCCACCAGCTGTTTCACCACGTCCCAGTTCATCAGCGGCTCGCCGCCGAAGAAGTCCACTTCCAGATTGGTGCGGCTGCCGGAGTGATCCATCAGGAAGTCCAGCGCCTGCCTGCCGACCTCGAAGCTCATCAGCGCGCGGTCTCCGTGGTATTTGCCCTGACTGGCAAAGCAGTAGGAGCAGTTCAGGTTGCAGGTGTGCGCCACATGCAGGCACAGCGCCTTCACCACACCACCGGAGCGCTCCTTGAACGTACCGGCCATGTCTGCGAAGGTGTCGGGGGTATAGAGCTTCCCGGCGCGCTTCAGCGCCTCTACATCGGCAATGCAGTCCCGCAGCTCCTGCTCCGTCACATCCTCGCGCTCACCGTATTTCTCCATCATCGCCGATACGATCTCATCCGCCGTGTGGTCGGGGTAAAGTGCAATGATGTCATAGGCTACCTCATCCACTGCATGAATGGCGCCGGAGCAGGTGTCCAGCACGATGTTGTAGCCGTTCAGTTGATACTGATGTACCATTCTTCCGTTCTCCTCGTACAGAAAAAGTGCCGCCTGAACAGGCGGCAGCTTTTTGAAAATTGCGCTCGATTACTTGCTGGTGTTCTCGCACTTCTGGTTTGCCACACCGCAGCTGGTCTTGCAGGCGGACTGGCAGGAAGTCTGGCACTCACCGCAGCCGCCGTTCTTGGCGCTGTCGCACAGGCTACGAGTCTCGAGAGTCTTGATTCTTTCCATAATGACATGTATCTCCGATCTGTTAAATTCTAATGGATTTCCCAGCGGACTATCCGCAGACAGTCACCTTAAAAGCCGGGAAAATTCTAACACATCATCCGCATAAAGTCAAGCTATTCCGGCGATCGAGTGTTCCAAATTTGGCGTTTTGGGCGTGTCCGCATCCATTTTGCGGGTCTTGGCGCAGGCGCAGTTGTTCCTGCCCGACGTTATCCGGAACAGGGACACTCTGTGAAACAGCGCGTAAAACGCGCCGGCGGGCACAGCGCCTGCAAAAGGGAGGGAAAAATATGATACGCAGCACGATCATTGCCGGCAGAATGAGAAAACCTGTGGTATAATAAAAGAAGCTGGATCTGGACGAGCCTGCCGCCGCCGGTATCCGGCCCCGAAAGCGGGACGGGGCCTGTGACACGCTTTCGGCCATGGGGCGGATGTTGAGAACGGAAAATTAACAAAGACTTTATTGCAATGTGCTATACTACGGATAACTTACACGGGAAAGGGAGGGCATACCATGCGCCTTTTGCTCATTGAAGATGAACGCACGCTGTGCGATGCCGTTGCGCGCCGGCTGCGCCGGTCAGGTTACAGCGTAGATCTCGCCTACGACGGCGAGCGGGCATTGCAGCTTTTGGAGGTGGAGCGCTACGATCTGGTGCTGCTGGATCTTAATCTGCCCAAGCTGGACGGCATGAGCGTGCTGCGCACACTGCGGCAGACCGACCGCGAAACGCGGGTGCTGATCCTCTCCGCCCGCAGCGGCACCGCCGACAAGGTGGACGGCCTCGACGCAGGCGCCAACGACTATCTCTCAAAGCCCTTTGCACTGGCCGAGCTGGAGGCGCGGATCCGCAGCTTGACCCAGCGGCAGTTCATTAGCCGGATGTGTGTCTCTCCTTCGGTACGCTGCGCTTCGACACAAGAAGCCGCATCGCCGCGGTGAACGGACAGACGGTCTCCCTCACCAAAAAAGAGAGCGGTATTTTAGAGTATTTGCTGCTCAATCAGGGCCGCCCGGTCAGTCAGGAGGAACTGATCGACCATGTTTGGGACAATAGCGTGGACGGTTTCAGCAACTCTATCCGCGTCCACATCTCCGCGCTGCGGAAAAAGCTGCGCGCTGCGATGGGCTATGATCCTATTCATAACCGTATCGGAGAAGGGTATCTGCTGGGAGGGTCGGAAGAATGAAGGCGCTGTCTCTCCAATGGCGCATTACGCTGATGACCGTCCTGCTTATCGGCGTTACCTGCGTTTCCATGAATCTGCTGCTCTGCTCATCCGGCGTATATTATATGGACTCCATTGCAGATTCGCTTCAGGACTACGACCACATTGCCGTTGAGAGCGGAGAAACTGCCGGCTTTGACCCGCAGCTTATCCCGCCCGGTGAAGGCTTGACGATCGTTGTCAGCGGGGCGCAGGCGCGTTTCCGCATAACAAACTGGTACATCACAGCGGCGATCGCGCTCCTCGGCGGTATGTTGGCCTATTTCGTCAGCGGTCGTGCGCTGCGTCCGCTGCGCCGCTTTGCACAGCAGGCCGAACAGGTGGAGACAAGCAACCTTTCCGAGATCCGGCTTGACGAAGAGACGCTGCCGGAGCTTCGCTCCCTCACCCACGCTCTCAACGAAATGCTGGAGCGCCTGAGCCGCGGCTTTGACGCCCAGTGGCAGTTCGTCGGCAACGCCGCCCATGAACTGCGCACGCCTTTGACGCTGCTGCAAACACAACTGGAGCTTTTCCCCGATGAGCATCCGGATATTCTGCCGGAAAGCGCGGCGTTCCTCGCCTCCCTGCAGGGCGAAGTCCAGCGGCTCAGCCGGCTCACGCATGCGCTGCTGGACATGAGCGATCTTCAGTCCATTCCGCGTGATGATGTCATTCTGCTCTCGCCCATGATCGATGAGGTCTTTGCCGACCTTGCCCCGCTGGCCGAACGCAATGGGATCTCCCTCTTGCGTGAGGGGGAGGACGTTACCGTTGTGGGCAGCGATATGCTGCTTTGCCGTATGTTCTTCAATCTGGTGGAGAATGCCGTCAAATACAACCATCCCGGCGGTACGGTGAAGGTGGATGTGCAGCAGCAGGACGGGCAGGTGGTCATCCATGTAGCGGATACCGGCCGCGGCATCCCACAGGAGTTCTGGCAGAGTATCTTCCAGCCCTTTTTCCGCGTGGACAAGTCCCTCAGCCGCGAGCTTGGCGGAGCGGGGCTTGGCCTTCCGCTGGTGTGGGAGATCGCGCGGCTTCACGGCGGCCGAGTTTGGGTGGAGAAAAGCACTGACAGCGGCAGCGTACTGGCCGTAACATTTCCGTTGTCCGCGCCGACTACGGACGCCGGCAGGGAGTAAGACGGTATTTCCTGCAGGG
Source organism: uncultured Eubacteriales bacterium (assembly GCA_900545585.1). GTDB lineage: Bacteria > Bacillota > Clostridia > Oscillospirales > Oscillospiraceae > Vescimonas. The sequence continues at coordinate 86,793 of UQZR01000007.1, forward strand.
GATCGGATCACGGCCAAAACGGGAGAGGTACTTGCGCGCTGCTCTGCGGCGCCGGCCAAAGCGCGCACAAAGAGACAGAGGCCAGAACGGGGCGGCAATCAGCGAAGCTTCATCGGAGATGAGTACCTTCTCTGCGGTTCAACCGGGTTTCGTCTCCCTGAAAGGAGCGAAACATGGCTTACTTGGCCGAAATTTGCGAAAAAGCAAAGCCGGTCAAAGGAAAAAGTTATAAGAAAGCCCCGGAAAAACGAAGTTTTCCGGGGCTTTCTGAACGTTTGAGTTGTAAAAACGTACTCGATCAGCGCTTGCTGAACTGAGGTGCGCGACGGGCGGCCTTCAGACCGTACTGGCGTACAGTTTAGCGCCGGTTTTCCTTGATTTTATGGGCTTTTTGGCCTCTGCCCTCAAATGTTGCCCCAGTATTTAATCATAAAAATGGGGGCATTTTAGACACCAACAGATGGAGCAAATGCAGCATTTACAACACTCAGAAGTTCCTCCGGTTTATTATACTTCACCTGCGCGTAAATGTCCATAGTCGTCTTACTGTTTTCATGCCCGGCAAGATATTGAACAGTTTTTGGGTCAATGCCTGCATACAGCAGGTTAGTAATATAGGTGTGACGAAGTTGATGTGGGGTTACATCAAAGTCAATGGCATACACTAACTTCGGGTTATTTTTCTGATGACTGCCAGGGGTAGGCGTTACCGTACACTTCACGCACTGGCCATTTACATACTTATAATAGTTATGGGGTTTCGTAGAGCGAACGGTTACATATTTCCATACCCGCTGAAACTGCGAAGATGAAAGAGGATTTCCATTTCTGTCAGCAACCACATATTCCGATTCGGTTTTCTCTTTCACTTCCCGCAGGCAGTCTGTCAAACACTTTGGGATCGGAATATCTCTCCGAGCCGCCTTCGTTTTCAGCGTTGTGGAAATCACCGGCCTGTTATGTTCTGAGCGCCATGCCCTCCGTACAGAGATGTACGGCGTAGGAACATCCAGAAATACGCAGTCCCATTGCAGTCCCAGAATTTCTTCACGACGCAGGCCGGAATATAAAGCGATCATTATAAAGGTATAGGGCGGAAGCCCTCGGACAGTATCTAAAAGTAGCTTCACTTGCTCATCCGTCAAGGCATTTATCTTTTTCCCCGGTTTTCCCCCTTTGGCCGAGAGTCCCTCACAGGGATTATATTCAAGTAACTGGCTTCGCTCTGCCGAATAAAAGACACATTTCAGGAGCATATTTACCTTACTATACAATCCAGCAGATTTTGAAGCCAATGGAATCATCGCAAGCCGAATATCGTCTGCAGTCACATCCTCAAGATACATATCGCCTAAAGGTTTGACAATATAGTTGTTCATGGTCTGGGTATATCCTCTCAACGTGCCGGAAGATACCTTTGCCGACTGCATGAGCAACCACTTCTCGCAATACTCTGCCACCGTTGGATGTTTTCTGCGGAAAACCGCCTCCTCTACCTGGCGTCGAGCCTCCATCTCCTTTAACTGGAGTTCCTCGCAGGTTTCAGCATACAAGTCCACCCTTTTTCCATCGGCATCGGTGATCCGAGTCCTGTAATATTGAATCCCCCTCCGCATGGCAGTGCCATACCGGGGAACATTTTCTTGTTTTTTCGCCATGATTTCAGTTCCTTTCTATTTAATATGTATTTCAGCGCCGATACCTTCTTTATACTGAAAAATCATGGCTCTATCAAAGGTGCGATTCTGGGAAACGCAAAGGGCGGGGAACACTCCCCGCCCTTTGTACGTTTTCCGTCAAATTATTGTGCCGCTTCGTATTCACCGCCATCCCATTCTGCAAAGGCTCCGCTTAAAACTCCTGCCAGTTGCTCCGGCTTGTTGTACTTTACCTTCGCATAAATGTCCATCGTGATCTTACTGCTCTCATGGCCAGCCAAGTATTGAACTGTTTTCGGGTCTACCGAAGCATGAATCAAATTTGTGATGTAGGTATGACGAAGCATGTGTGGCGTAACCTCAAAATCCAAGCTATATACCACATGACCATTGTTCCGTGCTTTTTCACCCAGCTTCGGGTAAAGCATATACTTCACATATTTCCCGTCCACAAGTTTGCGAGCTATCCTCGGTTTTGCTGTCCGTGTCACGATATACTGCCAAAGCCGCTTAAACTGCGTATAAGACAACGGCTCTCCATCCTGGTTGGCAATTACATAGTCTGATGTCGATTTTTTCTTTGCCGCTTTCAAGCACTCTGCCAAACGATCCGGGAGAGGGATATTCCGCTCCGCAGCCTTCGTTTTTAACTCTGTGAGAATGACCGGCCTAGGGGGCGGTGATACTGCCGTGGCTGAAAGAAACGCCTTTACTGAGCTGGTAGGTCACATCGTCATTCCCACTGGA
>UQZR01000008.1 GCA_900545585.1 uncultured Eubacteriales bacterium
CACCTTACCGGAGGTATCGGGAACCTGCTTCACAGTGACGATGATTTTCATTTTACCTTTTACCTCCTCAATTACTTAACGCCCAGATTGCTGGCGATGACCATGCGCTGGACCTCGGAAGTGCCCTCGTAGATCTCAGTGATCTTGGCATCGCGCATCATGCGCTCCACAGGATACTCACGGGTGTAACCGTAACCACCGAACAGCTGCACGGCGCGGCGGGTCACATCGGAAGCGGCCTCAGCGGCGAACAGCTTAGCCATGGCGGCATCCATGGAGTACGGCTCGTGGTTCTGCTTCTTCATGGCAGCAGCGTAAACCACATACTGAGCGGCCTGCATACGGGTGTGCATATCCGCCAGCTGGAACTGGGTGTTCTGGAACTGGGAGATGCGCTTACCGAACTGTACGCGCTCCTTGGTGTACTTGATGGCTTCCTCAACGGCGCCCTCACCGATACCCAGAGCCTGGGAAGCGATGCCGATACGGCCGCCGTCCAGCGTCTTCATAGCGATCTTGAAGCCCTCGCCCTTCTTGCCCAGCATACGATCCTTGGGGATCACGCAATCCTCGAAGATCAGGTCGCAGGTAGAGCTGCCGCGGATACCCATCTTCTTCTCATGCTTGCCCTGAGAGAAGCCCTTGTCGTTCTTCTCCACGATGAAAGCGGAGATCTCCTTCATGGTGCGGCCGCGCTTGTCGGTGGTCTTGCCGGTGACGGCGATGATGACGAAGGTATCAGCCACGTTGCCGTTGGTGATGAAGCACTTGGAGCCGTTCAGGATGTAGTTCTCGCCGGACTCATCCAGCACAGCGGTGGTCTGCTGGCCCTGGGCGTCGGTACCGGCGCCGGGCTCGGTCAGGCCGAAAGCGCCGATCTTCTTGCCGGAGCACAGGTCGGGCAGATACTTCATCTTCTGCTCCTCGGTGCCGTTCTCAAAGATGGGGGCGGCGCACAGGGAGGTGTGGGCGGAAACGATGACAGCGGTGGTGCCGCAGACCTTAGCCAGCTCCTCCACGCACATTGCATAGGACAGCACATCGGCGCCAGCGCCGCCATACTGCTTGGGGAAGTAAATGCCCATCATGCCCAGCTTCGCCATCTTCTCGACGGTCTCCATGGGGAAGCGCTCTTCCTCATCGATCTCAGTGGCCAGGGGCTTTACTTCGTTCTCTGCAAATTCGCGGTACATCTTGCGAACGAGCAGCTGTTCCTTAGTCAGATGGAAATCCATACTCTTTTCTCCTTTTCCTGATTTTTACTTATTGTAGTTGAAGAAGCCTTCGCCGGACTTAATACCCAATTTGCCCGCACGAACCATCTTCCGGATCAGCACGTTTGCGCGATACTTGCTATCGTGAGTCTCGTTGAACAGCACGTCCATAATGTTCAGGACCACGTCCCAACCGATCAGGTCACCCAGATGCAGGGGGCCCATGGGGTGGTTGCAGCCCAGCTGCATAGCAATATCGATATCTTCCGCAGAGGCAACGCCTTCCTGCAGAACGCAAACGCCTTCGTTGCAATAGGGGATCAGGATCTTGTTGACCACGAAGCCGGGAGCCTCGTTGACCACCACGGGGGTCTTGCCGATCTCGGTGGACAGGTTCTTGATGTAATCCACCAGCTCCGCGGGGGTGTTGCCGCCGGCAATGACCTCCACCAGCTTCATGGCAGGCACGGGGTTAAAGAAGTGCATACCGATGAGGTGGTGCTTCAGACCCTGGCCCATCTCGGTGATGGACAGAGAGGAGGTGTTGGAGGCGAAGACGGTCTCATCCTTGCACAGAGCGTCCAGCTTGGCCAGCAGCTCCTTCTTGACGGCCATGTTCTCGGCGACGCACTCGATGACCAGATCGGCATCGGCGGCGGCGTCGAACTCCTCGACCAAAACGCGGCTCATAATATCGTCAGCCGCTTCCTGGGTCATCTTGCCCTTGGCGACCTTCTTATTCAGGGAGGCTGCCAGCTTATCCTTATGACGCTGTGCGCTGGCCGTGCTGGAAGCATACATCAGGGCGGTGTGGCCCTTCGCTGCGAAAACCTGAGCAATACCACTGCCCATCGTACCTGCACCAAATACTGCTACTTTCATGATAGTTCCTCCTAAATCAAATTTTTACATGAATGACTTAATCATCAGGCAGATGCCTGTCAATTAACCTGTGTTACTTGTTCTGATAGGGCTCGTGCTTGCGCTTCTCCAGGAAGGCGCCCATGCCCTCGATCTGATCGGCGGTCTGGAAGCAGCTGCCGAACAGCTTCTCCTCGATGACCACAGCCTGATCGATGTCGGTCTGCAGGCCGTCGTTGATGGCCTTCTTGCAGGCGCGCACCGCGATGGGTGCGTTCTTGGCGATGGTCTGGGCCAGCTTCTCCGCGGCGGGCATCAGCTCCTCCAGCGGGTACACGGCGTTGACCAGGCCGATACGGTAAGCCTCGTCCGCCTTGATGTTCTTGGCGGAGTAGATCAGCTGCTTTGCCATGCCGGGGCTGACCAGACGAGCCAGGCGCTGGGTGCCGCCGAAGCCGGGGGTGATACCCAGACCGGTCTCAGGCTGACCGAACACGGCGGTATCGGCACAGAGGCGGATGTCGCAGCTCATGCTCAGTTCGCAGCCGCCGCCCAGTGCAAAGCCGTTGACTGCGGCGATGGTGGGGATGGGCAGGGTCTCGATGCGGCGGAACACGTCGTTGCCGTGCTTGCCGAAGGCCTCGCCGCCCTCCTTGGTCAGGGTGCTCATCTCGGCGATGTCGGCGCCGGCCACGAAAGCCTTCTCGCCGCTGCCGGTGATGATCAGCGCATAAATGTCCTGGTCGGCGGTGACAATATCCACCAGCTCATCCAGGTCGGACAATACCTCGGAATTCAGAGCGTTCAGCGCCTTGGGCCGGTTAATGGTAGCCACGGCGATATGCTCCTTCTTTTCCAGCAGAACATGGGTCATATCCATTCCTCCTTCATCCTCGTGCGCCGCAGCCCGCAGGCGGCGGTAGCTGTCGCGGGCGGGATCGCGCCCATAGGGCATGACCCTCCCATACATACTGCATTATAGTAGACTGTTAGAATTTTATCAAGTGCAACTGACGGTGCTTTTTCTTTTTCAGCAGTTCTTACAAAAGTTGCGGCCGTTCTTTGCGCATTTTGAAGGGTGAACTGTCGGAAACGCCTCAAAAATCCGGTCACCTGTGGAACAGAGGTTTACAAACAGGCAGCAGATATGGTAGAATGACCGCCGGTATTCACCATATACAGGAGGAGTTCTGTGCCATGCGTATGCGTAAAAAGAAAAATCTGCTGCCCCGCATGGAGGCGTGCAGCAGCTGTCTCGTCCGCGATCCCTTCACCATGCGCGGCCAATGGCGGACGTTGATGCCCGATGCGAAGGAACTGCGGGTGGAGCTGGGCTGCGGCAAGGGCCGCTTCACCGTGGACACGGCGCTGTCGGAGCCGGATGTGCTGCTCATCGCCGTGGAGAAGGTGCCGGACGCCATGGTGGTCGCCATGGAGCGGGCCATGGACGCCGGCCTGAAGAACGTGTTCTTCGTGGACGGTGATGCGGCGCTGCTGCCGGACATGTTTGCCTCCGGTGAGGTGGACCGGCTGTACATCAACTTCTGTGACCCGTGGCCCAAGAGCAATCAGAAGAAGCGGCGGCTCACCCACGGCAATTTTCTCAAGCAGTACCGCAGGGTGCTGGCCGACGGCGGGCAGATCCACTTCAAGACAGACAATGACAAGCTGTTCGCCTGGTCAGTGGAGGAGATCCCTCAGTTCGGCTTTCAGCTGTCGGAGGTCACTACGGACCTGCATAAGGACGGCGCCGTGGGCGTCATGACCGACTATGAGCGGAAGTTCTTCAATGAGGGCAAGAATATCAACCGCTGTGTGGCCACCATGGTCCCATGGGAGGAGCCCGCAGAGCCGGAGGCTCCGGAGGTCGCGGCGGAACCAGAGGAATAACGGCATAAAGGCGCGGCAGGGTCTCCCCTGCCGCGCCTTTTTCGTCCGTTCACATATTCCGCCGGATAGCGCTGATGGCCCCCTTCTCCAGACGCGATACCTGGGCCTGAGAGATGCCGATCTCGCCGCTGACCTCCATCTGGGTCTTGCCCTGGCAGAACCGCAGGGCCAGGATGCTCCGCTCCCGCGGGTCCAGCCGCGAGATGGCCTCCTTCAGTGCGATGCGGTCCAGCCAGCTCTCGTCGGTGTTCCGGTCATCCCGCACCTGATCCATAACACACACCGCATCGCCCCCGCCGTCCGCGTACACCGGCTCGTAGAGGCTGACGGGGTCCACGATGGCGTCCATGGCCATCACCACGTCCTCCCGCGGGATGTCCAGATACTTGGCGATCTGCTCCACGGTAGGCTCCCGTTGGGTCTCCGCCATCAGCTTTTCCCGCCCCTGCAATACCTTGTAGGCCGTGTCCCGCATGCTGCGGCTGACGCGGACGGCGCTGTTGTCCCGCAGATAGCGGCGGATCTCCCCCACGATCATGGGCACGCCGTAGGTGGAAAACCGCACCGGCTGGTTGATGTCAAAGTTGTCGATGGCCTTCATCAGGCCGATGCACCCCACCTGAAAGAGATCGTCCACGTTCTCGCCTCTGCCCAGGAACCGCTGTATCACCGACAGCACCAGCCGCAGGTTCCCGCAGATCAGCTGCTCCCGCGCCGCTCTGTCGCCCTCCTTGGTGCGGCGCAGGAGAGCCGTCATCTCATCGTTTTTCAGCACCGGCAGCTTGGCTGTGTTGATGCCGCAGATCTCCACCTTTCCCCGCATATCCGCCCGTCCTTCCACTGTGATAGTGGCAGTATTTCCCGCCGCTGCGGCGGCTATTCCGCGGGGCGGAATGTTCTCGGAAACGACAGCATGGGACAGGCGGCGCGGCGCATAGGCTTGCACGGGGTGAGCGCGATGCTGTGTAAATTTTCCATGCTGCGGCGCAAGGAGGTCATCAATCTCTGTGACGGCTGCCGCCTTGGCTGTGTGGGCGATCTGGACGTACAGGTGCCGGAGGGCACGGTGAAAGGCATCATCGTCTTTGGGCCGTGCCGGTTCTTCGGGCTGTTCGGCCGCGGAGAGGATTTTTATGTCCCGTGGGACTGCATTCAGAAGTTCGGCGACGACATCATCCTCATCGACAAGCCCTTCCAGAAGCGCCAGCCGCCACCGCCGCCCCACCGGAAAAAGGGGTGGTTCGGGTAAAAAAAGAGCGCCTCCGGCTCTGCCGGAGACGCTCTTTGCCGTTTACTTTTTGAAGCTGTCCTTCAGGGACACGCTGCGGTTGAACACCAGGTGCTCCGCCGTGCTGTCCCGATTGTCCAGGCAGAAGTAGCCCACCCGCATGAACTGGAACGTGGGGGCATTGACGCCGGTACGTCCCTCCTTCTTGTCGAAGGCGGCGGCCACGGCGGCCATCTCCGGCTCCACCTTGCAGCCTCTGAGCACCGTCAGGCTCTCGGGGTTCAGGCAGTCCAGGAAGTCCTTATCGGGGCCGTCCGGTGTGGCGTCGGAGAACAGGTTGTCATACAGGCGCACCTCGGCGTCCATGCAGTTCTCCGCGTCCACCCAGTGGAGCGTAGCGCCCTTGACCTTGCGGCCATCGGCGGGGTCGCCGCCGCGGGAGTCGGGGTCGTAGGTACACAGCACCTCCGTCACGCGGCCATTCTCGTCCTTGACGCAGCCGGTGCAGGTGACGAGGTACGCGCCCTTCAGGCGGCACTCGGGGCCGTTGGGGGTCAGGCGCTTGTACTTGGGCACCGGTACCTCCATGAAGTCGTCCTCCTCGATCCACAGGTGGCGGGAGAAGGTGATGTTGTGGGTGCCCTGGGTGGGATCGGTGGGGTTATTTTCCACAGCGAAGGTCTCGCTCTGCCCCTCGGGATAATTGGTGACCGTCAGCTTTACCGGATGCAGCACCGCCATGGTGCGCTCGGCGTTGGCGTTCAGATCCTCGCGGAGGCAGTGCTCCAGAAAGCCGTACTCGATGACGTTGGGGGACTTGGCCACGCCGATGCGCTCGCAGAAATTGCGGATGGACGCGGCGGTATAGCCCCGGCGGCGCAGGCCGCACAGCGTGGGCATACGGGGATCGTCCCAACCGGAGACATAGTTTTCCTCCACCAGCTTGCGCAGCTTCCGCTTGGACATCACCGTGTGGTCGATGCCCAGACGGGCGAATTCGATCTGGCGGGGACGGGCCGGCAGCTCGCAGTGCTCGATGACCCAGTTATACAGGGGACGGTGGGCCTCAAACTCCAGAGAGCAAAGGCTGTGGGTGATGCCCTCCAGCGCGTCCTGGATAGGGTGGGCAAAGTCGTACATGGGATAGATGCACCACTTATCGCCCTGCCGGTGGTGGCTCATGTGGTTGATGCGGTAGATGACGGGGTCGCGCATGTTGAAGTTGCCGCTGGTCAGGTCGATCTTGGCCCGCAGCGTCATCGCGCCGTTGGGGAACTCCCCCGCCCGCATGCGGGCGAACAGGTCCAGACTCTCCTCAATGGGCCGGTCACGGTAGGGGGACACGGCTGGGATGCCGATATCTCCGCGGTTTGCCTTGAATTCCTCCGGCGTCAGCTGGCACACGTAGGCCAGTCCCTTCCTGATGAGCAGCACCGCCTGACGGTAGTCCTCCTCAAAGTAGTCGGAGCCGTAGAAGAAGCGGTCGCCCCAGTCGAAGCCCAGCCAGTGGATGTCCTGCTTGATGGCCTCCACGAACTCCTCGTCCTCCTTGGTGGGGTTGGTGTCGTCCATTCGCAGGTTGCACAGGCCGTTGTACTTCTCGGCAGTACCGAAGTCGATGGTCAGCGCCTTGCAGTGTCCGATGTGCAGGTAGCCGTTGGGCTCCGGCGGGAAACGGGTGTGGACGGTCATTCCCTGGAACTGACCACCCTCTGCGATGTCCTCGTCGATGAAATTCAGGATAAAGTTTTTGCCGGACTCCTCCGTTTCGGGGGTCTTGATTTCCTCGGCCATGATCTTTCTCACACTCCTTGTATGTCGTTATTTGTTTTCGCGTGAAAACAATGGTTTATTATACCCGCCGCTGCCGGAAATTGCAAGGGGTTTGCCCGCACTCCCGTAAAAAACTCACAGCGCGTCGAATTCCTCTCGGGTCAGCAGCGTGTCCAGCGCCTCCATAAGGCCGTTGGCCGTCAGATGCTCCGGCAGGCCCAGCCGCCGCTGCAGCGCCGCCCGCTTCTCTGCGGACGCGGGGCCGATGAGCCCCTTTTCCAGCATGTCCGTCTTGGTCAGTCCCGCCCTCTGCGGAGCCTCCGTCCCGTCCTCAAACGTAGCGCCTGCGCGGCGCAGCGCCTCGATCAGCACCTGCGGCGGCATGCCCTCCACGCCTAATTTTCCCTCTTTCCCGCCCTTTTTCTTGCGGCGCTCCTTGCCGTACACGTCCGGCACATAGGCCTGCTTCACCTGCTCCGGCGGCAGGATGCCCTTGAGATGGTTCCGGATGACGAAGCCCGCGCCGTCGGGATCTGTCAGCAGGATCACTCCGCGCTTCTCCGCCAGCCGCCGCAGGTACGCGGCCTTTTCCCCGTTGCAGAACACGGCGAAGCCGCCGGTCTCCACCACCACGGCGTCCACCGCCTGCAAAAGCGTGTTCTTATCGTAGCGGCCCTCCACCACGATAACCTCGCGGACGCGGGGCTTCATCGCCCACCTGCCAGTTCCATGAGGAGCAGCTTCAGCTCGCCCTCACTATCCATATTGCGCTCGCTTTTCATACGGCGGTCCAGCACCTGACAGCGCTTCACCGCCTGACGGCACCAGTCGTGATCCACGTTCCGCGCCGCCTGCAGCAGCAGCTTGGCGGGATAGTCGCTGCTCATGCTCCACAGCTCCTTCAGCCAAACGCGGTCCTTGCCGCCGTCCAGCGCCAGACGCGCCGTATACAGCCGCCGCAGCTCCTTGCCCAGCGCCGCCAGAATGGCGATAGGCTCCATCTGCATCCGCAGCAGCTCCGCCAGGACACCGGCGGCGCGGTCATAGTTCCGCGCCGTGACGGCGTTGGTCATGTCAAAAATGCGGGCGTCCAGCACCGGCTCCGCCACGGCGTCGATGTCCGCCATGGTGATGCGCTCGTGCTTTGCGTAGGCGGCGATCTTCTCGATCTCCGGTATCAGTCCCCGCATCAGGCTGCCGCAGGTAAACAGCAGGTGGTCCGCCGCCGTCTGGTCGATGTCGTGGCCGACGGCGGCGAACCGCCGCTTCAGCCAGTTCAGCAGGTCCTTTCGCTCCTGCTGGACGAACTCCACCTCCTGCACGTGCTCGTTCAGGGCGGCGCACAGCTTCTTCATCTTCCCGTCCCGCTTGTAGGTCAGCTGTTCGTACAGGAAGATCAGCGTGCAGTAGGGCGGGAAGTCGGACAGCAGATCGATCAGCGCCGTCCGCTGTCCCTCGTCCAGCTTGAAGATGTCCATGTCCGTGACGGTGATGAGGGTGTGCTCCGCCATCATGGGCATGGCCTCTGCCGTCTCCGCCAGCTCCTGTACCGTCAGGCCCTTACCGGTGAGACGGTGGTAGTTGAACTCCTCGAAGCCCGCAGGGATCAGTAGCTCCTTCAGCCGCTGCGCCATGGTCTGGAGCAGATAGCGCTCCTCACCGTAGAAAATATAGAGATTAGCCGGTACGCCTGCCTTCACGGCGGCCCGCAGCGCCTCATAGCCGCCGCTGCGGCTCTCCTTTTTTGCCATGTCAGTCCTCTCCCTTCACCGTGACGCGCACCGTGCCCTGCCTGTCCGTGCGCCAGATGTCCGCGCCCACGTCCTCCAGCCGCTCCATAGCCTGGCCGGAGGGGTGTCCGTAGCTGTTGTCGCCCACGCTGATGATGCCCACCTCCGGCCGGGTAGCACGCAGGAACGTCTCGTCCGAGCTGTACCGCGAGCCGTGATGGCTCACCACCAGCACCTCTATATCCGGCAGAGGATATGTCTCTGCCAGCTTCCGCTCGGTGCTCCCCGCCATGTCGCCGGTGATCAGCAGGTCGAAATCGCCCGCCGTGGCCAGCGCCGACAGGCCCTGTTCGTTGAGGTCTCCCTCCGCCGCCACCGGCGGATAGACCGTCAGCGTCATCTCCCCCAGCGTCAGAACGGTGGGGGATGTCACGAACACCACGTCCGCGCCCTTGCGCGCCGCCAGCTCCACCAGCCGCTGCCGCACGCCGTATTCGTCCTCGATGTCCGGCAGATACAGCGTCTCCACCGGCAGGCGCTCCATCACCTCGTACAGGCCGTTGGTGTGGTCGGCGTGGTAGTGGGTCACCACCACGCACCGCAGCTTGCGCACGCCCAGACTGGCCAGCTGATCCGCCGCCACGCCGCCTGCGTCCACGTAGCTGTTGCTGCTGCCGCAGTCCACCAGCGCCGCCTCTTTGCCGGACCACAGGGCCACGCTCTCGCCCTGCCCTACATCCAGCGCCAGGGCGTTCATGACACCGTACCGGCCGGTATCTCCCAGCCATACGGACACCGCCAGCATCATCGCCGACAGCACCGCCGCCATGGCGTACTTCCGCCGCCGGTCCTTCGTGACGGCGCAGCCGATAAACGCGATATAGCTGTACAGCATCCAGTAGATGAGGATGCGGTTGTTGAAATAGACGGCGTGGAACGGCAGCGCCGTCAGCGTCCGCGCCACCCACAGGATGTACTTCACCAGCGCGAAGGACACCCAGCCCAGCACCTGCCCCAGCGGCAGCCACACGAGCCCCAGCAGGGTGGTGATGAAGGCCGCCATGAAGCTCCAGCCCGCGGCGGGTACCGCCAGCAGCCCGGCCAGCGGCGCCACGATCACGAAAATGTTGAAGTACCATGCGATCAGCGGCGCGGTGAACACCATGGCTCCCAGCGTAGCCGCCAGGTTGGCCGCTAAAAAGCGGATCATCCGCTCCACCAGCCGCCGCTGCCCGTGATACCAGCCGCTCAGCGTCTGATAGAGCCGCGGTGTCAGCAGCACCATGCCCAGCGCGGCGGCAAAGCTCAATTGCAGGCTGACGCTCCCCGCCGAAAAGGGGTTGGCCAGCAGGATGACGCCCAGCGCCGCCGCCAGAGCGGTAAGGCCGTCGCTGCTCCGCCGGAACAGCGGCGCAGTCAGCAGGAATATCTGCATGATGCAGGCCCGCACCACCGACGGCGACAGGCCCACCATCACCATATAGAACAGCAGCGCCGGTATGGTCACGGCGCACAGCGTCCGCCGCCGGTTTCCCGGAGTCAGCAGCCCCAGCAGCGTCACCAGAAACGCACAGTGCAGGCCGGACACCGCGAACAGATGGGCAAGTCCCGTCTCTTCCATCACCACGGCGTCGCCCTCCGGCAGCGCCGCACGGTCGCCGATGAGCTCCGCGATCAGAAAGCCCTGCACCGACTGGTCGTCCCAGATGGCGGCGGCCCTCTCCTGCATGGCCCGCGCCGCTCGAAGCGGCAGCCAGCGGAGCTTTCCTGCGCTGCCCTGCCCCACCTCCGGCTCGTCTCGCTGATAGAGCAGGGCGTATACGCCTCGGGCCGTGAACTGCGTCAGCTCTGTGCCTCGGATATTGGAGGCATCCTGCCACCACGCCGCGCCGGACAGCGTCTGCCCCGGCTCCAGCGTCAGCAGCTCCTCCCCGCCATAATACGTAGCCTTGGCCCCGTGCATCCCATGGAGCCGCACCGTCACCGCAGCGCCTCGCTCCGTCTCCCACGGCCAGGTGCAGACGGTGCCGGCAAACGCCGTCTCCGTGCCGCAGAGGTCCAGCACCGGCTGCTGCACCGCCGCCTGATACGCGGTGAAATACACCAGCGACGCCGCCAGCGGCCACAGGATCAGCCGGCTCCGGCGGAACCGCTTCTGCGTCCGGCCCCACAGGTACAGGCCCAGCGCGGCCAGCGCCAGCCCCGCCGCCGCCCACAGATACCATCCGGACCACGGCAGCAGCAGTACCAGAAACAGTCCTGCCGCAAAGGAGAACGCTATGGTGGCCAGTACGCGCATATGCTCTCCCCTTTCCGCTTTCTTAACCTTATTATTGTACCAGATATGCCGCGCCGCCGCAAGGGCGCAAAAAAGGACTTCCTGTACCCTCGTACAGGAAGTCCTTTTTGCCGTATCTGCTTTACTTGACCTTATGCAGCTTGTCGCTGCACTTCTGCTGGAACCGCGCGTTATCGATGACGGCGCGGGTATGGGTGCCCTCGCCGATCAGGCCGTCCTCGTCGGAGGCGCTGACCTTGAAGGTGATCATCTTGCCGTTGGCGGAGACGCCCGTCACCTCGGCGGTGGCGGTGATCTTCATTCCCACGGGGGTGGGAGCCAGATGGCTGGACGCGATCTCCACGCCCACGGTGCCCTTGCCCTCCGGCAGCTCGTTCTGCACGCACCACATGGCGGCGCACTCCATCAGGGCCATCATGTAGGGGGTGCCCAGCACCTCCAGCCCGCCGGAGCCGATGGCTTTGGCGGTCATGTCGGCGGTCACGGTCTTTTCCACGGTATGGGTCATGCCGGTCTCGATCATGTTCGTACCTCCTGATTTAAAATTTTCCTCGCACCTTGGCCGCAGCTGTATCCGCGGCCACAGGCGCGGTGCTGTTTTGTCCTCAAAGAGCCCGCGGTGTTACACGCCCAGCTGGGTCCACAGCATGTCGTAGTATTTCAGCGTCTCCTGAGGCAGGTTCACATACAGCTCGCAGCGATCCAGCACGTCGGCCGGTGCCGCCATGATGTTGTAGAGCTCCTGATCCAGCGCCTCACCGTTCTGCTCCTCGTAGTAGGCGGGGTACTCCGCCAGCGCCTCGGCGTTGGGGGAGGCATACCAGATATAGTCCATATTGGCCAGGCTGGCGTCCGTTCCGGCGATGAAGTTGATCCACTCCATGGCCTCGTCCTTATGCTGGCTGGACTTCAGGACGCACATGGCGTCCACGAACCAGTTGCTGCCCTCCTCGGGCACCACGAAGGCCAGATCCCCGTTGTTCTCCAGCATGGTCAGATAGTCGCCGGCATAGTACATGGCGATGGCCGCGTTGCCGCCCTCCATCTTGCCGAAGATCTCATCCATGACGAAGGCCTGATACACGCCCTTGTCCTTGGCGTTCTTCACCATCTGGAACGCCTCATCGAGCTGAGCCTCGTCGGTGGTGTTGATGTCGTAGCCCAGATAGCACAGGGCCGCCATCAGCGCGTCGCGGGAGTTGTTGATCATCAGCACCTGTCCGGCGTACTTCTCGTCAAACATAGCCCCCCAGCTGGTGATGGGCTCATCCACCATCTTGGTGTTGTAGATGATGCCCACAGTACCCCAGCTGTAGGGCACGGTGTACTTGTTCTCCGGATCGAAGCTCAGGGACTTGTACTGCGGATCGATGAGGTCATAGTTGGGGATGGCGCTGTAATCCAGCTCTGCCAGCATCCCCTCGTCGATAAGCCGCCCGATCATGTAATCGGAGGGCACGATCACGTCGAAATCCGCGCCGCCGGTCTGGAGCAGGGAGTACAGCGTCTCGTTGCTCTCCGCCGTCTGATAGTTGACATGGATACCGGTCTGGGCCTCAAATTCGCCGATAAGAGACTCGTCGATATACTCGCCCCAGCTGCACACGTTGACAACACGCTGCTCCTTGCCTCCGTCGCCGCAGCCGGCCAGCAGTCCCACGGTCATCATGACCGTCAGCACAAACGCGATGATTCTTTTCAATGCTTTATCCTCCTGAAATAGAATATTATTAAATGGTCAGAGCGCCTGCTCACCTCTGCTGCATGACCTTGCGCTCCTGGCGGGATTCCCGCACATTGATGATGACCAGCAGCAGCAGCACCGTACCGAACAGCAGCGCGGAGATGGCGTTGATCTGCGGGCTGACACGCTTTTTTGTCATGCCGTAGATGGTCATGGCCAGCGTGGATACGGACGAGCCCGCCGTAAAATAACTGATGACAAAGTCATCGATGGACATGGTAAATGCCGTCAGTGCTCCGGATACGATGCCCGGCTTGATCTCCGGCAGGATGACCTTCCAGAACGCCTGCATCCACGTACAGCCCAGATCCTGCGCCGCGTCCACCAGATTCTTGTCCATCTGCCGCAGCTTGGGGCCTACGGACAGGATGACATATGGGATGTTGAAGCATACATGGGCGATGAGCAGGGTACCGAAGCCCATGGTCAGCCGCTCCGGCAGGACTACCAGACTCTGCCAGCTGTTGACCCAGCCGGCAAAAGTGCCCCATCCGTTGAAAAAGGCCACGAACAGCAGGCACAGACTGACGCCGGTGACAATATCGGCGTTCATCATGGGAATGCTGTTCACCATCATCAGCGGGTCGCGAGCCCTGCGGCGCATGGCATGGAAGCCGATGGACGCGAAGGTGCCCGCCACCGTGGCGATGACCGTGGCCAGCAGGCTCACCAGCAGCGTGGTATACACGCTCTGCATAATGATGCGATTCTGGAACAGCTTTGCATACCACATCAGGGAGAAGCCCTTCCACACGGTGTTGCTGTTTCCCGCGTTGAAGGAAAACACGATCAGCAGCACGATGGGCGCATACAGGAAAATGCCGGTCAGCGCCATGAAAAAGCGGCTGCCGAACCGCACGTCTCTTTTCTTTTTCACAGCATCACCGCCTGTTCCTCGCCTTCACCGAAGCGATTCATCACCAGCATGCAGATGACCACGATGACCATCATCACCAGCGAGATGGCCGCGCCCAGCTGTGGGTTGTACGCGCCGCCCAAAAACTGCCGCTCGATGAGGTCGCCCAGCAGCAGCTCCGTGCCGCCGCCCAGCATCCGGCTGATGGCGAAGGTGGACACCGATGGCACGAACACCATGGTGATGCCCGACAGCACGCCCGGCAGCGACAGGGGCAGAATGACCTTGCGGAACACCGTCACTGAGTTGGCGCCCAGATCCCTGGCCGCCTCCAACAGCGAGCGGTCCATCTTTCCGATGACCGAGTAGATAGGCAGGATCATGAAGGGCAGATAGTTATACACCATGCCCAGCACCACCGCGCCCTGAGTATCCATCATCGGAAAAAACTCGATGCTGCTGCCCGTGATGCTGTTGTACAGCGCAATAAGCCCGATCTTCTGGAACAGCTGGTTCAAAAGCCCGTTGTTCTCCAGAATGGTCATCCACGAGTACGTCCGCAGCAGGAAGTTGATCCACATGGGCAGCATGATCAGCACCATGGCGATCCGCTGGAAGGCTGCGCCCTCGCGGCTGATGAAATACGCCACCGGGTAGCCGATGAGCAGGCAGATGGCCGTGGCGATGATGGCCAGCTTAAAGGACCGGCCGAACACGGCGGCGTAGCCGCCCATCTGCACGAAGTTGTCCAGCGTAGCCCCGCCCGCTCCGTCGGAGAAGGCATAGACGACCATGATGATGATGGGTGCCACCACGAAAATGGCCATCCACACCACATACGGTATGGCGAAATGGGAGAGCTTAGTCTTCATCCTCGCTCTCCTCCTCTTCCAGCTCCACGCTGGCGTCCGCCAATTCCTCATACTCCTCGGAATAGGAGGAGTAGTCGCCGAACATTCCGGAATATTCGCTCTTCTTCATAATGTGGAAGCCCTCGGGGTCGATCTTCACGCCGATGCGTGCGCCCACCGGCGAGTGGTCGGTGGTCTGGATGAGCCACTTGAAGCCCCGGAAGTCCACGATGATGTCGTACTGCATCCCCTTGAACGTCACGTTGGTGACGGTGCCGATGAGCTGGCCCTGCTCCACGGGGACAATGTCGATATCCTCGGGGCGGATGACCACGTCCACCGGCTCGTTCTCGGCGAAGCCCGCGTCCACGCAGGGGAACTCCTTGCCGTACATTTTCACGACCTTATCCCGGACCATGACGCCGTTGAGGATGTTGCTCTCGCCGATGAAGTCCGCCACAAAGGCGTTCTTCGGCTCGTTGTAGATATCCTCCGGCGTGCCGATCTGCTGGATGCGGCCCTTGTCCATCACCACCACGGTGTCGGACATGGTCAGCGCCTCCTCCTGGTCGTGGGTCACATATATAAACGTTATGCCCATCTGCTGCTGGATACGCTTCAGCTCGTTCTGCATATCCTTGCGCAGGCGCAGATCCAACGCGCCCAGCGGCTCGTCCAGAAGCAGTACCTTCGGACGGTTCACCAGTGCGCGGGCGATGGCCACCCGCTGCTGCTGGCCGCCGGACAGCTGGTCGATGCGGCGGCGGTCAAAGCCCTTCAGGCTGACCACCTCCAGCATTTCGGTGACACGCTGCCGTATCTCCGCCTCCGGCACTTTGGCGATGCGCAGGCCGAAGGCGATGTTTTCAAACACATCCAGATGCGGGAACAGCGCATATTTCTGGAACACCGTGTTGATCTGCCGTTTGTGTGGCGGAACGTCATTGATCCTCACCCCGTCAAAGGTCACATCACCGGAAGTGGGTGTGGTAAACCCACCGATGATGCGCAGCGTTGTGGTCTTGCCGCAGCCGCTGGGTCCAAGCAGTGTGAGGAATTCAGAATCGTTGATATAAAGATTGATGTTATCGAGAACCAGCTCGTCGTCAAACGCCATGCAGAGATTCCGCAGGCGAATCAACTCTTTGGCCATTTATCCTCCCCCGTTCATACATAAAATAACCCTCCTCCCCGGAAACCGCCGGCGCCTGTTCCTGCGCCGCTTTTTCCGTCGAAAGAAAGCAGGTACAATATATATGGTATCCCCCCAAAAGTCAATGCCTTTTCCCGCTTTTCCCAAAAAAAATCGCGCGGGGCTGCGTCAGCAGCTCCGCACGACGTTTTCAGCCGAAATATTTTGCCCGGAACGGCACGTTTTCCACCGTAAAAGTCCTGCCCCGCAGGTAGTTCAGGATTCCCGCGTCCGTGGGCAGGTCGAAGGTCAGCTCATAGGCATACAGCGCCTGCCGCGTCTCCCCGTACCGGCGGTTGACGTCGCCCCGTCCGTACTTACCGTCCCCCAGCAGCGGACAGCCCAGATCGGCAAAGGACGCCCGGATCTGGTGAGTACGCCCCGTCTCCAGCCCCACCTCCACCAGAGACAGCTCGCCCCGCGTCTCCAGCGTGCGGTAGTCCGTCACGGCGGTCTTGCCGCCAGGTACCGGCTTGTGGTACACCGCCACCTGCTTTTTCTGCTCATCCTTCAGCAGGAAGCACTCGATCCTGCCCTCCGGCGGCTTGGGACGCCCCACGGTGATGCACAGATAGCGCTTGTCGATCTCCCGCAGCCGGATCTTCTCGTTGATGATCCGCAGCGTCTCGGCGTTCTTGGCGGCGATGACCATGCCTCCTGTGTTGCGGTCGATGCGGTTGCACAGCGCGGGAGCGAAGGCGTTCTCCCAGCGGGGGTTCCACTCCCGCTTCTGATAGAGGTACGCCTGGATGTGGTTGATGAGGGTGTTCACCTTCTCCGTCTCGTCAGCGTGGACCACCAGCCCCGGCCGCTTGTTGACCAGCAGCAGGTTCTCGTCCTCGTACACCACGTCCACCTGCGGCTTGAACAGCGTCAGGAAAAGATTCTCCTCCGACGGCTTGTCAAAGAACTCGTCGTTGATGTATAATTGCACCACATCGCCCTGGGCCAGCCGCTGGTCCCGCTGGGCCCGTGCGCCGTTGACCTTGATGCGCTTGATGCGTATGTACTTCTGCATCAGCGCCGGCGGCAGCAGCGGCAGCGCCTTGGACACGAAGCGGTCCAGCCGTACTCCGGCGTCGTTTTTCCCGATGGTCAGCTCCCGCATGGGCGCACCTCCCTTGTGTTCTCCGTCCATTGTAACCGCTTTTGGAAAAAAGTCAAAATATTTGTGAGAAAATGTTTGACAAGGGATTTTGTGTCGGCTATAATACTACTCGTGTCATTGCGAGGTGTACTATGCGTCTGAACGTAAACAAGCTGCTGCATACCCCCGGCTCCCGGCAGGAGATCCATTTTGAGATGGACCTTTCCGATCTGGAGTTCGGCGGTACTTATCCTGTAACGCGACCGGTTGTTGTGGACGGCCAGCTGCGGAATCAGGCGGGTATGCTGCTGTGTGAGCTTCAGATCACCACCACGCTCCACTGCATCTGCGACCGCTGCGCCCAGGCGTTCGATCAGGAGAAATCCACGGACTACGCCTGTGTGCTGGCCGAGGAGCGTCAGTCCGATGAGGATGACGACATCGTGCTGTTGGACGACGATGAGGTGGATGTGACGGAACTGGCGCGGGACGCCTTTATCCTCGATATGGACACGAAATTTCTCTGCTCTGAGGACTGCAAGGGACTATGTCCCGGCTGCGGTGCCGACCTGAACCGCGAGAGCTGCCGCTGCAAGAGGGCGGTGGATCCCCGGCTGGCCAAGCTGGCGCAGCTGTTGCAGAAGGACGAGTGAATCCATTATAAATTGCTGCTCAGGCAGTTAATACCAAGGAGGTGTCAACATGGCAGTCCCTAAGGGAAAAGTATCCAAGCAAAGACGCAATAAGAGACGTTCTTCCGTATGGAAGCTGGCAGCTCCCGCTCTGGTGGCATGCCCCAAGTGCGGTGCTCTGCATCTGCCTCACAGAATGTGCCCGGAGTGCGGTACCTACAACGGCCGCGAAGTCAAGGTCGTCAAGTCTGTGGCAGCGGACAAGTAAATTCTTATGTGTCCACGCAGGAGGGAAGCGCAGCTTCCCTCCTGCTTTTTTGTGCGTTTTGTCCTCCACGCGGCCCGTTTGATTTTCTTCCGCCCCGCAGGCGCGGAGCCCTTTCCTTCCGCAGGCCCGCTCCCCCACTTTCCCTCATGAGATGTATCGAAATCATGCGTTTTACAATCCGCTCGCCGCTGTTTATACTGGACACGATAAATAGCTTGCGTCCTGCCATAAAAGCGGCTATAATGGAATGGTTATCATGTGGGCGTATGCCCTTTTACGAGAGAGGACGCATCTATGAGCACCATCATCACCACCATTGACCGGCACAGCCCTGCGGAAAAAGCCGGTATACAGGTGGGCGAACAGCTTCTGACCATCAACGGCCATACCATCGTGGATGTGCTGGATTACCGGTTCTACGGCTACGACCCCCTGTCCCGCGTGGAATTGAAAACTGCGTCGGGCGATGTGCGTACCGTCACCATCCGCAAGGCGGAGGGGCAGGATCTGGGCCTGAACTTCGACACCTATCTGATGGACGAGATGCGCTCCTGTGCCAACCACTGCATCTTCTGCTTCGTGGACCAGATGCCTCCCGGCATGCGCTCCACGCTGTACTTCAAGGACGACGATGCACGGCTCAGCTTCCTGCTGGGCAACTACATCACCCTGACCAACCTGACGGAGCGGGAGGCCCAGCGCATCATCGACCTGCACATCAGCCCCATCAACGTTTCCGTCCACACCACCGATCCCCAGCTGCACTGCACCATGCTGGGCAACAAGAACGCAGAGCGCTCTCTGGACTACATTCAGGCCTTCTGCAAGGCGGGCATCGTCATGAACGGCCAGATCGTCATCTGCCCGGGCTGGAACGACGGCGACCAGCTGCGCCGCACTCTGCGTGACCTGACGGAGTGGCAGTTCTCCAGCTGCTCGCTGGTGCCGGTGGGCATCACCAAGTACCGGCAGGGTCTTGCCAAGCTGCGCCCCGTCAGCGCCGAGGATGCACGGGACATCATCGCCATCGCCGAGGAGTTCGGACAGGAGAACCTGCGGCGCTTCGGCACACGGCGCTTCTTCTGCGCCGACGAGCTGTACCTCCGGGCGGGGCTGCCCCTGCCGCAGGAGGACTATTACGAGGGCTACCGCCAGCTGGAAAACGGCGTAGGCATGCTGCGCTCCTTGGAGCAGGACTTCCTCTCCGCCATGCGTCTGGAGAATCCCGCCGCCGCGCCGTCCCCCTTCACCATCGCCACCGGCACCGCTGCCGCCCCGTTCCTGCGGGGACTGTTGGAACAGGCCAAGGCGTATTTCCCCCGTCTGGAGGGGCAGGTCATCGCGGTGGAAAACGATTTCTTCGGTCACACCATCGACGTGGCCGGTCTGCTGACAGGGCAGGACCTGTCGGCGCAGCTGCAAAGGGTCCCGTCCCTGGGGCGGGTGCTGCTGCCGCTGCATATGCTGCGCCACGGCGAAACGGTGTTTCTGGACGACTATACCGTGGCGCGTCTGGCGGATGAGCTGGGCTGCCCCGTGCAGATCGTAGGCATCGACGGCGGCGACCTGCTGGACGCCATGCTGGACGCCTCCAGCACCGTCAGTTGAAAAGGAGGGTAAACTTATGGCAAAACCTTTGATCGCTATTGTGGGCCGTCCCAACGTGGGCAAGTCCATGCTGTTCAATAAGCTCATCGGCAAGCGCCTGTCCATTGTGGAGGATACCCCCGGCGTCACCCGCGACCGTATCTACGGCGAGAGCGAGTGGGCCGGCCGGAAGTTCCGTCTGGTGGACACCGGCGGTATCGAGCCCAACACCGACAACCAGATCCTCGCCTTCATGCGGGAGCAGGCCCAGATCGCCATTGACAACGCCGACGTCATCATCTTCGTCACGGACATCAAGACCGGCCTCACCGCCTCGGACCAGGAGGTGGCCGGCATGCTCCAGCGCAGCCGCAAGCCCATCGTGCTGGCGGTGAACAAGATGGACGCCACCGGCACCATCGACCCGGATTTCTACGAGTTCTACAATCTCGGTCTGGGCGACCCTATCGCCATCTCCGCCGTCCACGGCCATGGCACCGGCGACCTGCTGGACGCCTGCTTCCAGTACCTGCCGCCGGACGACGGCGAGGAGGAGGACTCCGACGTGGTGCAGGTGGCCATCATCGGCAAGCCCAACGTAGGCAAGTCCAGCCTCACCAACAAAATTCTGGGCGAGCAGCGGGTCATCGTCAGCAACGTGGCCGGCACCACCCGTGACGCCATCGACAGCTACTTCGAGAACTCCTACGGCAAATATAACTTCATCGATACCGCCGGCATGCGGAAAAAGTCCAAGGTGGACGACAGCATCGAGAAGTACAGCGTCCTTCGCGCCACCATGGCCATCGAGCGCAGCGACGTGTGCCTGATCCTTATCGACGCGCAGGAGGGCGTGACGGAGCAGGACACCAAGGTAGCGGGTCTGGCCCACGACGCCGGCAAGGCCTGCATCATCGTGGTGAACAAGTGGGATCTCATCGAGAAGGACGGCAAGACCATGGACCGCATGCGGGAGGACATCCGCCGCGACCTGAGCTATATGCCCTACGCCCCCATCCTGTTCATCTCCGCTCTGACGGGCCAGCGGGTAAGCCGCCTGTTCGAGCTGATCAACTATGTCAACGATCAGGCCGCCGTGCGCATCACCACCGGTATGCTCAACAGCGTGCTGGCCGACGCCCAGACCCGCGTGCAGCCGCCCACGGATAAGGGCCGACGCCTGAAGATCTACTACATGACACAGGTGGGCGTCAAGCCGCCCCACTTCGTGATCTTCTGCAACGACAAAAAGCTGTTCCACTTCTCCTACCAGCGCTATCTGGAGAATCAGATCCGCAGCGTGTTCGGTCTGGAGGGCACCCCCATCACCATTACCATTCGCCAGAAAGGAGAGGATGACGGTTGACCTGCCTCGCTTGGGCCGCGGTATTCGCCATGTTCGTGGTGGTACTGCTGGGCTATTTTCTGGGCTGTCTCAACGGCTCCGTGCTGGTGAGCCACTTCATCATCCGCGATGACGTGCGGCAGCACGGCAGCGGCAACGCCGGTCTCACCAATTTCTACCGCACCTACGGTGCCAAGTACGCTCTGGGCGTCATTCTGCTGGACATGGGCAAGACCGTGGCAGCCTGCCTCATCGGCGGCGTCATCCTCAACTACCTGGCGGGCGACTGGACGTTTGGCGTCCTGCTGGGTGGGCTGGGCAGCGAGCTGGGCCACATGTTCCCCGTGTTCTTCGGCTTCAAGGGCGGCAAAGGCATCCTGTCCGGCGCCGTGCTGGTGTGGCTGCTGAACTGGCGGGTGGCGCTGATCGCCTGGGGCCTGTTCGCCCTGCTGTGGCTGACCACGAGGTACGTCTCCCTGGGCTCCATCACCGCCGCCGTCAGCATGCCGGTGTCCACCTGGTTCCTCTGCGGCCACAATGGCCTGTACACATCGCTGACCGTCATCATCGCCGCGCTGGTGCTGTGGTGCCACCGCGAGAATATCCAGCGCCTCCTGCGGGGCCAGGAGCGGAAGTTCCACTGGCACACCGGCCCCGAGAAATAACCATTTTTAGAGAGAGAGAAAGGAAACCGACCCATGAAATACAATCAGATGCGTCAGGTAGTGTTCCCGATCCTTGCCGCGTTCATTTGGGGCACCGCCTTCGTGGCGCAGGACCTGTGCGCCGACTCCATCGGGGCCTTCGCCTTCAACGCCACCCGTTACTTTATCGCCGTGCTGGCCCTGCTGGTGGTCATTCTCATCAGCGACAAGCTGAAGAAAAACAAGCCCACCCTCACCGCTCAGGAGAAGAAAGCCGCCAACAAGCAGCTGTGGCTGGGCGGCCTGTGCTGCGGTGCGGCGCTGGCCATTGCCTCCAACTTTCAGCAGGCGGGTCTGGTGGCCGGCACCGATGCCGGTAAGGCCGGCTTCATCACGGCGCTGTACGTGGTACTGGTCCCCGTGTTCGGTCTGTTCTTCAAGCGCAAGGTCAGCCTTCCCACTTGGATCGCCGTGGTGCTGTCCGTGGTGGCTCTGTACCTGCTGTGCATCAAGGGCGACTTCTCTCTGGCCCCCGGCGACCTGTTGGTCCTGGTGTGCGCGGTGTGCTTCGCCGTCCACATTCTGGTCATCGACCACTTCACCGCTTATTGCGACGGCGTGAAGCTCAGCTGTCTGCAATTCCTGTTCGCCGGCATCATCTCCACCATCTGCATGTTCATTTTTGAGGACGTGGACTTCGCCGCCATCCTCAGCTGCGCCCTGCCCCTGCTGTACGTGGGCATCTTCTCCTGCGGCGTGGGCTACACGCTTCAGATTTTGGCCCAGAAGGACTCCAACCCCACCGTTGTCACCATTCTGCTGAGTCTGGAGAGCGTGTTCGCCGTTATCGCCGGCGCCATCATCCTGAAGCAGCAGATGACCGTGCGGGAGTACATTGGCTGCGCCATCATGTTCGCCGCTGTCATTCTGGCCCAGATCCAGTTCCCCGCCAGGCAAAAAGCGGAATAATTACATACGCAAAAAACACCTTGGACGTTTTCGTCCAAGGTGTTTTTTATTCACCCTCACAGTCCAGCACACCGACGGTCGTTTCCATATAAATATCCTCGGCCGCTAACAAAGCCTTCTGCAGCTTATCTCGGCACCGCATGGCCAGCGGAATATCCGCCAGTTCATCTGCCGCATCACTTGCTGCAGCGCACAGGATGACGTACATTTTTTGATAGTCTGCCATATTTCCCCTCCTCATAGACTATGCATAGCCTAATAGTAGCATGCGTAGCCTATAATTGCAATCCTTTTCGGCTATCCTGAGGAAAAGCACAGGAGGCCGTTATGACTACCACCGAAGCCGTCAGGGACCGCATCCTGCACCTCTGTGAGGAGCGCGGCCTGACTATCAACCACCTTGCGACCATTTGCGCCCTGCCGCCGTCCAGTATCAAGAACATTCTCTACGGCAAAAGCCAGAACCCCAAGCTGCTGACCATCAAAATGCTCTGCGACGGTCTGGACATCACTCTCGGCGAATTTTTCTCCACGCCGGAGTTCGACGTACTGGAGCAGGAACTCCAATAACCGGCAAAACCCCAGCGGTCTGCCACAGGCAGACCGCTGGGGTTTTCATATTCACTTACCGCAGCCGTCTCCGATCGCCGCCAGCAGCTCCGCCTTGCCGATCCCCTTCTCCGCGGAAAACGGGATAAGCGCCGCGCTCCCGTCCAGCGACAGCGTCTCGCGGATGCGCGCCAGATTCGGCTCGATCTCGCTCTTTTTCAGCTTGTCCAGCTTGTTGGCCACCACGATGACGGGGCAGCCCGTGCCCTTGAACCAGTCGCACATGGTGACATCATCGGCGGTAGGCTTGTGCCGCGCGTCCACGATCAGCACACCCAGCGTGATGAGGTCCGGCTCAGCAAAATAGCTCTCCATCAGCCGCCCCCACCGGTCCCGCTCCTCCTTGGACACCTTGGCGTAGCCATACCCCGGCAGGTCGGTAAAATAGATCTTCCCGTCGATATCGAAGTAGTTGATCTGATTGGTCTTGCCCGGCGTCGCGCCCACGCGGGCGAAATTCTTCCGCCCCAGCAGCCGGTTGATGACGGAGGATTTTCCCACGTTGCTGCGTCCGGCGAACGTGACCTGCGGTTTTCCGTCGCGGATAAAGGTGCTTGCCTTTACAGCTGACAGCACGAACTCCGCCTTGTTAAAGTTGATCGCCACAGCGCACCTCCTGCCGTTCCAGTCCGGCCATGGCGGTAAGATGCTCCACCGCCGCCTCCTTTTTCGGCAGCGCCAGCGCATGGGCGAACACGGCGTCCACCGTCTCCGCCGTCACGAACCGCAGCGCCGCCCGCACGGTCTGGTCGATCTCCTCCAGATCCTTTTCGTTCTCCTTGGGGATGATGACCGTCCGGATACCGCTGCGCTTAGCCGCCATGGTTTTTTCCTTCAGCCCGCCGATGGGCAGCACGCGTCCCCGCAGCGTGACCTCGCCGGTCATGGCCACATCGTGGCGTACCGGCCGCCCCGTCAGGGCGGACAGCATGGCCGTGGCGATGGCGATGCCCGCCGACGGCCCGTCCTTGGGCACCGCACCCTCGGGGAAGTGGACGTGGATGTCCTTGGTCTTGTAGAAATCCCTGGGGATACCCAGCTCCGCCGCGCGGCTGCGCAGGCAGGTGTAGGCCGCCTGCACGGACTCCTGCATCACCTTGCCCAGATTGCCGGTGAGCTCCAGCTTGCCGGAGCCCTCCATCACGCCGGCCTCCACCTCCAGCAGCTCGCCGCCTACCTCAGTCCAGGCCAGTCCATTGACCACGCCGATCTGGTCCTGACGGCTCCGTGCGTTGTCCTGATAGTGGGGCACGCCCAGCAGCTCCTGTAGATCCCTTGGTGTAATGTCAACTCGCTTTATATCCGTTTCCACCAGACGCATAGCGGCCTTACGGCACAGCTTGCCCAGCAGACGCTCCAGCGTCCGGACACCGGACTCTCGTGTGTAATCGGTGATGACCGCGCGGATGGCGTCGTCGCTGATGCGCAGCTGGCTTTTTTTCAGTCCATGCTCCTTCATCTGCTTGGGCAGCAGGTGGGTCCTGGCGATCTGCAGCTTCTCCTCGTCGGTATAGCTGGTGAGCTCGATGACCTCCATCCGGTCCAGCAGCGGGCGGGGAATGGTGGACGTGGTGTTGGCCGTGGTAATGAACATCACGCGGCTCAGATCCACCGGCACCTCCAGAAAATGGTCGCGGAACGATGTGTTCTGTTCTCCGTCCAGCACCTCCAGCAGCGCCGATGCGGGGTCGCCCCGCATGTCGCTGCCCAGCTTGTCGATCTCATCCAGCACCAGCAGCGGATTCATAGCCCCTGCGCGGCTGATGGCCTCGATGATGCGCCCCGGCATGGCTCCAATGTAGGTCTTGCGGTGACCGCGGATGTCCGCCTCGTCCCGCACACCGCCCAGACTGAGCCGCGCCAGCTTCCGGTTCATAGCCTTGGCCACCGAGATGGCTACCGAGGTCTTGCCCACGCCCGGAGGGCCTACCAGACACAGGATCTTGCCCTTGGCGTCCGGATTCAGCTGCCGCACGGCGATGAACTCCAGAATGCGCTCTTTCACCTTCTCCAGACCGTAGTGATCCCGATCCAGCAGCTTTCGCGCCTGCTCCACATCCGCCCGTTCGCGGCTGAACCTGTTCCACGGCATCTCCAGACACACGTCCAGATAGTTCCGGATAACGGAGGCCTCCGCGCTGCCGAAGGGCTGCTTCGCCAGCCGTTCCACCTCTTTGGTCAGCCGCTTATGTACCTCCTCGGGCAGCTTGGCCCGCTGGATCTTCTCGGTGTACTCGGCGATCTCCTCGTCGCCGTCGTCGCCCAGCTCATGCTGCAGCACCTTCACCTGCTCCCGCAGGATCATGTCCTTCTGCACCTGGGCCACCCGCTGGCGCACCTTCTGCTCCATCTGCATCTCCAGCGACAGCACGTCCACCTCGTGGGTCAGGATATCGTTGACGATCTGGAGCCGCCGGTTGGGCCGCAGCTCCTCCAGCACCCGCTGCCTATCCTGATGGCGCAGGGTGATGTTCTGTGCGATGAGGTCCGCCAGCCGTCCCGTGTCGCGGCAGTCCAGCACCGCTGCGATAAAGTCGTCGCTGAGCTGCGGCGCCAGCTCCTTATACGCGCCGAACAGCGCGTAGGTCCGCCGCAGCATGGCCTCCACCCGCGGCGTGATCTTGCCCGGGAACTCCTCCTCCAGCACCTCCACATTGGCCTGCAGGAACGGCTTTCCCTGCCACATCCGGTGCAGCCGCGCACGCTCCTCGCCCTCCACGATGACCCGCACGCTGTTCTCGGATGTCTTGATGATTTGCAGAATATGGCAGATCGTGCCAACACGGTACAGGTCCTCCTCGGTGGGATCTGCCACCGAAATTTCCTTCTGGGTCACGAGGAACAGCCTGCGGTCATTCTCCATGGCGTTGTCCAGGGCGTAGATGGAGATATCCCGTTCTACATCGAAGGACAGCGTCTCGTTGGGGAAGGCCGTCAGACCCCGCAGTGCCAGCACGGGTATGTTCATGGTAATGGGTTCCATAGGTACTCCTTTCTCACCGGAGCGAAAAAGAGGAGAAGCGTGTCGCCTCTCCTCTTTGCCGGTCCGTCAAGAGGCCGGTGCGGTCTGTTTTTCCGCAGCGCCGGTCTTGAGTTTTGCTTTGCGCGTCACCTTTTCGGGGTCGCGCTCCACCACCGGCTCCGCGCCGTTGACGCAGTCCGCCGTGATGGTAACTTTTGTGATGGTGGGGTCGGACGGGATGTCATACATCACCTTGGTCAGCATCCCCTCCATCACCGCCCGCAGTCCGCGGGCGCCGATATTCCGCTCGATGGCCTTATCGGCTACTGCCTCCAGCGCTCCCTGCTGGAACTCCAGCGCCACGCCATCGTAGGCCAGCAGCGCCTTGTACTGCTTGACCAGCGCGTTCTTGGGCTCGGTCAGGATGCGCACCAGATCGTCCCTGGTCAGGGCCTCCAGCGGTGAGATCACCGGCAGACGGCCCACCAGCTCGGGAATGATGCCGAACTTCAGCAGGTCATGAGGCTGCACCTGCTTGAGAAGCTCACTGGTGCTGGCCTTGTCTGCCTTGCTCTGCACCGTGTTCTCAAAGCCGATGCCCTGCTTTCCCACGCGCTTCTCCACGATCTTCTCCAGACCGTCAAAGGCGCCGCCGCAGATAAACAGGATATTGCTGGTATCGATCTGAATGAACTCCTGATGGGGGTGCTTCCGCCCGCCCTGAGGCGGTACGTTGGCCACAGTGCCCTCTAAGATCTTCAGCAGCGCCTGCTGCACACCCTCGCCGGACACGTCTCGGGTAATGGAGGTGTTCTCGCTCTTGCGGGCGATCTTGTCGATCTCATCCACATAGATGATGCCCCGCTCCGCCAGCTCCACATCGAAATCCGCCGCCTGCAGAAGCCGCAGCAGGATGTTCTCCACGTCGTCGCCCACATAGCCGGCCTCGGTCAGCGTGGTGGCATCGGCGATGGCAAAGGGCACCTTCAGCACCCGCGCCAGCGTCTGGGCGAACAGCGTCTTGCCGGAGCCTGTGGGGCCGATCATCAGGATGTTGCTCTTCTGCAGCTCCACATCCTCGTTGCCGCCGAAATAGATGCGCTTATAGTGGTTGTACACCGACACGGACAGGGCGATCTTGGCCCCCTCCTGACCGATGACATACTGATCCAGCACCTCTTTGATCTGCTGCGGCGTGGGCAGATCCTCCACGCTCTCGAAGCCTTCGTCCACCGCCGCACTGTACCCATCGTCCAGAATGGACATGCACAGCTGCACGCATTCGTCGCAGATGCGCACGCCGGGGCCCTGGATCATGCGGTGTACCTGCCCCTCCGCCTTTCCGCAGAAGGAGCAGCGCAGCACCTTTTTTTCTTCCGCCATGCTTGTTTACCTCTTGTAAATGACCTTATCCACCAGGCCGTATTCCCTGGCCTCCTCGGCGATCATCCAGTGATCCCGCTCGGAGTCGGCCTTCACCTGCTCCACCGGCTTGCCGGTATTCTCGGACAGGATCTTGTTCAGCCTCTGCTTGATCTTCAGGAAGTGCTCCACATCGATCTCCATGTCCGTCACCTTGCCCTGCGTACCTGCGGAGGGCTGATGGATCATGATCTCGGCATTGGGCAGCGCGATGCGCTTGCCCCTGGTGCCGGAGGACAGCAGGAAGGCACCCATGCTGGCGGCCATGCCGATGCAGATGGTGGACACATCGCACTTGATATACTGCATGGTATCGTAGATAGCCATGCCCGCGGTCACGCTGCCGCCGGGGCTGTTGATGTACATCTGGATGTCCTTATCGGGATCCTGCGCCTCCAGATACAGCAGCTGCGCCACGACCAGGCTGGCGGTGGTATCGTTCACTTCTTCGCCCAGGAATACGATACGGTCGTTGAGCAGACGGGAAAAAATGTCGTAGGACCGCTCGCCGCGGTTGGTCTGCTCCACAACATAGGGAACTAAGCTCATAAAATAAACCTCCTGTAAAAGATAGCTACCAGATTATACCCACCCGCATATGATTTTCAAAAGCGCTCTCTCTTATTCTGCGTCTTTTTCCGCGTCCTTCTTAGCGGTCTTCTTGGCAGGAGCCTTCTTGGCAGCCTTCTTCTCCACGACCTCGCCCTCGGCCTCCAGCTCGGCCTTCTCCTCGGCGGGAGCCACAGCCACGGCGCTGTCCGCCACCAGCTTCACGACCTTCTCGCGGATGACCTGCTCCTTCACATCCTCGGGACGCAGGTACTTCTTCACGGTGTCCAGATCCATGCCGTATTTCTCGGCCACGGACTTCATCTCGCTCTCCACGTCCTCGTCGGAGGCCTCCAGGCCCTCGGCCTTGATGATGGCTTCCACTGCCAGATCCATCTTCACCTGATCGGCAGCGGGACCCTGCGCCTGCTTGCGGAAGTCGGCCTCGGCGGTGTTGGTCATCTTCAGATACTGGTCAAAGGGGATGCCCTGAGAGGCCAGCTGCTGCTTGAACTGCTCCATCATACGCTCGGCCTGCAGCTCCACCATCTCCTCGGGGATGTCGGCCTCAATGCCCTCGGCCACCTTGGCCATCAGCACGTCCTCAAAGGCGCGCTGGGCGGACTCGGTACGCTCGGCGGTCAGCTTCTTCTTGATGTCGGCCTTCAGATCCTTCAGGGTGTCGAACTCGGACACATCCTTGGCGAACTCGTCGTCAATGGCCGGGACCTGCTTCTCCTTGACCTCGTTGACCTTCACATGGAAGACCACGGGCTTGCCGGCCAGCTCGGGGGTATAGTTCTCGGGGAAGGTGATGTCGATGTCCTTCTCCTCGCCGGCCTTCATGCCGATGAGCTGATCCTCAAAGCCCGGCACGAAGCTGCCGGAGCCGATCTCCAGATCGAAATTTTCACCCTTACCGCCGTCGAAGGCCACGCCGTTGTCGAAGCCCTCGAAGTCGATGTCGGCGGTGTCGCCCTTCTTCACGGCGCGCTCCACGGACACCAGACGACTGTTGCGGTCGGCCATCTCCTTCAGGCGGGCGTTGACGTCGGCGGCGACCACCTTGACCTCCGCCTTGGGGGCCTCTAGGCCCTTGTACTGGCCCAGCTTCACCTCGGGATACACGGCCACGGTGCACTTGAACACCACGCCGTCCTTGGTGCAGGACTCCAGCTCCACCTGGGGATAACCCACCACTTCCAGCTCCTGCTCCTTCACGGCCGCCTCGTAGGCGTCGGGCAGGATGATATTGACAGCCTCCTCGTAGAAGACCTCAGCGCCGTACATCTTCTCGATGATCTTGCGGGGGGCCTTGCCGACACGGAAGCCGGGTACGTTGATCTTACCGCGCATCTTCAGATACGCCTTATTGACGGCGGCCTCGAACTCCTCGGCGCTCGTCTCGATGGTCAGAGCAACTCTGCTTTTCTCCAGTTTCTCACAGCTTTTCACAGTCATTTGTTTATTCCTCCGTTCCGCATCGGCCTGTTTTCATAGCAACACCAATGCGATATAATATGATACCAGATAAGAATGGGAATTTCCACTGTTTTTTCTCTTATTCGCAAATTTTTTTAGGGACGAAGTCCAGCCGATCCCCCGCCACCAGTGAAAAATCCGTGCCGTAGTGCATCCCCTCCAGCGCCCGCTTGTGGCTGGCGCCGTGGAGATGGCCGTAAAAGCACCGCTTCACGCCGTAGCGCTGCAATAGCCGCAGGATCTCGGGGCATTCGTAGCCCTGATACAGCGGCGGATAGTGCAGGAAGCACAGCTTCTCCCGATCCCCCGCCGCCTGCAGCGATGTCTCCAGCCGCCCCGCCTCACGGGCCAGCATCTTGCCGTTGTGTGTCCCCTCGCTGTCCAGCTCGTAGAACCAGCCCCGCGTACCGCACAGGGCCTTGTCCCCGTAGAACAGGCAGTTGTTGTGCAGGATCTCAAAGGAATCCAGTCCGTTCTCGTCAAAGAACCGCTGCATCTTGGCCACGGTGTTCCACCAGTAGTCGTGGTTCCCCTTCATCAATATCTTCTTTCCCGGCAGGGCGTGGATAAACCGGAAGTCCTCCAGCGACTCCTCCAGACTCATGCCCCAGCTCAGATCGCCGCACAGCACGGTAACGTCGTCCTCGTGCAGCGGTGCGAACCCCGCCCTGATCTTGTCCACATAGCCATGCCACTTCTCCCCGAAGATGTCCATGGGCTTGTCGCTGTTCAGCGACAGGTGCAAATCCCCGATGGCATACAGCGCCATGGCGTCCCTCCTTTCTCCGGCCGCCGCTTCACAGCAGCCTGCGCAGATTGTTCCAGAATATGTCCTCCAGCAGGGCTTTCCCGTACCCCTGCTTCTCCAGCGCCTCGTACAGCTGCGGCACGTCCTCCGCGCCGTTCATCCCCGCCGCCAGCGCCTCACAGCCGTCCAGGTCCCCGCCGATGCACAGGGTCTTTTCCCCATCCAGATGCAGGAAGTGCTCCACATGGGCCACCAGCGCGTCCATGGACGCGCCGCCCACAAAGCCGCGGTACAGGTTGAGTCCCACCACGCCGCCGGTGTCCCGTATGGCGCGGAACATGTCGTCCGTCAGGTTCCGCCGCTGGGGACACAGGGCCCTGGCGTTGGAGTGGGACGCCACGATGGGCCGTTCCGTCATGCGGTACAGCTCCCAGAACCCCGGGTCCGACAGATGGGACACGTCGGCGTAGATGCCCAGCCGCTCCATCTCTCGAATAAAGCCCCGGCCCCGGCCCGACAGGCCGCGGTCCGGATCGTCGGCGCAGCTGCCGCTGAGGGCGTTGGCGTTGTTCCACACGGGGTTCACCAGCCGCACGCCCCACGCCGCCGCCTGACGCAGCTTTTCGGTGTCGCAGTCCAGCAGGTCCGCGCCCTCCACGCTGAGGAATGCCGCCGTCCTGCCGCTCTCCGCCGCCGCGTCCGCCTCCGCGCCGCTGCGGCACAGCACGGCCATGTCGCCGTTCTCCGCCAGCTCCCGCAAAAACCAGTCGTGCATCTGGCAGCAGCGCTGCCACGCCGTGCCCTCCGGCAGGCGCTTCACGTCGTCGTACAGGGCGAAGAACTGGCCACGTCTGGCAAAGCCCCTGTCCCGCAGCAGGTCCACGTGGCCGCAGTTCTGCCGCAGGCCGCCGCCGGTCTTGAAAAAGGCCCTCTGCTCCTGCTCCGTCTCACCGTAGTCGGCCACCGGCCCCGTCTCCATGCAGCGCCAGATGGTGTCGCAGTGGGCGTCGAAATATGATATCACCGTTTGGTCACTCCCCTATTCAAAGGCGTTTTCCAGATATTCTATGCGGACGTTCTCCCGGCTATAAGGGCTGTCCGCATAGACCTCCGCCACATCGAAGCGTGCCGGACAGTCCAGCTGCTTCTCGCACAGGTAGTACAGTGCCGTCTTTTTCAGCCGTCTCTGCTTGGCCGGGGTCACATACTCCCGGGGCAGACCCATGTCCGTGTTGGAGCGGGTCTTGACCTCCACGAAGCACAGGACGTCCCCGTCCCAGGCGATAAGGTCGATCTCGCCGAACCGGCAGTGGTAGCTGTGGGCCGCCAGCCGGCAGCCCCGCTGCCGCAGGTACTCCGCCGCCAGCGCCTCGCCCCACGTCCCCTCAGACCGTCCGCCCTTTTCCGGGGCGGGCTTTACCGCGCTCATCGCTTTGCCTCCCACTTTTTCAGGAAGCTGCGCCGATGCTCCGGACAGGGGCCGTATTTGTCCAGCATTTCATAGTGCAGCTTGGTACCGTAGCCCTTGTGCTTTGCGAACTGGTACTGGGGATACGCCTTGTCCAGCACCTCCGTCACGTAGTGGTCACGGCTCACCTTGGCCAGGACGGACGCCGCCGCGATGGACGCGGACTTGCCGTCGCCGCCCACGATACACCGGTGCGCTGTGGAGATGGCGGCACTGTGTCCCTTGTCCCGATTGCCGTCGATGAGGGCCATGTCCGATGTCACGGAAAGGCCGTCGATGGCCATCTGCATGGCCTTCATGCGGGCACTGAGGATGTCAGTCGCATCGATCTCCGATGCCTCCACCCATGCAACGGACCAGGCGATGGCCCGCTCTTTTATCAAGGGAAACAGCATTTCCCGCTTTTTCTCCGTCAGCTTTTTGGAGTCGTTCAGCTCCGGCAGGTCATAGTCCTCCGGCAGGATCACCGCCGCTGCATATACCGGCCCCATCAGCGGGCCCGCGCCGGCCTCGTCCACGCCGCACACCGCGGTATAGCCCTGCTCCCGCGCCTCCCGCTCAAAGACCCAGAGGTCCGCCGTCTCTCTCATTTTCCGCAGTCCTCCACCGTCTCCAGTGTAAAGCGTCCCAGCTTGCCGCCTCTGAATTCATCCAGCAGGATACGGGCCATGCGTTCGGTATCCACCTGCGCGCCCCGCATAAGGAAGCCCCGCTTCCGTCCCGCTTTTTCCAGCAGCTCGTAGCCGCTGTCGCCTTCTTCCACATCGATCCTGTACCGCTCCCGCAGCACGTCGGCGTAATGGGCGGCCAAATAGTCCATCAGATAGCAGGCCAGTTCCTCGATGTCCAGCACGTCATCCTTGATAGCGCCTGTAAAGGCCAATCGCTTGCCAACCTCTGTGTCATCAAACTTTGGCCACAGAATACCCGGCGTATCCAACAGCTCCAGCGTGGCGTCCACCGGCACCCACTGCTTGGAGCGGGTGACACCCGGCCGGTCCTCGGCTCTGGCAGTCTTGCGCTTGGCCACCTTGTTGATAAACGTGGATTTTCCCACGTTGGGGATGCCCAGCACCATCACGCGGATGGTGCGGCCCACCTGCCCCTTCTCGGCGTAGGCCGCCAGCTTATCCTTCAGCAGCTCCCGCACGGCGGCGGCGAATTTCTCCGTGCCCACGCCGCCCCTGGCGTTGGCCTCCAGCACCGCAAAGCCTTGTGCGCGAAAGGCTGCGGCCCACTTCTTCGTCTCGGCGGGGTCCGCCTGATCCACGCGGTTCAGCACCATCAGGCGGGGCTTGCCCGCCGTCAGCTCGTCCACGTCGGGGTTGCGGCTGGACTGGGGGATACGGGCATCCACGATCTCGCACACCGCGTCCATGTGGCCGATCTCGGATACGATCATCCGCTTGGTTTTTGTCATGTGCCCGGGAAACCAGCTGAGCCCTTCGATCTGCACGGCGCACACCTCCTCTGGTAAATATTTCCGTTCATCATGAATGCATCAGGAAGCTTTTATTTCCGTATTTGCCCTTCATGATGAATTTTCCAACAGTATAGCATAATTTTCCCCTGCTGCAAAGGGGGAAAGACGGCAAAAAGCGCCCACAGACGTGGGCGCTTTTCTGATCTCAGGGGGTCGCTTACAGCTTCTCGCGGATCTTGGCTGCCTTACCAACACGGTCGCGCAGGTAGTACAGCTTGGCGCGGCGGACATAGCCGTGACGCACCGTCTCGATCTTCTCAATGGACGGGGAGTGAACGGGGAACACCTTCTCCACGCCGACGCCGTAGGACAGGCGGCGGACGGTGATGGTCTCCTCGATACCGCCGTGCTTCTTGGCGATGACAGTGCCCTCGAAGACCTGGATACGCTCACGGGCGCCTTCCTTGACCTTCACGTGTACGCGGACGGTGTCGCCCACCAGTACCTGGGGTACTTCCTTCAGCTGCTTCTCGTTCAGAGCTTTGATGAGATCCATGGATTTTTCCTCCTAAAAATATAGGTGTTCATGCCGCTATTTGTGTGATGTCCGCACTTTTCGGGACACCGGCGACAGAGGACCGCCCTTTTTACGCCATGATAGAATAACACAGAAGCTCGGAAAATGCAAGAGATTTCTTCATATTTTTCTGCAATTTTGTGTGTTTTCTCGCTGAATCCGGGAAATGACGGGGCATTATCGAAAATCCCGCCCCTCGGCATCCAGAATGGCGCGGCGGCGGACGCGGAGGAAGTCCGGCGTCAGCTCCGGCAGGCAGCGCTCCACCGCCTTTTCCAGCAGCTGGGGATTTAATCCGGGATTCTGGGCCAGCACCGTCACCGTGCCGGTGACAACACCCTCTCCCTCTGTAAAGGAAAAGTCCTTTATCATGGGCGCGATATCAACGTCTGCCAGATCTTTGCGCTTGGTGCGCTTCTGGATCACCAGCTCCTGACGCCCCAGCAGCTCTGTCAGACGGGCGGCGGCCTTTTCCGGCACGCCGTTATCGTACTCCAGTGTCAGGTCCGCCCGCAGATATGTCAGCTCCCGCACGGGACGGACGGCGGGATAGCAGTCCAGCACCCGCAGGCCGCTGGGCATGCCGGTGTTCAGCTTCTCCGCGATGCCGCTGCCGTCGGTATCCTGCGTCACCTCGAAGTCCAGCAGCTCGCAGTCACTGGACTGGCCCACCGGCAGGGGCAGGACGATGGAGATGATGGGATGGGGGTGATAGCCCTGGGAGTGCTTGATATCCAGCTCTGTGCGGGGAAAGGCGCGCTGGAACGTGCGCAGCAGGTCCAGATGGGAGATATAGGACGCCTGAGCCTCCTTGATAAACAGCAGCCGCAGCTTAGACATCGCACTTTCCTCCTACCAGCAGATTGGCACCGCAGCCATTGCAGTGGGTGCGGCAGTCCGGTGTGGTCACGGACTCATAGGCTTTATGGCGCTCCCGCAGGAGGTACTGCTCCGTGACGCCGGAGGAGATCATGCTCCACGGCATCAGCTCGTCCTCCGGACGGGTGCGGTTGGCGTAAAAATGCGGGTCAAGGCCGCACTCGTCGAAAGCCTCCAGCCAACGGTCCAGGGAGAAATACTCCTCCCAGGCGTCAAGCTTTGCACCTTTACGCCACGCCGTTTCCAGCACCTTCCCCAGCCGCCGGTCACCGCGCGCCAGCACCGCCTCCAGAAAGCTGGTGTCGGAGTCGTGCCAGTTATAGGTGACGGTCTTGGTCTTGATGGCCTCCCGCAGCAGGGCCACGCGGCGCTCGTACTCCGCCTTGGAGATCTGGGGCTCCCACTGGAAGGCGGTGTGGGGCTTGGGCACGAACCAGCTGGTGGACACGGTGATGCGGACGCCGCGCTGCTTGTTCTGGGCACTCTCCCGCCAAGCGTGCATGACGCGGGCGGCCACATCGGCGATGCCCAGCACGTCCTCGTCCGTCTCCGTGGGCAGGCCCAGCATAAAGTACAGCTTCACGGCGCTGTATCCGCCGGCAAAGGCGGTGCGGCAGCTTTGCAGCAGGTCATCCAGCGTCACGTTCTTGTTGATGACATCCCGCAGGCGCTGGGTGCCGGCCTCCGGCGCGAAGGTCAGGCCCGTCTTACGGCCCTTGGCCAGACGCTGCATCAGCTCCATGGAGAAGTTGTCCGCCCGCAGAGACGGCAGGGACAGGCTGACGTGGCGCTGGTCGCAGAAGGGCTCCAGCTCATCGCACAGCGTGGTCAGCGGCGGGTAGTCGCTGGTGGACAGGCTGGACAGCGTCACCTCCTGATAGCCGGTGTCATCGCAGGCGCGGACGCAGTAATCGGCGCACAGGTCGCGGCTGCGGTTGCGGACAGGGCGGTAGACGTAGCCCGCCTGACAGAACCGGCAGCCCCGGATACAGCCGCGGAACAGCTCCAGCGTCACGCGGTCCTGCACGATCTCCGTGCTGGGGACGATGGTCTTGACGGGGAAATAGGACTTGTCCATGTCGTGGACGATGCGCTTTGTCACATGGGCCGGTGCGCCGTCCTTCGGGGTGATGGCGGCCACGGTGCCGTCCTCGTGGTATGTGACATCGTAGAGGCTGGGAACGTAGACGCCGTCCAGCCGGGCGGCGGCCCGCAGCAGCTGCTGCTTGCTCCACCCCTCCCGCCGGGCGGTGCGGTACAGCTCCACCAGCTCCACCGTCAGGTCCTCGCCCTCGCCCAGGCTCACAAGGTCGATAAAGTCGGCGATAGGCTCGGCGTTGTACATGGCGGTGCCGCCGGCGATGACCAGCGGCGAAAGGCCGGTGCGCTCCGCCGCGTGCAGCGGGATGCCCGCCAGATCCAGCATGTTCAGGATGGCGGGGAACGCCATCTCATAGCCCACGGAAAAGGCCACAATGTCAAAATCGGTGATGGGGTCGCCGGATTCCAGCGCGAACAGCGGCATAGCCGCCTTGCGCATCTCCTCCTCCATGTCGCCCCAGGGGGCGAACACGCGCTCACACCAGACGCCGTCCATCTCGTTCATGACGCCGTACAGGATCCGCATGCCCAGATTGGACATGCCGATCTCGTAGGTGTCGGGGAAACAGAAGGCGATGCGGGTGTCCACCTGCGTCTTGTCCTTCAGCACGGCGTTATATTCGCCGCCCACGTAGCGGGCGGGCTTCTGCACCCGAGGCAGGATGCGTTCCAGTCGCTTATCCACGGTCATTCTCCTTGCGGTGTATTTCGGTAACAGTTTATTTTACCTGTTTTTTGTCGGTTTGGCAAGGCGGCGGGGCAAAAAAACTTCCGGCGGCAGGCTGCGGTACGCCAGCCACAGCGCTCCCAGCAGGAGGAACAGGCCGCTGCCGGTGGTCAGCACCAGCCAGAGGCACAGCGCCAGCAGCGCCGACGATGCGGCCAGCCCTACGGCGGCGGCTACGCGGTCGGCGGTGTAGGGCTCTGTCAGGTATGCCGTGGCCAGCCACAGGATGCGGCCGCCGTCCATGGGACGCACCGGCAGCAGGTTCAGAACGCCCAGCACCATCTGGGCGCCGGCGAACAGCGTCAGCGCCTCTCTGCCGGTAAGGCTCAGCAGCACCCACAGCAGCAGGTTCATCAGCGGCCCCGCGGCGGCGCTGAGCAGCTCCGCGCCGTAGGACAGGCGGTGCAGCTCCGGCACGTACAGCGATGCGCCCAGGCCGGTGAGGGTGAAGCGGGCGGCACGGACGCCGCACAGGCGCAGCACCGCGTAGTGGGCCAGTTCGTGGAGCAGGGCCGCCGGCAGCAGCGCCGCCAGCAGGATGGGCGTATCCGTCAGCAGCAGGAAAAGCGCCGGCGTCAGCAGCGCGGAGGGACGGACGCAAACGGTGACATCAGGAGAACGTGACATAGTAGACGGGGTTCAGGTAAGTGCTGCCGCGGTGCAGCTCAAAGTGGAGGTGAGGACCGGTGGCGCGGCCGGTATCGCCCACCTCGGCGATGGGATCGCCCCGCGACACCTGCTGTCCGGCGGAGGCGGTGACGCGGGTGCAGTGGGCGTACAGCGTGGAAAAGCCGTTGGCGTGGGCGACGGCGACGTAGCGGCCCAGATCGCTGCTCTCCCCCACGGCGGTGACGGCGCCGTCGGCAAAGCTGGACACCACCGCGCCCTCCGGCGCGGCGATGTCCAGCCCGTAGTGAAAGCGGCTGACGCCCTCCAGCGGATCGGTGCGGAGGCCGAAGCCGGAGGACAGCTGCCCCTCTACCGGCGCAGTATAGGCGAAGCCCAGTACCTGCTGGAGCAGCTCCGCATCGGCGGGCTGCGCCTCCGGCGTGCAGGCGGCGGACGTGGGCGACGGCGACGCCGTCACCTCTTCCGAGCCGAACACCGCGGTATAGGCGTCGGTCAGCGCGCCGCCGATGGCGCCCTCCTCCGAGAAGGCGCGGCCCGCAGCAGAGAACACCTCCACAAAGTCGGTATCGGCCCCCAGCAGATCCAGCACCCGTGTGCGATAGCGGTCCAGCACGTCGGGCATCAGCAGCTTGACGGCGATAGCCACCACCAACAGGACACCGCTGACCAGCAGCTGTACCATGCGGCGCTTCTCCTGCGGAGATGCCGGTTTCCGGGCTGCGGGCTTGCCCGCAGCAGGGCGCGGCGGCTGGGGCGGACGGCGGCTGTCTGCTGCGGTGCGGACACGGGCGCGGTAGGCCGCGCGGCGGGCCGCCGTCCGGCGCTGCGGCGCCGTGGAACGCTGTGCCATACGGATACACCTCCCTTCCGGCACAGTGTATGCGCGCCTGTCCGGCGTTAGACGCCGGAACGGCTCCAGATCGGCAGCAAAATACAGGGGGTGCAGGGGCGGGGAAATTTTCCTTGACAGCAGGCGCATTTGCGCCTATAATAGAACGGCTGACGGGGTGTAGCGCAGTTGGTAGCGCGCTTGGTTCGGGACCAAGAGGCCGGGGGTTCAAGTCCCCCCACTCCGACCACAAAACAGGCACGACCTCCAGTCGTGCCTGTTTTGCCCTGAAGATTTCGCCGATATTTCGGCTTTTATGAGGTATTTTCGATGGTACATAGCAAAAGGAAACAGGGCTTCACGCTGATGGAGATGCTCATCGTGGTGGCCATCATTGCGGTGCTGGCGGCGATTGCCATCCCCGCCATGGGCAGAAGCATCCACAAAGCCAAGGAGTCGGCAGATCTGGCCAACGTGCGGGCCTATTATGCCTATTTGCAGCAGGACTACATGTCCACCGGAACCTACCGCGACTTCGGGCTCAGCTGGGAGTACAACGTCACCGATACCATCACGTACGACGATGGCACCACGGTAAAGCTCCAGACCGGCTACGTGGCCGTGGCCGTGCCCACGGCGGAGGCGCAGAATACCACCTCCGGCTATCAGGTCCACTACATCTGCAGCAAGGGCGATCTGACCTACACCTTCGGCGAGAAGTGAGCCGTCTGCGGAGAATCGCATCATACATATGTAAAAGGAGAGTCTGTGACGCAATGCCACAGGCTCTCTTTATGTGTGTCGGGCGGCCGGCGTCACGTCGGAACAGGCCGTTCTCCTGCGTGACCCGCCCCGTATCCACGCCGCGCCATGTGTCCGCATCCTCTCCCGCCAGCTCGTCGATGCTCCGGCCGGTGGAGAGCTGCCGGCTCTTGACATTCAAGGCATTTCGTAGTATATCTGCAGTATAGAGTTCGCTATTTGTGGTGTCTGACCCTCTATGGGTTTTGAGGTGCTCGGTACCACGAATGTCGAGCTCTTTTTCTGTAATCGCATCATGCAGATATAGTCTCTGCGTCTGCGGATCACGCTGAAGCATAACGGCGGTATACATTTTTTCAGCAGATGTTCCAACCGTGACCGGGGCGGCCACAGGGATCCATTCCAGCTCATGCGCATTTTTCACATTTTGGTAAACAACGACACCATTCACACAGGACAGCGCTTTTTTCTTTACAGGCCCTTGGCAAACGGCGGCAAGAGGTCTATAATACCCGCAACAGAACGGGAAAGCCGGAAAAAAAGGAGGCAACCACATGTACTATCAGGTATCCCAGGAATTTTTTGAGAAGCTGCCCAACGCCTGCTTCGGTGCAGTGGCCGTGCGGGGGCTGGACAATACCCACGACATCCCCCAGCTGGAGCAGATGCTGGCGGAGAACGTGGCCGCCTGCGAAGCGTATTTCGCGGGAAAGAAGCCCAAGGAGACGGAGGATATCCTCCCCTACCGCAACGCCTTTACGGCGCTGGGCATCAACCCCAACAAGTTCCTGTGCTCCATTGAAGCGCTGCTGACCCGTATTGCCAAGGGCAAGGGCTTCCCCCACATCAACGCCGCCGTGGATCTGGGCAACGCCGTGTCCATCAAGCACCGGCTGCCCATGGGCGCCCACGATCTGGACACCATCGATGAAGGGCTGGACGTGCGCCTGGCCAAGGAGGGCGACACCTTCATTCCTTTCGGCAGTACGGAGGAGGAGACACCGGACATGGGCGAGGCGGTGTACGCCTCCGGCAGCGAGATCCGCACCCGCCGCTGGACGTGGCGGCAGTCGGAGCGGGGCAAGATCACAGAGGAGACCAAAGCCATCCTGTTCCCCATCGACGGCTTCTCCGATGTGAACGCCGACGAGGTGCAGGCCGCCGCGGACGAGCTGGCGGCGCTGCTGCACAGGTTCTTCGGGGACGGCATCGAGATCGAGGCCGGCGTTGTCACCAGGGATTCCCCACGGTTTGAGTTCTTCAAATGAGCAAAAAAATCCCCCACGGCGGTGCCGTGGGGGATTTTTTATGCGTATTTACCGGGCCAGCAGCATCTCCAGCCGCGCGCGGATGAGGGCGATGAGCCGGTCATTGTCCGGCATCTCCTTCAGCTCCGCCGGGTCGCACAGAGGCGCCAGATCCTCGGAGAGATAGCCTTCCTCGAACACGTCCAGCCCCGCCTGATAGAGACAATCGGCAAAATGCACCAGCGCGGCGCTGCCATCCAGCTCGCCCCGCTTTTTCAGGGCGCCGGACCACGCCGCCATGGTGGCCAGCGGGTTGGTGGACACCTTTTCCCCCTTGCGCCAGCGGTAGAAATGGTCGGTGACGGTGCCGTGGGCTGCCTCGTACTCGAAGTTGCCGTCCGGCGACACCAGCACACTGGTCATCATGGGCAGAGATCCGGACGCGGCGGCGATGAGGTCGCTCATCACGTCGCCGTCGTAGTTCTTGCAGGCCCAGATGATGCCGCCGGAGGAGCGGATGACCTTGGCGGCCACATCGTCAATGAGGGCGTAGCGGTAATGCAGCCCCGCCTGCTCAAAGGCGGCGCGGTACTCCTCGTCGAACACCTTCTGGAACAGCAGCTTGAAGGTCTGGTCGTAGTCCTTGGAGATGGTGTCCTTGGAGGAGAACCAGACATCCTGCCGCACGTCCAGCGCGTAGGCGAAGCAGCAGCGGGCGAAGGACAGGATGGAGTCGTCCCGGTTGTGCATGGCCTGCAAAACGCCGGGGCCGTTGAAATCGTAGACGGTCTGGCGGCTCAGCTCCGCGCCGTGCTCATCGGTGAACACCAGCTCCGCCTTACCGGGGCCGGGGACGCGGTACTCCACGGCCTTATATACGTCGCCGTAGGCGTGGCGGGCGATGGTGATGGGCTTTTTCCAGCAGGTCACCACCGGCTTCACACGGGAAATGAGGATAGGGGCGCGGAACACCGTGCCGTCCAGCGCCGCACGGATGGTGGCGTTGGGGGACTTCCAGAGCTGCTTGAGGCCGTACTCCTCCTGCCGCTGGTAGTTGGGGGTGATGGTGGCGCACTTCACGCCCACATGGAGGCGCTTGATGGCCTCCGCCGCCTGCCGGGTCACGGCATCCTCCGTCCTGTCCCGGTTGGGCAGGGACAGGTCGTAGTACTCGGTGTTCAGGTCTACAAAGGGCTTTATCAGCTGGTCCTTTATCATTCCCCACAGGATGTGGGTCATCTCATCGCCGTCCAGCTCGGCGATGGGGACAGGCATTTTGATCTTTTCCATCGTTACCTCCGGTTCTGCGCGGCGTAGTGGTTCATGAGGCAGCCGGTGAGCAGCAGCTCACGCTCCTCCGCGCCGGTGTTTTTCAGGTACAGGGTCAGGGGCTGCGTCTTTCCGTCATGGACGAGAACGGCGGGGAATTCCCCGTCGCCTCGCGCCACC
Organism: uncultured Eubacteriales bacterium; assembly: GCA_900545585.1. Taxonomy (GTDB): domain Bacteria; phylum Bacillota; class Clostridia; order Oscillospirales; family Oscillospiraceae; genus Vescimonas. Next base: position 41,035 of record UQZR01000008.1, read on the forward strand.
TTTTCCCGGACAGCGGGGACGAAGATGAAATCCCCCGGCACGGCGTTGAAGGGCGCGCCATCCGCCAGCGTGAAGGGCAGCATGCCCCAGTTGACGCAGTTGGAGCGGTAGCGCTTGGTGGCGAACTCATAGCAGATGTTGGCGCAGCCGCCCAGCACCCGCTGGCAGGAGGCGGCCTGCTCCCGTGCGGAGCCGTCGCCGGGTTTATTGGCGAAGATGACGGAGCCGATGTGCATACGGGCCAGAGCGCTCTCCGGCAGGTCCATCGCCGCCAGCACCGCTTGCAGCTCCGGCATCACCGTACCGGCGGCACGCGCCGCCTCCAGCGCCTGCGTGGCCTTGGCCCGGGGCACATAGTCCGGGTCGCGGCGGGACAGGGCGAACTCCGCCAGCTTCAGGGGATTGGAGCGGTAGGAGGACGTCTCGCCGGAGGGGATCAGCTCGTCGGTGGTGGTGACCTCGTCCCGCAGGACGGAGGCCACCTGCATGAGAAGGTCGTCGGACAGGGCGGGAATGGCGGGCCACTCGGCAATATTGGGGCCGTACTTCAAGGGCGCATCCGGCTGCGCCTTACCAAAGCCGAAGTAGACCCGGCGGTCGTACACCGCACGGTCGAACCGGCGCTGCACCGGCGCGGGCGGCGTGTAGTCCACGTCGGCGGCAGAGGTGAGGACGCCGTGGTTCCGCGCCGTGGCGGCGATGGAGCGGGCGTCCATGAGGATGACGCCGGCCAGCTGACCATCGGCGGGCTTGGAGCCCTCCCGGTTGGGGAAGTTACGGGTGGTGTGGCGGATGGACAGGCCGTTGTTGGCGGGGACATCCCCCGCGCCGAAGCAGGGGCCGCAGAAGCAGGGCTTGAACAGTGCGCCGGAGGCCAGTAGGGACTGCTGGACGCCGTTTTCCATCAGCTCCAGATTCACGGGGACGGAGGGCGGATATACCGACAGGGAGAAGTAGCCGCTGCCGGTATCGTGACCCGCCAGAATGGCGGCGGCCTCGGCGATGTTGTCGTACATGCCGCCGGCGCATCCGGCGATGATGCCCTGATCCACCACCAGCTTGCCGTCCGCCAGCTTGTCCGTCAGGTGCAGGCCCGCCTTACCGCCGAACTGGGCGGCGGCCCGCTTCTCCACCTCCCGCAGGTGGTCGCCGGGATCATGGAGCAGCTCGCGGAGCGTCACCGCCTCGGAGGGGTGGAACGGCAGGGCGGCCATGGGCTCCATGCGGTCAAGGTCGATGGTGATCATGCCGTCGTAGTACGCGCCGTCCTGCGGGTGCAGGGCGGTGAACGTCTCGGGGCGGCCATGGAGGGCCAGATAGTCCGCCACGGCTTCGTCCGTCTCCCAGATGGAGCTGAGGCAGGCGGTCTCCGTGGTCATCACGTCGATGCCGATGCGGTAGTCCATGGGCAGGCGGGACACGGCGGGGCCGGCGAACTCCAGCACCTTGTTTTTCACGAAGCCGTTTTTGTACACCGCGCCGCACAGGGCGATGGCCACGTCGTGGGGGCCGACGCCGTGGGGCGGCTCACCGGTGAGCCACACCAGAATGACCTCCGGCGCCGCAATGTCATAGGTGTTTTTCAGCAGCTGCTTGACGATCTCGGGACCGCCCTCCCCCACGCCCATGGTACCCAGCGCACCGTAGCGCGTGTGGCTGTCGGAGCCCAGGATCATGCGGCCGCAGCCGCTCATCATCTCCCGGGCGTACTGGTGGATGACGGCCTGATTGGCGGGGACGTAGTCGCCGCCGTACTTGATGGCAGCGGACAGGCCGAACACGTGGTCGTCCTCGTTGATGGTGCCGCCCACGGCGCACAGGCTGTTGTGGCAGTTGGTCAGCACGTAGGGCACGGGGAATTCCGTCATGCCGCTGGCCTTGGCGGTCTGGATGACGCCCACGTAGGTGATGTCGTGGGAGATGAGACTGTCAAAGGTCAGGTGCAGCAGGCCGTCCCCCGCAGGCTTGTCGTGGCGGCGGAGGATCTGGTAGGCCATGGTCCTGTCACGCAGGGCCGGTGCGGCAGTTTTGGCGGGCGCCGGCACCCCGTTTTGCAGGGTGACGCCGCCGTGGTGCAGCTGGATCATATGGTCACGCTCCTTTTCGGAGAATTTTTGACGTATCATTTTTGATGGGTATAGTATAGCAGATAATTTTGCGTGTGCAAGTCCTAAAATGAAAGTTAAAAAATTAATTATTGCATTTCATGTGTCGTGCCCCCTGATTTTCCCCTGTTTTTAAGAAATTTTTCCGTCATTTATGAATTTCGCGTATTTTCATCTTGCAAAACACAAATGGGCGCGTTATAATCGCCCCAACAGGATGAAAGCCTGCGGACGCCGCGGGAGAAAGGAAAGCATTATGGTTGAGAAGGATACCGGTATTCTGGAGCGCTACACAGAACCGCTGAGCCGCCGCATTCAGGAGGAGTATGCCATCGGCCCCCAGTTCTATCAGGGTGAGGTCAAAAAGGGTCTGCGCAACAGCGACGGCACCGGCGTGCTGGTGGGCGTCACCAAGGTAGGCAGCGTGCAGGGCTACCTGCTGCAGGACGGACAGCGCATCCCTACCCCGGGCCGCCTGTACTACCGCGGCATCGAGCTTACCGACATCGTGGAGGCCCACCGCAGAGCCGGCACCTTCGGCTATGAGGAGGTGGCGTACCTGCTGGTGATGGGCTACCTGCCCACGGAGGCCGAGCTGAAGCGGTTCAAGGACATCATGAGCCAGGCCCGCAAGCTGCCGGAGGGCTTCACCGAGGGCATGATCATGCGGCACCCCAGCGGCAACATGATGAACGAGCTGGCCCGCAGCGTGCTGAGCCTGTACTCCTACGATGCCAGCGCCGACGACACCTCCATCGAGAACCTGCTCCTGCAGTCGGTAAAGCTCATCGGCTGCTTCCCCTCCATCGTGGCCAACTCCTACGCGGTGAAGCGCCACTATTTCCAGGGGGACTCCCTGCACATCCATTTCCCCGTGGCGGAGCTGTCCACGGCGGAGAACTTCCTGCGGATGATCCGGCCCGATACCAACTACACCGAGGAGGAGGCCCACCTGCTGGATATGATGCTGATGGTCCACGCGGAGCACGGCGGCGGCAACAACTCCACCTTCGTCTGCCGCGCCATGTCCTCCAGCGGCACGGATACGTACAGCGCCATCGCCGGAGCCGTAGGCTCCCTGAAGGGCCCGCTCCACGGCGGCGCCAACGCCAAGGTCATGGAGATGTTCCGCTATGTCAAGGAGAATGTGGACCCCCACGACGACGGCTCCATCCGCGACTATCTGGTGAAGCTGCTGGACAAGGAGGCCGGCGACAGATCCGGCAAGCTGTACGGTCTGGGCCACGCGGTGTATACCATGTCCGACCCCCGCGCCGTGCTGCTGAAGAAATACGCCCAGCACATGGCGGAGATCAAGGGCTACGCCGAGGACTTCGCCCTTCTGCAGAAGGTGGAGGAGCTGGGCATCCCGCTGGTGCAGGAGCGCCGCGGTGACAACACCCCCATGTGCGCCAACGTGGACATGTACTCCGGCCTGGTGTACACCATGCTGGGCATTCCTCAGGACGTGTTCACGCCGCTGTTCGCCTCCGCCCGTATCGCGGGCTGGTGCGCCAACCGCATGGAGGAGCTCATCACCTGCCACCGCATCATGCGTCCGGCGTACCGCGCCGTCACCACCCACGGCCACTACATCCCCATGGCGGAGCGTCAGTCCCACCACGAGGCCGAATAAAGCGCAAAACACTCCCGACCATCGGTCGGGAGTGTTTTTTTCATCGGATCTGTCCGTCGCCGGTGACGACATATTTATAGGTACTGAGCTCGTCCAGTCCCATGGGGCCGCGGGCGTGGAGCTTCTGGGTGGAGATGCCCATCTCACAGCCCAGACCGAACTCTCCGCCGTCGGTGAAGCGGGTGGAGACGTTGACGTACACGGCGGCACTGTCCACCTGAAGGGTGAAGCGGGCCGCGGCGGCGGCGTCCTCCGTGACGATGCAGTCGCTGTGATGGGTGGAGTGGGCGGCGATGTGGGCGATAGCATCGTCCAGACTGTCCACCACGGCCACGGCCAGAATGTAGTTCAGGAACTCGGTGTCGAAGTCGGTCTCCGATGCGGGCGTGCCGCTGATGATGGCGGCGGCGCGGCGGTCCAGCCGCAGCTCCACCGGCGGCTGTCCTGCGGCGATGCGGTCGGCCACCAGTGCCTTGTGCAGCATGGGCAGGAGCTTCTCCGCAACGGCGCTGTGGACCAGGCACACCTCCTCGGCGTTGCACACAGAGGGCCGGCTGGTCTTGGCGTTGGTGATGATACGCACGGCCTTGTCCAGATCGGCAGCGGCGTCCACATAGACGTGGCAGATGCCGGTGCCCGTCTCGATGCAGGGCACGGCGGCGTTCTCCACGCAGGCGCGGATGAGTCCCGCGCCGCCGCGGGGGATCAGCAGATCCACCAGCCCCCGGGCCTGCATGATATCGTTGGCGCTCTGGTGGGTGGTATCCTCCACGATGTTCACGATGTCGGCATCGCCTCCGGCGGCGGTGATGCCCGCCTTCAGCGCCGCCACGACGGCGCGGCAGGAGCGGTACGCCTCCTTCCCGCTTCGGAGCATACAGACGTTGCCGCTCTTGACAGCCAGTGCCGCGGCGTCTGAGGTGACGTTGGGGCGGCTCTCGTAGATGATGGCCACCAGACCCAGAGGCACCTGCACCTTGGTGATGGTCATGCCGTTGGGGCGGGTAAACTGCGCCAGCGTGCGCCCGGTGTGATCCGGCAGCGCCGCGGCGGCGCGGACGCCGTCGGCCATAGCGCGGATGCGGCCCTCGTCCAGCCGCAGGCGGTCCAGCATCACGGCGGAAATGTGCCCCTCCGCGTCCGCCATGTCCTGCGCGTTGGCGGCCAGAATGGCGGGGGTGCTCTCCTCCAGCGCATCGGCCATAGCCAACAGCAGCCGGTTTTTCTCCTCCGCAGGCGCGGCGCTCAGCGCCGGCCACGCGGCCTTTGTCTTTTGCAGAAGCTCGATCGTGGTCATACAGCAGCCCTTCCTGTTAAAAATCTGGTGCCCGCAGGGCGGCCCGCGGCGATGTCATACAGCACCTCCGGCTTGCTGCCGTTGGCGATGACCATCTCGCAGCCCGCCTCCGTGGCGATGGCGGCGGCCCGCAGCTTGGTGATCATGCCGCCGGTGCCCAAGCCGGTGCTGCTGTCCTCCGCCAGGGTGAACAGCTCGTCGTCCACCCGCTCCACCGTGGGGATCAGGCGGGCATCGGGATGGCGGCGGGGATCCTTGTCGTACAGCCCGTCGATGTCCGACAGCAGCACCAGCAGGTCCGCGCCGATGGCGGCGGCCACGATGGCCGACAGGCTGTCGTTCTCGCCGATGGTGTTCTCCACGCCGATCTCGTCGGTGGCCACGGCGTCGTTCTCGTTGATGATAGGCAGCGCACCCAGTTCCAGCAGGCGGGACAGCGTGTTGCGGACGTTGCGGCTGCGCTGCTCGCTTTTGATGTCCTCGCCGGTCAGCAGCAGTTGGGCTACGGTGTGGCTGTACTCCGTGAACTGCTTGTCGTAGGTATACATCAGCTCGCACTGGCCCACGGCGGCAGCCGCCTGCTTGCTGGGCATGTCCGCCGGACGGCCCGGGAGATTCAGCTTCCCCACGCCCATGCCGATGGCGCCGGAGGACACCAGAATGATCTCATGCCCCGCATTTTTCAGATCGCTCAGCACCCTGCACAGCCGCTCCATCCGCTGGATGTTCAGCCGCCCCGTGGCGTGCGCCAGCGTGGAGGTCCCCACTTTTACAACGATACGCATACCGCTGCCCCCTTCCGGCCCCTGCGGGCCTGTGTTTTTGCACATTATATTTCATCGACCTGCAAAATGCAAGAGACTCTATTTCAGGAAAGCAAAAATATGTCTTGCATTCTGCGGGAAAGTCTGGTATGATGGGTGAGGTTAGAGTAGTCTAACTGAATTTCAAATTGAAGGAGGCGGCGTGTATGAGCGTTGTCATATTGGGTGGAAATGAGTGCATGGAGCGCCGCTATAAGGAGCTTTGCGGCGCGTACCAGTGTCAGGCCAAGGTGCTGACCAAGCCCTCCGGCGGGCTGAAGAACAAGCTGGGACGGCCGGACCTGATGATCTTTTTCACCAATACCATGTCCCACAAGCTGGTGCAGGGCGCCCTCAGTGAGCTGAAGGGCAGCAGCACCATCATCGAGAGATGCCATACCAGCTCCCTGTCGGCGCTGCGGGGCATCCTGGAGAAATACGCGGCGCAGGAGGCATGAGCCGCCTGTGCAAAACGACACTGCGGAGGTTTTCCCCTCCGCGGTGTTGCTTTTTGCGGGGAATGTGCTATAATGGCCGCGAAATTATCCAAGGAGGTGCGGTAATGAAGGCATTACTCATCAACGGCAGCCCCCATCCCAAGGGCTGCGCCTACACGGCGCTGGAGGAGCTGGCCCGCACGCTGGAGGCCGAGGGCATCGAAACCGAGATCGTGCAGGCCGGCGGCAGAGTCGTCTGCGGCTGTACCGGCTGCGGCGCCTGCCGCAAGCTGGGAAAGTGCGTGTACGACGATGCGGTGAACGAGACGTCTCCCAAGCTGCTGGAGGCGGACGCGCTGGTCATCGGCGCGCCGGTACACTATGCCTCCCCCGCCGGGGACGCCATCTCCTTTATGGACCGGCTGTTTTACAGCGCCGGTATCCGGAACCTGACCATGAAGGTGGGCGCGGCGGTGGTGTCCTGCCGCCGCGGCGGCAACACCTCCAGCTTCGACGTGCTGAACAAGTACTTCACCATCTCCGGCATGCCCATCGCCAGCAGCCAGTACTGGAACATGGTGTACGGCAATACACCGGAGGAGGTGCGCCAGGACAGGGAGGGCCTCCAGACCATGCGGACGCTGGGACGGAACATGGCGTTCCTCATGAAGGCCATCCAGCTGGGCAGGGCCCAGTACGGCCTGCCCCAGCCGGAGCCTCCCCAGGTCACCAGCTTCCACCACTGAGAAAAACTCGGAGTTGCTTTTTCCCGCCGTCGGAGTACAATGGCGGTACTACACATTTGAAACCGGAGGTACACTTTCATGACATATCAGGAGATCCTGAACAACGCCCGCACCTGTATGGGTCCTTACTGCAAGTCCTGTCCCACCTGCAACGGCATGGCCTGCAAAAATACCATCCCCGGCCCCGGAGCCAAGGGCATCGGCACCGGCTTCATCCGCAACTATCAGAAGTGGCAGGAGCTGTGCGTCAACATGGACACCATCTGTGAGAACAAGCCCGTGGACACGTCCTACGATTTCTTCGGCAAGAAGGTCGTGCTGCCGGTGTTCGCCGCGCCGGTGGGCGCCATGCAGCTGCACTACGGCGACAAGTATGACGATCTGACGTATAACGACATTCTGGTGACCGCCTGCGCCGCCGCAGGTATCGCCGCCTTCACCGGCGACGGCATCAATCCCGCCGTCATGGAGGGCGCGGCCGAGGCCCTGAAGAAAAACAACGGCTGCGGCGTGCCCACGGTAAAGCCCTGGAATATGGCGCTGGTGGAGGAAAAAATGGCGCTGGCCAAGGCCGCCGATCCCATCGCCATCGCCATGGACATCGACGCGGCGGGCCTGCCGTTCCTGAAAAACATGACGCCTCCCGCCGGCAGCAAGACCGTGGACGAGCTGCGGCAGATCGCGGAGCTGGCCGGTAAGCCTTTCATTCTCAAGGGCATCATGACGGTAAACGGCGCGAAAAAGGCATTGGAGGCCGGCGCCAGCGGCATCGTGGTCAGCAACCACGGCGGCCGTGTGCTGGACCAGTGCCCCGCCACGGCGGAGGTGCTGCCCGCCATCGCAGACGCTGTGGGCGGCAAAATGACCATTCTGGTGGACGGCGGCATCCGCTCCGGCATGGACGTGTTCAAGGCGCTGGCGCTGGGTGCGGACGCGGTCCTCATCGGCCGTCCCTTCGTGAACATGGTGTACGGCGGCGGCTTCGAGGGCGTGCAGGTCTACGTGGACAAGCTGAAGGCCGAGCTGGCCGACACCATGGCCATGTGCGGCGCTCACTGTCTGGCGGATATCAAGCGCTCCATGCTCTACGGCTATTGAGCCGGCACAACAACGATGAAGGACGGGAGCCTGCGGCCCCCGTCCTTTCCTGACGAGGAGTTTTTATGTATCGGGACATGACCCGCGGCGGCATCACCCGCAGCCTGCTGCTGTTCGCACTGCCCATGATGGCGGGAAGCCTTCTCCAGCAGCTGTATAATGTAGCGGACACTCTCATCGTGGGGCGTGCGCTGGGCCGCGACGCCCTGGCAGCGGTGGGCTCCGCCTTCACGCTGATGACGTTCCTGACCTCCGTGTTTCTGGGACTGGCCATGGGCGCAGGGGCACTGTTCTCCATCTATCTGGGCCGGAAGGACATGGCGTCTCTGCATCGGGCGGCGGCGCTGGCCCTCTGCCTCATCGGCGGGGTGACGGCGGCGGTGACGGCGCTGGTATACGTCCTGCTGGACCCCATCCTGCGGTTTTTGCAGGTGCCCGATCCGCTGTACGGCGACATGGCCGGTTATCTGCGCATCATTTTTGTAGGGCTGGCGGCCACGTTCCTCTATAACTTCTTCGCCTGCCTGCTGCGCTCGGCGGGCAACTCCGCCGCACCGCTGTGGTTTCTGGGCGGCGCGGCCCTGCTGAACGTGGGGCTGGACCTTCTGTTCGTACTGGTGCTGCGGTGGGGCGTGTCCGGCGCGGCAGCGGCCACGGTGATCGCCCAGTACGCTGCGGGGCTGGGGCTGACGATCTATGCCCTGCTGCGCTGCCGCCACATGCTGCCGCGGCGGGCGGACTTCCGGTTCGACCGGCATATCCTGCGGGAGCTGATGGATCTGTCGCTGCTGACCTGCGCGCAGCAGTCGGCCATGAACTTCGGCATCCTGCTGATACAGCGTCTGGTGGACAGCTTCGGGCCGGTGGTGATGGCGGCCTTTGCCGCCGCCGTGAAGATCGACGCTTTTGCCTACCTGCCGGTGCAGGAGTTCGGCAACGCCTTCTCCACCTTCTCGGCCCAGAACTACGGCGCGGGGCAGTCCGACCGGCTGCGGCAGGGCCTGCGGCAGGCCACGGCGGTGAGCGCCGCCTTCTCCTGCGCCGCAGCGGCGCTGGTGGTGGTATTCGCCCGGCCGCTGATGGGTCTTTTCGTTCAGGCAGGCGATACGGAGGTCATCGCCTGCGGCGTCCGCTACCTCCGCATTGAGGGCACGTTCTACGCCGGTATCGGCTGCCTGTTCCTGTTGTACGGCTTTTACCGCGCCGTGCAGCGGCCCGGCATGAGCGTGGTGCTGACAGTCGTCTCCCTGGGCACCCGCGTGGCTCTGGCCTACGCCCTGGCGGGGCCGGTGGGCGAAGTGGGCATCTGGGCCGCCATCCCCATCGGCTGGTTCCTGGCGGACGCCGCCGGATACGGCTATTACCTGCGGCACCGTAAGGCGCTGCTGACTCCGAGAGCGCAATAAAACGAGGCGCATGCCAATGGCATGCGCCCCGTTCGTTTGTTCGCAGCTTATTGCAGCAGCGCGGGGATGTCCCGCAGGTCCTCCGCCGTTACGTCCACGCTGTCATTGGCGGGCGCGGCCCCCGGACGGCGGTAGTACACGGTTTTCAGTCCGCCCCCCCTGCCGCCGGCCATGTCGGAGGTCAGAGAGTCGCCGATGATGGCGGTATCCTCCGGCAGGATAGGCGTCTCACGGCCCTCGTTGACCTGCCGGAACGCCTCATCGAAAAAGAGCTTCGACGGCTTGGACGCGCCGATGCGCTCGGAGATGAAGAACCAGTCGAAGAAGTCCTTCATACCCGCCAGAGCCAGCCGGTGGAGCTGCTGCTCATAGGGGCCGTTGCTGGCGGCGGCCAGCAGATACCTGCCCCGCAGTGCCTCCAGCAGCTCTCGCGCCCCGTTCACGGGGATGGCGCTCTCGTGCAGGGCGGTGCGGAAATATTTCTCGAACACCACGCCGTCGAAGTCCATGTCCAGCGCGGCGAACACGTTGTTCCACCGGATCTTCTCCAGCTCCGGAAACGTCAGGGTGCCCTCCTCGATCTGCCGCCAGAGCTTGTTGTTCTCGCGGTGGAACACATCGTACATCCACGGCTCGTAGGGCCGCAGGCCGAAGTGGGCGAAGCCCTCCTCCATGGTACGGCGGATGTAGGCGTCAAAATCCAGCAGGGTGTTGTCGATGTCGATCAGAACCAGCTTCATAGCGCTCTCCTTTTCTTTTCGCTGTTTTTAGGATAGCACATCCCGCCCCTCTCTGCAAGACGCAGGCGAAAATTTCAAAAACCGGCACATCAGCGCCGTAAAAATCCACCTCTTTTCCCGTATAGGGGTACATTCTGCACAATCGGCCCCGTTTTTTCATTGGAAAGTCTGTTGGTAAATATGCTTGCTTTGCCCCCGCGCCGGTGATATACTCAGCTCTTGCAGCCATGTAAAGAAACTGGTGCGCTTTATATAAAAAAAGGAACATTTGGGAGTGAGGAAAGCCGTATGAAAAGCATTGAGATGACCAGCGGGTCCCTGTGGAAAAATATTCTGCTGTTCAGCCTGCCGCTGATGCTGACCCAGGTGCTGGAGGTGCTGTTCAACCTCAGCGACGTGGCCATCGCCGGTAAATATGCCTATAATACCTATGTGGCGCTGGGCGCCGTGGGCTCCACCACCACGCTGGTGTCCCTGTTCACCGGCCTGCTCATCGGCATGGGCGCCGGTGTCAATGTGTCGGTGGCCCGCTGGCTGGGCATCGGCGACAGCGAGAACGTGGAGCGCACCACCCACTCCTCCCTGCTGATCTGCACGGGCGCAGGCGTGCTGGTGTGCCTGATCTGCGCGTTTTTTGCCGAGCCTATGCTGCGCCTGCTGAACACCAAGGAGGAATTCCTTCCCGGCGCCGTGCTGTACCTGCGTATTTATGCGCTGGGCCTGCCCGGCATCGGCATCTACAACTGCGGCAACGGTATCCTCAGCGCCACCGGCGATACCAAGCGCCCCCTGATCTACCTGTCCGTGGCCGGTGTGCTGAACGTCATTCTGAATCTGGTATTCGTCATCGGCTGCCGGATGTCCGCCGAGGGCGTAGCCATCGCCAGCGCCATTGCCCAGTGGGTATCCGCCGTCCTGATCGTCGTCCACCTGCTGCGGCGGAAGGACGCCTGCCGCCTGAGCATGCGGCAGCTGCGGCTCCACAAGGCGGCGGTCAAACGCATCCTGATGATCGGCGTCCCCTCCGGCCTGCAGAACGCCATCTTCGCGCTGGCCAACCTGTTCGTGCAGGCGGGTCTGAACTCCTTCGACGAGATCACCGTCTCCGGCGCGGCTGCCGCCGCCAACGCCGATACTCTGGTGTTCAACATGATGGCGGCGTTCTACACCGCCTGCGCCAGCTTCGTCAGCCGCAACTGGGGCGCGGGCCATAAGGAGCGTATCCTTAAGAGCTATCACATCTGCACGCTGTACGGCATCTTCACCGGCGCCATTTTTGGCGCGATGATGCTGCTGTTCGGCCGGCAGTTCCTGTCCCTGTTCGCCAACGAGCCCGCCGTCATCGACGCCGGCATGGACCGTCTGCGGATCATGGCTTTCTCCTACGCCATAGCCCCGCTGATGGACAACAGCATCGCCGCCTCCCGCGGCATCGGCAAGAGCATCATCCCCACCATCGTGGTCATCATGGGCTCCTGCGTGTTCCGCGTGGTGTGGATCTACACGGTGTTCGCCTACTTCCACACGGTGCCGTCTCTGTACCTGCTGTATATCTTCTCCTGGTTCATCACCGGCATAGCGGAGTTCTTCTACTTCCGCATCAGCTACAAAAAGAACATCGTGGCCGCGCAGATCTGGTAAAAAGCGCAAAAAGAATGACCCGCCGAGGCGGGTCATTCTTTTTTGCCTGTTCACGTCAGCCGATGGTGACGCTGGTATTCTTGGGCAGCTGCTTCTTGGCCTCCTTGGGGATGGACAGCTGCAGAATGCCGTTTTCAAACTTGGCGGTGACATCCTCGGGCTCCACACCATCGCCCACGTAGAACGTGCGGCTGCATGCGCCGGCGCAGCGCTCCTGACGGATGTACTTGCCCTTCTTATCGGTCTGATCCTTGTCCAGGCCCTTGGCGGCCTGGATGGTCAGATAGCCGTTCTTCAGCTCCACGTTCACCTCGTCCTTGGTGAAGCCCGGCAGGTCCACATCCAGCTCGTAGGTACCCTCCGTCTCGCGGACATCGGTCTTCATCAGGTTCTTGGCGTGCTTGCCGTACAGCGGGTCGCGGCCCTGGGACACCATCATGCCAAACGGATCAGAAAAGAAATCATCAAACAGGTTCTCACCAAAAATGCTGGGCAACATATGTCATACCTCCATTCGTATCGCGGCGGACCGGGTGGCCGCCGCCCACTATATTACCCTCATTGTATCAACAGTTCCGAACCTCTCCGGCGGGGCCGCTTGCTCGCCCCTCTCTCAAGGTTCGGCTTCATTATAGCGCCAATTTTAGCACTGTCAATAGGAGAGTGCTAATGTTCACAAAAGTAGCAAAGTCTGTTCACAAAATATACAATAAGTCCCGGATACGCCGGTGTTCAGGAAAAATTTACAGGTTTTTTCCGCCGTTCCCTTTGACTTTACGGTACGGCGCGGCTATAATACTTTGAATAATACGTCTGCAAGGAGGCGCTTGTATGAGAGAGGTCAAGACCCCCAAGAAGCCTTTGCTCTACTACTACATTATCGCGATGCTGGTGCTGCTGCTGTTCAACCTGCTGGCTATGCCCTGGCTGACGGAGCACCAGATCCGCGAGGTGGACTACAACACCTTCGTCACCATGACGGAGCAGAAAGAGATCGGGCAGGTGGAGATACAGGAGCAGAGCAACCGCATCCTGTTCACCGGCAAGGACAATAAGACCATCTATAAAACGGCCATCGTTCCCGATGACGGGCTGGTGCAGCGTCTGCTGGACGCGGGCATCTCCACCACCGGCGAGGAGGTGGAGCAGACCTCCCTGCTGATGAGCATTCTGGGCTGGGTGCTGCCGCTGATCCTCTTTATCGGCATCGGCCAGCTCATTTCCCGCAATATGATGAAGAAAATGGGCGGAGACGGCAACTCCATGATGTTCGGCATGGGCAAGTCCAATGCCAAGGTCTACGTCCAGTCCTCCGAGGGCATCCGCTTTGCCGATGTGGCCGGTGAGGACGAGGCCAAGGAGAACCTTCAGGAGGTCGTAAACTACCTCCACGACCCCACCAAGTACAAAGAGATCGGCGCATCCATGCCCAAGGGCATCCTGCTGGTGGGCCCTCCGGGCACCGGTAAGACCATGCTGGCCAAGGCCGTGGCCGGTGAGTCCAACGTGCCGTTCTTCTCCATCTCCGGCTCCGAGTTCGTGGAAATGTTTGTGGGCATGGGCGCTTCCAAGGTGCGTGACCTGTTTACCCAGGCCAAGGAGAAGGCCCCCTGCATCGTGTTCATCGATGAGATCGACGCCATCGGCCAGAAGCGCAGCGGCGGCCAGTACGGCGGCAATGACGAGCGGGAGCAGACCCTGAACCAGCTGCTCACCGAGATGGACGGCTTTGAGGGCAACAACGGCGTCATCATTCTGGCGGCCACCAACCGCCCCGAGTCTCTGGACCCCGCGCTGACCCGTCCGGGCCGCTTCGACCGCCGCGTGCCGGTGGAGCTGCCGGATCTGAAGGGCCGCGAGGATATTCTGAAGGTCCACGCCAAGAAGATCAAAATCGCCGAGGATGTGGACTTCAACAAGGTGGCCCGCATGGCCTCCGGCGCTTCCGGTGCAGAGCTGGCCAACATCGTCAATGAGGCCGCCCTCCGCGCCGTCCGTGACGGACGCCGCTTCGCTACCCAGGCGGACCTGGAGGAGAGCATTGAGGTGGTCATCGCCGGCTATCAGAAGAAGAACGCCATCATGACCGACCATGAGAAGAAGGTCGTGTCCTACCACGAGATCGGCCACGCGCTGGTGGCGGCCCTGCAGACCCACTCCGCGCCGGTGCAGAAGATCACCATCGTGCCCCGCACCTCCGGCGCGCTGGGCTACACCATGCAGGTGGAGGAGGGCAACCATTATCTGATGACCAAGGAGGAGATGGAGAACAAGATCGCTACCCTCACCGGCGGCCGTGCCGCCGAGGAGACGGTGTTCGGCTCCATCACCACCGGTGCCTCCAACGACATTGAGCAGGCCACCAAGCTGGCCCGCGCCATGATCACCCGCTACGGCATGAGCGATGATTTCGGCATGGTGGCGCTGGAGGCCGTGACCAACCAGTATCTGGGCGGCGACACGTCCCTGGCCTGCTCCGCCGATACCCAGACGAAGATCGACCAGCAGGTGGTAGCTCTGGTGAAGCAGCAGCACGAGAAGGCGCTGAAGATCCTCACCGATAACCGCGGCAAGCTGGACGAGCTGGCCAAGCATCTGTATGAAAAGGAGACCATCACCGGCGAGGAGTTCATGCGCATCCTCAACGCCTGACGGAGGAAGGAGACCCCCATGGCCCGCACCATCGAGATCACCGATTTTGCTGCGCCGGAGCTGGATGTTTATGCCCGCGCTACGGAAAACCAGCTGGTAAACCGCGCAGACCCCGCCAACGCGTTGTTCATTGCCGAAAGCCCGCTGGTCATCGGGCGGGCGCTGGACGCGGGCTGCCAGCCGGTGTCGTTCCTCATGGAGCCCCAGCACATTTCCGGCAAGGGCGCGGAAATCCTGGCCCGCTGCGATGCGGACATTCCCGTCTATACCGCGCCGCTGGAGGTACTGACGCAGCTCACCGGTTTCCACCTGACACGCGGCATGCTGTGCGCCATGCGGCGGCCGGCACTGCCCTCCGTGGCGGAGGTCTGCGCCGGAGCGCGGCGCATCGCCGTGCTGGAAAACGTGATGAATCCCACCAATGTGGGGGCCATTTTCCGGTGCGCGGCGGCGCTGGGCATGGACGCGGTGCTGCTGACCCAACAGGGCAGCGACCCGCTGTACCGGCGGGCGTCCCGCGTCAGCATGGGCAACGTGTTTCTGGTGCCGTGGACGTATCTGCCGGAGGAGGGCGACTGGACGGGGACGCTCCGCGAAATGGGCTTCGTCACGGCAGCCATGGCGCTGCGGCAGGACTCTCTGCGGCTGGACGATCCCCGTTTGCTGGGCGCCGAAAAGCTGGCCGTGGTGCTGGGCACCGAGGGCGATGGGCTGGCGGACGGCACCATCGCGCAGTGCGACTATACGGTGATGATCCCCATGACCCACGGAGTGGACAGTCTGAATGTGGCGGCGGCCAGCGCCGTGGCCTTCTATCAGCTGGGCCTCCAATGCCGCGACAAGTAAAAAAGAGTCCCGCAACAAACGCTGCGGGACTCTTTTTATATTGGGTTTTTACAGGCCCAGCGCCGCCTTCAGAGCGTCCACGCGGTCGGTCTTTTCCCAGGACACGCCCAGATCCTCGCGGCCCATGTGGCCGTAGGCCGCCAGCTGGCGGTAGATGGGCTTGCGCAGGTCCAGATCGCGGATGATGGCGGTGGGGCGCAGGTCAAAGACCTTCTCCACAGCGGCCTCCAGCTTGTCATCGGCAACGACGCCGGTGCCGAAGGTCTCCACCAGCACGCTGACGGGACGGGCCACGCCGATGGCGTAGGCCAGCTGGACCTGGCACTTCCGGGCGAGGCCCGCGGCCACCACGTTCTTGGCCACCCAGCGGGCGGCGTAGGCCGCAGAGCGGTCCACCTTGGTGGGGTCCTTGCCGGAGAAGGCGCCGCCGCCGTGAGGGGCGCTGCCGCCGTAGGTGTCCACAATGATCTTGCGGCCGGTGAGGCCGGTGTCGGCGGCGGGGCCGCCGTTGACGAAGCGGCCGGTGGGGTTGACGTAGATCTTGGTCTCATCGTCCAGCAGGTCGGCGGGAACGGTGGGCTTGATGACCAGCTCGATCATGTCCTTGCGGATCTGCTCCAGAGACACGTCGGGGCTGTGCTGCGTGGACAGGACCACGGTGTCCACGCGGATGGGGGCGCCATCGTCACCGTACTCCACGGTGATCTGGGTCTTGCCGTCGGGACGCAGGTAGTCCACCAGACCCTGCTTGCGCACGTCGGTCAGGCGCTTGGCCATCTTCTGGGCGATGGAGATCGCCAGAGGCATCAGCTCCGGCGTTTCGTCGCAGGCGTAGCCGAACATCATGCCCTGGTCGCCGGCGCCGTTGTCCAGTTCGCTCTCGCCCCTGGCCTTGGCCTCGTAGCTCTTGTCCACGCCCAGCGCGATGTCGCCGGACTGCTCGTCGATGTTGGTGATAACGGCGCAGGTGTTGCCGTCAAAGCCGTACTGGGAGCGGTCGTAGCCGATGTCCAGCACCACCTGACGGGCGATCTTGGGGATATCCACGTAGCAGCTGGTGGTGATCTCGCCCATGATGTGGATCAGGCCGGTGGAGGCGCAGGTCTCGCAGGCCACGCGGCCGTTGGGGTCCTGGGCGAAGATGGCATCCAGCACCGCATCGGAGATCTGGTCGCAGATCTTATCGGGATGCCCCTCAGTAACGGATTCGGAAGTAAACAGATGTCTTGCCATGATAAATTTCTCCTTTCTTTTGGGAACACGCAATAAAAAAGCGCTCTGTCCGAACCGACAGAGTGCTGAAGCTTTCTTGCCTTCCCTCATCTTTCGATTCGTTCGCCGGATTTGGCACCTTGAAAAAACAGGTTGCCGTGGCTTCATCGGGCCGGTCCCTCCGCCACTCTTGATAAGGTATTCACTTGTACGCATATCATAGCACATTTTTCGCGGTTGTCAATAGATTTCCCGCAAAAACCGCAAATTATCCACTTTCCGGAAACTTTTTTATTGTTCAAAAAAATGACATGACTTTTTTCGTCCTATGCGCTACAATAGGCGTTACTTGAATTGATACAGGAGGACGTTCCCCTTGAAAAAGCTCTATGACGGGGTGCAGCGCTTCTGCGCCGCCCACCCCCGCTTTGGTATTCCCAATCTGATGCGCGTCATCGTCATCGGCAACGCGGCGGTGTATATCCTGTCCATGCTGACAATGTACACCAATCCCGCCGCGCTGGACTTTCTCAAATTCAACCTGAACGGTCTGCTCCACGGCGAGATCTGGCGCATCGTGACATTCATCTTCTATCCCAGCGCCAGCTCCCCGCTGATGCTCATCATCAGCCTGTACTTTTACTACTGGATCGGCTCGACACTGGAGCAGCAGTGGGGCACCGCCAAGTTCAATCTCTACTACTTCAGCGGTATGCTCCTGACGGTGATCGGCGCCATTCTGGCCAGCCTTATCACCGGCAACAGCTTCATCAGCGTGGCGGGCACCACCTACGTGAACCTGTCCATGTTCTTCGCCTTCGCCATGCTGTTCCCCGACACCACGGTGCTGTTCATGTTCTTCCTGCCCGTGAAGATGAAGTGGCTGGCGTATCTGGACGGTGCGCTGTTCGCCTTCGACATCATCCGCGCCATTGGCCAGCACAACTGGGCAGGCGTGGTACTGCCGGTGGTGGCGCTGCTGAACTTCGCCGTGTTCATCTGGCCGGAGGTACACTATCTGGCCAACCGCACCAGGCAGCAGTACAGCCCCAGGACCGTGCAGTTCAAGCAGGCGGTAAAGCAGCAGGAGAAGGAAAAGGGCTATCACCACAAGTGCGCCGTGTGCGGCCGCACCGACACCGACTACCCCGATCTGCAGTTCCGCTATTGCAGCAAGTGCGCGGGCTACCACTGCTTCTGTCAGGATCACATCTTCAACCACGTACACTTCACCGAGGAGTGAGTGCAAAGCACCCTCCGGCCTGTTGGCCGGAGGGCGCTTTTTTGTTTATTCACGCTCCACCGCGCCGCTGACGATGTGGTAGTAGGCATTGGAGGTCAGCTTATAGGCCAGCGTATACAGCAGAGCGAAGGCCACGTAGCAGACGACGGTGGTGCCGATGAGCAGCGAGGTGTTGCTGAGGTTGAACAGCAGCAGGAGCTTGTGGATGAAGGGGAAGGCGAAGCACAGGTGGACGCCGGACAGGGCCATGGGCAGGAAGAACACGGTGAGCAGCTGGGAGTTGATGCTGCGGCGGATGTCCTGCTTCGTCATGCCCACCTTCTGCATGATGGCGAAGCGGCTCTGGTCCTCGTAGCCCTCGCAGACCTGCTTGTAGTAGATGATGGACACGGCGGCCAGCGAGAACACCACGCTGAGCATGATACCCAGAAAGAACAGGCCGCCGTAGGCGCCGTAGAAGTCGCTGCGGTTGGCCGCCAGAGACTCCACCTCCCAGCCGGTGGTGAGGTCGGTCTCCGCGTTGACGTTGTACAGGGCCAATTGCAGCGCGTCCGTCAGGCTCGCAGGCACGCCGTCCGTCCCATAGGAGGCGGAGCCGCCGTGCTGCGCGTCATCAGGCAGGTCACTGTCGAACTGATAATACCAGCGAAGCTGGACGGAGAGGTCGCTGTCGGCGGACAGAGCCAGCAGCAGCCGGGCGGCGCTGTCGAAGTCGGGCACCACCACGTAGAGGGACGGGGTGACATCGGCGGCGGCGGCGCCATTGACGGCACAGCGGTCCAGCAGGGACTTCACGCGCCACGTGGTATCGCCCACGGTGAACTGCGGGGCCGTGTAGGTCATGCGGTGGCCGTAGACATAGACCTCATCACCCGACAGCGTCAGCTCCGTGCCCGTAAGGGCGTTGTAGTCCGGCAGAGAGATCAGGGTCACGCGGGTCACCTCCGCAGTCAGGCCGCCGCTGTCGCTGACGCTGCGTAATGCGCCATCCGGCGTCAGTATGCCGTAGAGCCATGCGGCGCGGTAATCCTGCACATTGTCGCGGGAGGAGCCCATGGCGTCCGCGGCGTCCGCCACGGCGGCGCGGAGGATGTCCAGATGCGCTTCGTCCATCTGGTCCAGCCGGTCGCCGAAATAGCACTCCACGCCGATGTCACGGGGGTAGCGCTGGTGCAGGGCGTCCTCCACGCCGTAGTACATGCAGGTGGTGGAGGAGAGCATCACCAGCACCATGGTGGCCAGGACGCAGATGCTGGCAAGACCCGCGCCGTTGCGCTTCATGCGGTAGGCCATGGAGGAGACGGACACGAAGTGGCGGGGCTGATAGTAGTAGCGGGGGTTCTTCTGGAGCATGCGGCACAGGGCCACGGAGCCGGTGATGAACAGCAGGTACGTGCCCACAATGACCATGATGACCGCCACGAAGAACCAAGTCAGTGCCTCCAGCGGCTCGCGGATGGACACGGCCAGCCAGTACGCGCCGCCCAGCAGGGCGATGCCCAGCACGGCCAGTGCCCACCTGGCGCGGGGCGGCTTCTCGCCTACGGATTCGCTGCGCAGCAGGACCACGGCGCTGACGCGGTGCAGTTCCCACAGGGAGCGCAGGAAGATCAGAGCGTGGATGGCGGCGAACAGGCCCAGCGTCAGAAGCAGCGAGGGGATGCTGACGGTGAAGGTGTAGGCGATCCGGAGGTGGAGGAGATTCAGCAGGGCCACCTCCGCCAGCTTGGACAGCAGGATGCCCAGCGCCAGACCGATGAGGGTGGTGGCGCCGCAGGAGAGCAGCGTCTCCCACAGCAGGATGCGGGCGATGTTGCCCTTGCCCATACCCAGCACGTTATACAGGCCGAACTCCCGGCTGCGGCGGCGGATCAGGAACGAATGGGTGTAAAAGAGGAAGATCAGGGCGAAAAAAGCGATGACCACGCTGCCGAGGCTCATGATCAGGGCCGTGCTGCGGCCGCCGGACATCTGAGGCAGTACAGAGGACACCGACAGGCCCATGAGGATGTAGAACATGGCGGTGACGCCGGTGCAGGTCAGCAGGTACGGCAGGTACAGCCGGCGGTTCTGCTTCATGCCCGTCCACGCCAGACGGGGGTAAAATCCGCGGTTCATCGTGCGTCACCGCCTGCCTGCAGCATGGTCAGGGTGTCGGAGATGACCTGATAGAAGCCGGCGTCGCTGCTGTCGCCGCGGTAGACCTGATGGAACACCTCGCCGTCCTTGATGAACAGCACGCGGCCGGCGCGGCTGGCCGCCTTGACGGAGTGGGTGACCATGAGGATGGTCTGGCCCCGGCGGTTCACGTCGCCGAACAGCGTCAGGAGCTCATCGGTGGCCCGGGAGTCCAGTGCGCCGGTGGGCTCGTCCGCCAGCAGCAGGCGGGGCTGGGTGATAAGTGCGCGGGCCACGGCGGCGCGCTGCTTCTGGCCGCCGGACACCTCGTAGGGGTACTTTTTCAGCAGGTCCGCGATGCCCAGCTGGTCCGCCAGAGGACGCAGGCGGTCACGCATCTCGCTGTACGGACGGCCCGCCAGCACCAGCGGCAGATAGATGTTGTCCTCCAGCGAGAAGGTATCCAGCAGGTTGAACTCCTGAAACACGAAGCCCAGATGGTCACGGCGGAAGGCGGCGGCATCCGCCTCCTTCACGGCGGACAGGTCACGTCCGTCCAGACGCACCGTGCCGGCGGTAGGGGTATCCAGCGCCGCCAGAATGTTCAGCAGCGTGGTCTTGCCGGAGCCGGATTCGCCCATGATGGCCACATATTCGCCCTGCTCCACCGTGAACTCCACGTTGTGCAGGGCCTCCACGCGGCTGCCGCCGAAGCGGGTGGTATACACCTTGCGCAGACCGCTGACTTCCAGAATCGACATAAAAACGACCTCCTTTTGTTTGCAGGTCACAGTATAGCAGGGGCGGGAAACGGCTGCCATAGCGTTGGCTTACATTTCCCGCCCGTATTCTAACAGAATTGTAAGATTTCAGACGCTCACTCCAGAGGGCCGGTGCGGCGGCTCAGGTCCAGACGCAGCACGGTGCCCTCCCCTGCCGCAGACGATGCGGTGATGGTATGCCCCAGGTCGCGGCAGATGCGGCGGCAGAGGTACAGACCGATACCGCTGGCCTGCCGGTAGGTGCGGCCGTTGCGGCCCGTGTAGCCGCGATCGAAGATGCGGGGCAGATCCTCCGCCGTGATGCCGATACCGGTGTCGCGGATGCAGAGGGTGGCAGGGGCCTCCGCGTCGATGGTGATGCTGCCGCCCTCCGGCGTGTATTTCAGGGCGTTGGACAGTACCTGCTCCACCACGAAGCCCAGCCACTTCTCGTCTGTCACCACCGACAGATGCAGCGGCTCATAGTGCAGGGTGAGCTTACGGTCGATGAACTCTCCCGCGAATTTCCGCAGGCTCTGGCGGATGATGCCGTCCAGATCGCAGGCGCGGATCACATAGTCGCTGGTCCCCTCGTCCAGGCGCAGGTACATCAGCACCATGTCCACGTACTGCTCGATGCGCAGCAGCTGGCTCATGAGCCGGCGGGCATTGGGGGTGTCGTCCGGCTGGAGGGTCAGGCGCATGGCGGCGATGGGGGTCTTGATCTGATGGACCCAGGCGGTGTAGTAGTCCACCATCTCCCGATAACGGGCGGCGTCGGCCGTCTCCCGCTCCGATGCGGCGCGGCGCAAGGCGGCGATGGCGGCCATGCAGTCGGCCTCCCCAATGGAGGCGGGTTCCGGCAGGTCCATGAGCTGGGCGTTAGCCGCCGTCTGGAGCTCCGAGAGCTTCCGGTGGCGGCGGAGGGTACGGGTATAGTCCCAGACTGCGGCGGCCAGACACAGCAGCAGGCTCAATAACGCAGGGTAGGCCACTGCCGCCAGCGGCAGGCCATACAGAGCAAAGCCGGCCGCCAGCAGGCCCCAGCTCAGGATGAACAGTAATATCGCCAGACGGTGCTGGCGGAGGTAGCGTCTGAAAAATTCCATAGTTCTCCTTATGTCAGTCCTGTGTCAGTCCTGCGCCACCAGATAGCCCACGCCGTGGCGGGTGGTGATGAAATCCTCCAGCCCCGAGGCGGTCAGCTTCCTGCGCAGGCGGTTGACGTTGACCGTCAGGGTATTCTCGTCCACGAAGCTGTCCGTCTCCCACAGGGTCTGCATCAGCTTTTCACGGCTGACCACCTGTCCCGCCCGCTCCATAAGGCACAGCAGGATGCGGTACTCGTTTTTCGTCAGGTCGACGGACGCGCCGCCGTACTCCAGCTTCTGCACGTCCGTGCGCAGGCGGGCCCCGCGGCACACCGGCACCGGCGGCTGCACCGCAAAGTCGTAGGTGCGGCGCAGCAGGGCCTGCACCTTGGCCATCAGCACGTTCCGGTCAAAGGGCTTGGCGATGAAATCGTCGGCGCCCATGTTCATGGCCATGACGATGTTCATATTGTCCGCCGCCGAGGACAGGAAGATGATGGGCACGCGGCTGGTGCGGCGGATCTGGCGGCACCAGTGGTAGCCGTCGAAAAACGGCAGAGAGATGTCCAGCAGAATGAGGTGCGGGCCGTAGGCCGCGGCCTCCTCCGCCACGCGGCGGAAATCCGAGACGCAGCGGGCCTCCAGCGCCCAGGACTCCGCCTGTTCACAGACGGCCTGCGCGATGGCGGCGTCGTCCTCCACGATGAAAATACGGTACATGGCGCTCCCCTCCCCTGCTTCTTCGCTGCCAGTTTATTATACCCGACAGGAGGGCCGGTGGCAAGCCGCCGGAGCTTACGACTTTTTTAATTTTTGGGGTTGACAGCAAACTGTGTTATTCGTATAATACAGTTAACGACCGTATTACACAGCTAATACAGTTTCGCAGAAAGGAGGCGAGGCGCGTGATCTCATTTCAGGACTTCCGACAAACGGACGGCACCCCCATCTATCTCCAGATCGTCCGATACATCCAGCAGGGGCTGGCG
This sequence comes from uncultured Eubacteriales bacterium, assembly GCA_900545585.1. Taxonomy (GTDB): domain Bacteria; phylum Bacillota; class Clostridia; order Oscillospirales; family Oscillospiraceae; genus Vescimonas. Next base: position 63,856 of record UQZR01000008.1, read on the forward strand.
GCAGGCACCATACAGGACGGCGACGAGCTGCCGTCGCGGCGGGTGGTGTCGGCGCTGCTGGCAGTGAATCCCAACACCGTGCAGAAGGCTTTCAAGCTGCTGGAGGACGAGGGGCTGGCCACGTCCCGTGCCGGAGCCAAGAGCTGTATCCAGGCGTCGCCGCAGCAGATCGAAGCCCTGCGGCAGGCGATGCTGGAGACGGAGATGCAGGCCATGGTGGACGCGGCACGGCGCATGGGGCTGAGCCGTGAGGAGGCCCACCGCCTGCTGGACGCACTGTATGACAAGGAGGGAGCGGAGGTATGAGAAAGCATTTATCCGTACTGGGGCTGGCGGCCCGAGGCGCGGTGGGCCGCATACTGCTCATCACGGTGCTGACGGCGGCACTGGCAGGCGCGCTGCTGTATCTGGTGCCGGCGCAGACGCCCAGCCAGTCCACGGTATATCCCGACGGGAAGGTCGTGGAGACATATACTCCCAGCGACTACTGTTATCTGCCATCCCGCACCGGCGTTACGGCGGTGTGCGCCGTGGGACTGGCGGGTGTGATGACGGTGCTGAGTCTCAACGGCTGCGGCTACGGGACAAAGACGGATCTGACCATGCGGCGGCTGCGCATCGGCGAGGGCGCGGCCAACCTGTGGTGGATGGCGCTGAACGCCGTGTGCCTGCTGTTCTACTGGGCGGTGATGGCGGCGGTGACGGTGCTGGTATTGCAGCTGCGCATCCGGAACATCGTACCGGACAACGCATTATACACGCCCGGGCGGCAGACGCTGCTGCTGGCGGTGTATGCCAGCAGCTTCCTGCACCATCTGATGCCCGTGCGGGACACGCTGGTGTGGGCAGAGGACGGACTGCTGCTGGCGCTGTGCGCCGCGGCGGCGGCGCGGTTCTCCCAGGCCCAGCGCCAGGGAAAATTCAGCATCGCGCCTATTGCGGCGCTGGCACTGACCATCGGCGGCTTCTTCCCGCGGATGGGCGCTGCCTCCACATTCATATGGGCTTTTGTGGCCGCAGCGGGCGCGGGACTCTGCGTGGTGCTGCTGCAGAAAGGAGAGACGGAGGATGCCGAAAAACAGGACTTCCGCGTGCGGCAGGATGCTTGAGCACGTCCTGCCCCCCAACGTACCGGCGGACACCATGCAGGGCATCATCGTCGGCAGTCTGGCCATCGGCACACTGACGGCTGCCATCGACTTCACCGTGCATTACGCCGCGACCTACCGCGGCATGTTCTACTGGGACGGACGGCTGATGGACACGGCGCTGATGGGCCCCTTCTCCGCCTATGTGGAGCCGGTGGTCATCGTGTTCGGCGTGGTGGTGCTGCTGGCGCTGCTGTCCGCCGTGATGCTGTACAGCTCCTATTATCTGGGCGGGCGCAGCATCTACCTGATGCGCCGTCTGCCCGATGGGCGGCAGACCCTGCGGCGGCAGGTGTGGACCGCGCCGCTGGTCTGGGCGGTGTGCGCCGTGGCCGCGGCGGCGGTGGTGCTGGGGCTGTGCTATCTGGCGTGGCGGTTCATCACGCCGGAGCAGTGCATTCCCACGGCGGAGAATATCCAGCGGGTCATGAACGCCATTGCCGCGTCGCCCTATTCGCACTACTACGGTTAAGGAGGGATCACATATGCTTGAGATCAGCCATATCAGCAAGAAATACGGTTCCAAGGAGGCGCTGCACGATGTATCCCTGACGCTGCCACAGGGGCAGATCGTGGGGCTGTTCGGGGAGAACGGCGCGGGCAAGACCACGCTGATGAAGTGCGTGCTGGGTCTTGTGCGGCACGAGGGCACCGTGACGCTGGACGGCGCCGCCATCGACCGCACCAACATCGACCGGCTCAGCTTTGCCACCTGCGAGCACTCGTTTTTCCCCGGGCTGACGGCGGCGGCCCACCGGGACTTCTACGCCGCCCACTTTCCCCGCTTCAACGACAAGCGGTTCCATGGGCTGATGGAGTTTTTCGATCTGCCCACGGACAAGAAGCTGCGCAGCTTCTCCGCCGGTATGCAGAACCAGTTCGAGGTCATCATGGCGCTGTCGCAGGGCGCGGACTACATCCTGATGGATGAGCCCTTCGCCGGAAACGACATCTTCAACCGCGAGGACTTCTACAAGGTGCTGCTGGGTATCCTGACGGAGCGGGAGACGGTGCTTTTGAGCACCCATCTCATCGAGGAGGTGAAGGACTGCATCTCCCGGGCCGTACTCATCCGCGAGGGCGGCATCGTGGGGGACTGCTCCGCCGAGGAGCTGGAGGAGTCCGGCAGGGATCTGATGGGCTATATCAAGGAGACGTATCACTACCGGCCGGAGCGTGTTAGTCAGGCGCTGGATGCCCTGACGGACGGAGAGGAGGGCGAGGACGCATGAAACAGAGCCTTGCGGCTGCGGCGGCCATGCTGGTGCTGGCGGCGGCGGTACTGACGGCGGCCAATACGGCGCTGGACGCCACCGCCGTGCCGACGCCCTACACCGCCGTCCTCTCCCACGGCGATGCCACGGCGGCGGAGGGCCTGCGCTTCCGCACCGCCGCGCGGTTCGGCGGCTGCCTGCGGTGGGACACGGTGTACGACGTGGGGGCCAATACGTGGGAGTCGGAGGAGTCCTTTGCCATGCGGGTCTACAACAACGCCTACACCCAGTATGACGATGTAACGGATCGTCCATCGTGGGAGAGCTTCAACACGCGGTACATCAATGCGGCGATCCGGCGGGAGGATGCGCTGGGTGCGCACCTGCGGCAGGCCGCAGAGGCCCGGAATCGTGAGGACGGCTACGAAAGCAGCTACGCCGAGCGGGTGATGCTGCGGGACTACTATGAGGCGTATCCCCTGTACCTGGCGTCCGATGCGCACAGCGTGGGGCAGCTGTTTGACGACTACAGCGACTACGATGAGCTGACGTTCCCCATGTTCGACAGGCTGCGCATCCCGGTGGGGGATGCGGACTGGATGGAGCCCAGCGTCGTTACCAGCTCCTCCGGAGAGATGTATCTCACGGGTGACACGCGGCTGCGCACCCAGAACCGGTTCACGCCGCTGTCGCTGGGGTGCGAGAAGGGTACGCTGGTGACGGTGGGCTTTTCCCCCGATGCGGAACCCCAGGCAGAATGGGCGCCGGAGGGCTTCGGGCTGTGGTACATCCCGTTCATCAAGGAGAGCGGCACCAGCCGGGCCGGAGGCGGCTACACCTACACGCGGGTCGATGCGGACAACGCGCAGCTGGTGTGTGAGCTGAACATCGCCGCGCAGCGGGTGGTGGGCTTGCAGTACAGCGGCGACCGGTCAGAGGTGCTGCTGACCACCGCAGAGGACGGGCAGTACGTGCTGCGCATTCTGGACGCGGCGGACTTCCGCTGCAAGCAGATCGTCCCGCTGGTGGAGGTGGGCGAGCTGCTGCACTGGGAGGGCACCGTCGGCACAGGAGCCGGCTTTGCCTATCAGGAAAATCGGTCGGACTACCCCACCGTGACCTATCACAGCGAGGACGACCTGCTGGTGGCCGCTGCGGGCAAGACGCTGGTGGTGCTGCTGCCGGAGGGCGGCGGCTGGGCCGTGGAGTTCACCACGCCGCTGCTGTGGCCCACATGGCAGGACGATGGAACGCTGGACTGGGGCGCGGCCATGCTGACGGACGCTGCGGACGCGTGGTACTACGGCAGCTCCACCATCGATCTGACGGACGAGGTGGACCGCATGCCCATGTGCTGGCAGGAGGGGAAGCTGGCGCTGGCTGCCAACGACTACAGCGGCGAGCAGACGCTGGTGGAGGTCTACGACCGGACGGGGCTGCGGTACGGTGCGCTGCTGGACGCGGGGCTGAGCGCGCAGGAGCGCTCCAGCTTCGGCTTCAGCGCGGCGCTGGAGTATCCCGAGCTGGTCTGGGAATAAACAAAAAAACAGCCCTCCGGCACTTCTGAAGTGTCGGAGGGCTGCTTTTTCTGCTGATCTCGGGGCGTTATTCCACGGTGACGCTTTTGGCCAGATTGCGGGGCTTGTCGATGTCGCAGCCACGGGCCAGGGCGATGTAGTAGGCCAGCAGCTGCAGGGGCACCACGCCCAGCTGGGGCAGGAGCATGGTCTCCGTCTCCGGCACGGTGAGGACGCGGGCCACGCGGCTGTGCATCCGCTCCGCGCCGGTCTCGGTGGTCAGGGCCAGCACCCGGGCGCCCCGGGCCTGCACCTCCACCACGTTGCTCATGGCCTTGTCGAACAGGGGCATATACGTGGCGGCGGCGATCACCGGCGTGCCCTCCTCAATAAGGGAGATGGTACCGTGCTTCAGCTCGCCGGAGGCGTAGGCCTCGGAGTGGATATACGAAATTTCCTTCAGCTTCAGGCTGCCCTCCAGCGACAGGGCGTAGTCCAGATTGCGGCCGATGAAGAAGATCTGCTCATGGCCCGCCAACTCCCGAGCCGCGGCCTGTATCTCCGCGGTGTCGGAGAGGATATGGGCCATCCTGGCGGGCAGGGCCTCGATGCCCTGCACCATGGCGGTGTAGGTGTCGAAGTCCACGGTGCCTAAAATATCGCCGAAGTACAGGCCCAGCAGGTTCAGTACCACCATCTGGGTGCTGTACGCCTTGGTGGTGGCCACGGCGATCTCCGGCCCCGCCCAGGTATACAGCACGTCGTGGGACTCCCGGGCGATGGAGGAGCCCACCACGTTGACGATGGACAAAATGCGGGCGCCGCGCTTCTTGGCCTCCCGCAGGGCAGCCATGGAGTCCAGCGTCTCGCCGGACTGGCTGATGACGATGACCAGGTCGCCCTTGCCCACGATGGGGTCGCTGTAACGGAACTCGGAGGCCAGACTCACCTCTACGGGGCGGCGAAGCAGGCGCTCCAGCACGTACTTGCCCACCATGCCCACATGGTAGCTGGAGCCGCAGGCCACGATGCACACGCGGCCCAGCTCCCGTATCTCACGATCCGTCATGGTCAGGTCGCTGAGCACCACGCGGCCGTCCCGGATGCGGCCGGTGATGGCGCGGGCGATGGCGTCGGGCTGCTCGTAGATCTCTTTGAGCATGAAGTGGTCGTAGCCGCCTTTTTCCGCGGCGTCCACATCCCAGTCGATGTGGTGATGCTCCTTTTCGATGGGGCGGCGGCGCTCGTCATAGATGCGGATGCCGCCACGGGTGACGACGGCCAGTTCTCCGTCGTCCATATACACGATATCCCGCGTGTGGCGCAGCAGCGCCGTCACGTCGGAGGCGATGAAGTTTTCCCCGTCGCCGTAGCCCAGCAGCAGCGGCGCGTCCTTGCGGGCGGCAATGAGACGATCCGGCGCGTCGGCGCAGACGATGCCCAGCGCGTAGGCGCCCTCCACGGCGGAGAGCATGCTGTTCACCGCCTCGAACACGTCGCGGCTGGCAGCGTAATAGTAGTCCAGCAGCTGGGCCACCACCTCCGTGTCCGTCTCGGAGCGGAAGGCGTAGCCCTTGGCGGTGAGCTGGGCGCGGAGCAGGGCGTAGTTCTCGATGATGCCGTTGTGGACAACGGCGAACAGGCCGCTCTGGCTGACCTGGGGATGGGCGTTGATGTCGTTGGGCTCGCCATGGGTGGCCCAGCGGGTATGGCCCACGCCCAGCGTACCGGTGAGGGTGCGGCCCTCCTCCGTCAAATCGGCCAGCGCCTGCAGGCGGCCTCTGGTCTTGCAGACCTGCAAGACCTCGGGGCCGCAGACAGCCATGCCCGCCGAGTCGTAGCCGCGGTACTCCAGACGGCGCAGGCCGTCCAGCAGGATGGGGGCGGCTTCCTGCGCGCCCACGTATCCCACGATTCCACACATATTTGATTTTCCTCCTGAAAGATATGATCTCTGTCGGAAGAACAAACGCGCAGACCATTTGTGTCTTCGCATCCGGTCACAGCCCCTCTGTTTTGCGGTCGCCCGCATATTTATGAGCTGTGTGCGCATCCGGACGATGCGGAGGAGCATCCGCCGAATTTTCGATCGCTCCCCACCTCGTTATCCCACGGCGGCGGAAAAGAAAAATATCCGCCGGCCTGCCGGCGAGAGATTTTTCGTCAAGACAAGGCGCAAAAGCGCAGGAATACTTTCTGTATTTCCAGCTTTTGCAACGATGTATTGGCGGAAAATATCCGCCGGTGCGTGGGAGCATGGCGCTTGTGTCGGAACCTGTGTCCGAATCCTCCTTTCACATTCTGCGTATCTATGCAAACGCTGCGGGCGGCATATTTCCGGCCCGCAGGGGCATACTGAGAGAAATACCCTATGGAAAGGGCGTGTATCGCTTGGCAACTGCGTTTTTCCGCACCATCATCCTGTACCTGCTGCTGATCGCGGGCCTGCGGCTCAGCGGCAAGCGGCAGATCGGCGAGCTGGAGCCCATCGAGCTGGTGCTGACGCTGCTGATCTCCGATCTGGCGTCGGTACCCATGCAGGACTTCGGGCTGCCGCTGCTCAACGGCGTGGTGCCCATTCTGGCACTGATCGCGCTGTCCACCCTGTTCAGCTGCGCCAGCCTGCGGAACGTGCGGTTCAGGTCGCTGGTATGCGGCGAGCCGGCGCTGGTCATCAGGGATGGCCGCATCCGGCAGGAGGTGATGCACCACAACCGCCTGACACTGGACGAGCTGATGGAGGAGCTGCGGGGGCAGGGCGTGCTGGACATCAACACCGTGAAGTACGCGGTGCTGGAGACCAGCGGACACCCGTCGGTGCTGCTGCGGGCCGACCGGCAGCCGCTGACGGCGCAGCAGATGGCGGCTGCCGTGGAGGATGACGTGCTGCTGCCCACGGTGGTCATCAACGACGGCCGCGTCATGGCGGAAAACCTGCGGCAGGCCGGCCGGGATGAGAACTGGCTGCGGCAGCAATTGCAGAAGCGGAAAATAAAGCATCCCCGGGACGTGTTCCTCCTGTCCGTGGACGAGGGCGGCAACGTGGTATGCCAGCTGAAGGAGGACGCACGATGAAAGCCATACGCATCCCTGTTTTCGTGCTGGCGGTGCTGCTGGCGTTCTCCGTGTGCAACGCCGTACACCTCACCCGCCGGTGCGCGCTGTGGCAGGCGGAGCTGACGGAGGCTGACCGTGCGGCGGCCATGGGCGACACGGAAGCCGCCGGTGCGGCGCTGGCGCGGCTGGAGGCCCTGTGGCAGGCCGATCAGGCGTATCTGCACATCGTGGTGTCCCACGAGGACATCCACGACGCGGAGACGCTTTTGCGGCGGGCCGCGCTGCTGTGCGACACGGGAAACGACGAGCTGCGCCCCGCGCTGGCGGAGCTGCGGTCCGCCATGAGCATGGTGGCGGAGACACAGCAGATCAGCGCGAAGAATATCCTGTGATTTACTTCTCGCTGAGGAGCTTATTCAGCTCGCTCATGAAGGTGTTGATGTCCTTAAACTGGCGGTAGACGGAGGCAAAGCGGACGTAGGCCACCTCGTCGGCCTTCTTCAGCTTCTCCATGACCTTCTCGCCGATGACCTCGGTGCTGACCTCGCGCTCCAGCGCGTTCTGCAGCTCCTGCTCGATCTCCAGTGCCATGCGCTCCATGTCCGCCACGGGGACGGGGCGCTTTTCGCAGGAGCGCTGGATACCCCGCAGCACCTTGCTGCGGTCGAAGCTCTGGCGGGAGCCGTCCTTCTTGATGACTACCATGGGCAGGCTCTCCACCGTCTCGTAGGTGGTGAAGCGCTTCTCGCAGGCCAGGCATTCCCTGCGGCGGCGGATGCTGCTGCTCTCGTCAGCGGGGCGGGAGTCCACGACCTTGCTCTCTTTGTATCCGCAATAGGGACATCTCATATGTTGACCCTCCTGATCTTGCGGCAAAATACCGCTGGATGGTAACAGTATAGCATAAATCTACCGGATTTGGTAGAGGGCGGCGCGATTTTTTTGCAGGCGCTTATCGCGGCGGCAGCTGCGGCGTCCAGCCGCCGGAAAAAGTGTAGAGGACGGTGCGGCGGCCCTCCCGATGTGTCACGGCGGCGAAGCAGAACAGCTCCGTCAGCGGGAAGGGGGCCTCCGGCGGCCAGGGTGCGGCAAGCCGCGTGCTGCCGCTCTCCCGATGCAGCAGCGCACCGGTGGGAACGGGCCAGGGGAAGCCGTCCGATGGGGTGAGGGGACGCCAGGGGGCGGTCTGCACCGGCTGGGCGGTGCAGCGCGTGACCGCGCCCAGCGGCGCGGTCATGGCGGCGGAGTAGCGGCGGTGGAGGCGGCCATCCTCCGTGACGCCCAGCAGCAGCTGTCCGCCGACGCCGCAGGCGTACAGGCGGTACAATCCGGCGGGCAGGCCGGTGCAGGCAGCGCGGAAGGACGTGTCCGTTCCCGCGGGCTCCACGTACAGCGTGCCCACGCGGCGGCCATCCAGACAGACAGGCACCTCCACGGTCCTCGCCCCCTTCCCTACGAAAAACAGGTCTGTGCCATGGTATGCACAGACCTGTTCTGCTTATGCGTTTTTCCCGTGCGGGACGGCTACACCAGGTGGCTGCCGGTAAGACCGAAGCTGACGGCGATGGCGGCATCCACCTGCTCCATCACCGCGCCGTCCACGCGGCCCATTCTCTCCCGCAGGCGGCGCTTATCCAGCGTGCGGATCTGCTCCAGCAGGATCACGGAATCCTTGGGCAGGCCGCTGCCCTGCGCCGCCAGGGCGATATGAGTCGGCAGCTTGGCCTTCCCCAGCTGGGAGGTGATGGCCGCCGCGATGACCGTGGGGCTGTGGCGGTTGCCGGTGTCGTTCTGCACGATCAGCACCGGACGCACGCCCCCCTGCTCGCTGCCCACCACGGGGCTGAGATCGGCGTAGTATATGTCGCCGCGTCTGACATTCGTATCCACAAAGTTCACACTCCGCCGCAAGAAGTACCGGAGGGATATGTCCTCAGGTCACTTCCATTGTCCCACGCAGCCGCGGAATTTATACCCTTTGCAGTTCAGTAAATTCCGGTTTTGTTCCGCCCGATGTATCCTATGCGCCGCCGCCCTCCGCCGTGCCGGGCGGCGCAGTGGTACATTCAAAGCTCAGCAGCCGGACAGTCAGAACCATCTGGCCGTCCTGAGAAAACTCAGCATAGCGGGGAAACAGGCCGGACTCATCCAGCCAGACGGCGCACAGTACCTTGCCGCCGGAGGCGCCGGTGGTATCCAGCGTCAGCCGCAGGCAGGGGGCATCCTCCAGCGTCTCGGCGCCCTGCTCCAGCACGTAGCCGTTCGCCAACGCCCGCAGCAGGTAGGGCAGGCAGTTGGCGGGGCAGATGTCCGAGGACGCACCTACCGGCAGCTGCAGGCCCTCGCAGGCCAGAGTCAGATCCTCTCCCGAGGCCACGGCGGTGAGCCCCGCCAGCTCGTGGGGCTGGGTGACGGTGGTGACGGCGTCTCCCGCCGCATCGTAGCTGCACAGCAGGGTGAAGGTGCGGCTGTCGGTGTCCGTATGGCTGGTGACCTCCGCCTCCAGGCGGGCGGTCCGAACGGTGCGGTACTGGTCCTGTACGGCGTTCCCCGCAGCCGCGCCGCCGCAGCCGCACAGCGCCGCGCACAGCAGCAGCGGCAATATGATCTTTTTCACGGTATCCCTCCTTTTCGGGAAGGCTTTCCGCTACTCCACCTCTTTCAGCGCGTAGGGCAGTTTCTCTAACAGGTCGCTGGGGGTCATGCCCCGCCGTCCCTTGTCCGCCGCAGCCAGATCGCCGGCCCTGCCGTGGAGCCATACAGCGCAGCAGCAGGCGGCAAACGGCTCCATGCCCTGGGCCAGCAGGCCGGCGGCGAGTCCGGTGAGGATGTCGCCGCTGCCGCCCTTGGCCATGCCGTCGTTACCGGTGGTGTTCACCGCCAGACGGCCGTCCGGCGCGGCCACCACCGTGCCGCGGCCCTTCAGCACCAGATAGACGCCGCGGCGGGCCGCATAGGCCGCCGCCCCGCTCTCCCGTCCGCGGCTGAGGTCGCCGCCGGCACGGAAAAACTCCCCCTCGTGGGGCGTCATCACCGTCACCTGACCGCGGCGGAGGGACAACTCATCTATATGCCGCTCCAGCGCGTTTATGCCATCGGCATCCAGCACCAGCGGCTTGTCCAGCGTCAGCAGGCGGCGCACCAGCGCATCGCTCTCCTCGCCGCGTCCCATGCCGCAGCCCATAGCCACGGCATCGCACCCGGCGGCGCGGCGGCGGATGTCCTCCTCCGCCGCCAGAGAGAGCCTGCCCTCCAGCGCGGGCAGCGGGTGGGGCATGGTCTCATCGGACTTCACCGCCGCCACCTGCCAGATGTCGGACGGGACGCCCAGAAAGACCAGCCCGCAGCCGGAGCGAACGGCGGCGCGGGAGCAGAACACCGGCGCGCCGGTGTAGCCCACGCTGCCCCCCAGCACGTACACCTTGCCGAAATCCCCCTTGTGGCCCGCAGGGTCGCGGGGCGGCAGGGCGGCCTTTACATAGTCAAAGTCGATGGTCAGCATGCACATTGCTCCTCTCGGCGTTTTTTGTTCAGTATAGCATGACTGTCAACGGCAGGAAAGCGGTATTCTGTGAAAAAAGTGCTTGCAAGTTTCGGTACGATATGGTATCGTAAGCACGAGCAAATGCGATGAACGGGAAGATCCGCGGCGTAGGCGTCCCCAAGAGAGGGCCGGCCACCGGCTGCAAGCCGGCCTGAGACGTGCTGAGGTGTTCGCCCGGGAGCTGCCGCGAGGAAATGCGCGGACGGGTCATCCTCCGTTAACGGGAAACGAGTGCGCGGGCTGCGGCCCGCGAAGCTGGGTGGTACCACGGAAGCATCGCCTTTCGTCCCATGTCATGTGGGATGAAAGGTATTTTTTTATCCCAAAAACGAAACTCTCAAAAGGAGGACTCACACCATATGAAGGAAAAACTGGAAAAGCTGCTGGCCGAGGGGCGCGCCAGGATCGAGGGCGTCCGCAGCGAGCCGGAGCTGCAGGAGGTCAAGGCGCTGCTGCTGGGCAAGCAGGGCAGCCTGACGGAGCTGCTGAAGGAGCTGCCCAAGCTGGACGTGTCCCTGCGTCCGGAGATGGGCAAGGCTGTGAACCAGGCCAAGGGCCAGCTGACGGAGCTGCTGGAGCAGCGCCGGAACGAGCTGAAGATGAAGGCGTCGGAGGTCTCCCCCGACTTCGACATCTCCGTGCCCGGGACGCTGCCCCTCAGCGGCGGGCTGCACCCCATCACCCAGATGTGCTACGACCTGAACGACGCCTTCCGCTCCATGGGCTTCGAGATCTATGAGGAGGATGACATCACCAGCGAGCTGTACGGCTTCGACAACCTGAACTTTCCTCCCAACCACCCCGCCCGCGAGAGCATGGACACCTACTGGCTGGAGGGTCACGACAAGGGGGAATGCTGGGACAAGCTGTGCCTGCGGCCCCATCTGACCGGCGGCTCCGTCCGCTACATGCAGACCCACAAGCCCCCCTACCGCTTTGTGTATCCCGGCAAGGTGTACCGCAACGAGACGACGGACGCCCGCCACGAGCGTGCCTTTTTCCAGTATGAGGCGCTGATCGTGGACAAGGACTTCACCTTTGCCTCCGGCAAGGTGATGATCAAGAGCATCCTCAGCAAGGTGTTTGGCCGCGATGTTCCGGTGCGGATGCGGGCCGGCTTCTTCCCCTTCGTGGAGCCGGGCTTTGAGATCGACATGGGCTGCCTGGTCTGCGGCGGCAAGGGATGCAGCGTGTGCAAGCACGTGGGCTGGATCGAGGTCATGCCCGGCGGTACGCCCCACCCCAACGTCCTGAAGGCCGCAGGACTGGACCCCGACGAGTACACCGGCTTCTATGTCAACATCGGTCTGGACCGACTGGTCATGATGCGCTACGGCGTGGACGACGTCCGCCTGTTCCACAGCGCCGACCTGCGGTTCCTTGAGCAATTCCATTGATAAGGGAGGGCTGCTGAAATGAAAGTATCACTGAACTGGCTCCGAGACTATGTGGAGCTGCCCCATGACATGGACCTGAAGCGTCTGGCCTATGATCTGACCATGTCCACCGTGGAGGTGGAGGACGCCACCGATCTGGGCGCGTCGTTCCACGACATGGTGGTGGGCGAGATCAGGGAGGTCCTGCCCCATCCCAACGCCGATAAGCTGCGCATCTGCCGCACCGACATCGGCGGCGGCACCGTCAAGGAGATCGTCTGCGGCGGCACCAACCTCCGCGACGGTATGAAGGTGGCCGTGGCGCTGCCCGGCTCCGTCTGCCGCTGGCACGGCGAGGGCGAGCCCGTGGAGATCCACGAGAGCAAGCTCCGCGGTGTGGACAGCTACGGCATGATCTGCGGCGCGGTGGAGATCGGCCTGGCCGACCTGTTCCCCGCAGAGGGAGAGGCCGTCATTCTGGACCTCAGCGGCTTCGATGCCCCCGCCGGTACGCCGCTGGCCGATGCGCTGGAGCTGAACGACATCATTCTGGAGATCGACAATAAATCCATGACCAACCGCCCCGACCTGTGGGGTCACTACGGCATCGCCCGGGAGCTGGCGGCGCTGTACCACCTGCCCATGAAAACGTTCCCCCACTTCGACCGGAACGTAGAGAATACCGCCGGGTTCCGCGTCACCGTGGAGGACACGGAGCGGTGCCCCCGCTATCTGTCCGCCCAGATCGAGGGGCTCAGCGTCAAGCCCGCCCCCTATCAGATGCAGAGCCGCATCTGGCGCGTGGGCATGCGGCCCATCAACGCGCTGGTGGACATCACCAACTATGTGATGCTGGCCACGGGCCAGCCCACCCACGCCTTCGACTCCGACCACATTGCCGGTCATGTCATCGTGCGCCGCGCCGGTGAGGGCGAGAAGCTGCTGCTGCTCAACGGCAAGGAGCTGACGCTGACCAGCGACGACCTGACCATCGCCGACGACGCCGGTGTGGTGGGTCTGGCCGGCGTCATGGGCGGCGCAAAGGACTCTATCCTGCCGGAGACCAGCAAGGTCATTCTGGAGGTGGCCAACTTCCAGGCCGCCGGTATCCGCCGCACCGCCCTGCGGTACGACAACCGCACCGAGGCCTCCGCCCGCTACGAAAAGGCCATCGATCCCGAGCGCTGCGATCAGGCCTTCGACCTGTCCATGCAGCTGTTTCAGGAGCTGTATCCCGAGATGCAGGTGACGGGACTGGCGGACCAGTACCCCGTGCCGCTGAAGAAGGCGGAGATCGACGTGGCCCTCAGCTGGCTGGAGCGCCGTCTGGGCAAGGTGCTGACGCCGGACGATGTGGCCGCGAAGCTGGAGCCGCTGGGCTTCCAGCTGTCCTTCGACGGCGACAACATGCACGTGGTGGTGCCCACGTGGCGCTCCACCGGCGACGTCAGCATCAAGGCGGACATCATGGAGGAAGTGGCCCGCATGTACGGCTACGAGAACTTCGAGGCCGAACCCATCACCACCTCCTTCGACGGCGCCATCAACCAGCTGGACAAGGATCTGGAGCGGCATATCAAGGAGTATCTGGCCGTCCGCTGCGGCATGCAGGAGATCTTCAGCTATCCCTGGATGGAGGAGAGCTATGTCAACGCCATCCTCCAGAGCACCGACGGCATCCTGGCCCTGTCCACACCGCCGTCCCCCTTGGAGCGCTTTATCCGCGCCTCCCTGCTGCCCAACCTGTGCAGGGCGGTGGCCAAGAACGAGCGCTACTACGGCGATTTCGCCATCTTCGAGACGGCACAGGTGTTCCGCGATGAGAACTACACCGCGCCCTACGATGAGCGCGAGAAGCTGCCCTCCCAGCGCAAGAACGTGGCGGGCGCCTTTGTGTCCGCCGGCAAGGATGTGACGGGCCTGTTCCGCCGTGCCAAGGGCGTGGTGGAGATGATGCCCCGCTACACCCACATGGAGCCGTACAGCTTCCGCCAGGTGTCCAAGCCCGTGTGGGCCGACGAGGTGGTGTGGCTGAACATCTATCTGGGCGAGGAGTACATCGGCGATCTGGCCCTGCTGAGCAAGCGGGTGTCCATGGCGTGCGGCATCAAGAACGTCAACGTCATGCTGTTCCAGTTGGATCAGGATGCGCTGATCCCCCTGCGCTCCCGCACCAACAGCTTCCGCCATCTGGCGGAGTATCCCATGACCGACTACGATATCTCCCTGCTGCTGGACGGCCAGGTGAAGTGGGCGGATGTGGCCCAGACCATCGGCGGCATCAAGAACCCCCTGCTCCACGGCGCAGCCTTCGTGGACGAGTACCGCGGCAAGCAGGTGCCGGAGGGCAAGAAGTCCCTGACGGCGCGGCTGACCATCGGCTCCGCGGAGAAGACCCTGACCTCCGCCGAGATCGAGGAGGTAGCCAACAGCGTGCTGAAGAAGCTGGCCAAACGCTTCGGCGCGGAGCTGCGCTCCCGCTGACGCGGCGGCACTTTTTCCCAGACGGCACGTTTTCCCTCTTTACAGGAACGGGGAAATGGCGTATACTTTAGGGGATATTATAGAGAGGCGGTGTCGATATGGACGATTACACCAGGAAGTTCAACGCGGCTGAGGATAAAGACCAGCAGGTGCATTACATTCTCACCACCGTCTATGAGTCCCTGAAGGAGAAGGGCTACGACCCCATCAACCAGATCGTGGGCTACATCCTGTCGGAGGACCCCACCTACATCACCAACCACAACTCCGCCCGCACGCTGATCTGCAAGATCGATCGGGACGAGCTGCTGCAGGTGCTGGTCAAGAGCTATCTGGAGCTGTAAAACAACCGGAAAAATGCCGCGCGCTCAGGCCGCGCGGCATTTTTTTCGCGTTTTCTCCCGATTTCGGCGCAGCTTTCCGAATTTTTCCTGCCTGTGCGCGTTGACAGCAGGAGTCAGATGTGTTACAATTTGGTTACAAAGATTGCAACGGAGGTATTCCCATGGCAGAAGTGAAAAAAGGCGAAGGCCTTGTTTATAAAAATCATCCCCTGCGCCGCGTGGACAATCTCATCTACTACGGCAGCATGGCCGACAAGTATGTCGTGATGCTCCAGATCCTGGATACCAAGAAGGAACAGGATATGAACGTGGCTACCCGCGTGTCCGTGCAGCTGCAGCTCACCGACCCCGACCTGCGCTCCCGCGATCGCGTGGTGAAGAAGTCCGAGAAGGACAGTCTCTACGCCGCCATGGATGTGGGCAGCATCTGGCTGGAGCGGGCGCTGTCCGGAAAGCTGTGAGCCTATGAAGCGGGTCCTGATCGCGGCACTGGCCGCTGTACTGACGGTGTCGGCCTTCACCGGCGCCGCCGTCCTCACCGGACGTTTCAAGAATTCCGTGGTGCCTGTGGCCCACGCCATCCCCATGAGCACCACCATCTCCCTGCCCTCCGCCTCCGCCAAGCTGGAGAGTGCGCAGGGTCCGGCTCTGACCTCCGGTGCGGCGCTGTGCGCCGCCGTGACGCCGGCCACGCCTGACGCTGTGGAGGCCGCCATCGCCACCACCGAGCGCAAGGCCGCCGAGGAGCAGGCCAAGGCGGAGGCAGAAGCCAAGGCCAAAGCAGAGGCAGCCGCCAAGGCCAAGGCCGCCCAGCTGACGGCGCTGAAAACCTCCGGCAAGACGCTGGGCAGCGGCGTCATCAACGCTGCGGATGTGCGGCTGCGCAGTGAGAGCAGCACGTCCAGCTCTATTCTGGCCACCCTGTCCAAGGGCACCGCTGTCACGGTGCTGGCCCAGAGCGATGGCTGGTACGCCGTGTCCTGCAACGACACCACCGGCTATGTGGCACAGCAGTATGTGACGATGGGCGATTCCCTGCCCGCGGATACCACCACGGACGATGCCGCAGCTGATGACAACAGTGCCAACGACAGCACGGCTGACGATTCCAGCAGTGTACCGTCCAGCGGCTCCGGCAGCTCCGCTGTCAGCATCGCCTATCAGTATCTGGGCGTGCCCTATGTGTACGGCGGCGCGTCCCCCAGCGGCTTCGACTGCTCCGGCTTTACCATGTATGTGTACAGTCAGCTGGGCATCTCCCTGCCCCACGGCGCTACGCCGCAGCTGAACTACGGCACCTCCGTGAGCCGCAGCGACCTGCAGCCGGGCGATCTGGTGTTCTTCTCCGACTACGGCTACGCCGCGTCCCACGTGGGTATCTATGTGGGAGATGGGCAGTTTATCCACGCGTCCTCCTCCAGCAGCAACGGTTACTGCGTGTGCGTGTCGTCCCTGACCAGCGGTTACTACGACAGCCACTACGCCGGTGCACGCCGGTTCTGAGCATCGGGTACATAACAAAATGACAAAGAAGGCCCCCGACCGTGTGTCGGGGGCCTTCTTTATTCGCGTGTTTACTCGGCGGGGTCCTGCGGCTCCGCAGGCGTCTCGGGAGCGGCAGGTGCTTTGGGAGCGTCAGAAGCAGCGGTGGTCGGCTCCGAAACAGTCTCTGTCCGCCCGGCATCTGTTATGGGGGCGACAGGCGGCTCAGCAGCCGCCGGGGCAGGCGCTTCAACGGTATCCGCTTCAGAATCGGCGGCAGCCGCCGCTTTGCGGGCGGCCACAATGTTGACATACAGCTCCTCCCGCTTGTGGGGACGGAGCTTGATGTTGTAGAACAGCATGAACGCCGACACCAGCACCATCACCAGACTCAGGGCCTGGCTGACGCGGATGGGCTGATCGCCGATGGTCCAGTCAAACAGGTACAGGCTGTCGGTGCGCAGGCCCTCGATCCAGAAGCGGCCAATGCCGTACCACAGGAAGTAGAACCAGGTGTTCTCGCCGTCAAAGCGGCGGGCCTTGGATACGACGAACACGATCAGCAGCAGACCCACCACGTTCCACAGGCTCTCATAGAGGAAAGTGGGGTGTACGTCGACGGTCTTGCCCAGCACCGTGGTCAGCTCCATGCGCCAGGGCAGGGTGGTCTCAGTACCGAATGCCTCGCGGTTCATGAAGTTGCCCCAGCGGCCCACGGTCTGTCCGATCAGGAAGCCCATGACCACCAGATCCGTCAGGGCACCCAGCTTCATCCCCTTCTTCCTGCACAGCACCACGCCCACCAGAATGGCGGCGATCACCGCGCCGTAAATGGCCAGACCGCCGTCCCAGATAGCTACGGCGCTGCCCCAGTCAAAGGAGCCGTCGGATTTTTTGAACAGATCCAGATAGAAGATGACGTAGTACACCCGCGCGCCCACTACGGACAGCGGCACGCCCCACAGCACTGCGTCCAGCAGGTCATCCTCGGTGATGCCATACTTCTCCTTCTGGGTCATGCAGAACCACAGGGCCAGCACCACGCCCAGGGCAATGAGGATGCCGTACCAGTAGATGGCTTTGCCGCCGACGTGGAAGGCGGTGCTGGAGGCGGTGAACTCCCAGTCACCGAAAAGTCCCGGGAAACGAATGGGACTGTCAGTCATAATGCGCAAGAATTATCCCTCCTTCGGGTGAATCACGGAGAGGGCCATATGGCTCTCCACAAAGTTTTCACGGATGAAATCCAGCACGTCCTGCTGGGTGATGCTGTCGTAGACCTCGGGGAAGCGGTAGGGATCGTAATGGTGAAAACAGCCCTCCGCCATGGACACGGCGATGGACTCGAAGGAGTTCAGGGCCTTCAGGGCCGCGCCGAAGTTGGCGTTGACGATACGGCGGTAGTACGCCTCGTCCAGTCCCTCCTCCGTCAGACGCTTCGCCTCCGACAGGATGGCCCGGGCCACGGCGCGAGGGTCCTTGCTGTCGCCGCCGGCGTAGACGTAGGCCGCGCCGGGCAGGATGTCGTAGCTGGCGCCGAAGGAGCCGTTGATAAGGCCCTGGCTGTAAAGCCGCACATACAGTGGGCTGGACTCGCCCATCATCAGGTCGCAGGCCAACTCGCCCACGGCGGTGGCCCGCATCTGCTCCGGCCCCTCCGGCTGGGGTGCGCACTTGAAGCCCAGCAGGAACGTGGGCATAGCTACCTCCATGGCGCACGCGGTCTCCGGCTGCGCCGCCGTCAGATCCTCCGCAGGACCGTGATCCCGGGGGATGTCGGGGCCGCTGGTTTTGGGCAGGATGCGCTCCGCCGCCGCCAGCACCTTATCGGCATCCACGTCGCCCACTACCACCAGGCACATGTTGGCCGGCGTGTAGAACGCTCTGTGGCAGTCGTACAGGGTCTGGGCCGTGATCTGGCGAATGCTCTCCACCGAGCCGGCCACTGAGGTGCGGGCGGGGCTGGTGTGGTACAGCGCCTGCATCAGGCGCTTATAGACCTGCCACTCCGGATTGTCCTCGATCATGTTGATCTCCTGGGCGATAATGCCCTGCTCCTTCTCCACACTCTCGTCGGTGAAGTAAGGCACGGATACAAAGGACAGCAAAATCTCCAGATTCTCGTAGAACTTCTCCGTGGAGTCAAAATAGTAACAGGTGATGGCGTTGGAGGTGAAGGCATTGGGCTCCGCGCCGTTTTTCGCCAGCTCCTGGAGGGCGTTGCCCTCCCGGGTGTCGAACATCTTGTGCTCCAGATAGTGGGCGATACCGGCGGGGGTATCCAGCCATTGGCCGTTCAGCTGAAAGCGCATGTCCATGCCGCCGTAGCGGGTGGCAAACAGTGCGTACTTGCGGAGATAGTCCTTCTTGGGGACGACGCACACCGGCAGACCGTTGTCCAGCGTAGTCCAGATGACCTCCTCGCCAATGCGGGGGTAGACCGTCTTTTCGGAATGTGCCATGTCACGCCTCCTCCTTTCCGTGCAGGAAGTATACGGTATCCAGCCGGGCGGACTGTGCCGCCGCCATGATGCGTTCCTTTGTGACCTCCCGCAGCGCCCGGGCCAGCTGCTCCGGCGTCTCGTCACAGTCCGTGGCGATCTGGCCCAGATAGTAGTTCTCCAGCGCGCTCTGGGAGTCGGGCAGGGACGTGAGAGAGCTGAGCATGGCCTGCAGGGCCCCCTGCTGTTCCCAGTCCTCCCAGTCGCCGTTCTGCACGGCGGTGAGCTGGCGGGTGATCTCCTCCACGGCGCGGTCATAGTCCTTCTGCTCCACGCCGCTGGAGACGGTCATGATGCCCTTGCTGCGGGCGTAGCTGCTGGAGGCGTAGTAGCACAGGGACAGGCGCTCCCGCACGTTCATGAACAGCTTGGAATTGCTGGTGCCGCCGAAGATCAGATTGGCCAGGATCATGGCGGGGGTGTCCTCCGTGGCGCAGCGATAGCCCAAGCCCAGCTTGCCCTGGTTCACGTCCATCTCCTCGGAGAGGACGCGGGGCTGGGGCCGCGGGTCGAAGCGCCGGATGGGCGGCAGCGGCGGCACCTGTCCCCGGGGCAGATGCCGCAGGGCCGCCAGTACCGCGTCCTCCACGCGCTGCCGCTCCGCGCTGCCGCAGTAGAGCACCTCCACGCGGCTGGAGGCCAGCAGCGTCCGGCTGTGAAGATACAGGCTCCGGGCATCGATGCGCTCCGCCGTCTCCTCGTCGCCCAGACGCAGGATGCTGTACGGCTCGCCGGCGCACATCTCCTGCATGAGCCGGATGTCCGCCCAGTCACGCTTGTCGTTGCGCAGAGAGCGGATGGCGTCAATGAGGTTGGCCTTCTCACCGGCCACGTAGTCCGGCAGAAAATGGCCCTCCGTGGTGACAGGGTCCAGCAGCATCTCCCCCGTCAGCGCCGCCACCGGCTCCAGCAGCTTTTCGCCGTGAGGCGTGAAGGCATCGTCGATGAAGGAGGCGGCAAAGCCGATGCACTGGCGCTCTCCCTTCTTGCGGACAATGCTGTCCACCGTGGCGCCGTACAGCGTGTCCATGGCTGCGGACAGCTGCTCCATGTCCGGATAGCGGGCCGTCCCGCGGCTCAGCACCGCCGGCAGCAGTGCGTTGGCCGATGCGGACGCGCGGTCCAGTCCGGCGATCAGGTTCACTGTCAGGCGGCTGGTCTTGAATTTCCGGGCGGGCAGATAGGTCAGGAACACGTCCTGCATGATCTCCCGACGATTTTCATACATGATGGGACCTCCTAAGTGTTTCTTCTGCGTATACAGTATGGTATTATACACCAACGCCAGCCAAAAGAAAAGCGGCAAAACGGAGCGCCCGCCTGTGGAGGAAAAAAGGAACTCCCGCCTGCGGCGGGAGCTCCTTTTCGTCAATCAACGATATCCACCGAAACCTTGGCGCCGGTGCGCTGGGCATAGGAACGCACCACAGTGCGGATCTCCTTGGCGATGCGGCCCTGACGGCCGATGACCTTACCCATGTCCTCAGGGGCCACACGCAGCTGCAGCGTCAGCTCATCGCCCTCCTCGACCTCGGTGACGGACACCTGCTCGGGATGCTCCACAAGGCTTCTGGCGATATACAGCAGCAAATCCTTCATGGTTTTGCCCCCGGCTTACAGAACGTCGACTTTCTTCAGCAGAGCACGAACGGTCTCAGTGGGCTGAGCGCCAGTCTTGATCCACTCGCGGGCGCGGTCAGCATCGATGGTGATCTGGGCGGGAGAGACACAGGGATTGTAGGTGCCGATCTCCTCAATGAAACGGCCGTCACGGGGATAACGGGAATCAGCGACGACCACGCGGTAATAAGGTGCCTTCTTGGCGCCCATTCTTCTCAGACGAATCTTGACCATAGTTTTTTTCCTCCATGTATTTTTTGTACGGTTTATTTGTTAAATGCTTCTGCACTTACACACTTATTTGAGCCGCTTCTTCCGGCCGAAGCCGTGCATCCGGTTCATGTTGGGCATACCGCCCATCATGCCGCCCAAGCCCCGGAGCTTGCCCTTGGTCATGGCCTTGGTCATCTGCTGCAGCATCTCGAAGGACTTCAGCAGACGGTTGACATCCACCACCTCCAAGCCGCAGCCGGCAGCGATGCGCTTTTTGCGGCTGGCGTTGAGGATCTGGGGATTCTCCCGCTCCTGCGGGGTCATGGATCGAATGATGGCCTTGTTGTGGGCCATCTGCTTCTCGTCGATCTGGCTGGCATCAAAGCCCTTGGCCATACCGGCGGGCAGCATGTCGGCGATCTGGCTCAGGTCGCCCATATTCTGCAGCTGCTCCAGCTGATCCAGATAGTCGCTGAGGGTCAGGCGGTTCTTCCGCAGCTTCTCCTCCAGCTTTCTGGCCTGCTTCTCATCGTACTGCTGCTCCGCCTTCTCGATGAAGGTGAGCATGTCGCCCATGCCCAGAATGCGGGAGGCCATGCGGTCGGGGTGGAACGGCTCGATCATGTCCAGCTTTTCGCCGGTGCCCACGAACTTGATGGGCTTACCGGTGGCCGCCCGGATAGAGAGGGCCGCGCCGCCGCGGGCATCGCCGTCCAGCTTGGTCAGCAGCACGCCGTCGATGCCCAGAGCTTCGTCAAACGCCTTGGCGGCGTTGACCGCGTCCTGGCCGGTCATGGCGTCCACCACCAGCAATATCTCGCTGGGCTTTACCTCGGCCTTGACAGCCTTCAGCTCGTCCATCAGCGCCTCATCGATGTGGAGACGGCCGGCGGTATCCAGAAACACCATATCGTTGCCGTGGTCGGCCGCGTACTTGATGGCCTCCCTGGCGATGGTCACGGGGTCGATCTGCCCCATCTCGAACACGGGAATATCCAGCTGCTTGCCCACCACCTGCAGCTGGGTGATGGCGGCGGGACGGTACACATCGCAGGCTGCCAGCAGCGGACGCCGTCCGAACTGGCGGCGCATCAGGCCCGCCAGCTTGGCGCCGTTGGTGGTCTTACCGGCGCCCTGAAGACCCACCATCATCACCACGGTGGGGCCCTTGGAGGCCATGGTGAGACGGGCGTTGGTGCCGCCCATCAGCGCCGTCAGCTCCTCGTTGACGATCTTGATGATCTGCTGAGCGGGGGTCAGGCTGTCCAGCACGTCCGCGCCCACGCACTTCTCGGTGACGGACGCCACAAAGTCTTTGACGACCTTGTAGCTGACATCGGCCTCCAGCAGCGCCATGCGCACCTCGCGCATGCCCTCGCGGACATCCGCCTCCGTCAGGCGGCCCTTACCCCGCAGCCGTTTGAAGGTCGCATTCAGTTTTTCACTCAGTCCCTCAAATGCCATGTATTACTCCTTCAATACGCCGGCTCCGGCGATGATGCTGTCGGCCAGTTCCTCCAGCCGGTGGTTCTCATACTGCCGGTAGTTGATGGTCTTGATCTCATTGGCGGCGGCCACGATGGCGTCCACGCTGTCCTGCATGCGCATAAAGCGCTTGAGCAGGCCCGTCTTGTCCTCCAGCTCGTTCATGGCGGCCTCGGCGCGGACGATCACATCTCGCACGCCCTGACGGGATATGCCGCAATTCTCGGCGATCTCCGCCAGCGACAGATCCTCATTGTAGTAGAGATCGAACAGCTCGCGCTGCCGCTCCGTGAGGATGTCGCCGTAAAAATCGAACAGCATGGTCATGCGGTAGGTCTGGTTTTTCACGGGAATCTCCCCCTTCTGTAAAGTTATAACCCTTTACAACAGTGAATATCTTACACGATAGCGGCATAAAAGTCAAGGCGAAATGTGGCGGCGGCTGAAAATTTTTCAGAAAAAAGAGACGGCTGTGCCGTCTCTTTTTCGGGTTCATCGGTGTTTTCAATGAAAAACCGCATTTTACTCCACGGTGACGCCGCGCTTTTTGAACTCCTCCACCATCAGGTCCAGATCGGGCGCGATGTGGATGGGCTCGCCGGCGGACTTGATGGCGTTGGCCACATCCTTCAGACCGTTGCCGGTGACCACGGACACCACGGTGGCGTCGTGGGGGATGAGTCCCTCCTCGCAGGCCTTCTTCAGCGCCGCCGCGCCGGTGACGCCGGCAGGCTCGCCGAACACGCCGCAGGTACGGCCCAGCAGGCGCTGAGCCGCCAGGATCTCCTCGTCGGAGACGTTGACGGCGATGCCGTTGGACTCGCGGATGGCGGCCAGCGCCTTGTCGGCGTTGCGGGGCACGCCCACGGAGATGGAGTCGGCGATGGTGTTTTCCTCCATAGGCTCCCAGGGCTTATCCTCCTGAATGGCGCGGTTGATGGGGTAGCAGCCCAGGGACTGGGCGGAGATCAGGCGGGGCAGCTTGTCGATAAAGCCGATGGCGTACAGATCCTTGAAGCCCTTCCACACGCCGGCAATGGTGCAGCCGTCACCCACGGAGATGGCCAGATAGTCGGGCATCTCCCAGTTCAGCTGCTCGGCGATCTCCAGCGCCACTGTCTTTTTGCCCTCGCTGAGGTAGGGATTGATGGCGGCGTTGCGGTTATACCAGCCGTACTTGTCGATGGCGGCGGCGGACATCTTGAACGTGTCCTCATAGTTACCCTTGACGGAGATGACGTTGGCGCCGAAGATCATCAGCTGAGCCACCTTGCCCTTGGGTGCGCGCTCGGGGACAAAGATGTAGGTCTTGATGCCCGCAGCGGCGGCGTTGCCGGCCAGAGAGCTGGCGGCGTTGCCGGTGGAGGAGCAGGCGATGGTCTTAGCTCCGGCCTCCATGGCCTTGGCCACGGCCATGGCGCTGGCGCGGTCCTTCAGGGAGGCGGTGGGGTTCTGGCCGTCGTCCTTCACCCACAGGCGCTTGATGCCCAGCATTTCCGCCAGCTTCGGTTCCTCGTACAGAGGGCTCCAGCCCACGCGCAGGGGCGTGTCGGGGGTGGTCTCCTCCACGGGCAGCAGCTCACGGTAGCGCCACATGGAGCGGTTGTCGCGCCGGGCCAGCTTCTCCTTGGTCAGCACGGACTTGATATAATCGTAGTCGTACACGATGTCCAGAATGCCGCCGCACGCACAATTGGTGAGGTCGGGCACCGCGTCGTAGGTCTTGCCGCAGCGGACACACTTGCCGTATTTTACGTTTCTCATGGCGTCTCTCCTTATTTGGTGTAAAGCCCAGGGCGGGGCGAAGGCCCCGCCCTGAAGCGATTTGTGGTCAGCAGGTCAAATTCATTTTTTCGGCGGCGTGTACGTCGAAAAAATACATTGGCCCAAGCGCCGTGGGCGCGTTCGCCAGTCCGCTGACTGGCGGTGGGGGATCTAAAGGGGGAGCCTGCTCCCCTTTTAAGAGATCAAAGTGCCTTCAGCAGGCCGGTGGCCTCGTTGAACTCGTTGATGAGCTCGTCCAGGTCCTTGGCCTGTGCGTGGACGGCGTCCCAGGTGCCCTTGGTGTCGTACCACTGGGCGTTCAGATCCTCCACATCCATCTGCTGCTGCTCCACCCAAGTGTAGTACTTCAGGTTGTGGACGCGCTTGCGCTCGGTGTAGGTCAGCTCCAGCATGGAGTCGGTCTTCAGGCCCAGCATGTGCAGGTTGTGGTCCAGAGCGGCCTCGTGGGCGTTGTAGGCGCCGTGCATCTGGTTCAGCTCCTCGATGCGGCTGCCATACATGACGGCGGAGTCGGTGAGGACGGTGGCCACCACGTCGTTTTCGGTAAGCTCGTAGTACTTGGCCATCTTGATGCAGCACAGCACGTTGGCGATGCCGGAGATGCCCAGCCAGGTCATCTTCTGGACTTCCTCATCGGACATGCCCAGCTCGTCCTTCATATACTTCTGGCCCTCGGGAGTGTTGAACAGGCGCAGCAGGCGCTGGCTGTCCTCGTCATCGATAGCGATGGCCATGTCGGTGTTCTTCACGTTGTGGATCCAGGGGATGTGCTTGTCGCCGATGCCCTCGATGCGGTGGCCGCCGAAGCCGTTGTCCAGAATGGTGGGGCACTGCA
>UQZR01000009.1 GCA_900545585.1 uncultured Eubacteriales bacterium
AAAATAACCGTCCACGAAGCTGTCAAGGGCGAGGACGGAAGCCGTGAGCAGGAAGTAGAAATCTACTACCGCTTCATTGGCAAAATCGACTGACCTTTCTTTTTTACCCAACAATATCTTTAATTAAGGGAAACGGGACTTTCCTACCCCGACGTCACGCTTCTGGAGCCGTTGGCCACGGCTTTGGGTCTGACGGCAGCCGCGCTCCTCCGGTGCGCTGCGCCTGCAGAGGAAAAGGAGCAAGCTATGGAAGAAAAAAAGTACCCTGCGGAAAATGAGACGCTGCGCGCCGTGGTGGAGATGGCGGACAACAACCAGAAGCGGCAGCGCCGCCAATGGCTCACCGGCGTCAGCGCCGCGGCAGCAGCGTTTCTGGTCATCATCGCCCTTTTTGCCATCCGCCACATCCATCTCGATCTGACAAACCCCTACCGGTATACGGAGGAGCTTTGCGGCCTGATCCAGCAAGCAGAGTATACTGCGGACGGCACATGGCTCTACGTCACGGATACCGGCAGCCTTTCCTCGGATCTCCTGAAGCTGCGCTGTCCGGCGGACATGGACACTTCTACCCTCCAAATCGGATGGCGTTATGTAAACTCCATTCTGTCACACCCCCAATATCACATGGCATACGACCGCCGTACCAATGAGATCACGTGGTGTGACGAACTGCCGGAATATCTGACGGTGACCGCCATAGGCGGCTTTGGCGGCAGTCCGGCGCAGTCCATGGAAAAGCCACTTTTCGGCTTTGAGGAGACCTTCTCAGCGCATCTTGACGGCTACGGTGCCACCTACTTCTTTATTCCCATTCCGGAGCAGCCGGAGCAGCGGCAGGTGCTGATGCTCCTGCCGGACGCGGGACGCCGCGTGGACTATCGCGTGGAGGATGTGGACGGCGACGGCATCAACGAGCTGCTGTTGACAGATCTCGGCGGCGAAAAGCCCTATATGCTCTGCGATGTGGACGTCACGGGACAGCTTGTCACACAGCTGTACAGCATTTGGGAATAGCCGTTTTGCGCAAAAAAAGAACCGCCTCTCGGCGGTTCTTTTTTGTTTTTGGAATTACTCCTGATCCTCGTCCTCATCGTTGGCCAGATCGCTGAGATCGAACTCCAGCTTGGCGCCGCAATTGGGGCAGATGACCTCGCCGTCCTCCAGAACGGACTCATCGAAGTAGACCTCCTCCTCGCACTCGGGGCAGTTGGTCATGAAGCACTCCTCTTCCTCGTCGTCTTCATCCTCGTCCTCGTCCTCATCGTCGTCCAGCGCGAAGTACAGGGTCTCCTCCACATCGCTGAGGTCGTCGCTGACAGCATCCAGACCGTCCTCCACGTCGCACAGCTCGTCCTCGACGTCGGCGAACTTCTCCGCCATGTCGTCCAGCACGTCAATGATGGCGGCGATCAGCTTGCCTTCCTTGCTCTCGGTATCCAGGTTCAGGCCCTCGGCCAGACCCTTCAGGTATGCTACCTTCTCAGAAATCTCCATGTTCGGCTCCTTTCTGTACGGTCGGTTGGTTGATTGATTTACTTGGTGCGGCCGATATACTCGCCGGTACGGGTGTCGATGGTGATCTTGTCGCCGATGTTGATGAACAGGGGCACCTTCACCTCAGCGCCGGTCTCCACGGTGGCGGGCTTCAGGGTATTGGTGGCGGTGTTGCCGGCCAGACCGGGCTCGGTCTCGGTGACCTCCAGATCCATGAAGTTGGGGCACTCCAGGCCGAACACGTTGCCCTTATAGCTCAGTACCTTGCACATGGTGTTCTCCTTGATGAAGCGGAACGCATCACCCAGCAGCTCCTTGTTCAGGGGCACCATGTCATAGGTCTCCTGGTCCATGAAATAGTACAGGTCGCCGTCGTTGTAGCTGTACTCCATGTCGCGGCGATCCACAAAGGCCTCCTCGAACTTGGCGGTGGGGTTGAAAGAGGTCTCAGTCACAGCACCGGTCACCACGTTGCGCATCTTGGTACGCACGAAGGCCGCGCCCTTGCCGGGCTTGACGTGCTGGAACTCCACGACCTGCATGACCTTGCCGTCCATCTCAAAGGTCTTGCCGTTTCTGAAATCACCGGCGGTAATAGTTGCCATATTGATATTCCTCCCATATTGATGAGGGAACATCACGATTCCCTCGAGTAAATGATACCGGCCGAAATTTGGCCTCGTATATTCTACATGATAAGTACCTGTTTGGCAAGGGTTTCCGGTGAAAAAAGTTGCCTTCTCCTCCTATTTTTCCCGCGCCGCCGCCTTCCACGGCCGCTGTAAGGCGTGGAGCACCTTGTTCCACGCGCCTTTCGCGCCGCCGCGGGGCTCCACCATCAGCGCCAGTATGCCGCTGCGGTTGGCTCCCAGCATGTCCGTCAGCAGCTTATCGCCCAGCATGGCCGTCTCCTTGGGCGTCACGCCGCAGCGGGCCATGGCCCTACGGAACCCTACGGTTCGTGGCTTTTTGGCGTGTCCCTCGTAGGTGATGCCCAGCTCGCGGCAGAACTGCTCCACTCTGGCAGGACTGCGGTTGTTAGACAGGATCATCACCTCTACCCCCGCCTGACGCATCTGGCCGATCCAGCGGCGCACCGTCTCGTCCGGCTCCCGCTGGGACTTGGGCGCCAGGGTGTAGTCCAGGTCGCACAGCAGCAGCCGGATGCCCCGTCGGGTCAGCTCCTGCCCCTCTATCTGCTCGTAGCCGTCGAATACCCGATCCGGCCGCAGGGAAAATCGCATAGGCTGCCGCCTCCTCTCATACATATAGTGTACCATCCGTCCGTCGGAAATACAAGGGGGTGTTCCGCATGCAGCTGTATCTGGCCGCTGCACCGTGCTGTCTGGGTAACGCGGCCCGCTGGGGCCTGCCGCTCCTGCACGCCGCCTATGGCGTGGAGGAGAGCCGCCTGACATCACTGACGCTGCCCGCCCACGTGCAGGGCGGGCTCCTGCTGCTGACAGGGCCGGAAAACCCCGCTGTACCGCAGCCGGACACGCTGGCCCGGGACATCCTATGGGAGTGCCTGCGCCGCCGCTATACCGGCGTGGTCATAGAGCCGCAGCTGCCTTCCGCGGCGCTGTCCGCCCTGGCGGAGCTGTGCCGCCGGTATGGCCGCGCCCTGTACGTTGCGGAGCCCTGCGGACATATGGTCCCCGACGCCCGCATGGTGGTGAGCACCGCCCTGTCCGGCGGGACGCTGCGCCAGCGGCTGAGGGACGCCTGCCGCCGCTTCGAGGCCCGGCGTCTGGCACTGGATCTGGCCTGCGTGCGGATGGATTTCTCCCTCCCCGCGCCCTACGGCACCGGTACGGCCCTGACACCGCAGCAGCTGACAGTGCTGCGGGGCCGCCGCACCGTATTCTTCTCGCCGGAGCTGTGCGCCCGCTACTTCACCTACGAACAGAGCGGCATGACCCACTTCGTACTGTTCGACGATGCCGACACCCTGCACCGCAAGATAGCGCTGGGCACGGAGTTGGGCATCCCTGCCGGCTTTCTGGCCCTGCCGGAAGCGATGGAGGCGCTGCCGCGGCTGCTGGGCAAAGGATAAGAGCCCGAGGGAATCACCCTCGGGCTCTTTCAGGATCAATAATAACGCTTATTGCGGTTCTTGCGCGCGGCCTCGGACTTCTTGCGGCGCTTGACACTGGGGCTTTCATAGCACTCTCTCTTACGCACCTCGGCCAGAACGCCTGCCTTGGCGCAGCTTCTCTTGAAACGCTTCAGAGCGCTGTCCAGGGACTCGCCTTCCTTGACGTGAACTTCAGACATCTATATTTCCCTCCCTCCGATGCACCCGGCTCGATCCTGGGTGCTCTTTAAGAGCCATTCGCATGACTAACGGGTGTATTATACCGGTGAAACGCCGCCTTGTCAAGCAGTTTTCCGCAAAAAGTGCATTTTTACTTGGCAGGCTTGACGATCAGGTTCACCAGCTTGTTCTTGACATGAATGGTCTTGACCACAGACATGCCCTCCACGGCCTTCTTCACCTTATCGGTGTCCATGGCGGCGGCCACCACGGCGGCCTCATCGCTGTCCATGGGGACAGTGACGGTTCCCTTCAGCTTGCCGTTGACCTGCACGGCCATCTCCACGTGGGAATCCACGGTCTTGGCCTCGTCATGGGCGGGCCAGGGCATCTGCATGGCCATCTTGCCGTACTTGGCGGCAAAACCCATGTTCTCCCACATCTCCTCCACCATATGGGGGGCGAAGGGGCTCAGCAGCAGGCACAGCATCTCCACATCGCCCTTGGAGCAGCCGTTGGCGTAGAGCTCGTTGACCATGGTCATCATGGCGGCGATGGCGGTGTTCATCTTCAGCTCATCGATGTCCTGCGTCACCTTCTTGATGGTCTTGTGAACGATGGACTCGTTCTTGGCGGAGATGGTCTCCTCGGCGGTGGCAATGTCCTGCAGGTTGAAGCAGCGGTCCAGGAAGCGCTTGGAGCCCTTGACGGCCTCGTTGCTCCAGGTGACGGCCTTCTCGAAGTCGCCGATGAACATGATGTGCAGGCGCATGGTGTCCGCGCCGTACTGCGCCACGATGTCGTTGGGGTTCACCACGTTGCCGCGGGACTTGGACATCTTCTCACCGCCCTCGCCCAGGATCATGCCGTGGCTGGTGCGCTTGGCGTAGGGCTCCTTGGTGGGCACCACGCCGATGTCGTACAGGAACTTATGCCAGAAGCGGGAGTACAGCAGGTGCAGCGTGGTGTGCTCCATGCCGCCGTTGTACCAGTCCACAGGGGACCAGTAGTCCAGTGCTTCCTTGCTGGCCAGAGCCTTGTCGTTGTGGGGGTCCATATACCGCAGGAAGTACCAGCTGGAGCCGGCCCACTGGGGCATGGTATCCGTCTCGCGCTTGGCGGGACCGCCGCAGCAGGGGCAGGTGGTGTTGACCCAGTCGGTCATCTTGCTCAGGGGACTCTCGCCGTCATCCGTGGGCTCGTAGCTCTCCACCTGAGGCAGTACCAGCGGCAGCTGCTCCTCCGGCAGGGCCACCCAGCCGCACTTCTCGCAGTTCACCAGGGGGATAGGCTCGCCCCAGTAGCGCTGGCGGGAGAACACCCAGTCACGCAGCTTGTAATTGACCTTCTCCTTGCCGAAGCCCTGCTCCACCACGTACTTCTTCATGGCGGGGATGGCCTCCTTCACGGTCATGCCGTTGAGGAAGCCGGAGTTGACCATGATGGCGCTGTCGTCCTTGGCCACAAAGGCCTCCTTGGTGACATCGCCGCCCTTGACCACCTCGATGATGGGCAGACCGAACTTCTTGGCGAATTCCCAGTCGCGCTGGTCGTGACCGGGCACGCCCATAACGATACCGGTGCCGTAGCCCATGAGGACGTAGTCGGACACGAACATGGGCAGGGCCTGATGGGTCACGGGGTTCATGACCTCAATACCCTCCAGCCGCACGCCGGTCTTTTCCTTATTCAGCTCGCCGCGCTCAAAGTCGGACTTGTGAGCCGCCTCCTCCTGATACGCCTCCACGGCGTCCCAGTTCTTGATCAGGGGCTGCCACTTCTTCAGCATGGGGTGCTCAGGAGAGATGACCATGTAAGTCGTACCGAACAGGGTGTCGGCACGGGTGGTGTACACCGTCACCTCGTCGCCCACGTTGGTCTGGAACGTCACCTCGGCGCCGGTGGAGCGGCCGATCCAGTTGCGCTGCTGGATCTTCACGCGCTCGATGAAGTCCACGTCCTCCAGATCGTCGATGAGACGCTGGGCGTAGGCGGTGATCTTCAGCATCCACTGGCTCTTTTCCTTGCGGATGACATCGCTGCCGCAGCGCTCACACACGCCGTTGACCACTTCCTCGTTGGCCAGCACGCACTTGCAGCTGGTGCACCAGTTCACAGGCATGGTGGTCTTATAGGCCAGACCATGCTTGAACATCTGCAGGAATATCCACTGGGTCCACTTGTAGTAGTCGGGGTCGGTGGTGTCCACGCAGCGGTCCCAGTCAAAGCCGTAGCCCAGCATCTTCAGCTGGCTGGTGAAATTTGCGATATTGTTTTTGGTCACCACAGCCGGATGGATATGGTTCTTGATGGCGTAGTTCTCCGTGGGCAGGCCGAAGGCGTCGAAGCCAATGGGGAACAGCACGTTGTAGCCCTCCATCCGCTTTTTGCGGGTGACGATGTCCATGGCCGTGAAGGGGCGGGGATGGCCCACATGCAGGCCCTGACCGGAGGGATAGGGGAACTCGATGAGTCCGTAGAACTTGGGTCGCTTGTCGCCGGTGACGGCGGCATAGGGCTTGGTTTTTTCCCAATTGGCCTGCCATTTCTTTTCAATGGCCGCAAAATCGTAATACATGTCGCTTCTCCTTGTATCTGAATTTTGTTAACTGCTGATAAAAAAACGTCCCTGACTGCTTTCGCAGTCAGGGACGCATGTCACGTGTTACCACCCTGATCCCGCCGCCAGTTGCCTGTGCGGCGCTCAGTCCCCCTCTTGCAAGGGGCCGCGCCGGTAACGGTGCGCCGCCGTCCCGCCCTGTTCAGGCGGAAAGCTCCGGAGCCAGTACAACGAAGCGCCCCCACCGGCTCACACCAGCCGCCGGCTCTCTTTCGGCGGGCCTGCCTCGTCTTTTTTCCCTCATCGCATATGTCGATATTACACCCTATTTTATCGCTTTTTTGCCGATTGTCAAGTCCCGTTTTTCGTCATTATGCCAAATTTCACGAAAAATGCACCGATACCGGCACAACTTCTCAGAACAGGCTGACCTGGCTGGTGTCCGCCATTCCGGCGAACGCGCCCAGGGACTTGAGCTGCTCGATGTGGGTCTTACTCAGCTTGCTGCACGTATTGGCGAACTCCTCCACGGAGATAAAGGTCTTGCCTTTCCGTTTTTCCACCGTGTCCAGCGCCGCCGACTCGCCCAGGCCGTGTACCGTCACGAAGGGAGGCAGCAGGCCGTTCTCCGTCACCACAAAGCGGGTGGCGTCGGACTTGTAGATGTCGATGGTATCAAAGTGGAAGCCCCGCAGATAGAACTCGTAGCACACCTCCAGCGTCACCATCAGGTTCTGCTCCACATCGGTGGCGTCCTTGTTGTTTTCGATCTCCTTGATCTTCTGCTTCACCGCGTCCAGACCGGCGCAGCAGTACTCGGCGTCAAACGCCTTGGCGCGGATGGAGAAGAATGTGGCGTAGAACGCCAGCGGCCTATGCACCTTGAACCATGCGATGCGGAACGCCATCATCACGTAGGCCACGGCGTGGGCCTTGGGGAACAGATAGCCGATCTTGGCCAGGGATTCGATGTACCAGTCCGGCACCTGATGGTCCCGCATGGCCTCCTCCCATCCCTCCTGAAAGCCGCCCTTCTTCACCTTGCCTTTACGGACGGCTTCCATGATCTTGAAGGACATCTTGGGGTCCAGCCCCATGGAGATGAGGTACAGCATAATGTCGTCGCGGCAGCCCACCGTCTCCAGAACGGAGGCGGTGCCGCTGACGATCAGTTCCCTGGCGTTGCCCAGCCACACGTCGGTGCCGTGGGAGAAGCCGGACAGACGCACCAGCGTGTTGAAATCCCTGGGCTGGGTGTCCATCAGCATGCCGCGGGTGAAGCGGGTGTTGAACTCGGGGATGGCCACGGCGCCGGTGGGGCCGAGGATCTCGTCATTCTCGAAGCCCAGCACCCTGGAGGACGTGAAGATGCTCATGGTATCGGGGTCGTCCAACGGGATAGCCCGTGCGTTGACGCCGGTGAGATCCTCCAGCATCCGGATCATGGTGGGATCATCGTGTCCCAGCATGTCCAGCTTCAGCAGGTTATCCTCCATGCAGTGGTATTCAAAATGGGTGGTGATGGTATCGCTCTCCGCATCGTCGGCGGGGTGCTGCACAGCGGTGAAATCCTCCACGTCCATGTCGTCCGGCACCACCACCAGGCCGCCCGGGTGCTGGCCGGTGGTGCGCCGCACGCCCACGCAGCCCTGGGTCAGCCGGTTCATCTCGGCGTTGGAGGCCGTCTGTCCCCGCTCCTCCAGATACTTTTTCACCATGCCGAAGGCGGTCTTTTCCGCCAGCGTACCGATGGTGCCGGCGCGGAACACCTGGGTCTTTCCGAACATCTCGATAGCGTGCTGGTGAGCGCGGGCCTGATATTCGCCGGAGAAGTTCAGGTCGATATCCGGCACCTTGCCGCCGCCGTAGCCCAGGAACGTCTCAAAGGGGATGTCAAAGCCGTCCTTGACGTACTTTTCCCCGCACACAGGGCATATCTTGTCCGGCATGTCCGCGCCGCAGCCGTAGCTGCCGTCTGTGATGAACTCCGTATTTTTGCACTTGGGGCAGCGGTAGTGGGGAGGCAGGGAGTTCACCTCCGTGATGCCCGACATGTACGCCACCAGACTGGAGCCCACGGAGCCTCGCGAGCCCACCAGATAGCCGTTCTCCAGACTGCGCTGCACCAGCTTCTGGGCGGACATATACACCACATCGTACTTGCCCAGGATGCTTTTCAGCTCCACGTCCAGACGGTCCACGATGAGCTGCGGCGGCTCCTCCCCGTACAGCTCATGGCACTTGTCCCACACCATGTCGTGCAGCTCCTGCTCGGAGTTTTCCAGGCGCGGCGGGAACAGCTGCCCCGGTGGCAGCAGCTCGATATCCTCGATGCAGTCGGCAATGTGCCGCGGGTCGTCGATGACTACCTTGTGGGCCGTCTCTGTCCCCAGGTACGCGAACTCCTTCAGCATCTCGTCTGTTGTCTTGAAGTAGATGGGCAGCGGTGCATCGGCATCGGGGAACTTCTTGCTGGCCAGCAGGATGTGGCGGTACACCTCATCCTCCGGCTCCTGAAAATGCACATCGCCGGTGGCGCACACCGGCTTGCCCAGCTCCTGCCCCAGCCGGACGATGGTGCGGTTGAAATCCCGCAGCTCCTCCTCCGACTGGACATCCCCCTTGCGAAGCATGAACATGTTGTTGCAGATGGGCTGGATCTCCAGATAGTCGTAGAACGACGCGATGCGCTTCAGCTCCGCCCAGTCCTTGCTGCCGTCAGCCACGGCGCGGAACAGCTCGCCCGCCTCGCAGGCCGAGCCGATGATGAGCCCCTCCCGATGGGCCGCCAGCTCCGTCTTGGGAATGATGGGCACGCGCTTGAAATATTTCAGATTGGACGCCGAGATCAGCTGGTACAGGTGCTTCAGACCCAGCTTGTTCTTGGCCAGAATGATGATGTGCTTGGGGTGGCGGTTGCTCTTTCCGCCCTCCGGCCGCAGCTTCAGCATCTCCCCGTTGATCTGCTGGAGCCGGTGGATGCCCATCTCCCTGCGCATTTTCTCAAAAAACGGGATGAGCATATACCCCACCATGGCCGCGTCATCGGAGGCACGGTGGTGGTTGAAGGCGGGCAGGTCCAGATGCTCCGCCACGATGTCCAGCTTGTACTTGTGCAGCTCCGGCAGCAGGTTCTGCGCCAGGATAAGGGAGTCTACGTAGGTGGGGTCGAACTCCAGCCCCACCTTCCGGCACCCCTCGCGGATGAAGCTGATGTCGAACTCCGCGTTGTGGGCCGCCAGCGGTCTCCCGTTCACGAACTGCAAAAACGCCGTCAGTGCCTCCTTCAGCTGGGGTGCGTCGGCCAGCATGGCGTCGGTGATGCCGGTAAGGCCGATGATCTCCGGCGTCAGCCGCCGGTTGGGGTTCACGAAGGTCTGAAACCGCTCCGTGATCTCCCCGTTCTTCAGCACCACCGCACCGATCTCGGTGATGGCCTCCCGCCGCACCTTCAGGCCCGTGGTCTCGATGTCGAAGCACACGATCTCGTCGGCGAAATCCTGATCCTGCTCACCGTGTACGGCGATGCGGTCGTCCAGATTGTTGACAAAATAGCCCTCCACACCGTAGAGGATCTTGATCTTTCCCTTCTTGCCGGCGTCCCGGGCCTTGGGGAATGCCTGCACTGTGCCATGATCCGTGATGGCGATGGCAGGGTGTCCCCACGATGCCGCCTGCGCCACCACCTTGCCCACATCGGTGATGGCGTCCATGGTGCTCATCTGGGTATGCAGGTGCAGCTCCACCCGCTTCTCCGGCGCGGTATCCTTCCGGCCCTGATGCTGGATGCGCATGATGCTCACCGGCTGGAGCTGTACGTCCTTGCCGTCGAAGCTCAGCGCCAGCTTGCCCTGCACCCGCAGCCACATGCCGTCGCTGACAGCGCCGCCCAGTACCCTGGCCTCCTTCTCGTCCATATACTTCCGCACGGAGACGGAACCGTGCTCATCGGTCATGTCGAAGTTCATGCACCACTGACCTGGCCGCCGTGTCTCATAGCACTCCATACCGAACACGCGGCCCTCCACCACAGCGGAGCCCATCTTCAGGTTCAGCTCCCCCACCGGCACCACGCGGCCCTTGATCTCCTTGCCGTAGAGCAGGTCGCTGCCGCTCTTTCCGGCAGCAGCCGGCGCGCTGAACCGCAGCTGTACCCGCCGCAGGTCGTACTGCTGGGCCAGCATGTGCTCCAGCGATGTCACCGCCGCCTCCGGCACTGTTTCGCTGCTGACGGCCTGCACCTCGATGGTACGGGCCTCCCGATCCAGCGCGCCGCCGGTGACGTAGGCGTCGTGCAGCAGCAGCCGCAGCTGCCGCGGTGCCTGAAAGCTCTCAAATAATGTAAAAAACGGTAATCTTTCCGCCATTTTCTCACCTTACAGTTTGTCGATCTCCTGAAACAGCGCGTCCACCAGCTGCTCCTGCGGCACCTTCCGCAAAATCTTCCCCTTGGCGAACAGCAGGCCCTCGCCCTTTCCTCCGGCGATGCCCACATCCGCGCCGGACGCCTCGCCCGGCCCGTTGACCACGCACCCCATCACCGCCACGGTGATGGGCTTGGCACAGTCCTTCAGCCGCCGCTCCACCTCCCGCGCGATGGGGATCATATCGTACTTCGTCCGGCCACAGGTGGGACAGGAGATGAGGTCCGGGCCGCTGCGGCGGATGCCTGCCGCCTGCAAAATACGCTTGGCGGCGATGACCTCCTCCACCGGGTCCGCTGTCAGGCTCACCCGCAGGGTGTCGCCCACGCCCATGCACAGCAGGCCGCCGATGCCGATGGCGGATTTCAGCACGCCCATCTCCGGTGTGCCCGCCTCCGTGACGCCCAGGTGCAGCGGGTAGTCCGTCTGCTCATGGAGCATCCGATACGCTGCCATATTCACCGGCACGCGGGAGCACTTCACGGAGATGCAGATGTCGTTGAAGCCACAGTCATTCAGCAGCCGGACATGCCCCATGGCGCTGTCCACCAGCGCCTGCGCCGTCACGCCGCCGTACTTGACCAGCAGATCTTTTTCCAGTGACCCGCCGTTGACGCCGATGCGGATGGGGATGCCCCGCTCGCGGCAGGCATCCGCCACGGCCCGCACCCGCTCTTTGGCTCCGATGTTGCCCGGATTGATGCGGATCTTGTCGATGCCGCCCTCCGCGCACAGCAGCGCCAGCTTATAGTCGAAATGGATGTCCGCCACCAGCGGGATGTGGATGCGGGCCTTGATGGCCGGCACGGCCCGGGCCGCCTCCTCCGTGGGAACCGCCACGCGGATGATCTCGCAGCCCGCCTGCTCCAGACGCAGGATCTGCTGCACCGTGGCCTCCACGTCCTCCGTGGCGGTGTTGCACATGGACTGGATGCTCACCGGTGCGCCGCCGCCCACGGCCACACCGCCCACCATGATCTGTCTGCTCATTGTATCCCCTCTCAGTGTATCAGCTTCCACACATCGCTGAACGTGATGACCGCCATCAGCGCCAGCAGCAGGATCAATCCCGCAAAGTGGATGTAGTTCTCGTATTTCGCCGGTATTTGCTTTTTGAACAGCTGCATGCTGACGGCGTTGATGACCAGAAAGAAGATCTTGCCGCCATCCAGCGCCGGCAGGGGCAGCAGGTTCATCACCGCCAGGTTCACGGCGATCAGCGCCGCCAGATAGGCGATGTTCTCCACCGCCGCCCGGGTGGTGGCCGCCTGTTCGCCCACCTGGGTCATGGTGGACACGATGCCCACCGGCCCGCTGAGATCCTTTACCCCCGCCTGACCGGTCACCAGCATCTGTAAGCTCAGCCGCACCAGTCGCGCAAAGTCCATGGCGTTGTTCCACGAATAGGACAGCTTCCTGCCCAGCGTGGCCTCCTCCGCCCCGAAGTACAAACCGTAGCCCGTGTAGGCCTTGCCGTTCTGGTCGGTGTACTCCCGCCGCTCCATGGTGAAATCGCGGAGGGTGATGACCTCCCCGTTCCGCTCTATCTGCAAGTCGAAGGCGCCTGTCTTGTTCAGCCCCATCAGCAGGCTGATGTCGCTGTATACGTACACCTTCTCGCCGTCAATGCGCAGCAGCCGGTCGCCCTCCTGCAAGCCGTCAGCGCTCTCCAGCGGGCAGCCGTCGGCAAAGCCCGCCACCACCGGCACGTAGAACGCCTGGGCATCGGCGTACAGTACCAGGATAATGAGCAGTCCCGCAATGAAGTTCATGGCCGCGCCTGCCGCGAAGATCAGCAGCTTGGCCCAGAAGCCCTGATTGTTCAGGGCTGTCGGATCATCGGAATCCTCCTCTTCGCCTTCCATGGCACAGAAACCGCCCACCGGAAACAGCCGCAGGGAGTACTGCGTCTCCCCCTTCTGCTTCTTCCACAGGGCGGGCCCCATGCCGATGGAAAACTCGTTGACCCGCACGCCGCAGGCCTTGGCCGCCATGAAATGCCCCAGCTCGTGGACGGCGATGAGCACGCCGAACACCAGTATGGCCGCTAAGATATATACCATTCCCACAACTCCTTTATGGCGCTGTGCGCCTTACAGCACGGCCTGACGGGCCATTCTGTCTGCCTCCAGTATATCCGCAAGGCTCGGCCGATATATCAGGGACACCTTGGACAGTGCCTTCTCCACCAGCCGCGGGATGTCGTTGAATCCGATCTCGCCCTGCAAAAACCGCTGCACCGCCGCCTCGTTGGCGCCGTTCATCACGGCGCAGGCCGTGCCGCCCGCCGCCGCGCACTGCCGCGCGATGCGCAGGCAGGGGAACGCCTCCATGTCCGGTGCGCTGAACGTCAGTGCGCCGCAGGACAGCAGATCCAGCCGCCTGTCCGGTGTCTCCGCCCGATAGGGATACGTCATGGCGTACCGGATGGGCAGCTTCATATCCGGCGTACCCAGCTGGGCCAGCATGGCCCCGTCGTGGAACTCCACCAGCGAGTGGACGATGCTCTGGCGGTGGATCACCGCCTCCACCTGCTCCACCGGCAGGTCGTACAGCCGCATGGCCTCGATGATCTCCAGTCCCTTGTTCATCAGGGTAGCCGAGTCAATGGTGATTTTTGCCCCCATGGTCCAGTTGGGGTGCTTCAGGGCGTCCGCCGCCGTCACATACTCCAGCTCATCGAAGCTCCGGCCGAAAAACGGCCCGCCGGAGCAGGTCAGCAGCAGCCGCCGCACCTCGCCGCGGTCGCGGCAGCCCTGTAAACACTGGAAGATGGCGCTGTGTTCCGAGTCCACCGGCACGATCTCCGCCCCCGTCTCACGGGCCGCAGACATCACCAGCTCACCGGCGCACACCAGCGTCTCCTTGTTGGCCAGGGCGATGCGCTTTTTCTCCATGATGGCCGCCAGCGTCGGCGCCAGTCCCACGCTGCCCATCACCGCCGTCACCACCGTGTCCGCCTCCGGCAGCGTGGCCGCGGCGGTAAGGCCCTCCGGCCCCTCCATCACCTCGATGCCGGTGCCCCGCAGGCGTTCCCGCAGCTCCTTGGCCGCCGCAGGGTCATACAGCACGGCAAGGCGCGGCCTGAACTGCCGCGCCTGCTGCTCCAGCAGGTCCACCTGCCGGTTGGCGGTCAGCGCCGCCACGGAAAGTCCCAGCTCCTGCGCCACGGCCAGCGTCTGCCGTCCGATAGACCCCGTGGCGCCCAGCAGGGATATGGTTTTCGTCATAGATATATCCTCAATGTACTTTCTCAATACAGCGCCACCGCGTTCACGATCATCCAGATCACCGGCGCGGCAAAGATCACGCTGTCAAACCGGTCCAGTACGCCGCCGTGCCCCGGCAGCAGCCGTCCGTAGTCCTTGATGCCGTACTGCCGCTTGACGCAGGAGAAGCTGAGATCGCCCAGCTGCCCCAGCACCGCGCCCACCAGACCCAGCAGCACGCACCAGCCGATGTGCAGCGGCACCTCCGTGCATAGGAAGAAGATGATGCGGTACAGCACCATGCCCGCCATGCCGCCCACAAGGCCGCTGACCGCGCCCTCGCGGGTCTTTTTGGGACTCACCACCGGCGCCAGCTTCGTCTTGCCGAACAGCATGCCGCCGAACAGGGCCATGGTGTCGCTCATGAACGCCGCCACCAGCGGGATCAGCACCAGCCCCGCGCCGTGCTCCAGCATCCGCAGCCGCAGCAGGCAGCTGAGAGCCAGCGGGATGGCCGCGCCGGCCACCAGGATGGCGCACAGCACCGTGAAATCCATCTCCTCTTTTTTGCCGTACTCCAGCACCATGCACAGAAACACCACCACCACCAGCGCCGCCACCAGCCAGGGCATCAGCCCCGCCGCTGCCGTACCGGCGAAGCGCTCATGACTGAAATACACGTTGGCCACCACGAACACCGCCAGCGTGGCCGCAAGGCCCCACCAGCGCCGTGTCTTTTCCGGCGGCAGCACCGCCGCCAACAGCTCATGGCTGGCGATGATGCACAGTCCCATGAGCAGGGCCAGCGTAGCCCAGTCCGGCGCGGCGCACAGCACGGCCAGCAGGGCCGGTACTCCCACCACAGCC
The DNA here is from genome assembly GCA_900545585.1 of uncultured Eubacteriales bacterium. Classification (GTDB taxonomy): domain Bacteria; phylum Bacillota; class Clostridia; order Oscillospirales; family Oscillospiraceae; genus Vescimonas. The sequence continues at coordinate 14,815 of UQZR01000009.1, forward strand.
ACCAAAATTCTCTGTTTCATGGATATCTCCTCACTTCACGCCGCCGAATCGGCGGTCCCGCTTCTGATATGCGATGATGGCCTTGTCCAGCTCTGCGCGGGTGAAGTCAGGCCACAGGGTATCGCAGAAATAAAACTCGCTGTACGCGCACTGCCACAGCAGGAAATTGCTGAGCCGCAGCTCGCCGCTGGGCCGGATGATAAGCTCCGGGTCAGGGATGCCGGCGGAGTACAGGTACTTCCCGAAGTTCTCCTCCGTCCAGTCCTCCCCCGCCTCGGCGCACCGCTGGGCGGCCCGCAGGATCTCGGCCCGTCCGCCGTAGTTCAGGCAGATGTTTGCCTGGAACCCGTCGTAGTGCCCGCTGATCTCCCGCGTCTCCTCCGCCAGCTCCTGCAATTCCGGCGCGATGGCGGACAGATCCCCGAAGAATTTCAGCCGGATGTTGTCCCGCTCCATGGTGTCCACGGCCTCCAGCAGGTATTGCTTCAAAAGGCCCATGATGGCGCTGACCTCCTCGGCCGGCCGCTTCCAGTTCTCCGTGGAGAACGCATACACCGTCAGATATGCCACGCCCAGCTCTCTGCAGTAGGTGGCAATATCGCGGAACACCTCGGCCCCCGCCTTATGTCCGGCAGTACGCGGCAGCGAACGCTGCTTCGCCCAACGACCGTTGCCGTCCATAATAATAGCGATATGGCGGGGAAGGCGGTTTTTGTCCACCTCCCCCGCCGTATGGGGCATTTTCTTACAGAACAGATCCATCAGACGGACATCAGTTCCTTTTCCTTGTTATCCAGCAGCTTATCCAGTTCCTTGCAGCTGTCGTCGGTCAGCTTCTGCAGGTCCTTCTCCACGATCTTCATCTCGTCCTCTGTGATCTCGGAGGCCTTCTGCTGCTTCTTGAAGTTCTCCAGAGCATCGCGGCGAATGTTGCGCACCGCCACCTTGCCCGCCTCAGTGTACTTGTGGATCTGCTTCACCAGATCCTTACGGCGCTCCTCCGTCAGCTGGGGAAAGGCCAGACGGATGCACTTGCCGTCGTTCTGGGGATTGATGCCCAGGTCAGACTCCTGGATGGCCTTCTCGATGCCCTTCAGGGCGGAAGCGTCCCAGGGGGTGATGACCAGCGTGCGGGGGTCGGGAGAACCCACAGACGCGATCTGCTGAATGGGCGTGGGCGTGCCGTAATAATCCACACTGATGCGATTCAGCACGGAGGCGTTGGCGCGTCCGGCACGCACGGTGTCGAAATCGCTGATGACTGCCTCGATGCTCTTTTTCATTTTGTCCTCGTAGACCTTATACTCGTCCTTCAACATAAGTTAAGCCTCCTTCACGATCGTTCCGATTTTTTCGCCGCGCAGGGCGCGGATGATATTCTGGGGATCCTTCAGAGCAAACACCAGCACGGGGATATGGTTGTCCATGGACAGGCTGGTGGCGGTGGAATCCATCACGGCCAGATGCCGTTTCAGCACCTCGTCATAGGTGATGGAGTCGAATTTCACGGCCGATGCGTTCTTGGCCGGATCGCTGTCGTACACACCGTCGATATTCTTGGCCAGCAGGATGATGTCGGCCTCGATCTCCGCCGCCCGCAGCACCGCCGCAGTGTCGGTGGAGAAGAACGGGCAGCCGATGCCGCAGCCGAAAATGACCACGCGGCCCTTCTCCAGATGCCGGATGGCCCGGGCCCGAATATACGGCTCCGCCACGGCGCGGATCTCCAGTGCCGTCTGCACCCGCACGTCCACGCCCTTCTGCTCCAGCACATCGGCCATGGCCATGCAGTTCATGGCAGTGGCCAGCATGCCCATATGGTCGGCGCGGGTCCGCTCAATGTGGCCCTCGCCGTCCTTCACGCCGCGCCAGAAGTTGCCGCCGCCGATGACGACACCTACCTGCACGCCCATGTCCACACACTCTCGGATGACCTCGGCCACACGGCCCATCACCTGAAAGTCCAGTCCGAAATGCTTGTCGCCTGCCAGCGCCTCGCCGCTGATTTTAATAAGTACCCGCTTGTATTTTGGCTGGTCCATCAAATTGCCTCCCGTTTTTTACTCCCTGCCGCCGGTCAGCAGGGCGAACTTCCCCTTGTTGACCGATGGTGGTATTTTACCTTATTTCTCCGGTTTTGCATAGGGGGTAAAAGAAAAAATTTGTTTTTTCCCGCAGCCGGTGTATAATGTGAAAAACACCTGCGGGAGGAATGCATTTATGGATATGCAGCACGTATTGGGCCGCACCTGGGCGGCGGAGGGCGCTACCGCCCTGCTGCCCCTGTATTTTCTGTCGGAGAAGGACGTGATCCTCATTGACACCGGCTACGCCAAGCTGGACCGCTCCGGTCTGACCCATCTCATCGATGACAATGGCCTGCGCCTGCGGGGCATCATCTGTTCTCACGCCCACTTTGACCACACCGGCAACGTCCGCTATCTCCAGCAGCGGTACGGCTGCCCCGCCGCCATCCAGCTCATCGAGGCCGGCATCTCCGTGAACCCCGACAGCTATCGGGCCAACTATGTGGCACTGACCTACGGCAAGAGCCGCCAACTGTTTCTGGAGGAATGCTTCACTGCCGATATCGTCATCGGGGCGGAGGACGACCATCTGGACCTGTGCGGCGCCCGCTTCGGCATCTTACAGCTCCCCGGCCACTCCGCCGGCCACATCGGCGTGGTGACGCCGGACGGCGCCGCCTACGTGGGCGACTGTCTCATCGACCACGACGAGATCGCCGCCGCCAAGCTGCCCACCAGCATGTTCATCGCCCGGGATCTGGAGAGCAAGGAGTACCTCCGCCAGCTGGACGCCCCCGCCTATATCGTGGCCCACAAGCAGGTGCTGACGGACCGTGCCGCCTTCGACGCGCTGATCGATGAGAACATCGCCTTCATCCACGCCAAGGAGCAGGAGCTGCTGGCCGATCTCACCGATGGCATGACGTTCCCCGAGTGGATCGCCGCCTTCTGCCGCCGTGAGAACATCCGCACCCACAACGAGCTGAAGTTCAGCGTGGTGGAGCGTAACTTCTCCAACTTTGTGGCGTGGCTGACGGATTCCGGCCGCGTCACCGTCCAGCGGGAGTTTTGTGCCAAGCGCTATTATCACGCAGAAAGTCTGTAAAGAACTATCACTTTACATAGACTGCAAAGACAGGGTATGCCGTTCCGGCACGCCCTGTCTTTTGTCATCTCACTCGTGGTCGTCGGTAACGCCTCTCAGGTCCAGGGGCTTGCCGTCCCGCCACAGGCGCTCCAACCCGTAAAATTCCCGGGCCTCGTGGTTGAAAACGTGGACGGCGATGCAGCCGTAATCCAGCAGCACCCACGTGCCGCCGCGGTAGCCCTCGCGGTGCAGCGGATCCTCCCCCGCTTCCTCATGTAGCACCTTCTCCACGTTGTCCACCAGCGCATTGATCTGGGTGTTGGACGAGCCGGTAGCCAGCACAAAATAGTCGGCCAGTGTGGTCAGGTCGGCGATCTCCAGCGCCTGGATCTCTTTTCCCTTCTTATCGGACAGCGCACGCGCCGCCAGCAGTGCCAGTTCCTTGGGTGTTTTCATCGTATCCCTCTTTTCAATAAGTAGTCCCGCGCATCGCGGGTCAGATGGTGGACGGGGTTGCCCATCTCCTCCATCTCCTGTATGGTCATGCTCAGCCCCATAAGAAGGCCGTGGTCCAGATCCTCGTACACCGCCTGCCGCAGCGTGTCCACGCCGTCGAAGTCGCGGCTGGGCTCGATATAGTCTGCCAGATAGATGATCTTCTCCAGCAGCGTCATGTCCGGCTTGCCGGTGGTGTGATACCAGATGGCGTCGTACACCGCATCCTCCACGCCGAACACATCGCGGGCGATGGCCGCGCCGGTCTTGCTGTGCAGCAGCTTCAGCGCTTTCTGCTCCAGCTCGTCCAATTCGATGCCATACTGTGCACACAGTGCCAACTGCTCCGGCATATCCAGCTTCTTGGTGCAGTCGTGGAGCAGCGCCGCGATGCGCGCCTGGATCTCGTCACCGCCATAGCGGCGGGCCAGGCGCACCGCCTCCTGCTCCGTCCCCAGCACGTGGGGCATCCGCTTGGGCTTCAGATAGCTCAGTGCGATGGGTCTCAGCTCATCCGGCGTCAGCCCCGTCAGCGTTTTCTTCGTGCTGTACAGTCTCTCCCGCAGCACATAGCCGTATACGGCGGGGGGCAGCAGGTCCGCGCCGCCGCCCTGAGCCAGCGCCTGACGCACCTCCGTGGAGGACAGCTCCACTCCCTGCGGATTGGGGATGACGGTCACGTCTGCGCCGAATTCCCGCTCCAAAAATGCCTTCTGTCGGGCAAAAACCGCTTCCTCACCATCTTTTCGGCGGCTGAATGCGCCGATGTGGGCCATGGACATCACCCGCTGCGGCTCCCGCCAATCCTGCAAGGTCAGGAACATATCCGACCCCATCAGAAGCCACAATTCGTCCTCCGGAAACTGGTTCTTCATCATGCACAGTGTTTCCCACGAATAGCTGGGTCCTTCGCGCCGCAGCTCCACGTCCAGTACCTCGGCTTTTTTTCCCAGCTCCGCCGTGGCAAGCACCGCCATATCCCGCCGCTGGGCGGGCGACGCCGCCCCTGCCGGCAGGGCCTTGTGGGGTGGGATAAACGTGGGGATCAGCAGCAGCCTGTCCAGTGCCAGCGTCTCCATGGCGGCTTTTGCCGCCGCGATATGCCCGATATGGGGCGGGTCAAATGTCCCGCCGTAGATGCCGATTTTCAACTCTCTCACCCGCTTTCACAGGTATTTTTAATTTAAAAGTACCATTTCTCACGCCTGTGGCCTCTTGGCCTTCACCAGTTCGATCTTCCGCCGGCTCTTGTCGTGCTGCATGCGGTAGAGCACGAACTTGCTGCCGATGACCTGCACCACCTCGCAGCGGGCGGCCACAGCCAGCTGCTCCGCCGCCTCGCGGGCGGTGAGCATGGAGTTCTCCAGCACGCGGCCCTTGATGAGCTCGCGGGCCTCCAGCGCATCGCTGACCTGCTTGACCAGGTTGTCGCCGATGCCGTCCTTTCCCACCTGCACGATGGTGTCGATGTCGTTGGCCAGGCCCCGCAGCTGGGCCCGCTGTTTGCTTGTCAGTTCCATAGTTTACTTCTCCAAATGTTCGTTATTTGCCAGATACTCCTTCAATTCTGCCGCAAACTTCCGCAGAGCGTTGCCGCGGTGAGAGATGGCGTTCTTCTCCTCCGCCGTCAGCTGGGCGAAGGTCCTGCGCAGAGACGGCACCAGGAACACCGGATCGTAGCCGAATCCGCCGTCGCCCATAGGCGCAAACGCGATGGCGCCGTGGCAGTCGCCCTCCGCCGTCAGCACGTCCCCGTTGGGGAAGGCGCAGACAATGGCGGTGTGGAAATAGGCGCTGCGATCCGTGGCGCCCCGCAGGTTCTGCAGCAGCAGACGGTAGCGTGCCGCGTCGTCGTCCAACCCGCCGTAGCGGGCGGAGTAGACGCCGGGTGCGCCGCCCAGCCAGTTGACGCACAGGCCGGAGTCATCGGCGATGGCCGGCAGGCCGCTGGCCTCCATGATGGCGTTGGCCTTCAGGGCTGCGTTCTCGGCGAACGTCTCCCCTGTCTCCTCCACGTCCACGTAGATGCCCAGATCCGCGGGCATCACCACTTCGATGCCCAGATCCGCCAGAACGGCCTGCATCTCGGCCAGCTTTCCCTTGTTATGGGAGGCAAGTACAAATTTCATCGCAGTATATCTCCCAGCAGTTCTTTCTGTTTTCGGATGAGCTCCCGATTTCCCTTGGCGCACAGCTCCACCAGTGCCTGCTGCTCCTGTAAGGAGAAGGCGCGGCCCTCGCCGGTACCCTGGATCTCGATGATCTCGCCCAGCTCGTTCATGATACAGTTCAGGTCCACCTGCGCCCGGCTGTCCTCGGAATACTGGAGGTCCAGCATGGGCGTGTCCGCCACGATGCCGGCGGACACGCCGGCCACATAGTGCCTGATAGGCATACGGCCTATGTCGCCGTCCTCCACCAGACGGCGGCAGGCCAGCGCCAGCGCCGCAAAGCCGCCGGTGACGCTGGCGGTGCGGGTACCGCCGTCGCCCTGCAGCACGTCGCAGTCGATGGTGATGGTGCGCTCCCCCAGCAGGGCCATGTCCACCGCCGCCCGCAGGCTGCGGCCGATGAGCCGCTGGATCTCGGCGCTGCGGCCGGACAGCTTCAGCTTGTCCACGTCGCGGCGGCTCCGCTCCCGGTTGGCCCGGGGCAGCATGGAGTACTCCGCCGTGACCCAGCCGCGGCCCGGACGCACATGGGGCGGCACGCGGTCCTCCACCGAGGCGTTGCACAGCACCACCGTATCGCCGCAGCGGATGAGCACGCTGCCCTCCGCAAATTTCGTAAAGCCCGCCGTCATCTCCACGGGCCGCAGTTCGTTGTATTTCCGGCCGTCTGCTCGTTCCATCATCGCGCCCTCCTTACAGCAGCTCTCGGGTGAATTCCCTGGCGTCGAAGGGCCGCAGGTCTCCGATGCCCTCGCCAACGCCCACGAACTTCACCGGCACCTGCAGCTCCTGGGCAATGGCCACCACGATGCCGCCCTTGGCGGTACCATCCAGCTTCGTCAGGATGATGCCGGTAAGCCCCGCCGTCTCCTTGAACTGGCGGGCCTGGATAAGGCCGTTCTGGCCTGTGGTGGCGTCCAGCACCAGCAGCGTCTCCTTGGCGGCGTCCGGCACCTCGCGGTCGATGATCTTCCGCAGCTTGGCCAGCTCGTTCATCAGGTTCTGCTTGTTGTGGAGCCGTCCCGCCGTGTCGCACAGCACCACGTCCACGTTACGGGCCTTGGCGGCCTGCAGCGCGTCGAACAGCACGGCGCCCGGGTCGGCGCCCTCGTGCTGGCGGACAATATCCACACCGGCGCGGTCTGCCCAGATCTCCAGCTGGTCGGCAGCGGCGGCGCGGAACGTATCACCGGCACACAGCAGTACCTTCTTGCCCTCACTCTTGTAGCGGGCGGCCAGCTTGCCGATGGACGTGGTTTTGCCCACGCCGTTGACGCCGATGATCAACACCACGCTTGGCTGGGTACTCAGGTCCATGGACGGGTCGCCCACGTCCAGCTTCTCCGCCAAAATATCGCGGAGAGCGTCCTTCACCTCATCGGCACGGCCCAGCAGCTTCTGGCTCACCCGCTTGCGCAGCTGCGCCACCGTATCGGCGGCGGTGGCCGCGCCGATGTCCGCCAAGATCAGCGCTTCCTCCAGTTCCTCATAAAAGTCGTCGTCCAGCCTGTCAAAGGTCATGGACGCCAGCCATGCTTCCTTGAATTTCTTGAAAAATCCCATATGGACCTCCTTATTTGATCTTCAGCTCCTTGGCCATGTCGTTGAGATTGATGGTGAGGATGCGGCTGACGCCCTTTTCCTGCATGGTCACGCCGTACAGCACGTCGGCCTCCTCCATGGTGCCGCGCCGGTGGGTAATGACGATGAACTGGGTCTTACCGGCGATGCGCCGCATGTAGCGGGCGTACCGCACCACATTGGCTTCGTCCAGCGCCGCCTCGATCTCGTCCATGACGCAGAACGGCGTGGGATGTACCTTCAGAATGGCAAAGTACAGGGCGATAGCCACGAAGGCTTTCTCGCCGCCGGACAGCAGCGTGATGGTCTTGAGCTGCTTACCCGGAGGCTGCACCTTGATCTCGATGCCGCAGCTGAGGATGTCGTTCTCGTCCTCCAGCTCCAGCTGGGCCTTGCCGCCGCCAAACAGCTCCAGAAACGTCTCCTGAAAGCTCTCATTCAGCAGCTTGAACTGCTGGCCGAAGATCTCCGTCATCTGGCGGGTCAGCTGCTCGATGACGCCGTTGAGCTCCTCCTTGGCCTTTTCCACGTCGCTGCGCTGCTCCGAGAGGTAGGTATAGCGTCCGTTGACCCGCTCGAATTCCTCGATGGCCCCGATGTTCGGAGGGCCCAACGCTTTGATCTCGCGGTTCAGCTCCGCGATGCGGCGGGTGGCCTTGCTGACGCTCTCCAGCTCCACCCGCTGTTCCAGCGCGGCGCTGTGGCTCAGCTCGTAGTTCTCCCACAGCTTGTCCAGCAGCTGCTTTTCCTCCATGGCGCTGCTCTCCAGCTTCCGCTGGAGGCGGCTCTCCGCCTGAGTAGCGTCCAGCAGCGCCTCGTTGAGCTGCCGGCCCTCGCGGCTGAACTGCTCGCGGCGGGCCTCCAGCGCCAGCTTGTCCCGGGCCAGCTGCTCCAGCTGCTGCCGCAGGGCAGACATCTGCTGCTGCAATTCGTCCAGACGGGTCTGGCGCTGGGCGATCTCTGCCGCCGCCTTCTCATTGTCGGCGCGGAACCGCTCCGCCAGCTGGTCGCGTCCGGCGCGGTCGGCGGCCATGTCCTCCTGCACGCGGCGCAGCTCCTCCGCGCCCCGCAGGGCCGTCTCCTTCTCCGCCAGCAGCGCCGCCTGTGCCGCCTTCTTCTCGCTGACCGTCTCGGCCAACCGGTCGCCGGCGTCGTTCAGGTCCGTCTGCCCAGCCAGCTTCTCCTGTGCCTGACGGCGCAGGGTCTCGGCGTTGGACTCCGCCTGTTCAATAGCCGCCTGCACTTCCCTGATACGGGCTTCATCCTCGCTGTCGCGGCGGTCGAAGCCCGCCAGCTCCTGCTCCATGCTCTCGCAGCTCAGGCGCAGGCTGTCCAATAAAATGTCGTAGTGATCCTGGCGGGTCTGGAGGGTCAGTACCTCGCTCTCCGCCTTGTGCTGCTGGTCACGCGCCACCTGTAACTCGTATTCCGCCTTCTGCAGATCGCGCTGCAGGTCCTCCGCCTGCTGGGCGGCGGTGCAGAGTTGGGCGCGCATGCCGTCCTGTCTGGCTGTCAGGCGCTCCAGCTCGTTGGCGCGGGACAGCACGCCCGCGCTGCGGCTGACGGAGCCGCCGGTCATGGAGCCGCCGCGGTTGATGACCTGACCGTCCAGCGTCACGATGCGGAAGCCGTTGCGAAATTTCCGCGCCATGGCAATGCCGCTGTCCAGATCCTCCACCACCACAGTGCGACCCAGCAGGTTCCGGAAGATGTTGTCATATTGGGGATCATACGTCACCAGACGGCTGGCGACGCCCACAAAGCCGTATTCTCCGGCCACGTTGTCCCGCAGCTCCTCACCGCGGATGGCGGTAAGGGGCAGGAATGTGGCGCGGCCGCCGTCCCTCTGCTTCAGAAAGCCGATGGCGGCCTTGGCGTCCTCCTCCCGATCCACCACGATGTTCTGCAGTCCCGCGCCCAGTGCGATCTCCAGCGCCAGCGCGTACTCCTGCTTCGTGGTCATCAGGCCAGCCACAGGGCCGTGTACGCCCCGCAGGGCGTTCTTCTCCGCCGCCTGCATCACGGTCTTGACCGCCTTGGAGAAGCCCTCGTACTCCTTCTCCATCTCCGTCAGAAGGCGGATGCGGTCGTCCAGCGCGGCGGCATCCATGGTCAGCTTCAGCTTGGCCGCAGCAGCGTCCTCCGCTTTTTTGCGGCGGCTGTCCATCCGCAGACTGTGGCCCTGGATGACATTCTCCGCCGCCTGGGCCTCCTCCTGCGCATCCCGCAGGGCGCGGCGGTTCTCTTTGCTCTCTTTTTCGCTGTTTTCCAGCTTTTCCCGTGCCTCGGCCAGCTCCTGTCCTACCGTCTGGCGGCGCTGGGCGATCTCGGCGGCGCCGGCGGTAATGGCGGACAGCTTCGCCCGCCCGTCGGCGGCGGCGGCCACGGCCATGGCCTCCTGCGCCCGCAGGGTCTCCACGTCCTCCGCCGCGTCCTTGGCGCTGTCGGCCAGCTCCTGAGCCTGACGCAGCAGCTCGTCAAGCTGCTCCTGCATCCGGGCCATCTGCCGGTCGATCTCCGCCACGCGGGCCAGCTTGCCGTCGACCTGGCTCTGTATGCCGCTGCGGCGGCTGTCGCTGTCGGCCAGCTCCTGCTCCAGCCGGCGCAGGGACTCCTCGTTGTGGGCCACGCCGGTGCGCAGCACCGCCATGGCGGACTCCTCCTCACCGGCGGCAGTCTCCAGCCCGCTGACCTTGGCGCGCAGGGCCTCGGCGTCCATATCGTTCTGCCGTACCTGCTGGCCGCAGCGCTCACCCTCCTCGTAGGAGGCGTCCAGCGCGATCTGGGCCTTGCGGCACTCCTCGGCGGCCAGCTCCGTGTCCGCCTCCAGCTTCACCTTAGCGGCGCGGATATTTTGCAGCTGCTCCAGCCACACGGAGATCTCCAGCACGCGCAGCTCGTCCCGCAGCACCAGATACTTCTTGGCCGTCTCCGCCTGCTTGCGCAGAGGCTCCACTTGTAATTCCAGCTCGGCGATCTTATCGTTGATGCGCACCAGATTCTCCTGGGTGCGCTCCAGCTTGCGTTCCGACTCCTCCTTACGGTGGCGGTACTTGCTGATGCCCGCCGCCTCCTCGAAGATCTCGCGGCGCTCACCGCTTTTTACGGACAGGATCTCGTCGATCTTGCCCTGTCCGATGATGGAATAGCCCTCGCGGCCCATGCCGGTGTCCATGAACAGCTCGTTCACATCCTTGAGCCGCACGGACTGCTTATTGATGTAATACTCCGACTCGCCGCTGCGGTAGTAGCGGCGGGTGACCGCTACCTCCGCCTCGTCGCGGGCAGGGAAAATGTGCTCCGTATTGTCGATGACCAGCGTCACCTGTGCGAAGCCCATCTGGTTCCGCGTCTCCGTACCTCCGAAGATCACATCCTCCATCTTGGCGCCGCGGAGCTGGCGGCTGTTCTGCTCGCCCATGACCCAGCGGATGGCGTCGGAGATGTTGGATTTGCCGGAGCCGTTGGGCCCCACGATGGCGGTGATGTCCTCGCCGAAGTCCAGCACCGTCTTATCGGGAAACGACTTGAACCCCTGAATTTCCAGCGCTTTTAGATAGATAGGGCTCACCCCTTTCGCAATTGCATACTATAACTAAATTAGTATACAACGGAAGCCCTCTATTTTCAAGAAAAAACCGTGAACGCCGCCGAAAAAAATGCAAAACGTGGAGGGGACGGCCCGCCGCCCCCTCCACGCCCTATTCCTCCCGCCGCCGGTCCATCTGGCGGTACAGACTGTCCAGCGCATCGGACAACCCGCCCACGTGGTCGATGATGCCCAGCGTCACCGCCTCCTCGCCGTACAGCACGGTGCCCACATCGTTGGCCATATCGCCGGAAGCCAGCATCAGCTGGCGGAAACGGTCCTCGCTGATGTGGCTGTGGGCCGCCACAAACTTCACGATGCGCTCCCGTATCCGCTCGAAGTAGCGGTATGTCTCCGGCGCGGCGATGACCGTACCGGACATACGCACGGGGTGGATGGTCATGGATGCGGTGTGGGCAATAAACGTCTCCTTTCCGCACACCGCCAGCGGCACGCCGATGGAGTGACCGCCGCCCAATACCAGCGTCACCGTGGGCAGGCGCATCCCCGCTACCAGCTCCGCGATGGCAAGACCTGCCTCGATATCGCCGCCTACCGTGTTCAGAAGCAGCACCAGTCCGTCCACCTCGTCCGACTCCTCCAGTGACGCCAGCAGCGGCAGCACGTGCTCATATTTGGTGCTTTTCGTATTGTTGGGCAGCACCATGTGGCCCTCCACCTGCCCCACGATGGTGAGGCAGTGTACCGTGCCATGGCGGTTCTTTACCACGGCGGAACCCATATCCACGATCTGCTGCGTGGCCTGCGGGGACGGCTCCTGCTCCTGGCCTCCCTCTGGCGACGCCTTTGCTCTGCTTGTCTCGTCTGTCATGCTCCGCGCCTCCCTTTCTCCGGTAGGATGCGCAGGAGAGCATTTTTTATCCCCGACTGCGCAAAAAGAGACGCGCATTTGAGACGGGATTTTGTGGCTGCCCACAGGTTTGTCGTCCGCGCGCACCGCATACCTCCAGAAAAGGAATGTGTGTAAGGGACATCTTTGCCGGTTTTCCCCTGCGCGTTCAATCAGGAGCCGCCGTTGGCAGCTCTGATTTTTGCTTTGCAAAAACCGGCAGGCACCAAAAGAGAGCCACCCAAAGGGTGGCTCTCTTTTGGTGCCTCGTCGGGGATTCGAACCCCGGACACCCTGCTTAAAAGGCAGGTGCTCTGCCGACTGAGCTAACGAAGCATATAAAAAGGATGGCGGGCCATCCTTGTCATCGGTGGCAGGGATGGCTGGACTCGAACCAGCGGATGAGGGAGTCAAAGTCCCTTGCCTTACCACTTGGCTACACCCCTGTGTGGAAAAGCAGACGAGGGATCGGGATCTTCTCCCAATCCCTCATCTTCTTGTGGGGTGGGTAAAGGGACTCGAACCCTCGACACCCGGAACCACAATCCGGTGCTCTAACCAACTGAGCTACACCCACCACATATACATCCGTCTGGGATCGCGCTGACGCCCCGCAGGGAAAAATGGCACGCCAGAAGGGACTCGAACCCCTGGCCTACTGCTTAGAAGGCAGTTGCTCTATCCAACTGAGCTACTGGCGCATACTGTCAAGTTGGAGCGGGTGACGGGAATCGAACCCGCATCCCCAGCTTGGAAGGCTGGTGCCCTGGCCATTGTGCTACACCCGCATACGCCCTCCGCTCAAATCGTCAGCTCGGTTATAATACCACAATTGCCCCGCATCTGTCAAGAATAAAATCGAAAAACCGAAAAATGATTTTGCATGACGCCGCCACGCCCTGCAAATACTACCCAAAATGATCGGGAGGTATCGCTATGTCAGACATGTTTTGTTTCCAGTGCCAGCAAACTGCCGGCAACAAGGGCTGCGTCCGCACCGGCGTGTGCGGCAAGCAGCCCGCCACCGCCCATCTGCAGGATCAGCTCATCACCCAGCTCATCCGCCTTGCGGAGGCGGCGGAGCGCTGCGGGGAGCACACGCCGGAGGCGTCCCGCCTGCTGATAGACGGTCTGTTCACCACGCTGACCAACGTCAACTTCGATGACGACGCCATCCGCCGCTTCACCGACCGCGTCACGGCGGAGCGCGACCGTCTGGGCGGCGGCGAGACGCCGGTGGTCGACCTGTGGAAGGGCGAGACGGACATCGTCTCTCTACGCTCCACCCTGCTGTTCGGCATGAAGGGCATGGCCGCCTACGCCCATCACGCCCTGAACCTGGGCTGCGGGGATGCGGCGGTGACGGACTGGTTCTACAAGGGCCTGTGCGCCGTCAACGATCCGCACACCGTGGAGCAGTGGCTGGCCCTCATCATGGAGTTCGGCCAGGTGAACTTCCAGTGCATGGCTCTGCTGGACCGCGCCAACACCGGTGCCTTCGGCGATCCCGTACCCACGCGGGTAAACACGGACATCAAAAAAGGCCCGTTCATCGTAGTCTCCGGCCACGATCTGGAGGATCTGCACCAGCTTCTGGAGCAAACAAGGGGTAAAGGCATCAACATTTACACCCATTGTGAGATGCTGCCCGCCCACGGTTATCCCAAGTTGAAAGCCTACCCCCACCTGGCGGGCAACTTCGGCACAGCGTGGCAGAGCCAGCAGACGGAGTTCGATGCCATTCCCGCCCCCGTGCTGTTCACCACCAACTGTCTGATGCCGCCGCGCCCCAGCTACGCCGACCGCGTCTACACCACCTCCGTGGTGGGTTACAACGGCCTGACCCACATCGCCGCCGATGAACACGGCCGCAAGGACTTCTCTCCTCTCATCCGGCAGGCGCTGGAGCTGGGCGGCTACGACCACGATCACAGCATGAGCGGCATCAATGGCGGCCACATGCTGACCACCGGCTTCGGCCACGCGGCGGTACTGTCCCACGCGGAGGCCATCATCGACGCCGTGAAAAGCGGCGCGGTGAAGCACATCTTTCTGGTGGGCGGCTGCGATGGCGCCCACCCCGGCCGCAACTACTACACCGAGTTCGTGAAACAGACGCCCATGGACTCGCTGGTGCTGACACTGGCCTGCGGCAAGTACCGCTTCAACGATCTGGATCTGGGCGAGATCGGCGGCCTGCCCCGCATCCTGGACATGGGCCAGTGCAACGACGCATACAGCGCTGTGACGGTGGCGCTGGCACTGGCGGACGCCTTCGGCTGCACCGTCAACGACCTGCCTCTGACGCTGGTACTGTCGTGGTACGAGCAGAAGGCGGTGTGCATCCTGCTGAGCCTGCTGGCGCTGGGAGTGAAGAACATGTACCTTGGCCCCACCCTGCCGGCCTTCCTGTCGGAATCGGTGGTAAACATTCTGGTGGACACCTACGGACTCCAGCCCATCACCGCGCCGGAGCAGGATCTGGACGCCATCCTCCACCGCGGGTGAGCGCAAAAAAAAGAGACGGCAGAGCCGTCTCTTTTTTTGCTTTACATACGGGAGCTGTGGAGATACCCGTAGTTCATGCGCAGGATGTTCCGGATCAGCGGCACACACAGCACCGCGTCGGCGGCGATCCACGCCATGGGGTCCGCAGCGCACAGCGCGTAGAACGCCAGTGCGGGAGCCTGGGTACTGACAGCGCCTCCGGCCACGGCGGCGGGCAGCAGGGAGCACACCGCGATGCGGGCCAACAGCTCCGCCGCGCCCGCGCCCAGCACGAAGGGCGACTGTCCGATGCCCTGGGCGCAGTTGCGGAACAGGAAGATGCCGCCCAGAAACGGATACAGGGCAAAATCCACATACAGGAAGGAGTTGCCGAAGCGGATGGTCTCCTCCGTCACCTTGTCGGCGCTGAGGAACACGTGGAGGTACAGCTGATCGATGGTCAGCAGCATGCCGATGCTCACGGCCAGAGCCATTATGACGCCCATCAGTACCATGGCCTGCAGGGTACCCTTTTTGATACGGTCATACCGCCCCGCGCCCAGATTCTGGGCTGTGAAGCTGGTCATGGCCGTGCCCAGCGCGTTCATGGGCGTCATCACCAGACTGTTGAGCTTGTTGGCCGCGCCAAAGCCGTTCTGGGCGGCGTTGGACACCATGCGGCCATCCAGCATATCGAACTGCACCACGCCGCCCTGCATGACGATGATGCCCACCGCCAGCACGGAAAACTGGAGTCCCAGCGGGATGCCGCGGCTCACGTGGCGGCGCACATCGTGCATGGTGATGTGCCAGTCTTCCTTCTTCAGCCGGATGTTGGGATAGTGGGCAAAGGCGTAGCAGAAGCAGCCCACGGTGCTGATGAGCTGGGCGGACACGGTGGCCGCGGCGGCCCCTGCCACGCCCCAGTGGAACTTCAGGATAAACAGCAGGTCCAGCCCCACGTTCAGCACCGTGGAGAACAGCAGGAATATCAGCGGCGTCACAGAGTCGCCCATGCTCCGCAGGAACGAGCAGATAAAGTTGTAGAACATCTGAGCGCCGATGCCCACGAAGATGATGAAGCAGTAGGTATAGGCGGCGTGATAGACCTCGGGGTCCGCCGGCGTCACGTTGATCCACGCCAGCATGGGGTTCAGCAGCGCCAGAGCCAGCGCCGTCAGCACCACCGTCAGTACCGCCGACAGCACGATCTGGGTGGTCAGACTGCGGCGGACGCCCCGGTCGTCCTGCGCCCCCACGTGGCAGGATGTCACCACGCAGAAGCCCGCGCTGACGCCGAAGGCAAACTGCAAAAAGATGAACACCAGCGAGCTGGTGTCGTTGACACCCGCCACCTCCTGAGCCGTCAGGGTCTGTCCCACGATGGCCGCGTCGCTGATGGTGTAGATCTGCTGGAGCAGATAGGACAGTATCACCGGCAGCGAGAACACCAGAATGGTTTTCCAGCACGTTCCCTGCGTCAGGTCCACCGGCTGGAATAGCTGCATATGTGTCTTTTTTTCTGCCATAAAATAGCCTCCTCGCGGTGTTTTCCTCCAAGACGGGTATCATATCTCCGAAATTGCCGAATGTCAATGGGCAGAATGTACGATACCTGCAAAACATTCCTCCGCCCGCTTGTGCGAAATTCGCCTTTGCGCTATAATACACTATTATGACTTTCCGCAGGAGGCCCCCATGGACGGCAGAACTTCCCAAACACACAAGAAAACCGCGGTGCTTATCCTTTTGGCCTGCGCCGTGGTGCTGGCCGCCTTCGGCTGCCTCATGGTCGGCTCCTCCGGCATGACGGTATCGGCGTGCCTTGATGCCCTGCTGGGCCGCACCGGCGGCACGGCGGCGCGGATCATCTGGGGCATCCGCATCCCCCGATTGCTGGCGGCGCTCATCGCCGGCGCGGGCCTGTCTGTGTCGGGCCTCCTCATGCAGACCTCGCTTGGCAACGCCATGGCCTCCCCCTCCACGCTGGGTGTGTCCCACGCGGCGGTGTTCGGGGCCAATCTGTCCATCATTGCCTTTGCCGGCGGCTTTCTCAACACCGGCCATAACCCCGCCAACTTCGATGTGGGCGTCAACCCCTTCGCCGCGTCGCTGCTGGCGTTTCTGTTCGCCGCCGCCTCCATCCTGCTGATCTTAGGGCTGTGCCGCCTGCGGGCCTTCTCCCCCAACGTGGTGGTGCTGGCCGGCATCGCCCTTGGCTCTGTGTGGACGGCGGCCACCACCGTCCTGCAATTCTACGCCACGGATGTGGGTCTCTCTGCCGCAGTGATCTGGAGCTTCGGCGACCTGGGCCGCGCCACCTACCGCACGGACTGGATCATGCTGGTGGTGGTGACGGCGGGCACGGTGCTGTCCGCTCTGCTGTCCTGGCGCTATAACGCCCTGCTCAGCGGCGGAGACGCCGCTTGCAGCATGGGCGTCAATGTACCTCTGCTGCGGTTCGTCTCACTGCTGACCGCCTCCTTGATGACGGCGGTGTGCGTGTCGTTTCTGGGTGTCATCGGCTTTGTGGGCATCATCTGTCCTCACAGCGTCAAGCGCCTGCTGGGGCAGGATCACCGCTGGTCTATCCCCGCCTCCGCCCTCAGCGGCAGCCTGCTCCTGTTGTTGTCGGACACCCTGTCCCGCAGTCTTGGCCGCGGCTCGGCCCTCCCGGTGGGGGCCATCACCTCCCTGCTGGGCGCCCCGTTCTTCCTGATCCTTCTCTTTTCCCGAAAGGAGGCGTCATCATGCTGACCATTCAGGGACTCAGCTACCGCTACGGGCGGCGCGGCGCACCGGTGCTCAACGGCGTGAACCTGACGCTGGCGCGCGGCGAGATCGGTATTCTGCTGGGCCGCAACGGCTCCGGCAAGACCACGCTTTTCAGGAACATTCTGGGTCTCTGCACCCCCGACTCCGGCTCCATCCGTCTGGACGGGCTGGAGATGACCTCCCTCTCTCCCCGCCGTCGGGCGCGGTACATCGCCTGCGTGCCTCAGGACATCTGCTTCGGTGCGCTGACGGTGTTCGACTCCGTGCTGCTGGGCCGGCTCTCCCGCTTCGGCCTTCAGGCCGGCGCCGCGGACCATGCGGCGGCATCGCAGGTACTGGAGGAGCTGGGTCTCTCCGCCCTCTCCGGCCGGAACGTGACGGAGCTCTCCGGCGGCGAGCGGCAGAAAGTAGCCATCGCCCGGGCGCTGGTGCAGGAGCCGCAGCTGCTGGTGCTGGACGAGCCCACCGGCAATCTGGACATTGCCAATGAGCAGCTGCTGATGCGCCTTGCCAAAAAAGCGGCTCAGGAGCGGCACATCGCCGTCCTGAGCTCGCTCCACGACCTGAATCAGGCCCTGTCTCTGGGGGACCGTTTTTTCTTTCTGAAGGACGGCGTCATCACCTGCACCGTCCCGCGGGATGGCGTAACGTCCGGCATCCTGCGGGACGCCCTGGGCGGCGACCTGCGTCTTGTGGAGGTAGAGGGCGAAAGGATCGTTCTCCACGGCCGCGCCACCTGACGCTCATACCCTCCGCCACAGCATGCGGTTGTCCGCAAACTCCGCCGCCACGCGGCCCGTTTCCTGCAGCCATGTGAGATAGGACCGCACCGTGCTGCCTATCAGCGCGTACTGCTGGAAGCTCATGGCCATGCCGTAATGGTCGAACAGCCCCTTCAGCAGCTCCTCGAATGTCACCGGCTGGGCGCACAGCGCCGTGATGCGCTCTCCCACCTCCAGCACCGCGTCCATATTGTACCGCGCCAGCGGCGCGATGTCCTCCGTCACCTCGGCGTGGGCCGGCACAAAGGCACGGGCCGTCATGGCCGCCACCCGCTCCAGCGTCTCCAGATACGCGGTCACGTCGTAGATGTAGCCGATACGGTACTTCTCCAGCGTCTCGCGGCTGGACACGCAGTCCGCCAGATACACCACATCGTCCGCGGTGCGGAAGCCCACCATCTCCATGCAGTGGCCCGCCAGCGGCAGCAGCTCCATCCCCTGCGGCAGCACCTCCGCCGTCAGATAGGCCGCATCGCTGTCCTGCGCCATCAGGAACTTGTTCCGCAGCTCCCTGGGCGGACATCCGCCGTACAGCATGGACGGCTCCAGCACCGGATGACGTGTCACGGCGCACTCCGCCCCGGGCGCGTACACGCGGCAGCCCGTCTGGCTCTGGAGGTACCGGTTCCCGCCGATGTGATCGGCGTGAGAGTGGGTGTTGCAGATGGCCGTCAAATGCCAGCCGTTCTTGTCCAGGATCTGCCGGATCTTGCGGCCCGCGTCCTTGTCGCTGCCGCTGTCAATGAGGCACACGTCCGTGTCGTTCAGCCGCACCAACCCCGCCTTGGCGGGACTCTGCACGTAATAGCTGCCGCCGGACACCTGTATCAGTTCGTACATGGTCGTACCCTCCTGCCGCATTTTCCTACATTATAAGATATACCGCTCCGTCATGCAAGAAAAACCGCCGCGCCTAAGGCATGTGCCGATAAGACAGTAATCTGAGAAAACTACAAAATCGGCACCTGCCAAGCAGGATTGGACAACAAAACAGGCGACACTCAACGTCGGTTGGGTGCTGCCTGTTTTTGTACAGCTAAGGGTTGAAAATCGCCTATTTTCTGTTCTGTAAGGTAAGGCCAGTGAAAAGGGTGAAATAGTTATCGCCTCTGTGCGGTTCTTTTGTGAAACAGCGAATCACTGCATAGCGGATACCGTTCGCTGGGGAGTGCGTATATTTGCGGTCAAGCAAAATACCCCTCAAAACCGTAAAGTCAATAGATAGGTATTTCGATGCAGAGTATGATTGACACTGTTAGAATCGAAAAATCAGATTTTAGCACAAAATAATATTGCTAAATGGCGATAACTTCCGTCGCGCCTATTGAAAATAGAATGATTGCTGTGCTATGCTGTGTGTACACACGAACGAGTGGGCACGTTTGACGATCTGATCTACAATGACCTGCTGACGTATGCCGTCATCGTTTTGAATGGCGATTCAAAGGCGCATCTCGAAGTGGTCACGGAATATCAGCCTTTAGATCAGGCTCAATTATTATCATGAAGCAGACGATTGGAGAGATACCATATGACGATCAACTGTGTATGGGAGCATAACGGCAGAGACACCTTGCTTTATGCGGTGGATTTTGTAGGTGCATATACCCGCGGAGAAACATTGGAAGCCGCTGTCCGGAAAATTCAAGCAGAAATATGCTCTTATCTCAAATGGTGCGGCAAAAAAGCAGTAACAAGCATGGATATCGCCATCATCGAAGAAAAGGTTTCCGAGCTTGCGATCTGCGACGCGGACTCTGATGTGCTTTTTGAAAGTGAAAAAGCACCGCTGACAGCAGAAGAATATAAAAAGTTAAAGGCACTTGCGCTGAAATCAGCGCAGGATTTTCTTGCCTTGTATGATTCTGTTCCCGATAAGAATGCAACGGCTGCTCCCGAGCGCAAGACCTTTTACGGCAAAGTTCCGCGCTCAGCTGATGAAATGTACGAGCATACAAAGAATGTGAATACATATTATTTTGCGGATATTGCTGTGGATGCCGATCATGACGGCAACATATACGAATGCCGCAAGCGGGGATTTGAATCGCTTGAATCTAACCCTGATTTTCTGCAAAATACCGTCAGAAAAGGCAGCTATGGCGAGGATTGGTCACTGCGTAAAGTCCTGCGCCGTTTTATCTGGCATGACCGCATTCACGCCAAGGCAATGTATCGAATGGCTACAAAAGTTTTTGGTGCGGAGAGCATTGAAAATCCGTTTTACTTTTTTGAGGAAGGAGTTTTAACATAATGGCAAGAACCGAAACGGTTGAATTTACAAATATGTGCATGATCTGTGATGGCAGCCGAGTTGTCGTGATCGACCGGAAAAAACGGGACTGGCCGGGCATCACCTTCCCCGGAGGTCATATAGAGCCGGGAGAATCCTTTACGGATGCCGTGATTCGTGAGGTGCAGGAGGAAACTGGACTGCATATCCGTTCTCCCCAGCTCTGCGGTATCAAAGACTGGTGTGAAAATCAGTGCAGGTTTGTTGTGCTGCTTTATAAGTCAACTTGTTTTGATGGCGAATTACATTCCAGCTCCGAAGGTCGGGTTTGGTGGGAAGATATTGCCAATCTGCCTAATCTCAAGTTGTCTTTGGATATGTGTGATATGCTACGGGTTTTCAAAGAAGAAAATCTGAGCGAGTTCTTCTACTATCAAGAAAGCAGTGCATGGAAGTATGTCTTGAAATAGCAAAACGGTGAGGATATGAAATACGATCATGATTTTTGGAGTGCGATCGATACGCTTGTATCTTCTGGGAAAATTGTAATTGACAGGCCGAAAGGCAGCACGCATCCCCGGTTTCCGCATATCCGGTATGACGTGGATTACGGCTATATTGAAAATACCACATCTATGGATGGCGATGGCATAGACGTTTGGAAAGGCTCTCTATCTTCTGTCAATGTCAATGCTATCATTTGCACCGTTGATCTGCTAAAAAGGGATTCCGAGATCAAGCTGCTAATCGGCTGTACGGAAGATGAAATGAAAACCGTCTGCGATTTCCATAATGATTCGGAGCTTATGAAAGGAATACTGATACGCAGAGAGGTAGAATAATGCCAGACAACAGGAACCGCAAACGACCGATACAGGTCAAATTTTTCGTAGATGAAAGAGAACTCGGCTTGATAAAGGCGAGGATGGCACAGCTTGGTATAGAGAATATGAGCGCCTATCTTCGCCAAGTGGCAATCGACGGATATGAGGAAAAGCCGGATTTTCCTGAACGCCGTGAGCCGAAAAATCCCTGACTCACTTTCCGAAGATAGATTGATGTTCAGCTCCGCAGGAGCGTAGCCAATTTCTTAGAAATCGTTAAAGGGTTTGGGATGTTTCCCAACAAGATTTTGCAAAAGGTCAGCAAGGCTGAAATTTTGCAAAACGCACGAGTGGGTACCGCCGTGCATTGCTTGCCAGAATGGTAAGCTCCGGTGTGGGTACTCACCGGATTTGCTTGCTATTCCGCAAGGAAATCCCGGTCGTACCACGCCGGATTTCGCAAGTGTACATACACTTGCTGTGCTTGCTATTCTGCAAGTTCAGCAGGTGGCAAGTACAGCGATTTTCTCAAGTGGGGCCCCACTTGATTTGCTTGCTATTCTCCGTTTCCCATGTTAGCAAGCGCCATTTCCCAAATGGAAGTCGGCGGCAACCGCCGCCTTGTCTGCCAAAAAGCGAAACGGACGGGCGGAAGTCAATGGCGGCGCAGCCGTTCATCTTGACCATTGACGGTGTTCGTCCATTTTGCTACGCAGTAGCACTTGAGCGAATATAATCGAAACAAATAAGCGTATTGATTGAGGTGTTAGGAGTATGGATTGTCTAATTCGGAAAGTACAGCAAGGTGATGAATTTGATTTAGCTTATATTCAAACAGAAAGTTGGAAGGCTGCGTTTAAGGATATTCTGTCTGCCGAGATACTGCAAATGTCCACCAACCTAAATCGTGCTACGGCAATGTATAAGCGATTGCTCGATGAGAATGTTGGCAATGGATATATTTTAGAGGTGGACTCTCATCCTCATTGTATTGCATGGTGGGATACGGCGCGAGATAATGATATGCCTGATTGCGCGGAACTCATCTGCATCCATAGCTTGCAAGACAACTGGAGAAAGGGCTTCGGAACTCAAATGATGAGCAGAGTCATGGGCGACATGAGAGCTGCTGGCTATGATAAGGTTATGCTTTGGGTGTTTACGAACAACATTCGAGCAAGAAAATTCTATGAGTCGTTTGGCTTTTTCACACATGGAAAAGTTAAACCTTGTCTTGAAACAGAAGAAATTTGCTACGAGAGAAAATTATAACGAGTATTGTTTTAATCGTTATAACCATGAAAGCAAAGGAGGCTTGACGAAGTGAATCCGAAAGAAAATGACAATGAGATCATCGAACTGACCGACGAGGAACTGGACGAGATTTTTGCCGATGATGATTTTGATAACGGCGAGGAGGACGGTGAAATCCGCTCGTTTCATTTCTCCAATCCTGACCCGTATGCCAAGGTCAAGCCGCGCCCCGACGATGCCCCCAAGAGGGAGTTTTCTTTCGATGAAAAGGGCAGCATTGTTGTGAAAAATCCGTCCGCCTTTTGGCTGCCCAACATCAAAATCGTGGATGTGCATGGCGGCACAGAATACACGGTGACGGGCAGCTATGAGGGAACAGAACCCCTCGATAAAAAGCTCAAACGCATTATGGAGCAGAACGCCGCCAATGCTGAAAACGGTATCACGGAGGACGCCGATGAGTAACAACGTTTCTCTTGATATAAACCAAAAATCCAATCCTGTTCAGACAGTTGCCCCACCGAAGGAGGACAACAATATGTTAAGGGCAACCGACAAAATCACAGCGCTTTATTGCAGACTGTCCGTGGAGGACACCAAAGAAAAAGGCGGCAAGGATGACCCGTCGAACTCCATCCAGCATCAAGAGTTACTATGTAGAGGGGGGTTTCTCCCACCTAATACATATGACTGCGGCTCATTTGTGGTGAATGGAACAGCAGTTGTAGGAAAGGAGCAAAAAAGCCTTATAACCGCTGGAAATCAACACAAAAAGGAGCTGATTCATATGAAATCTCTATTTGAGGAAATGGGCGGCACTTACCGTCAGGAGGGCGATTACCTCATCCCGAACCTTGCGCTGCCGGACGAACCGGAATACCAGATTGGCAAGTATGGGCGTATGCGCCGCAGCTATCTGAAAGAACATCGTCCTGTTCTCTACGCAAACCTGCTCACAAGCGGAACGCTGCATCGGCACCTTGCCGAGATCGACCAAGCCTGCAACGAGCGCATGGCAATCATCGTATCTGCAATAGCGAAGCAGGAAGGCGTAACAGAAGCACTCAAAGCTGCCGATCAAATGGAATGGGTGCGCCGCATGAACAGCATCCGCAGCCGCGCAGAGGAAATTGTCCTGACCGAACTTGTATATGAATGATGAACGCCCGTTATTGGCCGCATGGCCGATAACGGGCGTTTCTGCGTTTTAGTTCTTTTGCTCCGTGCTGGCTACCAGCCGGTCAAAGTCGCTCTGATACAGCCGATCCTGAATGACACGGTACTGCTCAAACTCGCTTTCGGCAAAGGCTTTTGCAATGGCAGCGGTGACTTTTCCCTTATTTTGCAGAATCTCTGCATCGTTGAATTGCAGAAAAGCATCCAGCTTGGAGGCCCAATCTGCCATGGTCATAGGGATATGCCGTCTGGCCTGCCGGGTGGCGTAGTCCAGATACATGGTGACGATTTCGTTCAGTTCCTGCATTTCATCCATGGATAAGTAATTTTTTGCAACGGACACATCTGCCTTGACAATCTTGCCGTCAGGAGCATTCTTCCATGAGGTCAGTCCCATGTGTTCCTTGGTGTGATCGGCTCGTGCCATAATGACCTCTGCCGCTGTGCCGCCATGGACGGCATAGTGCATCTTATTCTGAACTGTAGCAAAGAAATCCTTTGTAGTCTGGCTATCGAGGGAGTAGTCCACAGCGGTGGCGTAAATATCCGTGATTTTCTGGTAAAAGCGCCGTTCGCTGGCTCGAATCTCCTGAATCTCGGAAATCAGATGATCGAAGTAGTCCTCATCAAAAATCTGTCCATTGATAAGCCTGCTCTTGTCCAGTACATAGCCCTGCTTGGTGAAGGTGTCCAGCACCTTGGTTGCCCACTGGCGGAACTGCGTGGCTCTGCCGGAATTGATCCGATAGCCTACGGCTATGATGGCGGACAGAGAGTAGAACTTATAGTGATAGGTTTTTCCGTTATCCGCAACTTGTGCAAAATTTGCACAAGTTGCATCTTCGGACAATTCGCCGCATTCATATACATTTTTCAGATGCTTTGTCACAACACTCCGGTCTACATCAAAAAGCTGTGCAATGGCCTTTTGCGTCAGCCAGACATCGTGATCCTGTACCCGTACCTCAATGCCATCCTCATGGACATCTTTCGTGAACACAAGGAAATCCACTGTGCTGTTGCGGATTTGCAGTTTATCCTTCTTGGCGTCTGCCATGTCGTTTCACCTCAATCTTCTTCGCTGGTTTTCTTCCCCCGGCTCTTATAGACATTATACTGATTCTTGCACCGGGCGCTGCAAAATGCGGAATTGGCCCGGCTGCCGAGGAACACCTTCTGGCAGTGCTTGCACAGCCGCAGGGGCTTCTCTCCATCCACCAGCATGAAGCTGAACATCATCTGGATGCCCAGCAGCAGAGAGTGAAAGTCCCAATAGATGGTCGGCTTGTCCAGCAGCTCAATATGATAGCTGGGCGCAATGCCGCCGAAGGCCGCCATGCCCTTGCGGTACAAATTCCGGGTATCCTCGTCGATGAGGTCATAGTCGTTATAGTACAGAATGGAGGTAGTCAGGGTGAAAGCCCAATCCTTGAACTGCTGTGCTACCCAGTCATAGGCTTCAGCATACTCCCGCTGGAAGCTCATGGTTTTCGCCATATCGACAGCCTCGATACCTCATTTCGGACGTTAATCTACGACCTGTACAGCCGCGACCTCTCCCGCAGAGTCAAAAGCGCAAAGAAAGCCAGAGCTGAGCGTGGGGCGTTTCTCAGTCCCTATGCGCCTTACGGGTACATCAAAGACCCAAAAGACAAAAATCATCTTCTGGTAGATGCCGAAGCTGCTGACGTAATACGGCGTATCTTTCAAATGGCGGCAGATGGTACGAAACCCTGGCAGATCGCTGCGGCGCTGAACGGCGACGGCGTAAGCTCCCCGAAGAACTACAAGGCCGAGACAGGCTGCACAAGAACGCCGTGGCGCAGTATCCAGGAGGAAAACTTCTGGACGGCCAATCTGGTCACAAAATTCCTGCGGGACGAGCGGTATATTGGTAAGACGGTGTTCGGAAAACGAAGCCGGGATATTGTGGGCAACGCCCACACAGTCAAAATCTCCCGCAATGACTGGATTGTTGTTCCCGACAGGCATGAAGCCATCGTGCCGGAGGCGCTGTTCGAGAAAGCGCAGGCTTGTATGCGGGAGTACCGGGAATATGAGGTGAGTTCCGGCAGCGGCAATCCGCTGAAACGCAAGGTGATCTGCGGCGTGTGCGGTCACGCCATGCAGCGGGACAGCAGAAAGAACGGCTCCTACCGCTGCGTCACGAAAAGGCTGAATACCGGCTTTGACTGCTCAGAGGATAGAATCCCTGAGCCTGATATTCTGGAAGCGGTGATCGACACCATACAGGTCTATGCCCAATACGCCGTCAGCATAGACCGGCTCCTGCAAACAAGGCAGGCGCAGCGGGTGCTTGACCGCAAACAGGCGCAGCACCGCTTGCAGACGCTCCAGAGCCGGAAAGCCCAGCTTGACGAGCGATTGCAAGACCTTTATGAAAGGCTGGTGGAGGGCGAGATATCCCGCGAAAGCTTCGCGGCGCAGAAAAAGGCTCTGACGGCACAGGCAGAGGTAATTTCCCACACGGTCTTGGAGCTGGAGCGCAAGATAAGCGGCAATGACAACAATAGCAATGCTATGATTGAGCAGTTCAAGAGCTATGCGGGCATTACAGCGCTGACCAGAGAGATTTCTGCTGAGCTGCTGCAATCCGTCACCATCTACCCGGACGGGCGCATGGACATCCGGCTGAACCTTGCCGATGAGATCAAAGCTCTGATGGAGACCCTGCGCCGGGAATCCTGTCCGGCGTAAATTTATTAGTCCTTTCTGTACAGCAGCCGATGACGGGTACAGCGGCGTGGATTTTTCCAACCGCCCCGGCTTTCAGAAGATGCTTGCGGAAATTGAAGCCGGTCATGTGGAAGTGGTGATTACGAAAGATCTTTCAAGACTCGGTCGTAATTCTTCGCTGACAGGGCTTTATATCAACTACACGTTTCCTCAGTACGGCGTGCGGTATATTGCCATCAACGACCACTTCGACACTATTGACCCCAACAGCACCGACAGCGACATGGCAGGTATCAAGAACTGGTTCAATGAGTGGTATTCCAAGGATACCAGCCGCAAAATCCGTGCCGTCAACAAGGCAAAGGGGGAGCGTGGAGAGCGCTTGACCACCAACGTTCCCTACGGCTACAAGCGTGACCCTGACGATTCTAAGAAATGGGTGATTGACGAGGAAGCTGCATAGGTCGTGAAGCGGATCTTCGCGCTCTGCATGGAGGGAAAAGGGCCGAGCCAGATCGCCGCCTTGCTGGAAAAGGAGAAGGTGCTGAACCCCACTGCCTACAAGCAGCGGGAGGGCAGAAAAACACCGCATCAGACTCCGGAGAACGAGTATCGCTGGCACGAAAGCACCGTTGCTTACATCCTCGAATACATGGAGTACACAGGCTGCACGGTCAATTTCAAGACCTACACCAACTCCATTTGGGACAAGAAGCAGCAGGAAAATCCAATGGAGAATCGCAAGATTTTCTATAACACCCACCCGGCAATCATCTCTCCGGAAGTCTTTGATAAGGTGCAGGAGATCAGGCAGCAGCGGCACCGCAGAACAGCGACGGGGAAGAGCAATATGTTCTCCGGCTTGGTGTTCTGCAACGACTGCAAGCAGAAGCTCTACTACTCCACCACCAGCTATTTTGAAAAGCGGCAGAACTTCTTCATCTGCTCCACCCATCGTGCCAATAAGGACAAGTGCAGCGGACATTATATCCGTGCCGTTGTGCTGGAACAAATCGTCTGGAAGCACATTCAGGAGGTCATATCGGTAGTCACTCGCTACGAGGCCTATTTCCGTTCCGAGATGGAGCAAAAACTCCGTATACAGAGCGAGAAATCGCTGCGGCTGTATCAAAAGCGGCTGGCGCAGGCTGAGAAGCGAATCGGAGAACTTGACCGTCTTTTCATCCGCATTTACGAGGACAATGTAGCTGGTCGGTTGGACGATGAGCGCTTTGCCATGATGAGCAAGAACTACACCGAGGAACAAAAAGACCTCAAAGCCGAGGTCAAGAGTCTGCAACAGCAAATCCATGAACAGGAACAACAGGCAGAGAATATAGAGCAGTTTGTTCAGCGGGTAAAGAGGAACAGCACCCTCACGGAACTGACCCCCTATGCCCTCAGAGAGCTTGTCAAGGCGGTCTATGTAGATGCCCCGGACAAATCCAGCGGCAAGCGCAGGCAGAAGGTACATATCGAGTACGACCTTGTGGGCTACATTCCCGTGGATGAGCTGCTAAAAGCGGAACAGGCATGACCGAGATCATGCCTGTTCCAAGAAATTTGAATTTTACTGTCTTATCAGCAGGGAGGCTATCGTGCAGCGGTCTTTTTTATTGGTAGAACCCGATGACGAAGTCCAGAAACTGCCGCGTCTGCCGGTTCACCGGCGCCCCGCGGCGACAGGCGGCGTACAGCCGTCTCTGTGCCCCGTTGCCCGGCAGGGCGAACGTCAGCAGCCGTCCCGCGTCACGGGCATCCTCCGCCGCCTTCTCCGAGATGATGGACACCCCCAGCCCGCCGGCCACCAGATTCTTGATGGACTCCTGATCGTTGAGCCGCGCCGTGATGGTCAGCCGGCTCTCCTCCACCCCCATCTGCTGGAAGTAGGCGTTGATACACTTCTTGCTGCCGCTGCCCTTCTCCCGCAGGAGCATAGGCTCGCGGCAGATGTCCTCCACGGTGACGCCCTGCACCGCCAGCTGTCGGAAGTGTTCGTTCACCGGCGTGATGAGCACCATCCGGTCCTCGTAGAACGGCGTCAGCTCCAGCGCCTCCTCGTGGATGCGCGCGCCAATGAGTCCCACGTCGAAGCTGCCGGTCAGCAGTCCCTCGGCGATACCCTCGCTGTCGCTCTGGAACACATGGAACTGCGGGGCCGGATGCTCCCGCCGGAACGCCGGCAGGATCTGGGGCAGGATGTAGGCCGACGGGATGGTGGACGCGCCGATGCGGATAATCTTCTCGTCCTCGTCGCTCCAGCTGCGCAGCAGGTCGTCCCGCAGGTGTACGATGCCGCAGGCGCAGGCGTACAGCTCCTGCCCCCGGGGCGTCACCTCGATGGACTTGGTGGTGCGCACGATGAGCCGCGAACCGAACTCCTCCTCCAGCTGCCGGATGTGGGTGCTCACCGTGGGCTGGGAGAGGTACAGCTTCTCCGCCGCCTTGGTAAAGCTGCGGTACTGCACCACCGCGCAGAAGGACTGCAATTGCTTCAGCTCCATGCGTCCCTCCTGCTCAGCTCCTGCAGCGCCTTCAGCGCCGCGTCCACATGCGCCTCCGTGTTCTGCGGCCCGAAGGAGAACCGCACCGTACCGGTGGGATAGGTGCCCAGCACCTTGTGGGCGTTGGGCGCGCAGTGCAGCCCCACGCGGGTCAGCACGCCGTACTCCCGTCCCAGCGCATCCGCCAGAAAAGCGGGGTCCATGCCCTCGCAGGCCACGGACACCACGGCGGCGCGTCCCTCCACGCCGTCCCGCCCCACGGCCCGCAGCTTCGGAATGTCCCGCAGCCCCTCCAAAAACCGGCCCGTCAGCGCCAGCTCATGGCGGCGGATGTTGTCCACGCCCTGCTGCTCCAGCCACACCAGCGCCGCGTGCAGTCCCATGATTCCCGGCAGGTTCAGCGTCCCCGCCTCGAAGCGGTCCGGCATGAACGCGGGCACCTCCTCCAGATGGCTGACGCTGCCGGTGCCGCCGGACAGCAGCGGCTCGATCCGCCCCACCAGCTCCGGCCGCAGCAGGAATCCACCGATACCCTGCGGACCCAGCAGGCCCTTGTGTCCCGTAAAGGCCAGCGCGTCGATGTGCATGGCCTCCATGTCGATGGGAAACACCCCCGCCGTCTGGGCCGTGTCCAGAATGAATACCAGACCGTGACGGCGGCAGAACGCCCCCATCTCCTCCGCCGGCATCAGCGTACCGCACACGTTGCTGCCGTGGAGCATCACCACAGCCTTCGTCTCCGGCCGCAGCAGCTTCTCCGCCTCCTCCATGCGCAGGCTGCCGTCCGCACCGCAGGGGATGCGGTCGAAGGCCACGCCCCTGCCCGCCAGCTGGACCACAGGCCGCATCACGGCGTTGTGCTCCATGGCGGATACCAGCACGTGGTCGCCGCTGCGCAGCAGGCCCTTCAGCAGCACGTTCAGGCTCTCGGTGATGTTCTTGGTAAACACCACGTTGCGGCAGTCGGGGCCGTGAAACAGGCGGGTCAGCCGCTGCCGCGTGTCCAGTACCTGCTCCTCCGCCTGATACGCCTCGTCGTAACCGCCGCGGCTGACGTTGCAGCCGCAGTTTTGCACATAGCCGCACATGGCCTCTGCCACGCCCTCTGCCTTGGGAAAGCTGGTGCTGGCGTTGTCCAGATAGATGCGCTCCATGGATATCCCTCCCTTTTTCTCCCTTTTATCCTATCATCAATTTATTTAGAAATCAAATAGTTTTAGTGGAATTATCAATAATTGCTATTAGACTTCTCCCCAT
This sequence comes from uncultured Eubacteriales bacterium, assembly GCA_900545585.1. Lineage (GTDB taxonomy): Bacteria > Bacillota > Clostridia > Oscillospirales > Oscillospiraceae > Vescimonas. The sequence continues at coordinate 44,604 of UQZR01000009.1, forward strand.
ATCAGGTGGTAACATTAGGGCACATTATATTACCCATACTGAAAACAGAAAGAGGAGAAAACCACATGAATGTCAAACGTGAAAGATGGCAGATTGTCATCGCCGGACTGATGATCGGCGTCATCGCGTCGCTGCTGGTCTACTTCGGCAACCCCTCCAACATGGGCTTCTGCATAGCCTGCTTCCTGCGTGATACCGCCGGCGGTCTGGGCATGCACCGTGCCGCCGCCGTGCAGTACATCCGCCCCGAGATCGTGGGTCTGGTGCTGGGCAGCTTTATCGTGGCCCTGTGCCGCAAGGAGTTCTCCGCCAAGGGCGGCAGTGCTCCCGTCACCCGCTTTGTGCTGGGTTTCTTTGTGATGATCGGCTGCCTGATGTTCCTGGGCTGCCCCTTCCGCATGATCCTGCGTCTGGCCGGCGGCGACCTCAACGCCCTGCTGGGCCTGCTGGGCTTCGCTCTGGGCATCCTGGCCGGCGTGTTCTTCCTGAAGCGCGGCTACTCCCTGAAGCGCACCTACACCCAGACCAGGCTGGACGGCTTCCTGTTCCCCGCCATTCAGGTGATCGTGTTCATCCTGCTGGTGGCGGCTCCCGCCTTCATTTTCTTCACCGAAGCCGGCGGCGGCCCCGGCGCCAAGCACGCCCCTATCCTCGTCAGCCTTGCCGCCGGTCTCATTGTGGGTGCTCTGGCCCAGCGCACCCGTCTGTGCATGGTGGGCGGCATCCGTGACGTGGTGCTGTTCCGCGAGCCCAAGCTCATCATGGGCTTCGGTGCCATCCTCATCAGCGCGCTGGTCTGCAACCTGATCCTCAACGGTGTCACCGACGCCGCCTTCTTCCACCTGGGCTTCGCCGATCAACCCGTGGCGCACACCGACGGCCTGTGGAACTGCCTGGGCATGCTGCTGGTGGGCTTCGGCTGCGTGCTGCTGGGCGGCTGCCCCCTGCGCCAGCTGGTGCTGTCCGGCGAGGGCAACTCCGACAGCGCCGTGACGGTGCTGGGTCTGGTGGTGGGCGCTGCCTTTGCCCACAACTTCGGTCTGGCCTCCAGCGCCGCCGGCCCCACCGGTGCCGGTAAGCTCGCCGTGGTCATCGGCCTTGCGGCGGTGGCCCTCATCGGCTGCCTGAACACCTTTCAGAAGAAAGCATAAGGAGGACTTACTATGAAAACCATCGACGCACGCGGCCTTTCCTGCCCAGAGCCTGTGGTGCTGCTGCGCACCGCCATGGCCTCCGGCGAGGACAGCTATCAGATCATTGTGGACAACCACGCCTCCCGCGAGAACACCACCCGCTACGCCCAGCACATGGGCTATAAGGTCAACACCGCCGAAAACGGCGGCGAGTGGACGCTGACCTTCACTAAATGACCTATTTTGCCACATTTTTCTCCCACTTCGGCGCCACCCGCTATAAGCTCCTGTGCGACGGGCAGGGCATCTCCTGCCGCGTCATGCCGGTTCCCCGGGACCTCAGCAGCAGCTGCGGCACCTGCGTCCGCTGCGAGGAACGCTGGCTCCGTCCGGAGGGCGAGTCGGCGCAGGACGTGGAGCAGGTGGCGGCGTGGGACGGAAAGAGCTACACCGCGGTATATCACATCGACGAGACGGAGGGCTGACCATGGAAACGGAAGTCAAACTGACAAAGCTGGCATCCTGCGCGGGCTGCGGCGCAAAAGTCGGGGCCGGTACGCTGGTCCACCTGCTGGAGGGCTTCCGCACCCACAGCGACCCCCGTCTGCTGGTAGGCTATGACCGGTCCGACGACGCCAGCGTCTACTATCTGGACGAGAATACGGCGCTGGTGCAGACCACCGACTTCTTCCCGCCGATCGTGGACGATCCGTTCCTGTACGGGCAGATCGCCGCGGCCAACGCCATCAGCGACGTGTACGCCATGGGCGGCGAGCCCAGGCTGGCGCTGAACATCCTGTGCCTGCCGGAGTCCATGACCAGAGAGATGGTGCAGGAGCTGCTGCGGGGCGGCTACGACAAGGCCTACGAGGCCGGCGCCATCATCACCGGCGGCCACACCATCCACGGCGCGGAGCCCATTTACGGCCTGGCCGTGTCCGGCTTTGTCCACCCCAAAAGGATCCTGACCAACAGCGGCGCTAAGCCCGGCGACGTGCTGCTGCTGACGAAGCCTCTGGGCGTGGGCGTCCTGACTACCGCCGCCAAGGCGGGGCTGGTGGAGGACACGGTGATGCAGCGCATCTACCGCCAGATGGCCGCGCTGAACAAGACGGCCCGTGATATCATGGTCAAGTACCGCGTCCACAGCTGTACCGATGTAACGGGCTTCGCTCTGTTGGGCCACAGCTTCGAGATGGCACAGGGCAGCGGCTGTACCGTTCACATCCGGACGTCCGATGTGCCGTACCACCCCGAGGCATGGGAGCTGGCGGACATGGGCTTTCTCCCCGCCGGTGCCTACCGCAACCGCGACTACGCCGAAGCGGGCGTCACCGTCCGCGGCGGCATCAGCCGCACCATGCAGGATCTGCTGTACGACCCCCAGACCAGCGGCGGCCTGCTGATGGCCGTGGCGGAGAAGGACGCGGAGGTCTGCCTGCGGGAGCTGCGGGACGCTATCCCCACCGCTGCCGCCGTGGGATACGTCACCGAAAAGCAGGACAGTTGGATCGTGCTGGAGTGAGATACCGCATGTCACGCGGCGTGGAACGCATGCCCTGTTGGGTAAACTTCGGAAATTTGCAGCCTTTTCGCGCTGAAACACGGCGCAAACTCCACAAATACGCAAAAGAGACGGACGCAGCCGCGTCCGTCTCTTATTTCTTCATCATGAACCGTCAATTCCGCCGGTATTCCTTGGGCAGCTGCCCGAACTGCTCCTTGAAGGCCGCGGTGAATTTGCTCTGGCTCTCGTAGCCCACCTGCCCCGCGATCTCCGCCACACTGAGGTCCGTCTCCCGCAGCAGCGCCGCCGCCCGCTCCATCCGGTGCTCCTTCATGTGAGCCGCCAGCGAGCTGCCGTAGACCTCCTTGAACACGGTTTTCAGCGTGGTGGGGTTGATAAGATACCGGTGGGCCAGCTCCTCAATGGTGACGCGCCGGTCCATGTGCTGGGCCAGATCGTCGTGGATCTCGCGGATGATCTTCACCTGCTCCGCTTCTTCCCGCCAGCGGGGGCAGGCCACGTCCATCACCTGCTCGATCATCTCGTGGAGCAGGCGGCTCTGGGCCGCGTCGGAGGCGCGATAGTACACCTCCCGCCCCTCGCGGCGGCTGGACAGCAGGCCGCTGTCCTTCAGCACCCGCAGATGGTGGGATACGGCGGGGCTGGACATGTCCACCATGGCCGCGATGTTCACCACGCACTCCTCACAGTGGCACAGCAGCCAGAAAATGCGGATACGGTTGGGGTCTCCCAGCTGGCGGAAAATATCCGCGATATTCTGAAAATGCGCCCCGTCTCGGAGCAGCTCCTGCATGGCCGCCGTGTGGTTCTGTTCCTCCCCGTGGTCGTGGGGCAGGCCGGTATGTTCCATTTGTTTTCCTCCTTTTCGCCCGTTCGGAAATGGTTTTCGCCGCTTTGGGCATCTTCGCCCCGGCACCATTGACTTTTGCCCTTTTCCGCATTATACTACGGCCATGATGATTAAACAAGTACTTAATCTTTTATGTACACGAAAGGAGCATATCCCATGAAAAAGACCTATGCCATCGAAGTCGACTGCGCCAACTGTGCCAATCTGATGGAGGAAGCCGCCGGGAAGACCGAGGGCGTTGCCTCCGCCGTGGTCAACTTTATGACCCAGAAGATGATCGTGGAATTTGCCGAGGGCGCCGATCCCAAGAAGGTCATGAAGGACGTGCTGAAGGCCTGCAAGAAAGTGGAGCCTGACTGCGAGATCGAGCTTTGATCCACCCGGAGACGGGCGTCCCATCTGCACGGCAGGCGGGACGCCTCCCTTATGCCGTATCGTTTCCGCAATTTCGTGAAAGGAGCCCAGACCCATGACAAAAAAGCAGAAAAAGATGCTCATCCGCATCATCATCGCGGCGGTCATGCTGGCAGCGCTGCACTTTATCCCCGTCACCGGCTGGCTGCGGCTGGCGCTGTATCTGGTGACATACGTGGTCATCGGCTACGACATTATGAAGAAGGCCGGACAGGGCATCCTCAACGGCCGCGTGTTCGACGAGAACTTTCTGATGGCCGTAGCCACCATCGGTGCCTTCGCTCTGGCCATCTATGAAAAGAGCGGCGACTACAATGAGGCCATCGCCGTCATGCTGTTCTACCAGATCGGCGAACTGTTCCAGAGCTACGCCGTGGGCAAGAGCCGCAAGAACATCAGCGCCCTGATGGACATCCGCCCCGACTATGCCAATATCGAGCAGGACGGCCAGCTGGTGCAGGTAGATCCCGATGAGGTGGCCATCGGCACCGTCATCGTGGTGCAGCCCGGCGAGAAGGTCCCCATCGACGGCGTCATCACGGAGGGCCGCTCCACCCTGAACACCAGCGCCCTCACCGGCGAGAGCCTGCCTCGTGACGCCCAGGAGGGCGACGAGATCATCAGCGGCTGCATCAACATGACCGGCCTGCTGAAGATCCGCACCACCAAGGAGTTCGGCGAATCCACCGTGTCCAAGATCCTGGAGCTGGTGGAAAACTCCAGCTCCCGCAAGTCCCGCTCCGAGGACTTTATCGCCAGGTTCGCCCGCATCTACACCCCCGCTGTGTGTTACAGCGCTCTGGCGCTGGCCATTCTGCCGCCGGTGATCCGGCTGGCGGGCGGCATGGACGGTCAGTGGGAGCAGTGGATCTACCGCGCCCTGACGTTCCTTGTTACCAGCTGCCCCTGCGCGCTGGTAGTCAGCATCCCCCTGAGCTTCTTCGCCGGTATCGGCGGCGCCAGCAAGGAGGGCATCCTCGTCAAGGGCTCCAACTATCTGGAGACGCTGTCCCGGGTGAAGTGTGTGGTGTTTGACAAGACCGGCACCTTGACCAAGGGCGTGTTCCAGGTCACCGCCGTCCACCACAATGAGATGGACGAGGCCAAGCTGCTGGAGTACGCGGCGCTGGCGGAGTGCGCCTCCTCCCATCCCATCAGCAAAAGCTTGCAGCGCGCCTACGGCAGGCCCATCGACCGCAGCCGTGTCACCGACATCCGGGAATTCAGCGGACACGGCGTCACCGCCAGAGTGGACGGCGCAGCCGTGGCCGCCGGCAACAGCAAGCTCATGGAACAGTTGGGCATCCCCTACCACGACTGCCACAGTGTGGGCACCATCATCCACATGGCGGTGGACGGCCAGTACGCCGGTCACATCGTGATCTCCGACGTGGTGAAGCCCCACGCCAAGGAGGCCATCGCCGCACTGCACAGGGCCGGCGTGGACAAGACTGTCATGCTCACCGGCGACACCAAGCGCGTGGCGGAGGCCGTGGCGGCGGAGTTGGGCGTAGACGAAGTACACAGCGACCTGCTGCCCGCCGACAAGGTCAGCAAGGTGGAGGAGCTGCTGGGCCAGCAGCGGGGCAAGGCCAAGCTGGCCTTCGTGGGCGACGGCATCAACGACGCCCCCGTGCTGAGCCGCGCAGACATCGGCATCGCCATGGGCGCCATGGGCAGCGACGCCGCCATCGAGGCCGCCGACATCGTGTTGATGGATGATGAGCCTATGCAGATCGCCAAGGCCATCAAGATCTCCCGCAAGTGCATCGGCATCGTGTACCAGAACATCGTGTTCGCGCTGGTCGTCAAGTTCGCGTGTCTGGCTCTGGTGGCCATCGGTCTGGCGGACATGTGGGCCGCCATCTTCGCCGACGTGGGCGTCATGGTGCTGGCGGTGCTCAATGCCATCCGCGCCCTGCGGGTACACAACCTGTGAGCGATACCTATATGTAAATAAAGGAGGGAACGCCCTGCGGCGTTCCCTCCTTTATTGGGGCCGGTCTGCGCACCACAGGGCTGCGGCGCATACAATGGCATGCGGGGCAGTGCTCCGCAGACTGGACTCAGGAGGTCATTTCATGGCAACATTTACCAATCAAGCTACCCTCACCTACAACGGCGGCACCGCCAGCTCCAACATCACCACCGGCGAGCTGCTGGAGGTACTGACCGCCACGAAAACGGCGGTGGTGCCCACCTACCGCAGCGGGCGTCCCATCACCTATCTTATCACGCTGGTCAACGCCGGTACGGCGGACCTGACCGGTCTCACCGTGGCCGACGATCTGGGCGGCTACACCTTCAACGGCGCCACGGTCTATCCGCTGTCCTACACCGCAGGCTCCGTGCGGTACTACCGGAACGGTGTTTTGCAGGCGGCTCCCGCCGTCACCGCCGGTCCGCCCCTGACCATCACCGGTATCACCGTACCCGCAGGCGGCAGCACCGTTATCGCCTATGAGGCAGAGCCCACTGCCTTCGCCCCCCTGGGCGCGGAGGACAGTGTGGTGAACACCGTCACCGTTACCGGCGCGGGGCTGCCCGATGCCGTGACAGCCACGGAGACGGTATCCCCCGCCACAGGACCGGCGCTGACCATCAGCAAGGCCCTGTCCCCCACGGAGGTGGCGGCCAACGGGCGGCTGACCTACACCTTCGTCATCCAGAACACCGGCAATGCCGCGGCGGAGGCGGCAGACAGTCTGGTGGTGACGGATACCTTTGACCCGCGGCTCAGCGATCTGACGGTGACGCTGAACGGAACGGCCCTGACCGCGCCGACGCAGTACACCTACGATGCCGCCACCGGACAGTTCGCCACGGTGGCGGGCGTCATCACGGTGCCCGCCGCCACGTTCACTCAGAATACCGCCGGCGCGTACAGCGTCAGTCCCGGCACCAGCACGCTGACGATCTCCGGCACGATCTGAGCCGAGCAGGAAGCCCGCGAAAGCAATGAGAAAGGCCGCCCCGAATGGGGTGGCCTTTCTCATTGCACCTGCCGGACAGGTATACAGCATTACTCTTAGTATACATGGGAGCTTTGTTAAAATCAACACAAAATTTACATAAAATTAACACCAAAAAATTGTAAGTTTTTGCCCCTTGAAAGTCAAAAACGTAAAGCGTATAGTATGTAGCGAAGGTTCAATGCCGTGATAACGTTTTCGAAACACGAAAATCGTCACTTTTAACTGTATTTTCTTTCATGATTTCCATTACGAAATCTTGTGAAGAAATATCTGCGCGGCGCTAAGAACTTAACGCGAGAGGAGGCTTTGCCATGACACGTGAGGAGGCCGTTGAGCGGCTTTGTACCATCTACCAGAGTCAGTTCGACATCAACCGCTGCAGCGCGGAGCAGACGCCGCTGGCTGTCACCATGGACTTTTACGCGCTCAGTGACAAGTACGTTCTCTCCAAAAAGGCGAAGCTCTGGGAGGCCAAGAGCTTCGAGTATGTTTACGTGTTCAGCGTACCCCATCTGACCAGGGAGATCTACGAGTCCTGCGAAAAGATGGCGTATGAGCACGGCATGGCCCGTATCCAGCCGGGTCCCACCCATATGTATACGTACATCACCACGCTGTTCGTGTGCGACAGCTGTGATGAGGACGCACGGCAGGCGCTGATGCGCTGTAAGCTCTACAAGAGCTTCCGGATGTCCTATTGGGGCTGGATGGATTTTCACACCGCGCTGGTGGTCCTGCCCGAGGAGAAGGTCAGCACCAACCGCAGCGGACACAGTGCAGCGCAGGTCCTGAATCAGGGCCTGTTTCATAAGCAAAAGAAAAAACTGTTCAGAAAGGAGAGAGCTTTATGAATGCTGCTTTGTTCCTGATCATTGGCTGTGCCGTCCTGGTCGTAGGCTATATTTTCTACGGCGGTTGGCTGGCCAAGAAGTGGGGCGTGGACAACTCCCGTCCGACGCCTGCTCATACCATGGAGGACGGTAAGGATTACTGCCCTGCCAAGGCTCCCGTACTGATGGGCCATCACTTTTCCTCCATCGCCGGCGCCGGCCCCATCAACGGCCCCATCCAGGCCGCTGTGTTTGGCTGGGTCCCTGTGATGCTGTGGGTCCTGATCGGCGGTATCTTCTTCGGCGGCGTCCATGACTTCGGTTCTCTGTTCGCCTCCATCCGCCATAAGGGTGAGTCCATCGGCGAGGTCATCGGCGACGCTATCGGCGCCAAGGCTAAGAAGCTGTTCATCATCTTCGCCTATCTGACCCTGATCCTGGTGGTGGCGGCCTTCGCCTCCATCGTGGCCAACACCTTCAAGGCTACCTACACCGCTGACGGCGCTGTGGATCTGGCTGCTTCCGCCGCCAATGCCTCCACCGCCATCATCTCCATCATGTTCATCCTGATGGCCGTCATCTTCGGCTTCTTTGTCTATCGCCGCAACGCGCCTCTGGGCATCTCCACTGTCATCGGCGTCATCGGCATCGCGGCCTGCATGGTCATCGGCCTGAACTGGCACCCCATCTATCTGAGCTACACCGTGTGGATGATCATCGTGGGTCTGTACATCGCTGTGGCCTCCGTCACCCCCGTGTGGATCCTGCTGCAGCCCCGTGACTACCTGAGCTCCTTCCTGCTGTACGGCATGATGATCCTGGCTATCGTGGGTATCGTCGGCGCTCATCCCGTGGTGGATATGCCCGCCTTCACCGGCTTCTATGACACGCTGGCTCCCTCCGGCACGTCTCTGGGCTACATGTTCCCCGCTCTGTTCGTCACCATCGCCTGCGGCGCTGTGTCCGGCTTCCACTCCCTGGTGGGCTCCGGCACCACCTCCAAGCAGCTGGATCAGGAGAAGGACGCCAAGCCCATCGCTTACGGCGGCATGCTGATCGAGTGCGCTCTGGCTCTGATCTCCGTCTGCGCTGTTGGTTACATCTGGGCTTCCTATGCTGACGGCACCACCACGACGCCTACCGTCGTGTTCGCCACGGGCCTTGCCTCCATGTTCTCCAAGGTGTTCGGCAGCGGCTGCTACAACGCCGTGTACTCCATGCTGATCCTGGCTGTGTCCGCGTTCTGCCTGACCTCTGTGGATACCGCTACCCGTCTGGCCCGCTACATGTTCGCTGAGTTCTTCGTGGAGACTGGTAAGACCCGCGAGGACCTGACCGGCTGGAAGCGCGTCATCACCAATCCCTACATTGCTACCGCCATCACTGTGGTGGCCGGCGTGGCTCTGGGCCTCACCGGTTACGCCAAGATCTGGGCTCTGTTCGGCGCTGCCAACCAGCTGCTGGCTGCTCTGGGTCTGCTGGCCGTGTGCTGCTGGCTGGGTAAGATCGGCCGCAACAACAAGATGTTCTACTTCCCCATGTTCTTCATGCTGATCGTGACTCTGACCTCTCTGGTCTTCACCATCAAGGCTCAGTTCGTCGGCATCATGGCCGGCGGCGACGGTGTGGCATGGTTCTACATCCGCGGCATCATCGCTGTTCTGCTGGTCATCCTGGCCATCGACCTGGTGGTGGAGGGCATCCGTGCTCTGAGCCGCAACGCCAAGGCAGCGGCTGCCAAGTAAAACAGCATTTCCTCACCATTTCACTTCTCAGACAAAGGGTCTCCGCATGGCGGAGACCCTTTGTCACGTCCTGCGGAAAATGCCGCCCGTCAGCAGGAGGCCCCCTCCCTGCTTGCATACGGACGGCATTTCCGCTATAATAGGGCTACTGCAAATGAACCAAGGAGGACCCCATATGAACCGAAAAAGATGGATCGCGCTGCTGCTGGCCATGGTGATGGCGCTGGGCCTCGTGGGCTGCGGCGACAAGACGCCGGACGCCGCGCCCGACCCTGAGCCGGATCAGAGCACAGACGGCGCCGTTACCGTCACCGATATGATCGGCCGCGAGGTCACCGTCATCCCCGGCAGCTATCAGCGTGTGGTGTGCATCGGCGCAGGGGCCCTGCGGATCTACAGCTACGTGGGCGATGCGGCGCTGCTGTGCGGCGTGGAGGACATTGACAACACCACGCTCTCTGAGCGGCCCAAGATGTTTGACAACGTGGCGCGGCCCTACGTGATGGCCTACGGCGACGTGTTCGCCCAGCTGCCCTCCTGCGGCGTGGGCGGCCCCAACGCCCAGGCGGCGGAGGCGGAGAAGATCCTCGCCTGCCAGCCGGACATCATCATCTCCGAGTACAAGGACGTGGAGAAGGCCGACGCCCTGCAGGAGCAGGTGGGCGTGCCGGTCATCACCACCAGCACCGGCCCCGACGGCGTATTTGACAATGCCTTCCGGACCTCCCTGCAGCTGCTGGGCCAGCTGTTCGGACGGCAGGAGCGGACACAGGAGCTCATCGCCTTCATCGACAGCCAGACTGCGGAGCTCACCAGCCGCACTGCCGGTGTGGCGGATGAGGACAGGCCCGGCGTATACATCTGCGGGCTGGGCAACTGGGGCACCACGGACCATCTGATGACTTCCCAGAGCTACGCCGCGTTCCGCGTGGCCAACATCCGCAATGTGGCCACGGACCTGGGCAAGGACGGTGTGCAGCCCATCGAGGCGGAGAAGTTCGCGGCGCTGGGCGACAGCATGGACATCATGATCCTGGACGCGGCGGCGGTGAAGAACATCGCGCCGCTGTATCAGGAGGACCCCCGCCTGTTTGACGGCTGCAAGGCCTGGGAAAACGGGCAGGTCTATCTGGAGATGGCCTACAACGCCTACTACACCAACCACGATATCGCGCTGGCCAACGCCTGGTACGCCGCCAAGGTGGTGTATCCCGACCTGTTCGCCGATGTGGACATGACCGCCAAGACCAATGAGATCACCCGGATGTTCCTGGGTCAGGAGCTGGCGAAGCAGATCTTCGCCTGCCCCTCCAGCTTCGGCGGCTATCAGCAGATCGACACCGCAGCGTTCTTCAGCTGAGCGTAAAAAAACACCTCCTGTCTCGGCAGGAGGTGTTTTTTTACGTTTTTTTCTGCCGCGTCAGCATCCGCACCGCGTATTTCAGGAACATCCGCACTGCGGGGGACAGGTCTGCTTTGGAGTGGAGGGCGATGCCCAGTGTGATGGAGGCGGGCGGGTCCACCGGCAGCATCACGATGTCGCAGATGCGCCTCTCGGTGATGAGCTTATTCATAACGCTCATACCAAGCCCCTGCTCTACCATGGACATGGCGGAGAGGCTCTCCAGCGTGGTGAACTGCACGTTGGGCACGATACCCGTCCGGTGGAACAGGGCCATCAGGTCGTCGTCGCAGCCCTTGGCGGGCATGATGAACCGGTCCACGGCGCAGTTAGCCAGTGGATAGGCTTTGGCGCGGGCAAGCGGGTGGTCCTTTGGCAGCAGGGCCAGCATGGGGTCCTCCGCCAGGGGTATCCAGTCGTAGGGCATGTCCTCCTGATAGCTGAGGAAACCGATATCCGCCGTGCGGTCGTCCAGCCACTGGGCCACCTCCTGCCAGATGCCCTCCAGCAGGTTCACATGTATCTGCGGGTAGTCCCGCTGGAACGCGCCGATCACCGCCGGCAGCCAGTGGGTGGCGATGCTGGAATAGGCCGCGATGTTGACGCTGCCGATGAGCAGGCCGTTCATCTCCGCCGCCAGCTCGAAGATGCGGTCCTCCTGCCGCAGGAACTTGCGGATGGCAGGCAGCAGCAGACGTCCGTTCTCCGTCAGGCTTACGCCCTTGGTATTCCGGCGGAACAGCGGAAAGCCGAGTTCCTTCTCCAGCGCCGTCACCAGTTGGTTCACGCCGGAGGGCGTGTAGCTCAGGGCCTCCGCCGCTTTGGAAAAGCTGCCGGTATCCGCTGCCACCACAAAGGCTCTGCACCGTGCCGTCTCCATGGTCGTCCCTCCTGTCGTGTCGTTTTTCTGATTGTACTATACCGCCGCAGAAACCGCAAGTGCCGCCTGCGTCCGCGGTAAAAAAGCCGCTCCGCAATGGCGGCTTTTTTATGCTTCCTGCCTATTGCACGGCGGTGGGGCGGCAGGGTACAATGGAAAAAAACGGAAAGGACCCACGCCTATGAATACCCGTAAGCTCACCCGTACCGCGCTGTTTGCCGCACTCACCGCCGCAGGCGCGTTTATCCGCATTCCGCTGGGATACTCCTCCATCACGCTGCAATTCCTCTGCACCGCTATGGCCGGATGCCTGCTGGGCCCCGCCTACGGCGCGGCCAGTCAGGCGGTGTATGTGGCGCTGGGGCTCATCGGCCTGCCCATCTTCACCCAGGGCGGCGGGCTGTCGTACCTGATGCAGCCCACCTGCGGCTTCCTCATCGGGCTCATCCCCACGGCGTGGCTCATCGGCCTGCTGACGGCCAAGCGGGAGCTGCGGCCCCTGCGGACGGCGGCGGCGTGTCTGGCGGGCCTCGCCATGCTGTATGCCGTGGGCCTGCCCTACATGGCGGTGATCCTCAACGGGTACATGGGCAAGGGCATGGACGTCTCCGCCATCCTGTGGGCCGGTATGCTGCCGTTCCTGCCCGGGGACATGCTGAAGATCGCCGTCACCGCGCTGCTGGCCCCCCTGCTGCAGAAGCGTCTGTCAGCTGTGTCATAAGCGTCTGGGCGAAGGCTCGGGCGTGAGACGCCTTTTCGCCGTCCATGAACACGGTGCCGTAGCCCATGTGGCGCTCCTCCAGACTGCCCAGCCAGCGCATACCGGTATGGCGGCACCAGCGGCGCATCCCCTCCGCAAAGAGGTCTGTACCCTTCTCCGGCCGGTAGCCGCAGGTCAGCACCGCCGCGCACGGCGGCGCAAGAGGACGTCAGCGCTTGAACACGCCGAACAGTCCCTTCTTCTCGCAGGGTGCGGAGGAGACTTCCTTCACCTCGTAACCCGTATCCTTGATGGCGGCACGCAGCGCCGCCTCGTCCACCGGCTGCTCCGACAGGATCACCGTCTCACCTCTGGTGTGGGAGGATGTGACCTTCTTCACGCTGCAGGTGCGGCGCACCACATCGTTGATGTGGCTCTCGCACATGCCGCAGGCCATACCGTCGATCTTCAGAATCGTTTCGATCATGATGATACCTCCAATTTGAAAACACGAATTTGAAATGTGTCAAGACCTCCGGCGGCAGCCGGAGGTCTTGCACGGTTATCCCTTGTGCCCGCCATGGCACTCACCGTGCATGGCACAGTGCGCGCAGCCGGCACCGCAGGAGTTTTTTCCCGCCTTCTTCTGACGCAGCAGGTATCTGACGATGAGAAATACGATGACGATCAGTAAGGCACAAATCAATATGGTGGCAAGGTTTGCCGCGATCCAATCCAGCATGAAAATCACTCCTTTGCTTGTAAATCAGGGTCGCTCAGGTCATCAGACTCTGGCGCTGAGCTTGGTGGCCTCCTTGTAGGGGCGGACCAGCATGTAGATCAGGCCGGCCAGCAGGATGACCGCCACGATCACGCCCAGAACGTTGGCGCTGCCGGTGAAGAGGCTGCCGAACTGGTTGATCATCAGGGCGATGACATAGGCGAAGCCGCACTGATAGCCGATGGCAAACCACGTCCACTTGGCGTTGTTCATCTCACGCTTGATAGCGCCGATCGCCGCGAAGCAGGGAGCGCACAGCAGGTTGAACACCAGGAAGCTGTAACCGGTGATGCCGGTGAAGGCCGCAGCCATAGCGTCGTAGACGCTGCCGTCGCCGCCGCCGTACAGGATGCCCAGAGTGCCGACGATGTTCTCCTTGGCCACCAGACCGGTGATGGAGGCCACGGTAGCCTGCCAGTTGCCCCAGCCCAGAGGTGCAAAGATCCAGGCGATAGCGCCGCCGATGGCAGCCAGAATGGAGGAGTCGATCTCGGACTCATCCAGCATGCGGAACGTACCGTCCACCCAGCCAAAGTAGGTGGTGAACCACACGAAGATGGTGGACAGAAGGATGATGGTGCCGGCCTTCTTGATGAAGGACCAGCCGCGCTCCCACATAGAACGGAGCACGTTGCCCAGAGTGGGCCAGTGGTAGGCGGGCAGCTCCATAACGAAGGGAGCGGGGTCGCCGGCAAACATTCTGGTCTTCTTCAGCATGATGCCGGAGATGATGATGGCAGCCATGCCGATGAAGTAAGCGGAGGTGGACACGATGGCGCTGCCGCCGAACAGGGCGCCGGCGATCATGGCGATGAAGGGCACCTTCGCGCCGCAGGGGATGAACGTGGTGGTCATGATGGTCATACGACGGTCACGCTCATTTTCAATGGTACGGGAGGCCATAACACCGGGCACACCGCAGCCCACGCCGATGAGCATGGGGATGAAGGACTTACCGGACAGGCCGAACTTGCGGAAAATACGGTCCAGAACGAAGGCGATACGGGCCATATAGCCGCAGGCCTCCAGGAAAGCCAGCATCAGGAACAGCACCAGCATCTGGGGAACAAAGCCCAGAACGGCGCCGACACCGGCCACGATACCGTCAAGGATCAGGCCGCTCAGCCAGTCAGCCGTACCGGAGGACTCCAGCGCGTCGCCGATCAGAACAGGGATGCCGGGGACCCACACGCCGTAGTCGGCGGGGTCGGGCTCGTCAAAGCCGTTCTCATTGAGGTAAGCCGCAGCGTCCACGTAGGTGACGCCAACAGTGGTGTCCTTATCGGCGCCGTCAGGGATGGCGTCGTAGTAGGCGGTCATGGTATTGATCGCCAGAGTCTCCTCGTCCTCCACGTCCACCGCAGCGGTGGCGTTGCTGTCGGAGGTGAAGGCATTCACCTGAGCCAGAATGGCATCAGCATCGAAGTCTTCCGCCTCGGTGTCGATCTCAATGCCCAGGAAAGCTTCCACAGCCTGCACAGAGGCGGTGTACTCGTCGCTGGCGTCGTTATAGGCGCCGGAGCCGATGCCCAGCAGGTGCCAGCCATCGCCGAACACGCCGTCGTTGGCCCAGTCGGTAGCGGGGGCGCCCACGGCCACCATGGCGATCCAGTACACCAGGAACATGACCAGAGCGAAGATGGGCAGGCCCAGCCAGCGGTTGGTCACGATGCGGTCGATCTTATCGGAAGCAGACAGCTCGCCCTTGGCCTTCTTCTGCTTGTAGCAGCCCTTGATGATTTGGGCGATATAGACATAGCGCTCGTTGGTGATGATGCTCTCCGCGTCGTCATCCAGCTCCTTCTCGGCAGCCTTGATGTCCTCCTCGATGTGGCCCATGACGGTGGCGTCGATCTTCAGCTGCTCCAGCACCTTGTCGTCACGCTCGAAGATCTTGATGGCGTACCAGCGCTGCTGCTCCTCGGGCATGTTATGTACAGCGGCCTCCTCGATGTGGGCGATGGCGTGCTCCACGGGGCCGGAGAAGGTGTGCATGGGGATGGTCTTAGTGTTGCCGGCAGCCTCCACAGCAGCCTCTGCGGCGGCCATGACGCCGTCACCCTTCAGGGCGGAGATCTCCATCACCTTGCAGCCCAGCTCGCGGCTGAGCTCAGCCACGTTGATCTGGTCGCCGTTCTTGCGGACCACGTCCATCATATTGATGGCGATGACAACGGGGATACCCAGCTCGGTCAGCTGAGTGGTCAGGTAGAGGTTGCGCTCCAGGTTAGTACCGTCAATGATGTTCAGGATGGCATCGGGGCGCTCATTGATCAGATAGTTACGGGCAACCACTTCCTCCAGCGTGTAGGGGGACAGGGAGTAGATGCCGGGCAGGTCCATGATGACCACATCCTCGTGCTTCTTCAGACGGCCCTCTTTCTTCTCCACGGTGACGCCGGGCCAGTTACCAACGAACTGGTTGGAGCCGGTCAGCGCATTGAACAGCGTGGTCTTACCGCAGTTGGGGTTGCCCGCCAACGCGATCTTGATTTGTTTTTCCATATGTCTCTCCTTTCGGTTAGCTTAACTTAACCATGACTCACAAAAATCACTCGACCTCGATCATCTCGGTATCCGCCTTGCGCAGGCTCAGCTCGTAGCCGCGGACAGTGACCTCCATGGGGTCGCCCAGAGGCGCTACCTTGCGGACATAAACTTCCACGCCCTTGGTGATGCCCATGTCCATGATCCGGCGCTTGACGGGGCCTTCGCCGTGGAGCTTTACGACTTTGGCGGTCTCGCCGATCTTCACTTCACGTAACGTTTTCATTGTTCTTCTCTCCTTCTATGTGTTTTTTATGAACTTGTTCATACCATGATCTTGCGGGCCATTTCCTCGCTGATGGCCACACGGGCTTCCTTCACCTTGACGATGATGTTGCCGCTCATAGACGCCACCACCGTGGCGGTCCCGCCGGCCACAAAGCCCAGATCCTCCAGATGCTTCTTGACCTCCGGAGAACCGCCCACCTTGAGGATCAGATTCTCCGCTCCCACATCTGCCAAAGCCAAAGGCATCATGTTATTCCCTCCGTTTTCTACGGTTAGTCTGCACTAACCTGTGTCTGAAAAAGAATGGCTGTCACTGCCGCCATTTATGCAGGAGGTTAGCCATATCTAACCAGCGGAGATAGTTTAGTACATCTAACCGCTTTTGTCAAGCCCCTGTTATCAATTTTTTTCGCCCCTTGCAAATTTGGTTAAACTATGTTAACGTATAGGTACTCTGAAACGGAACGTTGGTGAATTTTATGCAGATACTGAGGGCGTCTGAGGATTATCTGGAGGCCATGCTGATGATGCAGAAGGAGCACGGGTATGTCCGCTCCATCGACATTGCAGAGAAGCTGGGCGTGACGAAGCCCAGCGTGACGTATGCCACCAAGCGGCTGCGGGAGAACGGGTACATCACCATGGATAAGGACGGGCTCATCACCCTGACGGAACAGGGGATGTCCATCGCCTCCAGCATGCTGGACCGGCACCATACGCTGACCCGCTTCCTGATGGCGCTGGGCGTGGATCGGGAGACGGCGGAGGCCGATGCCTGCAAAATGGAGCACGACATCAGCCAGACCAGCTTCGAGGCCATCTGCCGCCATGCGCGGGACCACCTGTAAGAGATGCGGAAAGACGCCTTTGCACGTGCAAAGGCGTCTTTTTTTGCGTTTACAGGGCTGCGAACACCACGACGCCCTTCTTTTTCAGCCAGCGGTACAGCCACACACAGGCCAGCAGTGTCAGCACGGCAAAGATGCCCATGTACGCCGCCGCGCCCAGACGCTGCCCCGCCAGCAGGAAGCCGAACAGCAGCACCAGCGCGTAGCCCCAGCCGCCCAGAAGGGTGATGGCCACGCAGGCGCTCTGCTTGATGGGCGCCAGCTCGCTGGTCCAGTGGAGGTGGGGCATCTTCAGGCCCAGCGTCAGTCCCAGCAGGGCCGAAAACGCCACGAACAGCAGGGTCAGTACCGCCATCAGTGCTGTCTCCGCCGCCGCCATGGGCAGCGCGATGACCGCGCACACCAGGCACACCAGCACCGGTATGGCCGTCAGCAGCAGCTGGAACCGCAGCTTGGCCCGCAGCACCTGCCACGGCGTCACCGGCAGGGACTGGAGCAGCCACAGGCTCTTGCCCTCCAGGGACACGGAGGGCGCCGCCATGTCGTTCATGGCCGCCAGCATACACAGCGCCGCCGTCAGCATCACCGACAGGTACGCTCCCGCCTCGGCCCCCAGAGCCGCGCCCAAAGCGGCGCGGATGTCGGCCCCCTTCCACAGCAGGGTGAAGCCCGCCAGCGGCATCAGCAGGACGCCCATCCCGCAGTTGAGCATGTAGTTGGGGCTGGCGGTGAAGCGGCACAGCTCCTTGCTCAGCAGCGCCGACGACACGGAGCGGCGCACCGCCGCCCTCTCCCGATAGGCCCGTTTGGCCGACTGGCCGGTGGCGGTGGCGATCCGGATGAAGCTCCGGCGCAGCAGGACCCACAGTGCCGCGAACAGTGCCAGTATCACCGCCGAGACCGTCAGCATGGCCGTAATGTCGCCGGTGCCCACCCTGCCCAGCAGGTACAGCGGATAGGCCGCGCCCTTGATCCGTGCGCCGTAGACGGCGGCGCTGCGCAGCAGCTCCTGCAGCAGGTCCTCGGCCTTGAAATAGAAGAAGTAGTAAGCTCCGAAGAACGCCAGTGACAGCACCACGGTGATGAAGCTCTTATTTTTCAGCTTCTGACTGATTTTGGCCACCAGCCAGCCCAGCGCACAGGACAGCGCCAATACGAACACCGACAGCAGGAACACCAGCAGCACACCGCCGATCACGGCGGCGGCCGGTGCAGGCGTGGCCACCCAGTAGACGATGACCGCCGGCAGCATCACCACGCCGCTGTACATCAGGCCCATCAGGTACACGCCCAGCAGGCGGGACGCCATCAGGGTGTTGACGGGGATGGGCATGCTCAACAGCAGATCGTTATCCTTGGCCAGGTACAGTCCGGAGTAGGTGTTGAACACGCTGCCGAAGGCGCCCAGCAGCGTGGCCAGCAGAGCCATCAGCGCGAAGTACAGCCAGTCCAGACCCGCGGCGGTCAGCGGCGTACACAGGGCCGCGGACAGGACCGTGAACATGCCGCCCAGGATCACCGCCATCAGCACCGCGAACAGCACGATGTAGGCGGCCACCGCCGCCTTGGAGCGGGCCTTGTTGGTCTTGGGGTTATAGAAATAGTTGCGGAAGATCTCCGTCAGCTGCTTTTTCAGAAGGACGCTCAGCATGTCTCGTCCTCCAGCTCCAGGAACACCTGCTCCAGGGAGTCGTCACCCTTGACCTCCTCCATGGTGCCGGAGCGGATGAGGCGGCCACCCTTGATGATGGCCACCTTGTCACAAAGCTTCTCCGCCACCTCCAGCACGTGGGTGGAGAAGAAGATGGCCCCGCCCTGATCGCACAGCTCCCGCATCATGCCCTTCAGCAGGTGGGACGCCTTGGGATCCAGACCCACGAAGGGCTCATCCATAATAACGAGTCTGGGCCGGTGCAGCCAGGCGGCGATAATGGCCAGCTTCTGCTTCATGCCGTGGGAATAGGCAGCAATGGGCTGGGCCAGATCGTCCGTCAGCTCGAACCGCGCCGCGTAGTCGCGGATGCGGGCCTGCCGGTCCGCCGCGCCGACGCCGAAGATGTCGGCGATGAAGTTCAGGTATCTGATGCCGCTCATGAATTCGTAGAGGTCGGGGTTATCGGGGATATACGCCAGTTCCCGCTTGCAGGCCAGCGGCTCGGTCTGGATGGAGCGGCCGTTGATGGTGATGTTCCCCTCATCGAAGGGCAGGATGCCCACCGCCGCCTTCAGCGTGGTGGTCTTACCGGCGCCGTTGTGGCCGATGAAGCCGTAGATCTCTCCGGCCTGGATGTGCAGGCTCAGATCATCTACGGCTTTCTTATCGCCGTAAGTCTTGGTCAGGTGCTGGATCTTCAGCATAATACTCTCCTCTGTGCCGCGCCGCCAACAGGCGCGGACGGTCCAATGGATGGTTGCATACGAGTTTATTATACGGGCTGTCCCCTGCTCTGTCAACACAGCGGGCAGGAAGAACGGTGCGCTCCCTGAAAATGGAAGCGCACCGCCGCGTTATGCCTTGACGGGGAACGTGACGCGGATCTCCGTGCCCTTTCCCAGCTCGCTTTTCAGTTCGATGACGCCGTGGTGATACTGGACGGCGTGCTTCACGATGGACAGCCCCAGGCCCGTGCCGCCGGATGCCTTGGAATGGCTCTTGTCCACGCGGTAGAACCGCTCGAACACGCGATCCTGCTGGTCGGCGGGGATGCCGATGCCCGTATCCCGCACCATGACGGCGGCGGTACCGCCGGTACACGATACCGACAAGTCCACGCGGCCGCCGGTAACGTTGTACTTAATGGCATTGTCGCACAGGTTATACACGATCTCGTACAGCAGGCGGCGCACGCCCTCCAGCTCCGCCGGCTGACCCTCCACCGTGACGGTCACGTCACGGGCCGCCGCCGCAGTCTGGAGATTCTCCGCAGCCTCCCGCGTCACCTCCAGCAGATCCACGGTCTCCGTGGGCATGGGCTCGCCCTCGTCCAGCTGGGACAGGCGAATGATGTCGCCGATCAGCGTCACCAGACGCTGGGCCTCGGAGCGGATATGTCCCACAAAGCGGGGCACGTCCTCCTGCTTCACCATGCCGTTTTCCAGCAGCTCCGCGCTGCCGATGATGCCCTGCAAGGGCGTTTTCAGCTCGTGGGAAACGTTGGCGGTGAACTCCCGCCGGTTCTGCTCGGCAAAGGCGCGCTCCGTCACGTCGAACACCAGCAGCACCGTGCCCGCTGTACGGCCCTCCGTCTGGATGCGGCTGATGTCGAATTGATACTCTCTGCCGCCGCGCCGGCCGCGGAACTCACTGTGACCCTCCTGCGCCGCAGTGCGCAGGCCGTCGCTGAGGGACACATCGCGGTCCACCGTCAGGATATCCTGACCCACACAGGCGTTGTCGGTGCCCAGCAGGCGCTGGGCCGCCGGGTTGATGCTGAGGATGGCGCCGTTCTCGTCCAGCAGCACCAGGCCCTCGTTCATGCTGCCGGTGATCTGCTGGAATTCCTCGGCCCGCTGCTTCAGTTCGTCCATCTGCCGGTCGATCTGGCGGCGCTGGTGCTCCATCCGCCGCAGCAGGGGCGCCAGCTCCTCATAGGTATCGTTCTCCAGAGGGTTCTCCAGATCCAGGCGGTTCAGAGGCTCGGTGATTCGCTTGGCCAGCCGTCCGGCCAGCACGCCGGACAGGATCAGCACCGCGATGACCAGCAGCAGCAGCGGCTGCAGCATATTCAGCATCAGTACACCCGCCGTCACGCGGACGGAGGACAGGCGCAGCACCGTGCCGTCCGGCAGCAGCTTGGCGTAGTACACCGTCTTTTGCAGCAGGGTGCTGCTGTACCGACTGCTCTCGCCCTCGCCGTAGGCCAGGGCCTGCCGCACCTCCTGCCGCTGGGCGTGGTTCTCCATGGCGGAGGCATCCGCCTGGGTGTCGTACAGCACGCTGCCGTCCGCCGCCACCCAGGTGATGCGGTACTGGTCGGACTCCAGCTGGCGGAGGTAGTCCTCACCGCTCTGGGTCACGCCCACTGCCGCCAGGCTCAGTTCGTCCCGCAGCTGGGACTCCTGCACGCGGCCAAAGTAGCTGTACAGCACGCCCACCACCAGCGCCAGCGCCGCCAGCAGCACCACCACGCCCACCAGCAGTGTGGACCGGAAAATACGTCTTGTCATGGTATTGTTCACAGCTGCGCCCTCCATCGATAGCCCACGCTGCGCACCGTTTCGATATGCTCGCCATAGGCCCCCAGCTTCTGCCGCAGGGTGCGGATGTGCATGTCGATGGTGCGGCTCTCGCCGCAGAAGTCCATGCCCCACACCTGCTCCATCAGCTGGTCTCTGGTAAAGGCCGTACCCATGTGGGACAGGAACAGCCGCAGCAGCTGGAACTCCTTGTACGTCAGCTCCACCCGCACGCCGTCAGCGGTGACGGTGTGCTCCTTGGTATCCACGGCAAGGCCGCCGCAGCGCAGCACCTGCTGCTGTACCGGCCTGCACCGGCGCAGCACCGCCTTGACGCGGGACACCAGCTCCATGACGCCGAAGGGCTTGGTCAGGTAGTCGTCCGCTCCCAGATCCAGCCCCAGTATTTTGTCATACTCCGCGCCCTTGGCCGTGGCCATGATGACGGGGATATCCCGCAGAGCGGGGTCGGCCTTCATGCGGCGCAGCAGCTGGATGCCGTCGATCTCCGGCAGCATTACGTCCAGCACCACCAGCTCCGGCCGGTCCTTCTCCAGCGCCGCCCAGAAGGCCGCGCCATCGGCAAAGCCCTCTGCGGAAAAGCCCGTGGAGTTCAGTGCGTATACTTCGATATCCCGAATACTGGCGTCGTCCTCCACGCACCAGATCATGGGTCATCCCTCCTTGTGTACGCCGGTGACGGAGAACTCCACCCACTCGGCGATATTTGTGGCATGGTCGCCGATGCGCTCCAGATACTTGGCGATCATCAGCAGGTCCAGGGCCGTGCCGCCCTCCGCCGGATCGTTGGCAATGCGGTGGATCAGCGCCTGCTTGACCTGTTCGAAGTAGTCGTCCACCGTGTCGTCGTGGGCGATGACCTGCTCCGCCAGCTCCACATCCTGCCGCACGTAGGCGTCCACGCTGTCGCTGACCATGCCGATGGCGGCCTCCGCCATCTTCTGCAGCAGCACGTGGCTCTCCGCCGGTACGTCCGCCAGATACAGTACGATCTCGGCGATGTCGTCGGCCTGGTCACCAATGCGCTCCATGTCCGTGATCATCTTCAGGGCCGCGGAGATGCGGCGCAGGTCGCCGGCCACCGGCTGCTGATGCAGCAGCAGCCGCAGACACAGGTTCTCGATGTCTCGCTCCTTCCGGTCGATCTCCCGATCCAGCGGCGGCACCTGCTGGGCCAGCGCCTTATCCCCTGTGGTCAGGGCCTTGGCGGCCAGCGCGATCACGCGCTCGCACAGCGCGCCCATCTCGATCAGCTCCCGATGCAGCTGGGCCAGCTGCTCATCAAAGCGGCTCCTCATCAACCAAACCTCCCCGTGATGTAATCCTCGGTCTTTTTCTGGGACGGCGTGGAGAACATGCGCTCCGTGTCGTCGTACTCGATCAGCTCACCCAGCAGGAAAAACGCGGTACGGTCCGAAATACGCAGCGCCTGCTGCATATTGTGTGTGACGATTACAATAGTGTACCGTTTTTTCAGCTCAATTGCAAGCTCCTCTATTTTCGATGTGGAGATGGGGTCCAGCGCCGACGTGGGCTCATCCATCAGCAGTACCTGCGGCTCCACCGCCAGCGCCCGGGCGATACACAGGCGCTGCTGCTGGCCGCCGGAGAGGCCCAGTGCGTTTTTCTTCAGTCGGTCCTTCACCTCGTCCCAGATGGCCGCCGAACGCAGGGACTGCTCCACGATCTCGTCCAGCTTGGCGCGGTTGCGCACGCCGTGGGTACGGGGCCCGTAGGCCACATTGTCGTAGATACTCATGGGGAACGGGTTGGGCTTCTGGAACACCATGCCCACCTGCCGCCGCAGCTCATTGACATCCACATCGGGTGCAAAGATGTCCCTGCCATCGTAGCGCACCGTACCCTCGATGCGCACGCCTGGCACCAGATCGTTCATGCGGTCCAGCGTCTTGAGAAACGTGGACTTGCCGCAGCCGGACGGCCCGATCAGAGCCGTGATGCTCTTTTCCGGTATCTCCATGCTCACATGGTGCAGCGCCTGGGTACTGCCGTACCACAGGTTCAGATCCTCCACCGTGATGATATCGCTCATAGGCTCCTCCGTTTCTTGAAATAGCGTCCCGTCAGGCTGGCCGCCAGATGGATGAGCAGCGCCAGCGCCATCAGGATGGCGGCGATGGCGAAGGCCACATCGAACTCACCCTGCTCCTTGGCGTAGACGTACAGTGCCACCGACAGCGTAGCGCCTGCGCCCTGCAGCGTTTCGCTCAGACTGCCGTACAGCGCGTGGGCGAAGCCTGCGGTATAGAGAAGCGCCGCCGTCTCGCCCAGAATGCGGCCCACCGCCAGGATGCAGCCGGTGATGACGCCGTCCACGCAGCCCGGCAGCACCACCGTCCGGATGGTACGCCACTTCCCTGCTCCCAGGCCGAATGCGCCCTCGCGGTAGCTCTGGGGTACGGTCTTCAGGCTCTCCTGCGTGGTGCGCATGATGGTGGGCAGGTTCATGATGACCAGCGTCATCGCGCCGGCGATCAGGGATTTCTTCATACCCAGAAACTGACAGAAGAACATCTGGCCCACCAGACCGTAGATGATGGACGGGATGCCGGACAGCGTCTCCGCCGCGTACTCAATGACCGCCACCAGCTTCCGGTTGCCCGCGTACTCCGTCAGGTACACCGCCGCGCACACACCTACCGGCAGGACGATCAGAAGCGTGGTCAGCACCATGCAGACGGTGCTGATGATGTCCGGCAGGATGCCAATGGTGTCGTCCAGATAGCTGGGCTTGGTGCTCAGCAGCTGCCACGACAGGTTGGGCACACCCTTGGCCAGCACGTAGATGATGAGGAACGCCGCCAGCGCGCAGGTGATGACCGCGCACAGCACCATCAGTCCCCGCATCACAGCGCCCCAGACCCTGCGGCGGGCGGTAAAATTCGTCTTGTCCATGTCTTACTTCTCCTTACTGCGCTTCAGGAAAAAATTCAGCGCCGCGTTGATGAGCATGATGAACAGGAACAGCACCAGCGCGATGGAAAACAGCGCCTGCCGCTGCAGGCCCGCCGCCGCGTACCCCATCTCGCTGGCCACGGCAGTGGTCAGGAACCGCACGCTCTCAAACAGCTTCGGCATATTGGGCACGTTGCCGGACACCATCATCACGGCCATGGCCTCGCCGATGGCGCGGCCCACACCCAGCACCACCGCTGCCGCGATACCGCTGCGGGCGGCGGGGACGGACACCTTGAACCATGTCTCCGTGGCCGTGGCGCCCAGCGCCAGTGATGCGTCCTCGTACTCCCGCGGCACCGCCTCCAGTGCCGTCATGGCCACGTTGATGACGGACGGCAGGATCATGATGGCCAGCACGATGATGGCCGCCAGCAGACCGGAGCCGTCAGGAATACGGAATAGCTTCCGGATGCCCGGCACCAGCACCAGCATGCCCACCAGGCCGTACACCACCGACGGGATACCCGCCAGCAGGCTCACCGCCGAGGACACCACCGCTTTCAGACGCGGCGGCGCCATTTTCGCCAGAAACACGGCTGTCATGAATCCCACCGGTACGCCCAGCAGGATGGCCCCTGCCGTGCCGTACACGCTGGTGAGGATGAAAGGCAGGATGCCGAACTGGGGCGTGGCCGCGTTGGAATCCCACACCTTGCCGAACAGGAACTTCACCAGTCCGATCTCCCGCATGGCGGGGATGCCGGAAATGATGAGGTAGACTGAGATCAGCAGCACACAGCCCACCGTTACCAGACCCATCAGCAGGAACCAACCGTGTATGGCGTTCTCCAGAACTCGTTTTACTTTCATGTGCGTACCTCCGCATACGGGGCAAGGCGGCGCCCGTCGCCGAGCGTCGCCTGCCGCGCCTTACTTTCAGTTGGCCGCTACTGCGCCGGCCTTGGCGATGATGTCTGCCGCATCAGCGGAGGTGGCGTAGTCGAAGAAGGACTGTGCCGCAGCGGAGAGGGCCTTGCCCTCCACCGTCACCAGCACGAAGGGACGCTGCACCGGATAGCTGCCGTCCTTGACGGTGGTCTCGCTGGGGGTAACGCCGTCCACACTCAGGGCCTTCACGCTGTCCTTGATGGCCGCCAGAGAGGCGTAGCCGATGGCATCGGGGTTCTGGCTCACGGCGGTGATGACATCGCCGGTGGAGGTCAGCTCCTGACGGTACTGGCACTTATCCTTGGTGCCGGTGATGGACTCGAAGCCGTCGCGGGTACCGCTGGCCGCCTCGCGGCCGATCAGAACCACCTCGGCATCGCTGCCGCCCACGTCCTTCCAGTTGGTGATCTCGCCGGTGTACAGCTTGGCGATCTGCTCGATGCTCAGGTCGCTGACGGGGTTGTCGGGGTGGACGATGATGGCGATGCCATCGTAGGCCAGCACCGTCTCCTTCAGGCCGGCCGCCTTCTCCTCGTCCTTCAGGGCGCGGGAGGAAAGGCCGATGTCACAGGTACCCTCCTGCACGGCGGTGATGCCTGCGCCGGAGCCGGTGGGATTGTAGTTGACGGTAACGTCCTTGTTGGCCGCCATGTAGGACTCGCTCAGCGCGCCGATGACCTTCTCCATGGAGGTGGAACCGTCGGTGGAGACGGTGCCGCTGACGGAGGCGGCAGGGGTATCGCTGGCGTCGCCGCCGTTGTCGTTGTTGCTGCTGTTGTTATCGGTCTGATTGCCGCAGCCGGCCAGCAGAGCCAGCGCCATGACAGCGCTCAGTGCAAATGCAAGGATCTTTTTCATATTCGTACCTCGTTTCTTCTTTGATTTCGGATGTCCCTTACAGTTCACAGAATACGGCGGGCAGGTAAAATGAAAAAGCATCCTCGTGTAAAATCCACGTAAAATTGCCCATCCGGCCAAAAAAGGGCAGAAATATCCCCCATGCTGCTGCACGGGGGATGTTTTTTGTCCTTATACGCGGACGATGTAGCCGTCCTTTCTTTTTGCCGCTTCGTGAATGGCGCCCGCCGGATAGCCCAGCGCGATACTGCCGACGCCCCGCAGCGTTTCCGGAAGGCCCCATGCCTGTAAAAGCGCCTTGCCCTCTTCGCTGTCGAAGATCTCCCGCTCTCTGTGTACCCAAACGGAGCCCAGGCCCAGGGATGCGGCGGCCAGCATCATATTCTCCAGCACGCAGCTGCCGTCCTCCACAAAGGTATTGGCCGTGCCGTCCGCCAATACGAGGATGATGACCGGCGCTCCATAATAGGGGTCGGAGTCGCTGCCCAGCACCGCCGCGTTCAGCTCAGAGATCTTCTGGCGATAGCCCTCGGATGTCACGGCGATGATGGTCGGGGACTGGCGGCCGCGGCCGGTAGGCGCGTAGGTTCCCGCCTCCAGCACCGCCTGCAGCAGCTCCTCCGGCACGGCGTCGGGGCGATATGCGCGGACCGTCCTGCGGGACTTGATGGTTTGCAGCACTTCGTTTGTCATAAGTGTTCTCCTTTCTCTGCGGCAGCCGGATCCGACCGCCGCCATCCTGTGTCGTTTTCCCGTGCAAAAAAGCGCAGGGAGAGGCCCTGTTACAAAGCCTCTCCCCTGCGTAATTTCATACGATCAACGGCAATTACTTGCCCATGTTCATCTGAGCAGCGACCTCAGCGGCGAAGTCCTCCTGCTTCTTCTCGATGCCCTCGCCGGTCTGGAAGCGCACGGCGTCCACGAACTTCACGGAGCCGCCCAGTTTCTTGGCAGCATCGGCCACGTACTTTTCCACGGAACCCTGGAAGATGTCGCTGCGGACGAACTCCATCTGCATCAGGCAGTTCTCCTCGTAGAACTTGTTCATCTTGCCCATGACGATCTTTTCCTTCACGGCCTCGGGCTTGGAGGCCATCTTGGGATCGGTGTCCATCAGGGCCAGAGCGATCTTCTTCTCCTCAGCCAGCACCTCGTCGGTGACCTGAGCCTTATCCCAGAAGCGGGGGTTCAGGGCCGCGATCTGCATGGCGATGTTCTTGCCGATCTCGGTGGCGTCGATATCGCCCTCCACGGCCAGATTCACCAGCACGCCGATCTTGCCGCCGGCATGGACATAGCCCACGCTGGTGTTCTCGGCAAAGCGGACGAAGCGGCGGATCTGCAGGTTCTCACCGATGGACATGACCTTCTCGGGCATGGTCTCGGAGACGGTCAGATCGCTGTCCAAGTACTTGCAGTTCATCAGAGCATCCACATCGGCGGGATTCTGCTCGGCGATGACCTTGGCGATGTCCTTCACAAAGGCCACGAACAGGTCGCTCTTGGCGCAGAAGTCGGTCTCGCAGTTGACCTCCACCACGACGCCCACGCCGTTCTCGGTGAGTGCGTAGGACATGCCCTCGGCGGCGATGCGGCCGGCCTTCTTGGCAGCCTTGGCCAGACCCTTCTCACGCAGCCACTCAACAGCCTTATCCATATCGCCATCGCACTCGACGAGCGCCTTCTTGCAGTCCATCATGCCCACGCTGGTCATTTCGCGCAGGGTCTTTACATCAGCGGCAGTAAAAGCCATTTTTATATCCTCCTGTAAAATATGATTGAAAAAGGGGCAGGGACACTTCCCTGCCCCGTGAGATACGCGGTGTGATTCCGGACTTACTCAGCGTCCTTGGCCTCGGCGGCCTCCTCGTTCTGCTCGCCCTGACGGCCCTCGATCATGGCGTTGGCCATCACGGAGGCGATCAGCTTAATGGCGCGGATGGCGTCATCGTTGCCGGGGATGGGATAGTCGATCTCGTCGGGATCGCAGTTGGTATCGGCGATGGCCACAACGGGAATGCCCAGACGGTGCGCCTCGGCGATGGCGTTGCGCTCCTTGCGGGTATCCACGATGAACAGAGCGCCGGGCAGCTTCTTCATTTCCTTCACGCCGCCCAGATACTTCTCCAGCTTCTCGATCTCGCCCAGGTGCTTGATGACTTCCTTCTTGGGCAGCATATCGAAGGTGCCGTCGGCCTGCATGGTCTTCAGCTGGTTCAGACGGTCGATACGGGTACGCATGGTCTTGAAGTTGGTCATCATACCGCCCAGCCAGCGGGCGTTGACGTAGTACATGCCGCAGCGGGTAGCCTCATCCTTGATAGCCTCCTGCGCCTGCTTCTTGGTACCCACGAACAGCAGGGACTGGCCGCTCTCGGACAGCTGACGCACGAAGGCATACGCCTCCTCCAGCTTCTTCACGGTCTTCTGCAGGTCGATGATATAGATGCCGTTGCGCTCGGTGTAGATATAGGGAGCCATCTTGGGGTTCCAGCGACGGGTCTGATGACCGAAATGCACACCGGCCTCCAGCAGAGCCTTCATGGATACGACGTTCTGATTTGCCATTTTTGTTGTTTCTCCTTTTGTTTTAGTTTGTACCTCCAGCTTCCTCCTCCCTCCGGCCAACCTTGCGGCACCGACCGGAGATCCGAAGCTGTGCGGATTCACCAAAGTATGATAGCACGGCTTTTTCCATTTTGCAAGGAGAAATTCCGGTTTTTCACCGGAATTTTCCCACTTTTTTCGCCGCAGATCAGGCCTCCTGCCGGAAATACTCCGGACCGGCGCCGCACAGCGGGCATTTGTAGTCTGCCGGCAGCTCGTCGCCCTCGTAAACGTAGCCGCACACCTTGCACACGTAGCGGTGCTTTCCCTCGCCGGAGGCGTCCTCCTCCGTCTGCTCCGCCTTCACGTCGGCGGCAATGGCATCGGCCAAACGCTGCATCTGGGCCGCCTGATCCGGCCGCAGCGCCGACTTCACCGTCAGCACCGGTTCCACCGCGGACCAGCCCTTCAGCGGGGACAGCAGCGCATCCATCTTCTTACCGCTGGCCGGCGACCAGGTGCCATTCTCGATCAGGGCGTACCGCCGGTCCGCCAGGGCGTGGGCCGCGATGTCGTGGAGCAGGTCCTCCATGGTCACAAAGATGCCCATGTTATACGTGGCGGACGCGAACACCAGATGGCTGTACTTGAAAGCGTCGGACACGACATAGGGCGCCGGCGTCACCGACACGTCGAACATCTTCACCTGCACGCCCTGCTCTGCCAGACGGCAGGCCAGCACGTTGGCGGCGTTCTCCGTGCCGCCGTACACCGAGGCGTAGGCGATCATGACGCCCCGCACCTCCGGCTCGTACCGGCTCCACAGGTCATACTTGCCCAGCAGATAGCCCAGCTCCTCCCGCCACACGAAGCCGTGGAGCGGCAGCAGCATCTGGATGTCCAGCGTCTCCGCCTTCTTCAGCACCGCCTGCACCTGGGGGCCGTACTTGCCCACAATGTTGGTGTAGTAGCGCCGCGCCTCGTCCAGATAGTCGCGGTCGAAGTTCACCTCATCGGCGAACAGCGCGCCGTTCAGGGCGCCGAAGCTGCCGAAGGCGTCCGCCGACAGCAGCAGCTTGTCCGTGGCATCGTAGGTCAGCATCACCTCCGGCCAGTGGACCATGGGCGCCGCCACAAAGTGCAGGGTGTGCCGTCCGGTGGACAGCGTCTCCCCCTCCTTGATAACGGTGATGCGCCCCGCCAGCTCCGGCCCGAAGAACTGGCCGATCATGGTCTTGGCCATGGCGCTACACAGCACCTGCGTCCGGGGATAGTCCCGCAGCAGGTCAGCCAGCTCCGCTGCGTGGTCCGGCTCCATGTGGTGCACCACCACGTAGTCCAGCTCCCGCCCCGCCAGGGCGTGGGTCAGGTTCTCCCGAAACGTATGGCGCACCGCGCTGTCCACTGTGTCGAACAGCACGGTCTTTTCGTCTGTCAGCAGATAGCTGTTGAAGCTGATGCCCTGAGGCACATCGTACACGCCCTCAAACATCGCCAGACGCCGGCAGTCGGCGCCCACCCATGTATAATCGTCGTTGATCTTTCTCGTGCAGTACATCGTATCATCCTTTCTGCGGCCTGTGCCGGTATGATCTCCATTTTGGCGCGCCGTACCGCCGCGCCCATTTCAGCGGAAACATTATAGCAGAGCTTTCCGCCGTTTTCCACTGTTTTTTGCCCGTTTGCGCAAAAAACACAGCGCCCCGTGAACAGGGCGCTGTGCGGGTGTTCAGTTGGCCTTCTTGGCGATGTCGCACAGGGCGGCGAACGCCACGGTGTCGTTGATCGCCATCTCGGACAGCATCTTGCGGTTGATCTGGATGCCGGCGACCTTCAGACCGTGCATGAAGCTGGAATAGTTCATGCCCTGGGCCTTGACAGCCGCGGAGATACGGGTGATCCACAGCTGACGGAAGTCCCGCTTCTTCAGACGGCGGCCCACATAGGCGTAGGTCAGGGACTTCATGACCTGCTCGTTGGCCATCTTGAAGTGCTTGGACTTCGCGCCCCAGTAGCCCTTGGCCAGCTTCAGAGTCTTGTTTCTTCTTTTACGCGCCATCATCGCGCCTTTTACACGTGCCATATTTCAATTGCCTCCTATTCTAACGATTCCGTCTCTTATTTGTAGGGGATCATCTTGCGGATGGTCGCCTCGGTGGTGCAGTCAGCATAGGTGGTGCTGCGCAGACGACGGCCACGCTTGGTGTCCTTCTTGGTCAGGATGTGGCTCTTGAACGCATGAGCTCTCTTGACCTTGCCGGATTTCGTCAGGTTGAAGCGCTTCTTTGCGCCGCTATGGGTCTTCAGTTTAGGCATAATATTACTCCTTCCAATATGATCCTCTGTGGGGAAACGCGGTTACTTGCCGGCCTTGGGGGACAGGAAGATGGACATGTTCCGTCCCTCCAGCTTGGCGGCCTTGTCGAGGGTAGCCACTTCGGTGCACAGGTCTGCAAACTTATTGAGAAGATCGCGGCCGATGTCGGTGTGCGCCATCTCACGGCCGCGGAAGCGGACGGATACCTTGACGCGGTTGCCGTCGGACAGGAACTTCTGGGCGTTCTTCAGCTTGGTGTTGAAATCGCCCACGTCGATGCCCGGGGACATCCGGATCTCCTTGATCTCCACCACGTGCTGGTTCTTTCTGGCTTCCTTCTCGCGCTTGCTCTGCTCGAATTTGTACTTGCCGTAATTCATCAGCTTGCACACAGGGGGCGTCGCCTGCGGGGAGATCTTTACCAGATCCAGCCCGTGCTCCTCCGCGATGCGCAGGGCTTCTTCACCGGACACAATGCCCATCTGCTCTCCGCCTTCGCCGATCAAACGGATCTCCTTGTCGTTGATCTCTTCATTCAGTTGATGCTGTACCTTGCTAATACCGAAGCACCTCCAATCCAAAATAAAAACGCGAATGCTCTCCGCATCCGCGCAACAACACAAGCTGCCCATGGGGCACTTGCTGACGCTGTTGACCTCTTTGCTCTGCGCGTGAGGTGAGGCGGATGCACCGACCTTCTTTGTTTTCCTGAGTATTGTACCGCACTTTGCTCCCGCTGTCAACTATATTTTTTTGATTTTTGACGCATAGTACCGATTTTTCCGGCCATACTGACGCTGTAACTGTTAAAAAGGAGGTGCCTCACATGGAGGAGCGCAAAAACGCCAAGACCGAGCAGAACACCAATGAGCAGAATACCCAGAACGCCAACAAGAACGCCAGGAACACGAAGAACGCCAAGAACTGCAAATAATCCCATGCGCAGACGGAGAGCCGCGGCTTCTGCCGCGGCTCTTTTGCTGCATTTTAATGGGTCACGCCCAGATACTCCTCCAGCGTGATGCCGCGGTTGAAGATCTCCTGGGCCACGTCCTTGCCCACATAGCGATAGTGCCAGGGCTCATAGATGATGCCGGTGACAGCGCTCTTTCCGTTGGGATAGCGGTGGATGAACCCGTAGCGCCAGGAGTTGGCCATCAGCCACTTCTGGGTGGGAGTCTTTTCCTGCTCCTCCGTCAGGTTCTGGTTGTTGATGTCCACCACGTCCACCGTAAGACCCAGCTGATGCTCGCTGGTGCCCGGTACGGCCACCACCGTGCCGGCCTCCTGCACCGCCTGATCGTGGCTCTTGCCCTCGGCTTCAAAAGCGGCCACCTTCTTGTCGAACAGCTCCTGCTGCGTCTCCTGGGTCCGGTAGGCCGAGCAGATCAGGGGCTCGTAGCCTGCGTCGCGGCAGGCGTCCATCATCTCCTGCAGTGCGTCATAGCACCGCCGGTCGATCTGGGAGCCATTGCTCAGGTCCACCAGATCCACTTCCCAGTCCGACGGCAGCGGGTTCCAGGGGTTCACCAGCGTCAGCAGCTCGTTGTCCGCCGCCGACGGCTTGGTGGCCGGCTCCTGCTGGTCGTCCTGACGGGCCAGCGCCTCCGCCGCCTGCTGTTGCTGCTGGTCCTGCTCCTGCTTCTTATTCCTGCACCCCTTCACGATGAAGATGATGCCCACGATCAGCACCGCCAGGAACACCGCCGCAATGGCGCGGTTGCGCATGGCCTCTCTGTACCGGCGCTGCCGTCTCCGTTCTCTTTCGTCCATAGCTCCTTACCTCAATTCCCGGGGGTAGACCCCCGCTCTGTGCAGCTCCAGCAGCTCCGCCGCCACCCGCGCCCGGTCCTCGTGGTACGTCATGCCGAACCACCGGTCCCTGGACTGCAATACGGATACCGACAGCCTGCCCTCCTTCAGCAGCTTGCCCACCATGTTGGGCAGCAGGCACTCTGCCTTCGCATTCTCCCCCGCGTCGCGGCGCAGGAAATCCTCAAAGTACCGCTCCATCTCATCGAACACCGACGGCATGAAGCCCCAGAAGTTCATGGATACCACCGTGTCCGGCTCCAGCAGCACGCCGCTGTCCTCATCGCCGATGGTGCCGTCGTCACGCAGGCGGATCTTCAGCGTCTCATGGATGTCCGTGAGATAGCCGTCCCGCGCGTGACACACGCCGCGGGACACCGTGCCGTATCTGGTGACGGTGTTCTTCAGCAGATACCCCACCATGGTGGCCGTGCCCCGCTCCGGCAGGCGCTGCAGCTCCTCATAGATGGTACGGTAGGCGTCCACGCCGTAGTAGTCGTCGGCATTGATGACGCAGAACGGCTCGTGGACGAATTCCCTGGTACACAGCACCGCGTGGGTGGTACCGAAGGGCTTGGTGCGCCCCTCCGGTATCCGGTAGAACGCCGGCACGGAGGAGAAATCCTGAAAGGCGTAGCACACCTCCACCGGCTGGCCCTCCGGCGTCCGCAGACACGAGGCCATGTCGCCGCACAGCCGCTTCATCAGCTCCAGCATATCCGGCTTGATGATGAACACGATCTTATCGAAACCGGCCCGCACCGCATCGTAGACGCCGTACTCCATGAGGATCTCCCCATTAGGGCCCACGCCGTCCGTCTGCTTATTGCCGCCATAGCGGGAGCCCAGGCCCGCCGCCATAATGACTAAGGTTGTTTTCATGGTGTTCCTCCTGTATTGTCCCCCGAAACGTCCGCCGTCAGACCTGACGGCCACAACGCACAGTATAGCACAGTTTTCGCCCCGCTTCAACCGCTTTCGCTCCGCCGGACTTTAAGATTTGCCTAATTTCGCCGCAAAATTTCTTTTGCAGCTCCCTCTGGATTTTTCTGCCGTTGTCCCCTATAATATAGTATGTTTGGGACAAGCTCCGGCCTCCCGCTGCGGAGGCCGGAAATCCATGTTTAAGGAGAGAAAGCATATGAAAACATCCCAGAAGGTGATGGGGCATGTCTACGCCATCTTCACCATTCTCGTGTGGGGCAGCTGCTTCGTACTGACCAAGGAGCTTCTGAAAGGCTACACCGCCATTCAGATCATCCCCCTGCGCATGGGCCTGGCCTACGTGGCCCTGTGGGCCCTGCGCCCCAGGACATTGAAGCTCCCCTGGAGGGATGAGCTGATGTTCATCCTCATCGGCATCACCGGCGGCAGCTTCTACTTCTTCCTGCAAAACACCGCCCTGACCTACACCTACGCTGCCAACGTCAGCATCATCGTAGCCCTGTCCCCCATCCTGACGGTGATCCTGGCCCAGCTGTTCTCCCGCAGCGGGGAGCGCCTGGGCAAGTACGTCTACATCGGCGCGGCCATCGCCATCGCCGGTGTGGTGCTGGTGGTGCTCAACGGCCAGATGTCCTTCCATCTGAACCCGCTGGGCGACCTGATCGCGCTGGCCGCCGCCCTGATGTGGGCCGTGTACTCCATCCTCATCAAGAAGTACACCGAGCAGTACGACAACTTTCTGGTAACCCGCCGCGTCATGCTCTGGGCGTTCCTGACCTCCCTGCCCCTGATGCTGCTGACGGACGGCATGCCCGACCTGCGCCCTCTGTTCACCACGCCGTCCATGCTGCTGAGCTGGCTGTTTCTGGGTGTGTTCGGCAACGCCGTGTGCTTCGCCATCTGGAATATCGCTTTCCAGCGTCTGGGCGTTGTCATCACCAACAACTACCTGTATGCCTCCCCCTTCGTCACGCTGGTGGTGGGCTTCCTGCTGCTGGACGAGCAGATCACCGTCATGAGCGTGGTGGGCGCCGTACTTATCACCGCCGGCGTCATTGTGGCTCTGAAAAAGCCTGCCGGCGAAAAAGCGGCGGATGTGTAACCTCGCCACCCGATAAAAAACACCCTCCGTGCGTCTGCACGGAGGGTGTTTTTTATCGTCTTATTTCTTCCCTAACCGGCTGAAGCCCCAGAACGTCAGGGGCCATATGCATCCGGCGAACAGCACCACCAGCAGATAGCGGATACCGCCGGCGATCTCCGCCGCCCCGCCGCACAGCGCGATGAGCGGCGCTTTCAGCCCCGCCCGGATGGCCAGCAGCAGTCCGAAGCCCACCACCAGCTTGATGATCTGGGCCCACCACACCGCCTGCGTCTCGAAGCGGATGTACCGCCGGTCCAGAATGTTGGCCGCCAGCATTCCCAGCGTAGCGCCTGTCAGCTTCCAGGCGTTCTGCAAAGCGCTGACATAGTTGGCGGTGTCCTCCGCCGTGGTCCCCGTGTCGCCCCGCAGGTACAGATAAACGATGAACGCCGCACTGCACAGCACCATGACGCCGATCATCGCCGTCAGCACACGGGGGCGGCGGTCCGCCTCCTCCATCAGCGGGTACACCAGCAGCACCAGCGCCGCAGCGATAACGAAGGACACCCCCACGTCCAGCGGCGTGTGGACACCCAGATACATGCGGCTGAAGCAGATGACCAGCGTCAGCGCGATGCACACCCCCCGCAGCCACCGCCGCCTGGTGTACCGTGCGATGCCGCCGTAGGTGGCCACCGCGTTCTGGGTGTGGCCGCTGGGAAAGGAGTATCCCGTGGCCTCGGCCCGTGCGCTCTCCACGATGGTAAAGTCAGGATTCTTCACCCATGGCCGCGGCACGCAGCACAGGATCTTCAGAAATTGATTGAGAATGGTGCCGAAAAAGCCCACCGTCATGAGGTAGTAGCCCATCCGCTTGCTGACGCACCAGAACACCGTCACGGCGATGACCATGAAGAAAAGCTCTCCGCCCATGTGGGTCACAGCGCCCAGTATCGTGTCCAGCAGCGGCGTCCGAATGGACTCCAGCGCGTATAGTAGCTTCATGCTGTCCCGTCCTTTCCGCCGCCAGAGCGGCCTGTGCCGCTATTATACACGCTTTTCTTTTTCTGCGCAACCGTTGACCCGCCGCCGCGGTTTTGCTATACTGAAGGAAACAGCACAGGAGGACACGTACCATGCACCCCACCGAGCTTCTGAATATCCTGCACACCGCGGAAAAGCTGAAGGACACCACCCGTCACTGCGACACCTCCGGCGGGCGCCGCGAAAGCGTGGCGGAACACAGCTGGCGCATCGCGCTGATGGCATTTTTCCTGCGGGATGAGTTCCCCCGGCTGGACATGGACAAGGTGCTGCAAATGTGCCTGATCCACGATCTGGGCGAGTGCTTCACCGGCGACATCCCCTCCTTCCTGAAAACCGATGCCGATACGACCCGTGAGGATTCCCTGCTGGCCCAGTGGGTATCCTCCCTCCCCGCCCCCTACTGCACCGAGATGGCGGCGCTGTACGCCGAGATGGACGCCCTGGAGACCGACGAAGCCCGTCTCTACAAGGCGCTGGACAAACTGGAGGCGGTCATCCAGCACAACGAGGCCCCTATCTCCACCTGGCTGCCCCGCGAGTACGCCCTGAACCTGACCTATGCCAACGAAAATGTGGCCTTTTCCCCCTACCTCACCGCCCTGCGGGAGGCGGTCCGCGATGAGACGAAGGCCAAGATCGACGCTAACGGCGGCATGCCGCTTTCTGCGGAATGACCCATCTGAAAAAGGAGAAACCATGCTGAACGAAAAAGGCTTTGACCAATGGGCAGAGGACTACGAGCAGAGCGTTGCTCTCTCAGATGCCGACGATCGCTATCCCTTCGCGGGATATCGTGACATTCTGGATACGATCTGCCGCAATGTTCTCTCTCAGGGTGCAAAGGATGTGTTGGACATTGGCTTTGGCACCGGCACACTGAGCGCCGCGCTCTATGCCCAGGGCTGCCGCATCTATGGGCAGGACTTTTCCGCGCAGATGCTCCGCCTGGCGCAAGACAGAATGCCGAAGGCCACTCTTTTCTGCGGCGACTTCTCACAGGGGCTGTCCACACCACTGACACAGCGCACCTACGATGCCATCGTTGCCACCTACTCGCTGCATCACCTGACGGACCGGCAAAAAGTGGATTTTATCCGCAGCCTTCTTTCCCTGCTGCGGGAGGGCGGCTGCCTCTATATCGGTGATGTGGCTTTCCCTTCCAGAGCCGCGCTGGAGGTGTGCCGTCTCCATGCTGGTGACCTGTGGGATGCCGATGAGACCTATTTCGTTTTCGATGAAATGAAATGCTTCTTCCCACAAATGCAGTTCGAACCGCTCTCCCCCTGTGCCGGTATTCTCTCCCTGCACCGTCACGCCTGATGCCCCCCCGCTGTCTCATGGCCCTCATTGATGCAGAAAGAGCTGTATATGACCGCTTTCGCGGTTATATACAGCTCTTTTTCTTACACCGTCAGTTCCACAAGGAGTCCCTCCGGTCCGGCGACACAGCCCTCATAATAGCCGTCCCCCGTGACCTGCGGCTCGCTGGCCACCGCATAGCCGTCTCCGCGGAGTCACTGGGTCAACGCATCCACCGCCTCGCGGCTCTCCAGAGAAAACGCCGTATGGGCGCAGCCGCGCTGCCTGCATCGGCCAACTCTGGCCGGTGCATCAGCTCCAGCCGCGCACCGTCCGGACCGTCCCGCCCCTTGTCTCCGGATACGGCACCACCGGCGGCTGATCCGGCCGGTGCTCTCCGATCATTTTCTCCATCCAGATCATGTTGTACCAACGCCCGAACTTGTAGCCGCAGCTGCGGAACTCCGCCACCTGCCGGAAGCCCAGATGACTGTGGAACTCCATGCTGTTCCGCGTCACGTACTCATCCTCCCGGTCCGGACAGGTGATGCAGGCGTAGAGGTTCAGCACCCCCATGTCCCGCAGCCGCTCCTCCATGGCGGCGTAGAGACGCCGCCCCATACCGCACTTCCGGGCGTCCTGCGCCAGATAAATGGACAGCTCGCAGCACCAGTCATAGGCCGCCCTCTCCTTGAAGGGCCCTGCGTAGGCGTAGCCTTGCACCACACCGTCTCGCTCCGCCGCCAGGTAGGGGAACCGCGCCATGGTCCGGTGCATCCGCTCCCGCATCTCCTCCGGCGTTGGCGTCTCGTACTCGAAGCTGATGGCCGTGTGCCGCACGTAGTGGTCGTATATTTCCCGTATCCGCTCCGCGTCCGTCAGCACCGCGTCACGGATCACCACTTCTCCGCATTTTTCTGTCATGTTCCGGATCTCCTTTGTATATGGCTGCTTATGTATCTCATCCCCTGCGGATGGGGTGCCGTATCACCGTTTTCCACTTCTCCGGTATCACGCGCCGCGCGTCCGACAAGTAGATCTCGTGGTGCATACGGGTCTCTGACAGGTCGTTCACATATCCTTTTTCCGCCAGAAAGCTGTCCATCCTTGCCACCGTCTCCGCCTCCGTGTCGAAGGGTCCCAGGTGCATGCACTGCACGCACAGCCCCTCCTCCACCGTCAGGAATTCCACCGCGCCGCAGTCCAGCTTTTTCTTCTCCCACGCGGCCTGCTTCGCCCAGCACAGCTCCTCCTCTGTCACGAAATCCGGCAGCCGGATGACCGAGACCCACCGGAACGCCGCCTTGTCCGCAGTGCCGGTCTGCCCCTGCTGCCAGAAGCCCTCCAGCGGCGGCACCACATAGTCGAAGAAGCCGTCGATCTCATGACCGGCCCGCCCGCTCATTTTCAGCGTGTACGCCACGGTATACAGCATCTGTATCGCCTGCTGGTACGCACCCTCCGGCTGATTCGGGTCACCCTGTCCCCGCACCGCCATGTAGTGCATGGCGGGCACCGCCACGATCTCCGGCCGATCCTTCGGCAGATAAAACTCCCGATACTCCTTCTTAAAATCAAACGCCATACCGCGCTCCTTTCCACATTCAGCGCCGGTCTGCAAGCCGGTATACCGCCAGCCCATCGGAAACTCCGTCGTTGCGGAAGCCCTTCTTGCCGGCAAGGTGCATTGTCGCCGTCTGCTCCGGCACACACTCGATGACAACGTCCTTCTGTGCCTGCCGCGCCCGGTCAATGAGCCGGTCCGTCAGCTCCGACGCGTAGCCGCGCCCCCAGTACTCCGGAAACAGTACCCAGCCGATCTCCATACTGTCCGCATCATATTCGTGATAGATGACATATCCGATAAAGCGCTCGTCCTCCTGGACGGCGTACACAAGAGGCGGTTCGGACAACCCCGCATCGTGCAGGAATGCTTCCGTCTGCACACGGTCATAGGGCGGCTCCAGATAGCGCATCACCATGGGATCTGACAGCAGCCGATACAGCTCATCGCCATCGCCGCTGCGCATCCTTCGTATTGTGATGTCCATTCTTCGCGCCCCCCAACGTATATTTGGTTTATCCTACCACACCCGCAGCAGAAGCGCAAGAACCGACAATGGCGTATCGCCTGCAACCGGAACATATTTAAAAACATCCGGACTATTGATCTTTACCAAGACCTTCGCTATACTGATACTGGCAGATGCAGTCGGTGTTGTGCTCTGATTATCAGAGCGCGGCTTGGCGGTTACATCTGCCTTTTTTATTGCTTCATTATCGATCACACCATAAAGGAAGTTCTTGCCGCTTTAAGTATGTACTTCGAGCCAGCGGTGTACGTATCCCGAAACCACATCCGAAAACCAATGCACACCCTGACCGGTCTCAAAAGAGGAGCCATCCCCCCGTGGCCGCAAAATGTACAGTGCAGCTTGTTTTGCACTGCGTGTTGATGGGAAGAACACAGCTTGAGCTGCACTCTCCACCGATCTGACCCGTCAGGCGGTATACAACATGGATATCGTGGACGGCAACATCATCCGCAGCACCGACGGCAAGGTGCTGATAAGCCTGAAGGAGCTGGCCATGACCGCCCAGTACAACGCCGCCAAGAGCGAGCGCATTACCGCCGAGTCCACGTTTACCATCCGCAACAACGCCTATAACTTAGGCCAACAGCATAACGCAGTTTGCGTAACGTAGTTGGTTTCTAAAATGCTCCTTGTGTGCTAAAGTATACGCCCGACTAAGCCATGAAGGAACGTATCCAGAAATTGCGCTCAAATAACCGGCTCACCTCAGAGCCAGGCATCCGGAGTCGCAAGGTTACAGTTCTCTTCGTGGGTCAAATTTCTGCACGGCCTGCATGCAACAAGACACATGGAATAGGAGCTATTTTTCTCTTGCTCGCAGCAGCATATCCCGTGCAGCAGTACAGTATATCTCACACGAGACGAAGTA
Source organism: uncultured Eubacteriales bacterium (assembly GCA_900545585.1). Classification (GTDB taxonomy): domain Bacteria; phylum Bacillota; class Clostridia; order Oscillospirales; family Oscillospiraceae; genus Vescimonas. Next base: position 84,402 of record UQZR01000009.1, read on the forward strand.
CAGCGCGCCGCGCCATCTTCGCGTAGCAAAGGCATCATAAAACAAGACAAAGCCCACGACAAAAGTCGTGGGCTTTGTGTTGGCGCTACCTATCTTCCCGGGCCGTCTCCAGCCAA
>UQZR01000010.1 GCA_900545585.1 uncultured Eubacteriales bacterium
ACTGTACGTGGCCATCCTGTCCGGTCTGTTGGCCGGTGTGCTCATCGGCAAGGCCACCGAGTACTACACCTCCGACACCTATAAGCCCACCCAGGAGCTGAGCGGCAAGAGCCAGACCGGCTCCGCTACCATCATCATCGGCGGTCTGGGCCTGGGCATGCTGTCCACCGCGCTGCCCATCCTCATCGTGGCGGTCTGCATCCTGCTGGCATTCTTCCTGTCCGGCGGCGGTACCAACGCCAGCATGGGCCTGTACGGCATCGCGCTGGCCGCCGTAGGCATGCTGAGTACGCTGGGCATCACCCTGGCCACCGATGCCTACGGCCCTGTGGCCGACAACGCCGGCGGCATCGCCGAGATGGCCGGTCTGGACCCTGAGGTCCGCAAGCGTACCGATGCACTGGACTCTCTGGGCAACACCACCGCCGCCACCGGCAAGGGCTTCGCCATCGGCTCCGCCGCCCTGACTGCCCTGGCCCTTATGGCCTCCTACATTGAGAAGGTCAAGGAGGTGGGCGCGGCGGATGTCACATTCAACGACTTCTCCCTGATGAACCCGCTGGTGCTGACGGGCTTGTTCATCGGCGCCTGCCTGCCCTTTGTGTTTGCCGCCCTGACCATGAATTCCGTGGGACGCGCGGCTCAGAGCGTGGTGCTGGAGGTGCGCCGCCAGTTCCGCGAGATTGCTGGTCTCATGGAGGGCAAGGCTGACCCCGACTACGCTCGCTGCGTGGACCTGTGTACCAAGGCCAGCCTGAAGGAGATGGTGCTGCCCACCGTCATCGCGGTGGTAACGCCCATTGTCGTGGGCATGGTGCTGGGCTATAAGGGCGTCGTGGGCCTGCTGGCCGGCGCCACCGTTACCGGCTTCCTGATGGCCATCTACATGGCCAACGCCGGCGGCGCGTGGGACAATGCCAAGAAGTACATCGAGGCGGGCAACTTCGGCGGCAAGGGCGGTGACTGCCACAAGGCCGGCGTGGTGGGCGACACCGTGGGCGACCCCTTCAAGGACACCTCCGGCCCCGCCATCAACATTCTCATCAAGCTGCTGAGCATGGTGTCCATTGTGTTCGCCGGCCTGATCGTGAACTACTCCATCTTCTGAGATCCCTTGGCCTATGCCAGGCGATAGAGAACGCCGAAGCGCCCAGCCGAAAGGCTGGGCGCTCTGGTTTGTTGTATTGCGTTAAAGCAGTGTCTCTGCGCCGGCGGTGAACAGCGCGTCATTGATCTCCGGCAGCGTCAGGCTGTGGCTCAGGCCGAACAGCAGCACCGCGTCTCTCTTGTCCCGAGCGTACAGCGGCGCGTGGTGTGCCTGCTGCAAGAGACTCTGGGTTTCCTCTGCCGAGGCGCCCAGCCCGATGCACAGACACAGCAGCCGGTCGCGAGAGGGGGTGCGCCGTCCGGAGAACACCTGGTGGAGATAGACCTCGCTGATGCCGGAGGCCTTGGCCAGCGCGGATTTGCTCATGTCCTGCTGGTCAAACAGCATCTGCAGCCCGTGGGGCAGGTCGCCCTCGCGGAAGCAGGCGGAATTATCGGAGAGTACGCGGCTCAGATCGTTGGAGTCCATCAGTTCCTTCAAAAGCTGATCCGTATTCTTGCGTTTCATCACACATACCATCCTTATCTCTATGCTGCTTACCATTATAGACAAAATTCGCTGAAAAGACAATATGCGCGCTGCATAGTTGGCAAATTTCCTCATTTTTCTGCCCGCAGCTTTACAGACAGCGGGATTTCGGCTATACTGGTAAGAACCGCAAAGAAGGGGGGAAGCGGACATGTACGACGAGCTGCTGCGCGCCGTGGAGCAGTATTTTGACGAGGTGAAGGTGCTGAAGCGGGGCACCCGCGGTACGGTGACACTGGTGCGCCACCGGCAGACGGGGCAGCGTTACGTGTTCCGCCGCTTCGACGGCGCCGCTGATGTCTACCGGCGGCTGCTGACCGTGTCCAGCCCTTACCTGCCGCGGGTGGAGGAGGTGGCCGAGTCCCACGGCCGCGTGGCCGCGCTGGAGGAGTATGTTCAGGGCGACACCCTGCTGTATCTGCTGGAGGGCGGGCTGCTGGACTGGCCCGAGGCCCGCAAGGTAGCCCGCGACCTGTGCGCGGCGCTGTGGGTGCTGCACAGCATGGGCGCGGTACACCGCGATGTCAAGGAGAGCAACGTCATCCTGCGGGGCGGTGAGGCGGTGCTCGTCGACTTTGACGCCTCCCGCATCATGAAGCCGGAGGTCCACAGCGACACGGTGATCCTGGGAACCACCGGCTATGCCGCGCCGGAGCAGTTCGGCCTGTCCCAGACCGATGGGCGGGCGGACATCTACTCTCTGGGCGTGCTGCTGAATGTGATGCTGACGGGACAGCACCCCTCCCGCCTGCTGGCGGAGGGCCATGCGGGGCGGATCGTCCGCCGCTGCACCATGATGAATCCAAATCAGCGGTTCCGCGATGTGCTGGAACTGCGGGACGCTTTGTGAGGTAGTTGTGGAGAATCGGAAAAAATGTATCAAATGCGGCGCGTTGCTGCCGCAGGAGGCGTCCTTCTGCCCCTGCTGCACCGCCAGCCAGCTGGCACGGGAGCCTATGTCCCCGCCCCGCAGCGAAAAGCGCCGCGGGGCGCTGGCCTGCGCGGTGCTGCTGGTGGTGCTGCTGGGAGCGGTACTGTGGGCGACCCTCGGCGGCCGCGCTGCCCAGACTCCGCCCCGGACCGACGGTGCCCAGGCGCTGGAGCCCGCCGATCCAACGGAGCCTACCGGCCTTTCCGGCAACTACCAGAGCGGCGACTGCCAGACCTGGTACGACGGCGCAGATGGGCGGATGTACCACCTGTACGTCTGCTTCAGCCCTCAGTCCAACGGCGGCGGGGCTCCCGCCAGCCACCGCTCGGAGCTGCTTCCGGCCGACGCGTCCGGTACCAGCCCGCTCTGCCTGTTCGTGGAGGACGCGGAGGACCCCTCTCTGGACGTGCGGGAGGATTTCAGTGCCCTGCTGGCCTACCACACGGTGGAGGCCGTGGCTGCCGAGGGCAGCGATACCTGCACCATCCTGGGGGAGACGGATTCCTATTACAACGCGGGGGCCCTGCTGGCCCACGAGCATGAGGTCACCAGTGCCTGCACCTATAATGACATCATCTGGACGCTGCACATGAAGACCGGCGACAAGATCACCCTCCGCCAGGTGGAGGAGTGCAGCGAGAAGCAGCGCCGTACCGTCAGCTGGGAGGATACCCCCATGGACACCACGGCGGATCTGCAGGCGCTGCTGGACGATCTGACGCTGAACCTGGACGCGGAGACGGAGCTGGTGGTGGAACTGCCCAGCGTGACCTACACGGAGCCGCTGACCATCCGCCGCGCCATGACGCTGCAGGCTCACGCGGACGGCACGGAGTTCAACGCCCCCATCACGGTGAACCATATGGCATACAGCGAGGTCACGGACATCCACGTAGTGCTGTCGGGCCTGCGCCTTTGCGGCGCGGGGGACATGACCGGTACCGGCGTCACCGCCAAGGCCCCTACTTACCTGAACAACTGCTGGATCACCAACTGGGATGTAGGCGCGCTGGCGGCAGACGGCGGCTGGATCTGGGTGGAGAAAAGCAGCTTCACCCGCAACGCCACGGCTCTGCGCATCGACACCACGGAGAGCTCCTCCTGGGGCAGTGATCTCCACGGCGGGAACTTTATCCGCAACGGTACGGCGCTGGATATCCAACGCATGCCTGGGGAGTGGATGACCTACTACGTACACAACAGCACCTTTACCGACAACGACACAGTGATCGCCGGCCCTCTGGCGGATCAAGTCCGGCTGGAGGACGGCAACTACGTGCAGCAGAGCGCCTGAGCAAAAAAAGGACATCCGCCCTATGCGGATGTCCTTTTTTCACCCGCTCTGCCCCTGCTGCGCGATTTTTAGTCTGCCCCTTGTGCCGCGCCCCGCGGTATGATATACTTTAACCATTACCATACAACGATTATCATTGATCGGCGGACGGGCCCTGCGGCCTGCCGCCGCCGGAGAAATAAGGAAGGCGACATGGACGAAAGGGAAGAGATGACCGTGGAGGTCATGTACGGCAGCAAGACGAAACAGGCCTACGAGCTGATCAAACAGAAGATACTGATGCTGGAGTATGCCCCGGGTCAGCCCCTGCGGGAGCTGGAGCTCAGCGAGCAGCTTTCCATGAGCCGCACGCCCATCCGCGCCGCCATCGAGCGGCTGGTGGCGGACTGCTTCGTGGACGAGACGGCGGGCAAGCGCACCGTGGTGTCCGGCGTCTCGGTGGACAGCTTTGTGGAGCTGTACGAGATCCGTGAGGCCATGGAGATGCTGTGCGTCTCGCTGGCGGCCTACGCCTGGCAGGACCACAGCCAGATCGACGCCGCCCGTGATCTGGTGGACCGCCAGTTTGAGCTGGCGACCCAGACGCCGGTGGATTCCCAGGCTGTGCAGGCGGTGGACCGCGAGTTCCACCGCGCCCTGGCCCACCTGTCCGGCAACCGCCTGCTGGAGCGGGAGACGGTGTGGATCTACGACCTGTGCCTGCGCTACATCTTCTACTCCATGCACATGAACTGGTCCGCCCGCATCGCTCAGGAACACAGGGACATCCTGGGTGCCATCGAGCGCCGCGACAGCCAGTTGGCCCAGGCCCACGTTCGCAACCACCTGTCTAAGGTGAAGGACGCGGTGCTGATGGGCCTCGCCAAGGGCTTTGACCCCTCGGTGGAGCTGCGGAACGCGCGGGAGGGCTATACCATCCGCCCCCACGGCGAGTGAGCAGCGGCATATACCGGCAAAAAAGCGCCCCGCCGGACCGAAACGGTCTGGCGGGGCGCTTTTTTTATCTCCGACCGGCGCAGGTGGTGTGGGAGGTAAACCACAAGGGGGGGACGCCGGCGCAGCGTATTTACAGCTCCTGATCGATCTGATGCAGGATGGAGATAGCCTTCTGCAGCACCTCCATGGAGGAGGCGTAGGACAGACGCACATAGCCTTCACCGTTGCGGCCGAAGGCGGTGCCCGGGATGGTGGCGAGACGGTACTTATCGATAGCGTAGGCGCAGAACTCATCGGCGGTCATGCCGGACTTCTTGATGTTCATGAAGATGTAGAACGCGCCCTCCGGCTTCTTGCAGCTGAAGTGCTGCATCTTGTTGATCTCCTCCACCAGATAGTCGCGGCGGCGCTTGAACTCCTGCCGCATCCGCTCAATAGAGCCGTCCTCCTCCAGCAGGCCCGCCACACCGGCGTACTGCACGAAGGTGGTGGCGCCGGCGGTCATGTAGAAGGACAGCCGGTTCATAGGCTCGATCATGTTCTCCGGCGCGGCGATGTAGCCCAGACGCCAGCCGGTCATGGCCATACTCTTGGAGAAGCCGTTGAGCACGATGGAACGCTCCTTCATGCCGGGCAGAGAGGTGATGCTCACCAGCTCCTGCTCATCGTCGTATACAAAGCGGTCGTAGATCTCGTCGCTGAGTACCAGAAGATCATGCTCCCTGGCGATGGCGGCGATGGCCTCCAGCGAGGCGCGGCTCAGCACGCCGCCGGTGGGGTTACTGGGGGAGACGATGACCAGCATCTTTGTCTTATCGGTGATGAGGGAGCGGATCTGGTCCACATCCACCTGATAGTCGTTCTCCTCCAGCAGGTCGTACTTCTTGATGACGGCCCCCGCGATGTTGGGGATCTCGGAATAGGTCAGATACACGGGATCGGGCACCAGCACCTCATCCCCGGGGTTCAGGGTGCTCAGCAGTGCCACGAACATGCCCTGAGCCACGCCGGTGGTGACGGAGATCTCGCTGGGCGTGTAGTGCAGACCGTTCTCCTTTTCCAGCTTCTGGCAGACAGCCTCCTTCAGCTCCTGAATGCCGGAGCCGTCGGTATAGCGGGTCTTGCCCTCGTCCAGCGCCTTCTTGCAGGCATCGATGATATACTGGGGCGTGTCAAAATCGGGCTGGCCCAGAGTCAGGGCGGTGACGGGGATGCCCTGCGCCGCCAGCTCGGCGCACTTGCCGAACACCACGCGGGTGCCGGATACATGCAGATTTTCCAGCCGATGTGCCTGTTTGAATTCCATAAAATGCTCCTCCTTCAGTTCTCGTTACTTCTGTACGTTGTTGCCGCCCGGTACAAAGACGCACTTGTCGTAGTTGCCGGTGAAATAGTTGCGGATGTCGGCGCAGCACTGGAGCCGGCCATCCCGTGCGGACTCCTGGGAATAGAACGCCACGTGGGGCGTCAGGATCACGTTGTCCCGATTGGCCAGGGGATGGATGTTCAGGTCGGGGTACTCGTCGGTGAGCACGTCCAGATAGGCGTAGGAGATCTTGCCGCTGTCGATGGCATCGATCATCTCCTGCTCTACCACCACGCCGCCGCGGGCGGAGTTGATGAACACCAGATGGTCGGGGATCTCGTCAAACAGCTCCTTGCCGATGAGGTGCTCCGTGCCCTCGATCAGGGGCACGTGGAGACTGATGTAATCGGACTCGCGGAACAGGGTCTTCATATCCACCATGGTGACGCCGTACTGGTCGCCGACAGACTGGTCAATATAGGGGTCTGCTGCCAGGATGCGCACGCCGAAGCCGGACAGATTCTTGGCCACCAGGCGGGCGATCTGGCCGAAGCCCGCCAGACCAACGGTCTCTGCGTTGAAGCGGTGAATGTCGGGGCATACGGAGTAGTCCCACTTTTTGTCCCGCCGCACACTGCGGTCGTAGGCGAACAGCCGCTTGTTGTGGGCCAGGATGCAGGCCGTCACGTAGTCTGCCACATCAATAGAGAAGGCGCTGCGCAGGTGGGTGACGGAGATGCCGCGGGCCTTGGCGGCCTCCAGATCCACATAATTGTATCCCATACTCTTGCAGGCGATGAGCTTCAGCTTGGGCAGGGAGTTGATGACCCGTGCGGTCAGCGGCTCGAAGATGCCCATGACGGCGTCGGCGTCCTGGCAATACTTGATGATATCGTCCTCGGTGGAGCAGACGTGCTCCTCCACCTCGCACACGCCCTTCAGCGCTTCCTGTTCCAGTCCGAGGCCATCTTTATAATTGAACATGCGCACAGCTTTGTACATACCAAAACCCTCCAGAACAAAAAATTGGATACAATGATTATAGTGGCGGCGTACAGCTCCGTCAAGCTGTGAAAACCAACATATGGCGATCCTGCGATTTCGTTTCAAGAAACTATTTTCGTGAAAATCGTGCAGTAAAAGTCGTGTGGCGCGATACTTTTGGAACATTGAAGCGTAAAAATGAAAAATGCGTGATTAGCAATTTTTTAACAAACTCACAAAAGAATACAAAACTTTTGGTGCTAAACGCCAAAAATGGCCACGCCATATTGCATACAATTGTTGACGATGCTATAATGACGCCAATGTCACTGCTGCATAGGAGGTTTATATGAAGCAGACCGATCTGATTTTGAAAAACGGCGTGATATACACCATGGCCCGGGAGGGCGACGTGGTGGAAGCATTGGCCGTGCGTGACGGTAAGATTGTATACACGGGCACCACGGAGGAGGTGCTGGGCGCCTGCGAAGCGCCGCAGGTGGTGGATCTGGCGGGCAAGACCATGCTCCCGGGCATGGGTGATTCCCACCTCCACTTCTTTGCCTACTGTCAGACCCACACCACCGTGGATCTGGGCGGCTGTACCAGCAAGGCAGAGGCCATCGGCAAGCTGGCTGCCCGGGCGGCGGAGACCCCCAAGGGCCAGTGGATCAAAGGCTCCAACTTCGACGAGTCCAAGTGGGACGCCGACAATGACCACCTGCCCACCAAAGCGGATCTGGATCTGGTGAGTCCGGACCACCCCGTAATGATGAAGCGCGTGTGTCTGCATACCGCCGTGGCCAACACCGCGGCGCTGGCCGCCGCCGGTATCGGCAAGGGCTATGAATTTGGCCCCGGCGGTCTGGTGGAGCTGGACGCGGACGGCATGCCCAACGGCATCCTGCGGGAGCAGGCCACCAAGATCTTCGACGAGCTGATCCCCGACCCCGCCAAGATCCCCGAGGTCAAGGAGAAGATCATGCGCGAGGCGCTGGCGGAGGCCTCCAGTCAGGGTCTCACCACCGTCCACACCTACGCCGCGGACATCTGGAAGTACACTGAGGATCCCGAGGACTACCTGCTTCTGGACCGCAAGGGGCAGCTGCCCCTGCGTGTGGTGATCTATCTGGATACTCTCTATCAGAAGCCCTACCTGACCCGCAGAGAGATGGACGACCCCTATCGCAAGGTGTGCTACGGCGGCCACAAGATCTTCTCCGATGGCTCGCTGGGCTCCCGCTCCGCCAAGCTGCTGACGCCGTACAGCGATGCGCCCGATACCGATGGCATCCTGGTCCAGAGCCAGCAGGAGCTGAACGAGCACATGCTCAAAGCCTATGAGATGGGACTCCAGCCTGCCACCCACTGCATCGGCGACAAGGGTCTGGACTGCGTGCTCACCGCCATCGAGTACACACTGGAGAAGAGCCGTGAGCACGGCATGACAGCCCGTGAGCAGGCGGACCGCGACCCGTTCCGCATTATCCACGCCCAGATGGCCACCGACGACATGATCCGCCGCATGCAGAAGCTGCCGGTGGTGCTGGATCTGCAGCCGGTTTTTCTGGAGACGGATATGCACTGGGCTGTGGAGCGCATCGGCCCTGAGCGGGCGGCGTACAGCTACCGCTGGGAGACGTACCGCAAGGCCGGACTGATCCTCACCGGCGGCTCCGACTGCCCCGTGGAGCCCTTCTCCCCATGGCTGAACATCTACACCGCCGTGGCCCGCAAGGACTTCCACCGCTATCCCGAGGGCGGCTACCAGCCGGAGGAGAAGATGAGCGTCTACGACGCTGTATGCATGTTCACCAAGAACCTGCATTACGCCGCCGGACAGGATGCGGTGCTGGGCACGCTGGAGCCCGGCAAGTTCGCCGACATGGTGGTCATCGACCGCGACATTTTCAAGATCCCCGCCGACGAGATCATGGATATCCAGGTGGAAAAGACGTATCTGGCCGGCCGCGAAGTATACAGCAAATAAAAAAGGAGACAGCGTATGAAACTGGATTGCTTTGAGGAGGTCAAGCGCCTCACCTCCGAGATGGTGGCCATCCCCAGCATCAACAAAGAGCCCCATGGCGAGACGGCGGTGGCCCGCTACGTGTACAGCTACTTCATGGATCTGCCCTATTTCAAGGCCCATCCGGAGCAGGTGATGTGCTTCCAGACCAAGGACGACTTTGTGGAGCGCCACTCCACCCTGGCTTACGTCAAGGGCACCAAGGGTACCTCCAACCGCACCGTGATCCTCATCGGCCACATCGACACCGTGGGCGTGGATGATTTCGGCACCATCCGCGAGTACGCCTTTAAGACCGACGAGCTGCCCCAGAAGCTGAAGGAGACCTTCTCCCTGACGCCGGAGGTACTGGCGGACATTGAGTCCGGCGACTACATGTTCGGCCGCGGTGCTCTGGATATGAAGTCCGGCGTGGCCGGCCACATGTACCTTGTCAAGTACTTCTCCGAGCACCCCGAGGAGCTGGACGGCAATCTGGTCCAGATCGCCGAGTGTGACGAGGAGGACAACTCCCACGGCATCATCACCGCCATCGACTACCTGCTGGACCTGAAGAAGAAGGAGCACTTCGAGTACGTGGCCTGCATCAACGCCGACTACTCCACCAACTACATGCCCGGCGACGAGAACCGCTACATCTACTACGGCAGCATCGGCAAGCTGCTGCCCTGCTTCGTGGCGCTGGGCAAGGAATCCCACGTGGGCTCCGCCTTCAATGCCTTCGACCCCAACCTGTTGATCGCCGAGGTCACACGCCGCATGTCCCTGAACACCGACCTGTGCGACATCGCCCAGGGCGAGGTGGCCATCCCGCCCATCTCTCTGAAGCAGGCGGACACCAAGGAGGGCTACACCGTCCAGACGGCGCTGACCGCCTTCTCCTACTACAACTTCTTCACCCACGGCATGAGCCCCGACGTGGTGCTGGAAAAGAGCCGTCAGGTGGGCGTGGACGCCTTCGACAGCGTGGTGGCCTACCTCAGCGAACAGTACGAGAAGTACTGCTCCCTCAGCGGCGTGCCCTACACGAAGCTGCCGTGGAAGACCCGCGTGTATACGTGGAAGGAGTTCTATAACGAGGCTGCGGAGCGTCACGGCCAGCCCTTCAAGGATGCCATCGCCGCCTTTGCTGAGAACCTCCAGCGCGAGCAGCCCGCCATGGACCTGCGCTACTTCAGTCTGGCCGTGGTGGAGGAGGTCTGGAAGTGGTACGAGGACAAATCCCCCGCGCTGGTCCTGTTCTTCGGCTCCGTGTTCAGCGCCCGCATCGAGATGACCGGCAAGACCGAGAAGGAGCGCGCACTGCTGGACGCCGTGGAGGGCGCGGTGGAGAAGCTCCGCCCCGAGGCCCAGCGCCAGATCAAGACCCGCATGTTCTACCCCTACATCTCCGACTCCAGCTTCATGGCCCTGTGCGACACACGGGAGTCCTTCGACGCCGTGGCGGAGAACATGCCCTCCTGGAAGGTGAAGTACTTCCACGATGTGGACAAGATCCTGGAGATCAACGTACCCGTGGTGAATATCGGCGCCTTCGGCCGCGACGGCCACATGCTCACCGAGCGCGTGGATATGCTCCAGACCTTCCGCAACGTGCCCAACATCTCCTACGAGGCCATCGTGTCCATGCTCAGCTGAGCGCCCCCAATTGCCCGTGTGCAGCGGGCTTTGCCCGATGAAATAGCACAAAGAGAGAACCACAAAATTGAGGAACGGAGGAAAAAACGTGAGCAGTAAAGCAAAAGGCGTCGTTGCCCTGATCCTTGTTGTCGCCGTTCTGGCCAACGTCGGCATCTTCGCCAAAATGTCTTACAACAAGACCCACACTGCGCAGGAAACCATCGTGTTCCGCGTAGGCGACACCGTCGCATCTGACCACCCCATTTCCCAGGCACTCTACATGTTTGAGGAGGAGCTGGAGCGTATCTCCAACGGCCGATTCGATGTCCGCGTGTATATCAACTCCGCGTTGGGCGGCGACCGGCAGCAGACCGAGAGCGTCATCCTCGGCTACATGCAGGGCAACACCCCTCCCACGTCCGTGCTGGCGGGCTTCGATACCCGCTTCATGGTGGTGGACCTGCCCTTCGTATTCAAGAGCGGCGAAGCGGCCATGAAGACCCTCAACGGCGACCTTGGCAAGGAGCTTGACCCCATTCTGGAGGGTCTGGGCCTCCACGCCATGGGCTGGACCGAGTCCGGCTACCGTCACATTACCACCAACAACATCGAGGCCACCAGCCCCGAAGCCCTGAAGGGCCTGTCCATCCGCACGCAGGAGAACCCCATCCACATGGCCTCCTTCCAGGCCTGGGGCGCCAGCCCCACGCCCATGGCGTTCTCTGAGCTGTTCACCGCCCTGCAGCAGGGCGCCGTGGACGCCGAGGAGAACCCCCTGGCCGTCATCACCGCCAACCGCCTGTACGAGGTGCAGAACACCGTGACCCTCACCGGCCACTTCTACACCGCCGGTATCTTCAACATCAACAAGGACTTCTACGAGTCCCTGGAGGGGCAGGACAAGGAATGGTTCGACGAGGCCTCTGAGCACTTCGTCCAGAACCTGACCCAGCTGATCCGCGATGCGCAGGAGGGTTACATCCAGCTGCTGAAGGACAACGGCATCAACGTGGTGGAGGTCACCTCCGAGCAGAAGGACGCCTTTATCGAGTCCGCCGCCTCCGTGTACGATCTGTTTATTGAGAAGTACGGCGGCACACAGGAGCTGATCGACCTTGCCATGAAGTACAACGATGACTTTTAAGGAGAGGTGAGAGAAATGAGAGCTTGGAAATTTATTGAGAAGAACTTCGAAAAGTGGTTCCTCATCATCTCCCTGGTGGCCATGGTGCTGATCATCTTCATGCAGGTGGTGCTCCGCTGGTTCCACGCCGCCACTGTCTGGGCTGAGGAGCTGGCCCGTTACATCATGCTCTATCAGGTCTGGATCGGCGCGTCCTACGCCGTCCGCGAGGATGCCCACATCCGTATCACCGCGCTGATCGGCAAGCTCACCGGCAATAAGCGCCGTGTGTCCGAGACCGTGGTGCTGACCCTGTGGCTCATCTTCGCCCTGTGGCTCACCGTGGAGGGCGTCCAGCTGGTGAAGGAGATCGCCATCATGGGCCAGGTGTCCTCCGCCATGCGCATCCCCATGACCATTCCCTACGCCTCTGTGCCTCTGGGCGGCGCGCTGATGAGCATCCGTCTGGTGCAGAAGCTGATCCAGGGCATGAAAGACGGCCCCCAAGAGGAGATCAAGGAGGAGGTAGCCTGAAATGTTAGCTATTTTGATCATCTGCCTGGTCATCTTCGGAGCGATCAGCCTTCCCATCGGTATCGCCATGGGCCTTGCCACCATGCTGTGTCTGGTGTTTGCCACCAATATCGACCCCATTATGGTGGCCCAGAACGCCTTCGCCGGCATCGACAGCTTTTCCCTGATGGCCATCCCCTTCTTCATGCTGGCCGGCAACTTCATGCGCTACGGTGGTATCTCCAAGCGCCTGCTGGATCTGGCTGATAACATCGTGGGCTTCTTCACCGGCGGTCTGGGTGCCATCACCACCTTTACCGCCATGTTCTACGCCGCCATCTCCGGCTCCGGCCCCGCCACCGTGTCCGCCATCGGCTCCTTCATGATCCCCGAGATGGAGGAGAAGGGCTACGACAAGGGCTACGCCACGGCGCTGTCTGCGGCAGCCGGTACCATCGGCGTCATCATTCCCCCGTCCATCCCCTTCGTCATCTACGGCGTAGCCACCGGCACCTCCATCGGCGATATGTTCAAGGCCGGTGTCATCCCCGGCCTGCTGATGGGCCTGGCGCTGATGATCTACAACTGGGCGACCAGTAAGAAGTACGGCTGGAAGGGCAACGGCCGCCGGTTCAACTTCAAGGCGCTGGGCAAGTCCTTCATCGACTCCTTCTGGGCGATCCTCAGCCCCGTCATCATCCTGGGCGGTATCTACGGCGGATTCTTCACCCCCACCGAGGCTGCTGCCGTCTCCTGTGTTTACACCTTCATCATCGGTACCTTCGTCTACAAGGAGATCCACTGGAAAGAATTCGTGGACTGCATGAAGGACACCGTCGTCATCGCCGGCGCCACCTCCTTCATCGTGGGTATGTCCACCAGCTTCGCCTACGTCATGACGCTGGAGCAGGTCCCCGAGACCCTGTCCGCCTTCATTCTGGGCATCAGCGACAACAAGATCATCATCCTGCTGCTGATGAACGTGTTCCTGCTGGTGGTGGGTATGTTCATGGACAACATCTCCAGCTGCACCATCCTGGCTCCCATCCTGCTGCCCGTGGCGGTGGCGCTGGGCGTCAACCCCGTCCACTTCGGCATCGTCATGACCATGAACCTGGCCATCGGCTTCATCACCCCGCCCTACGGCGTCAACCTGTTCGTGGGCTCCTCCGTGGCCCACATCCCGTTCGAGCGGATCGTCAAGTGGATCTGGCCGTTCATTGGCGTCATTATTGTGGTGCTGCTGCTGACCACCTATATCCCGCAGCTGTCCCTGCTGCTGGTGTAAGCGCACTTACCCCATATCCTCACGGGCTGCGGCCCGCCGAAGATAATATGTTCCGTATCGGGAAGCAGGCTGCGGCGATGACCGCAGCCTGCTTCGCACTCCGCGCCCTGTGCGCCGGTTCCTTCACCGCGCCGCAGGGACCATCAGCTGCATAAAAAAAGAACACCGTGCCGCAGACACGGTGTTCTTCTTTTGTGGTATCACCCACATGGAAAAGAAAAGTAGGAAAAAATGCAGTTTATTTGGTCTGCAGCCGGTTCTCCTTGTCCCAGCTGGAGATATCCAGATTGCGGTACTGCCGGCGCAGACGGGGCAGCTCCTCCTCGGCGTCGTTGCCCATCGCCACGATACGGTTCACCGCGGCAATATCGGCGGCGGGCATGCTCACATCGCTGTCCGTCCCGCAGGTGGCGCAGTGATAGGTCTTGCCGTCGAAGGAAACATCGCTGCTGCCGCAGACAGCGCAGCGGGTCATTTTCGTTACCAGAGCCATAGTTCATTACCTCCATATTTTTCACAGATCTTGTTGACGATATGATAGTATCACAGAATTTGCTATTTGTAAAACGCATTATTGTACTTGCAACTATGAGTAAAAGTATGATAGAATGGCGGCAGAAAGGGAGGTGCGGACATGAGCATATCCAAGTACCAGATGTTTCTCAAGACCGCGGCTTGCGGCAACTTTTCCAAGGCGGCGGAGGCTATGAACTTCACCCAATCCGGCGTCAGTCACGCGGTGCAATCGCTGGAGGAGGAGCTGGGAGTCACGCTGCTGAGCCGCAACCGCGGCGGCGTAGTGCTGACGGCAGACGGGCGGGCCCTGCTGCCCCAGATCGAGGAGCTCTGTGCGGCCCACCACGCCCTGATGCAGTCCGCCGCCAGCCTGCGGGGCATGGATACCGGCCTTGTGAGGGTGGCCACGTTCTCCAGCGTCTCCGCCCAGTGGCTGCCCTCCATCCTCAAGAGCTTCGGCGAGATCTACCCCAACATCGAGTTTGACGTGGTCACCAGCGACTTCTACGAGCAGGTGGAGGAGTGGATCCTGAAGGGCACCGTGGACTGCGGCTTCCTGCGCCTGCCCTCCGTGAAGCGCCTCCATACCTACGCCCTGCACCAGGACGTGCTCCAGATCATCCTGCCCTGCGACCATCCTCTGGCCGGCAGAGACCCTTTTCCCACGGAGGCGTTGGCCACGGAGCCCTTCATCCAGCTGGAGGAGGGTGAGGACTACGAGATACGCGCCGCCTTCGATGAGATGGGCGTGCGCCCCCACGTCAAGTACACAGCACGTGAGGACCGGACCATTCTGGCCATGGTGTCCAAGGGGTTGGGCATCAGCCTGCTGCCGGAGCTGATGGTCCGCCACAGCCCCTATCCGGTGACGGCCTGCCGCCCGCCCATGACGTTTTACCGCAACATCGGCATCGCGGTGAAGGATGAGAAAGCCCTTTCCGCCTCCACGCAGCGCTTCGTGTCGTATGTCCGCGGCTGGGTAGAGCAGAACGGCGGGAAATAAAAAGAGGGACACGGCGGTCACTTGGCCGCCGTGTCCCTCTTTTTATTTTTCTCATGAGCCCGCCACGACCTCGTCGGAGGCGTTGAGCTTCTCCACCTGAAACGATGTGGACGACAGCTCCGCGCCCTGCGCATCCGTCACCGCCACGGTGACGGAGAACAGGCGGGTGGCCCTGTCGTAGTCCACCGCCACCGCAGCCCGCAGGCCGTGGGGATACGCTTTCTTGGGCAGCAGCTTGGTACCGCCCAGCAGGATCTGGCCGTTCTCATCGGTCTGGAAGCCGTCCTTGGCGTCCTCGCCGCCGTGCTCCTGGCTGAAAAAGCCGGTAAGATGACCGGCCTGGTCGTAGAACAGGGTGCCGGAGTAGCGCAGCTCGTCACTGACCGTGGTCTGCAGCGTGGCGCACAGCACCTGGGCCTCCGAGCTGGCCAGCGAGCGGTCATAGCTGCGGACCGCCAGCGATACGCCCACCACCATGCAGGCGGCGACCAGCAGCAGGACTGCCAGCGCGCACAGCAGCTCCACCATGGTCAGGCCGGCTTTCTTCTTCTGTTTCACGGGCAGGTACCTCCTGTTCCGGCGATGCGCGGCGGCAGGTCAATTGCCGTCGTAGGTGTAGTAGCAGTAGCCGTTCTCTGTGGTGTATTTCTCCACGGGGACGGTGAAGGAGCTGGTGCCGCGTCCGGAGGACACGGTGAGGCTGGCCGGCTCCGAGGTGCCGTCGTAGCGCACCGCCACGTCCGCGTCCCGCATCTTGGCGTTGACGCGGGTGGCCGCCACGATAGATGTGGCCAGAAAGGCCATCACCAGTACCACGATCAGCAGGGATACCAGCGTCTCTACCAGTGTTTCACCCCTGCGGGAGCGCAGCTTTTTCATGAGCCCGCCTCCTTTCGATGGATGGTGCCGCCATCGGTCCATGAAACGGTCTCGATGGTGGTGGTCATCTTGTAAAAGCGCTGGTCGTTGACAGAGGTGCTGGTGGTGACAGCGCTGGGCATCACCAGCGTCATGCGGTAGGGCGCGTCGGGATCCGTGCTCTCCAGCGCCGCCGTCAGCACGTAGCTGGTCTCGCCGCTGTCCAGCGTGTCGTAGGCCATGGAGAACGTAGCGGTGACATCGCTGACACGATCGTCCTCCAGATGGAGGGTATAGACGCGGTTCAGCACCGGCTGCCCACCGCGGAGCCGCCCGATGGCGTAGTTGGCGAAGTCGCTGAACGCCAGCTCGGCGGGAATGGTCTGGGTGGTGGTACTGGAGGTATTTTGATTAGGGTTGTAGTAGAACTCATAGCTGACAGTGGTACTGACGTACTTCATGTCCGACGCCAGAAAGCTGTTTCGGATCAGCTCCGCCGCAGATGTTACGGTCAGGGCCGCCTGCTCCTGCTTCTGGTCGGTGCGCAGGGCGGACACGGCGCTGGAAGCGCCTGCCAGCACCACGGCGCTGACCATCAGGGCCACCAGCATCAGCAGCAGGGCCATCAGCATGGACACGCCCCGCTGGTCATGTAATTTTCGGCGCAGCGCGTCCATGCGGTGTCACCTGCCTTTCATTTCTTATGGCGCGGGGTCCGCCCCGCAGGGGTAGTTGGTCAGCGTCAGCCGGTACGTCACGCCATTCCGGCGCAGGGTCACGGTGCCGCTGATGTACAGGCGCCGCGGCTGATCCGTCTCCACCGTCAGCAGACGGTATCGGTAGTCGTCTGCCTCGATCACGTCGCCCGCGTAAATGGCCCATCGGGTGCCGTCCAGGGCGTTGCCGCCGCTGTCCACAGCGGTAAGGCCGCTGAGATCCACGGTGAAGTCATTCAGATCGGTGTAGGCATTTCCGGCGAACAGATACAGGCTGCCGGTCTGGCGTTCAAAGTCCGGCGCGGTGACATCGCCGCCCTCGGTGCTGCCGGTGCCCTCGCAGGGCAGGTACACACCGCTGACGGTGGTGCGGAGCACCGTGTCCTCCTCCACATCGTATACCAGACCCACCGCGTCGCGGAGGGAACGGGCACTGATGATGGTGGAGGACTGGATACGCTTGGGCACGCCGTTTTCCAGATAGGTGTAGGTACACGTCACGGTGATGGCGGAGTCGCCTGCGGCAAAGCCCGTTACCGGCAGGGTGAAATCACCGGCCTGACCGGCGACGGCGCGGATGTCCGCAGCGTCGCATTCTACCACGGCGGTGCCGTCGGCCAGCGTCTCCGCCGCCACGGACCACCCGATGGTCTCGCCCTTGGCGGCGTCGGCGGTGACGGGATCGCCGTGGCTGTCCCGCAGGGACAGCGTCACGGTCTCGGAGGGTGCGCCGTAGCGCACGGTGACACCGGCGGGCTTGTCGTGGGTCAGGGACAGCACCGCGCCCACGCGGATGGTGAGGTCGGCGGTGTAGCTGCCCAGGGAGGCCCTTGCCACCACCACACCCTCTCCACCGGCGGCGGAGGCGGTGAACGTCACCTGCCAGCAGCCGCTGGCGGCGTCATAGGCCGCTGCGGCGGTGCTGCCGATGAGGGTGTCATCCGCCGGCGTGCCATCCTCGTTCAGCAGGGTAATGGCAGGTGTCTGACCGGTGTTGACGGCGTTGTTTTCGGGGTATAGCCCCACCGTCAGGGTGGGCAGACGTCCGTCGCCGCGGTCTGCGAACAGATCCAGGTCGGCGCTGGTGCTTTCCCAGTACAGGCCATGCATAGGCCAGGGGCCGTAGTGGACGTTGACCGTGCGGCCAAAGGCATCCAGCTGGGTCAGAATGGTGGGGAAGGGATAGTTCAGGCCGTCCAGCCGTCCGGCGTCAGCGCCGGGGAAGCTGTACTTGCCGTCGATGCGGACGCCATTCTCCTCCACGGTGACGAAATCAAAGGTCAGGGGAGAAGCGGAGACGCCATTGTTCAGCCATGCAGCCAGCTTATCAGGATCTGCCATATCCTGATAGGAGATGTAGGGGGAGCGGTCGTTGGTCAGCACTACGCGGCGGACATTGGAGGTATCCTTCATATTGATGTTCTTGCCCGCCTTCCAGTCCGCGTCAGACAGATTCCGGAAGCTGGTGTAGTCATTGGTATTCACCACGGCGCTGGTCAGACAATAGCAGTTGCGGATGATGGCGTGGGGGTTGGGGATGGTGTACTGGATGCCATTGCTGTTGTACCGGATGGAGAACGAGTGCAGCATCTCACCGTTGGAGGCGATGGCAAAGGAGGCGACCACGTGGGTCTTGGCGTTGGTAGTCGTGGGAAGCTTCACATAGGAGTAGCAGTTCTGCACGGTCAGCGGGTTGCTGGTAGTACCCATGCTGCTCTCCAGATTGCCCTGATCGCGGAGGATGACGCCGCCCACGAGACCGGCCACCCAGATATTGGTGGATCTGCCGGTACCGTTGTAGTTATTGCGCATCTCCTCAGCCTGGATGGAGCCGCCGGCGTAGCACTTATCCAGCGTTGCGCGGCATACACCGGCGATACCGCCCACACGAAGGTTCCGATAGCCGATATCGTAGCTGATGTTGATGATAATGTCCGTCACGGCGGAGCAGCCGGTGATGTTCATGTTGGTGGCGCCCACCAGACCGCCTACGCAGCCGCCGCCCCAACCGGGGTTATTGGCCCGCAGATCGCGGATGATGTAGCCGGACACGGAGCAGTTGGTGAACGATGCGCCATTCTTACCGGCGCCGGCGAAGCCCACCAGACCGCCCATGGCGTACCAATGAGTACCTGCGGCGTCGTTGATCACCTCGTTGCCCTGATCGGAGTACATGATGATATCCTTCAGGTCAGCACCCACGGTGAAGCCAAACAGACCTATGCACTGGGCGGTACTCCGGATCTGGATGTTCCGAATGGTATAGGCGTCACCGTCGTAGTTGGAGGCGAAATAGGCCGCATAGGGCTGAGAATTGGCGCCATTGTCCACGTGAGCCGTGTCCACCATGCTGCCGATAGGGGTGAAGGGATGGTCGTCGGTGCCGCCGAGTCCCTCGGCAACGGCGTCCACGTCATGGCTCTGGACCCAGTAGCGGCGGGTCTCATTGGTGAAGTTGTCCTGTCCCGACGACACGGAGTTGCGATAGCTGCCCAGATAGGGGTACTTGGTGATGTTGTTGTCGGTGGAGCCGGAGACGTAGTGATCCGTGGAGAGGGTGCCGTAGTTCCAGTTGATATTCTGCAGCTGGGACACGGACCGGATCTCGTAGGCGCTGTCTGCCTCGGCCCCGGGCAGCGCCGCGCTTACGGGCAGGGAGCCTATGCCGTCGATGCTGACGCCGGTGAGAGTGATGGCATCGGCGAAGAACGGGCACACCGAGTAGGTGTAGCTGCCGCCGCCGTAAGACAGGGTCCACTGGCTGTTGACGTCGGCGCCGGTGAGGTACATGGTATCCTCACGGGTCCAGCTGACAGAGCCGTCACCGGCCGTCCGGCTGACGGGGCCGGTCTCGAAGGCCACAAAGGAGTAACCCTTCATCTGGGCGGCCAGCGCCTGCTCCACCTCGCTGCGGCGTGTGCCGGTACGGCAGTTGGTGAATTGATAGCTGATGTCGGCGGCGGAGGTGACGGTATCCGTGGCGCAGAAGTAGCCGTAGCCGTAGCGCGTCACCACACCGCCATCGTTGTGCTGGGTACACAGGGAGCTGCCGGAGATGGGGGTGCCGTCGTCGGTACCCACATAGCTCAGGTGATAACCGGCGCTGCCGCCGGACTCATACTCCCAGTAGAACACGCCCAGCGTGCCGATGTGCTCCAGCGTGGGCCACTGGCCGTAGTGAACGACGCGATTGGCGTCATTGCGGACCACGGCAGGGTAGGGATAGCTGTCCGTGCCGTCGTAGCGGGTGACGGCGGCGCGGGAGAAGCCGGACAGCCGCAGCTTTTCCAGATCCGCGCCGGTGATGGGCCGTCCCGCGGCGCTGCTGCTGAAGCTGTTGGCGGCGGTGTTGTAGGCGTACAGGTGCCCGCCGTAGGAGTAGGTGCCGCCGTTGAGGTAGCAGCACTCCAGCGCGCCGCCGCCGATACGGGTCAGGCCGTAGACCTCCGCCTCACCGGCGGCGGTCAGAGCCGTGGCGCTGTAACAGTAGCGCAGACTGCCGCCGTTGTTGCTTCCGGCGAAGCCGCTCAGCCACACGGTGCTGCTGCGGACGTCCTTGGCGAACAGGGAGCCCAGCGCGTAGGAGGACTGGATGGCGCCGTTGTTGACACCGGCCAGCCCGCCGGCATAGACCGAGGCGTTGTAGGCCGAGACAATGACGGAGGGGCAGTTGGCCTCGCTGGAGAAGATACCCAGCGAGCCGTTGCGGGACGAGCCGCTGGCGAAGTTGCCGCCCACCAGCCCGCCGATATAGAGTGTGCTGTAATTGTAGGCTACCAGGCCGTAGTCGCGGCTGCCGGAGGAGCCCACGAAGCCGTAGCCGGAGGCGGCGCAGTTGGCGATAATGCCGTAGTTCCGCCCGGCCAGCACGCCTGCATAGGTGCGGACTGTGCTGCCGTTCAGCTGACCGTACACCCGCACGGCCTCGCTGCCGCTGGCCATCAGCACGGTATTGCGTACCTGGCCGCTGCGGGCTACGGTGGCGAACATACCGATGCTGCCGCGGCTGTCGGACACGAAGGACACGCCGGTGATGGTGTGGCCGTCGCCGTCGTACTGGGCCGCGAAGCCGTTGGCACTGTCGATGGGCGCCTGCTGCCGGACACTGGTGTAGGCCGTGTAGCCGGACCAGTCATAGGTGGCATAGTCGATGTCCCGCTCCTGCAGATAGGTGCTGGAGCCGGTACCGGCGGCGTAGCTGGTGTAGTACAGGCTCAGAGCGTAGAGATGGCGTGCGGTGCGGAGATAGATGGTATCGGGCGTACCGGTGCCGGTGGTGACGCTCTTGGCGAAGTAGGGGTTGAAATAGTAGGTGCGGCTGCCCACTGTTACCTCCTGCCGGAAGGCGGCATGGGTGCCGGAGGGGGCCGTCACGGCGGCGGGGAACGTCACAGGGAACAGATAATAGGCCTCACCGTTGTAGTAGGCGGTGTGCCGCGTGCTGGCGGAGGTCAGGGTGATGCTGGACGTACCGCAGGAGACGGTAAGGCTCCAGCCTGCGGCAGGCTGCTGGGACAGGGCCACGGCGTAGCCGTCGCCCACGATGGTCTTTGTCTCGGACAGGCTGTCCACATTGCCGCCGAAGAAGCCGTAGGTGCCGTCGCTGTATACCTCGTAGTACACCAGCGCGTCGGACTCAAACTGGGCCTGCCAGTCACCGTAGTGCTCCAGCGCCGTCAGCCGGGGGTAGGAGTAGGTGCTCAGGCCCTGATTCAGCAGGTTGTAGGGATGGCTGTCGCTGCCGGAGGGCGCGGTAAACACGCCGTACAGCCGGTTGATGTCGGCGCGGAATGCATCGCTGCACAGCTGGTCGTAGGTGCGGCCGTCGGTGCCCTCCAGCGCCGTGTAGTTGTCGGACAGGTCGCCCCGCAGATAGAATACGTGGTCGATGGCCGTGGCGGCGCTTCCGGCCAGCCCCACGGCGGTGGTATAGATGTCCTGTGCGTCGCCGTAGAAGGCGCAGGCGCTGTACGTGGCCTCGGCGCGGTCCAGCGTGCCGTTGACCAGACCGGCAGCGCGGGTCCCGGCAGTCTGATAGCCCACGGCGTAGCAGTTGGTCAGGGTGGTATAAGCCCCCTGAGCCGCGCCGCCCACCAATCCGCCGGTGACGGGCGCGGTGAGGTAGCAGTCGGCGTAGGAGCCGGTGACGGAGACATGAGCGCCTGCATAGCCCACCAGTCCGCCGGCATTGGCGCTGCCGCTGACGGTGGTGGCGGCGAAGCTGCCGCGGATGGTGAGCTCCTGACCGGACACACCCACCAGACCGCCTGCCTGCCCGCCGGTGATGCGGGCGGGCACACCGGCGGCGTCCTCGGCGGTCATACCGGCGAGGTCGCCCCGCCGTGCGTTGAGGTACACGGCGCAGTCGCTGATGGTGACGGCCCCGCTGGCGCGGCCAATGAGCGCGCCTGCAGCACCGGCGGCGGCAGTGGCCTTGACGCCGGTGAGGGTCACATGGTCGATGCTTCCGGCGAAGCTGGAGAACAGTCCCACGTCCGCTGTGCTGGCAGAGGACACGGTGAGCCCATAGATGGAGGACTGTACGGCAGTGCTGCCCTCTAACTGGGAAAGGCCGGTGTACCGGGTGAGATTCTGATTGGTGATCGGCGTGAAGGACGGCCCGTAGCAGGAGTACCAGTCCTTCTCATCGGTGGTATCGTCCGTAAAGGAGATGTCGCTGATCTGCACGGCGGCGGTGATGGTGGATGCCGCATGGGAGGCGGCGTCCAGATTCTGCAGGTGGCGGCCGCAGGAGATGAGGGCGGTGGCGCTGTCGGTGCCATAGTCCGTGCGGTCGTCAAACAGGCCGTTGGTCACGGCGGAGACGGACACCTGATCCACCAGCGGATCGTCGCTGCTGGCGGTGAGCGTCACGGTGATGGGTACGCCGCACAGCAGCTTGCCGCCGGTCTGGGCATAGAACCGCGTGCTGTCGCGGGTCAGATCATCCAGCACCCAGGTATAGCGGTACAGGCGGCTGCCCTGCTGGTACAGCTGGCTCTGGGCCAGCTTTTTCGTGTAGGTGCTGATGCCGTCGGACAGCTGGATGGTCAGGGTGATAGGCTGCTCCGTGGGCCGGTTGCAGTAGAACGTGGCGGTGAGCTTCTCCGCATTCTCGATGGTCAGGGAGGGCTGGAGCGTGCCGGTCTGCTGGGCCTGGGCGATATCGCCGCCGTAGTAGCCCACCTTCGCGCCCATGCGGCGGCGGTACTGATAGCTGCGGTAGTCGTCCAGCGTATTGGGGTCCGGCAGGGGAGAGGCGCTGTAAAACACGGCGTAGACGCTGCCGCTGTCCGGTGCGTACTCGATGTACCAGCAGCCGTCCCACAGCTCCGCGTCCACGGCGGACATGGGCAGGATGGCGGCTGCCGCCGTAGTCTCCTTTTCGGCGGCGGTGTTGGCCAGCACGTAGCAGAACGTGGTTTTCTGGGACTCCTCGTCCGCGTCGGAGGGCGGGAAGGGCATGGTCACCACACCGTCGGTGCCGGGCTGGTACCAGTCCTCCCAGCCGGCGGCATGGAGCTCCGCCATCTGCTTCTGAGCAGCGGTGTACAGGAGCTCCGCTTTACTGTCCAGCTCCCGCTGGCGCAGGTCAAGGCGCAGGCGGCCAAGAGAAAAAACGGCAATAAGGCCCACAATGGCCAGAATGCCGACCACAGCCAGCAGCTCGACCATTGTGAAGCCGGCGCTTGCCGTTTTGCTCCGCATTGTTTTGTTGTGATGACAGGTAAGACGGGTCATGCTCTGCTCCTGTAAAACAAGTCCTGATAAAACAAGCCGGTGAAAAGCCGCGCGGCAGCGCAGGGTGTCAGGATGCGCTGCCGGTGCTTTGCAGTTCGAAATAAGTGATGGTGAGGTTCACCCTGGTGCCGTGCTCGGCGTCCAGATCCAGGGTCACATCGGAGATGATGTTGACATAATCACTGCCGTGGAGCGCATCCATCACAGTCCGTGCGGCGGTGTAGGAGCCGCAGGTGTACTCCAGCGAGATGGGACGGCAGATGATGCTGCCGCCGTCCTCCAGCAGGTAGGTGTCCCCGAAGCTCAGGGTGTAGTCCACCGTGCCGGACAGGATGGTGTTCAGCTCCACCAGCAGCCGCTCGGAGTTGTCATAATCCGGCAGCGGCTTGGCGTCGGGATCGGCCAGCAGCGTCTCCAGCTCCTGCTGCATCTGGCGCATACGGGACAACCTGGCGCTGTTGGTCAGGATGGCATCCTGCTCCGAGGCGGTCTGGGCGTTGAGGTCGGCGATGGAGTCGTTGATGGGGGTGAGGATCAGCTTCCAGTAGCCCACGGCGATGACCAGCACGGCCAAAATCACCAGCAGGACCTTTTCGCGGGTGGTAAAAACATGTCTCATGCGGCAGCCTCCTTATCCGCGGGCTGGAGCGTGATGGTCACGGAGAAATCCAGCAGATCGGTACGGGACAGCCGGGGCGTAGCGGCGATGGTCAGCGATGCGCTCTTGACGATGGACTGCTGCTGCACCCGCTGGAACATGGCGGAGATCTGCTCCAGATCCATGCCGGACATGGTGATGATGGCCACATCGTCCTCCACCAGCACGGTTTTCACCGTGCCGTAGGGCATCAGATACCCCTCCAGCAGGTCCAGCACCTCCAGCCGGTCCACGGGGATGTAGAACGGGGAGTCCTCCTGCATCCACGTGCGGGAGTAGGTGCGGTACTGCAGCTCCACGTTGTCGTAGTCCGCCAGCGCCTGCTGCATCTGGATGTACTGGGAATGCACGGTGTTGTAGGCATTCTCTGCCGCCCGCTGGCGGTCCAGCTGGCGCAGTACGCCGAAATTGGCCACGCAGAAGCTCAGCACCACGATGAGTACCAGCCCCAGCGTCAGCGTCAGGGTGCTGCGGGAGTGGGATTCCCGCTGGGCCAGATTCACGGTGCGCTTGGTGGGATATTTGGACGCCTTGACGGGGAGGCTCTTTGCGCTGTTGTCTTTTTTCATAGCAGTGCGGCCTCCTTACGCTTGCAGGGCGCAGCCCAGAGCTCTGGTGTAGAGCCACGGGGCGTCCGAGCCGGTGTCCGGCATCAGGTCCGCTGCGGGCAGTACCTCCAGATCCGCCACCTCGCGGATGGCGTCGCCGATGTGGCCCACCGCCGCGCCGCCGCCGCACAGGTACACGCGGCGCAGCGCCTGCTGCCGGTTGTTGTAGTTATAGAAGTTGACGGCCTTGGTGATCTCCGCCGCCATCCGGTGGTACAGATCCATGCTGGCAGGGTCCGTCATGGCGCCCTCGTAATTGGACAGCATGTGGGTCAGGGCGATGTGTTCATCCACGCCCTGCCGCTCGGAGATGGAGCGGATGAGGTCCAGCATGCCCAGGTCGATGGTGCGGCGGGTGATGAACCGGTCATCCCGCAGGATGAACATACGGATACCGGCGTGGCCCACGTCCACCAGACAGTAGTCCCGGCTCTCCGGCTGGGTGCGGCGGATGTAGTCGGTGAGCAGCGCGGCGTAGGCCGCCTCCTCCGGCAGGGCCAGCTTCAGCTTGAAGCCCGCGCGGTTCATCATGCTGCGGTAGTCCTCGATGGTGGTTTTCAGGGTGGCGCAGGCGAACAGCTTCATTCGGGTGACGCTGTCGTCCTCGCCGCGGACCAGCTCCTGCACGGCGTAGTCGAAGTAGTAGCGGCTCTTCTCCTGGGTCAGGTAGTCCTTGAACTCGAAGGGCAGGTTATACGTCAGCTGGCCTTCGGTCATGGGGGGCAGCTCGGTGATGCGGGTGAATACCAGCGGGGCCGGCAGGATCACTGCGGCCTGCGCGCTGCGTGGCAGGTTATTTTCTTTGGCCAGCTGGCGCAGGAGATCGGCCATGGCGTCCATGGACACGATGGTGCCGCTCCGCACCAGCCCATCGGGCACCGGCGCGGAGACGGCGGCCTTACAGACGCCTCCGGCGCACCAGACCAGCTTAATCTGGGCGGAACCGATATCAAAAGAGACGATATTTCCGGTCATAGGCAATACCTCACTTTCAGAACAGACTCAGATAGGCGGCGGTGATGGCGTCGCCCCACAGAAGCGTCAGAATGGCGGCGGCCGAGATGGAGGGCCCCCAGGGGATGAGCCGTGCGTCCCCCTCCGTGCCGCGGCGCTTCAGGGTGACCAGGGCAAATACAATGCCCAGCACACAGGCCAGCAGCAGACACAGCAGGTTCTTCATCCAGCCCAGATACAGACCGGTGAGGCACAACAGCTTGATGTCGCCGCCGCCCATGGCATCGGTTTTGCGCAGTTTTTCGTACAGCAGCACCACGATCAGCAGCCCGCCGCCCACGGCGAGACTCCCCAGCAGGGCGTCCAGCGCCTGCCCCTTCGGGTCAGGCAGCAGGAAGAAAAACGGGATGCGCAGGATGGCCCCCGCCGCCACAAAGCGGTCGGGGATGATATACCCCTCCAGATCCGCGAACGCGCAGGCCAGCAGCACGCAGGCCAGCAGCAGCGCTTCAAGCATCTGGAGCGAAATATCATAGCGCAGGAGCAGGGCCGTGAACGTCACCGCCGCGGCAGCCTCGCCCCACACATGGCGGGCCGACAGCTTCGCGCCGCACCAGCGGCAGCGGCCCCTGTGAACAAGATAGCTGACCACAGGGATGAGATCCCCCGCCGTCAGCACATGCCCGCACACATCGCAGTGGGAGCGGCCGCGGAGCACGGACTCCCCGTGTACCACGCGCCATGCCATGCAGTTGAGGAAGCTGCCCATGCACGCGCCCAGCAGCGCCGCTACAAAGCAGCAGTAGACGGTGAAGGCAGGGGTCAGATACAGCATGGCAGTCTCCTTCTGGATACCCGTACCACAGGAGCCGCAACCCTCCGGCTCCTGTGGTGCAGAGTAATGTATGTGTGCATGGGTTGTAAGTACTTCGGCCCGAAAATTACTCCGCAGCAGTGGAGATGGCAAAGTGGTTGGCAGCGGCGTCGAAGGTGTAGACGACCTTGTGGCCCTTATCCCAAGCGGCGACGGACTGACCGGCGATCTCAACAGCGGCGCCGGGCTTGCCCTGGCAGGTGTAGTTGTTGGTGCCGGTGGCGGCCACGGAGCCGTCCTTCTGCAGGTACAGGGTGGCGCTGTCAGCAACGTCGGTTTCACCGGCGATCAGCTCGGCCATGGCGGAGGCGTAACCGGCGCGGATATTGGCCTCATCGGTGGCGACCTTGGCCTTGTTCAGGGAAGCGGTGAAGGTGGGGATGGCGATGGCGATCAGCACGGCGATGATGGCCACGACGATCAGCATCTCCATCAGGGTAAAGCCCTTTTCATTCTTCTTAAGCAGCTTGGAAATCATGTCTTTTTTCCTCTTTCTATATAATAATTTATTTATGTAGCCGCCTGTTTAGGGTTGAGGGAAGGCGGGATACAACGAACTTAGGCGATGCTGCCGTACATGGTGAACATAGGCAGGTAGACGGCCAGCAGCAGAATGACGGTGATGACCGCCAGCGCGATGGTGATGACCGGCTCCATCAACGACAGCAGCCGCTGGGTGGTGACGCTGACCTCGTTGTCGAAGTAGTCGCCGATGACGGTGAGGGTCTGCTCCATGTTGCCGGAGCGTTCGCCCACGCCGGTCATTTCCGTCAGCAGACGGGGAAACGTGGGATCGGCGGCCATGCAGCCCGCCAGATCGCGGCCCTGCTCCACGCCCTGCCGCACACGGCGGACGGAGTCGGAAAACAGGAAGTTGTTGATGACGCCCGCCGTCACCTCCAGACTGCGGGTGACGGGCAGACCGGCGGCCAGCATGGTGGCCATGGTGGAGGCGAACTGGGCGGAGGCGTTTATCTGGTGCAGCCGCTTCAGCGGGGAGCGCTTCAGCTTGCCTGCCGCCAGGAACATTCGCCCTTGGTCGCTGCGGCGCAGCAGCAGCCTCACGATGCAGAACGCCAGAATCATGAGCACAAACACCCACCAGTAGTGCAGGAAGAAGTCGGAAACGGCGATAAGCCCCTTGGTGATGGGCGGCAGGTCGCTGCCCAGCTCGGCAAAGGCGGAGGTGAACATGGGCACCGCGAACAGCATGATGACCATGAACACAATGGCCGCCACGATCAGCACCAGCACGGGGTACGTCAGGGTGCTGACCAGCTTGGCGTGGGTCTTGGCGGATTTGTCATAGTATTTGTGGAGCCGGTCGAAGCACAGCTCCAGCGTGCCGGACTGCTCACCGGCCCGAATGGTCTCGATAAACGTGACGGGGAAAGCGGTGCCGGCGTTGGTAAAGCTCTGGGCCAGACTGTATCCGCCGCTGACATCCTCGGCCACATGCTCCAGCACCCGCTGGATCTCGCGGCTGCGGGCCTGGGCCGCCACCATCTCCACGCACCGGTCGATGGGCAGTCCGGAGGTCAGGATGATGGCGAACTGGGAGCAGAGGATGGCCAGCTCCTTGGCCTTGATGCGGCGGGAGCCGAAGCTGACACCGCCCTCCTTCTGCTCCGGCACGGCCTCGATCTTCGTGACCACAGAGCACGTCTCCCGCAGCTGGGACACGGCCTCAAACTCATCGTAGGCCTTGATGACGCCGGATACCCTGGCGCCGTCGGGGGACACGCCTTTGTACTTATAGGTGGTCAAGGAAGTTCACCTCGCTTTGTGTGTCGGAAGGGGGGTAGGGTCAGAAGCTGCGGGCGCTCTGGAACGCCTCACGGTCCCGGGCGTAGGCCACGGCGGTGTCGAAGGCCACGGTGCCCTGCTGTACCAGCTGGCGCAGGGCCTGGTCCATAGTGATGCTGCCGTTTCGCCCGCTCAGGGTGATGAAGCTCTCGATCTGGGGGGTCTTTCCCTCACGGATGAGGTTGCGGATGGCGTCCGTCACGACCATGATCTCGCAGGCGGCGACGCGCCCGCTGCTGGCCCGCCGGGGCAGCAGCTGCTGGGACAGAACGGCCCGCAGGGTAGTGGACAGCTGAAGACGTATCTGCTGCTGCTGGGCGGCGGGGAACACATTGACCATGCGGTCCACCGCGTCGGCAGCGGAGTTGGTGTGCAGGGTGGCGAACACCAGATGGCCTGTTTCCGCGGCGGTCAGCGCCGTCTCGATGGTGTTCAGGTCCCGCATCTCGCCGATGAGGATAACATCGGGGTCCTCGCGGAGGATGGCCCGCAGGCCATCGGCATAGGAGCGGGTGTCCGCGCCGATCTCCCGCTGGTTCACGATGCAGCGATCCGGCACGTAGACGTACTCGATGGGGTCCTCCAGCGTGATGATGTGGGCGTTTCTGGTGTGGTTGATGCGGTCCAGCAGGGCCGCCAGCGTGGTGGACTTGCCGGAGCCCGTCTCGCCCGTGACCAGCACGATGCCGCTGCGGTAGGAGGCGAAATCCGCCACCACAGGCGGCAGGGACAGCTCGTCCAGCGAGGGGATATGGTCGGCCAGCAGACGGATGGCGGCGGAGACGCTGCCCTGCTGGCGGAACAGATTGACGCGGGTGCGTCCCCCGTCGGGGAACGAGCGGGCCATGTCCAGCTCGCCGATGTCCGCCATGGTCTCGTATTCCGCACCGGCCAGCTCACGGGCCAGCATCTCGCAGTCGGCGGCGGTGAGCACCTCGCCGGTGAGGTCGGTAACGTTTCCGTCTACACGGCATTTCGCCGGAAGGCCGCAGACGATATGAACGTCGGAGGCCCGCATGGCGCGCGCCTTCTCAATGAGCTGATCCAGTGAAAGCATAGGCTCCTCTTCAGTCGATGGTGGAGTGGATGGCGCGGGCGGCCTCGGCAGCGGTGGTCTCGCCGGAGAGCACCAGTGCGCGGCAGTTGTCCCGCATGGACGTAAAATCGGTGTCAGCCGCGGCCTTCAGCAGCGCGTCGTAGTCGGCGCCCTGGCTGATGAGGCGGCGCAGCTTGTCATTGACGGTCAGGATCTCGAACACCGCGCGGCGTCCGTGGAAGCCGGTGTGGCGGCACTCGGGACAGCCCTCGCCGCGGTAGAAGGTGATGTCCGCATCGGCGGGCAGCTTCAGCAGCGACAGCTCCTCATCGGAGGGGCGGTAGGGCTTTTTGCAGTGGGGACAGATGCGCCGCACCAGCCGCTGGGAGATGACGCCGCGCAGGGCGTTGGCGATGAGGTACGGTTCCACGCCGATGTCCACCAGGCGGGGGATGGCGGATACGGCGTCATTGGTGTGCAGCGTGGACAGCACCAGATGTCCGGTGATGGCGGAGCGGATGGCGATAGAACCTGTCTCGCCGTCGCGGATCTCGCCCACAGAGATGATATCGGGGTCCTGGCGCAGGATGGCGCGCAGGCCCGCGGCAAAGGTCATACCGGTCTTTTCATTGATCTGGCACTGGCTGACGCCGGGAATGTCGTATTCCACAGGGTCCTCCAGCGTCATGATGTTGGTCTCCTCGCTGCACAGCTCCTGCAGCATGGCGCACATGGTGGTGGACTTACCGGAGCCGGTGGGGCCCACGATAAGGATCACGCCGGAGCTGTTCTGCAGCAGGGCCTCATACTTCCGCAGGTCGTCACCGGTGAGACCGATGGCTTCCTTACTGATGTCGCGGCGGGACTTGTCCAGCAGACGCAGCACCACCTTCTCGCCGTAGATGGTGGGCATGGAGGAGATACGCAGGTCCAGCTCGTGCTGGTGGATATGCACCATAGCGCGGCCGTCCTGGGGGATCTTGCGCTCGGAGATGTTCATGCCGCCCATGATCTTCAGGCGGGAGATCACGGTATTCTGCAAATTGGCGGGGACGGTCAGCATCCTGTGCAGCAGTCCGTCGATACGCATACGCACCACCATCTCCCCGTCCTGGGGCTCCAGGTGGATGTCACTGGCCCGCTCGTTGAACGCCCGCTCGATGAGGGAGTTGACGAAGCGGATCGTGGGCGCGGCGTCGGCGTCCTCGCGGCCGCCCGTCATCTGGGCGGGCACGATGTCGCGGCCGTTGTCGCCGGCCGCCCGCTTCATCTCCTCGATGACGCGTGCGGTTCCCTCGTTGCCGTACAGGGTGGCGATGGCCTGCTCCACGGCGCGGCGGGTGGCGATCATGGGCACGATCTGCCTGCGGGACGCGGCCTTCAGCTCCTCCTGAGCCACGAAGTCCAGAGGATCGCTCATCGCCACGTACAGCTCGTCCTTCACCAGCTTCACCGGCACCACGCAGTACTTCTTAGCGATGGCGCGGGGCACATATTTGGCCAGCTCCACCGGAATAGACACGCGGGTCAGGTCGATATAGTCCACGCCCAACTGCATCTGCAAAGCGTCGATGAGCTGCCGCTGGGTAATAATGCCGCTGTCGATGAGCACGTCGCCCAGACGCTGACCGCTCTGCTTCTGGGTCTGCAGGGCGGTCTGCAATTGTTCCTCGGTGATGGCGCCGGCGGCGATCAGCAGATCGCCCAAACGCATATAGGCCATGTGCGGTCTCCTTTCCAATGGAATATCTGATGTATGATAGCAGGGGAAACGCCGCACGTCTGTTGCAGAAATCACAATGCGGCGAAAAAACGATATTTTCAGGAAAAATTCTGGTTTTGCAGGGAATTTGCACCGTCCACAGCCCTGCCCACCCTGTGCGGACAAAAACAGACGCATCCTACACGCCTGCAGGACAAATTGGAAACGCCTTCCTGTGCCTCTGGAAATATCTGTATGCGCTGGAAAAGGGTGGCAGTGCGCGCCCTATACTTTTTCCATAGAAATCCCTGTTATACGCGGGAAGCTCCGCAATTTTTGGCATTTATGCCGAAAATTCTCGAAAATATTACAATAATAGCATGAAGTATGCGGAGTTTCAAGTACGGAACCGTAGTTTTCCTAACGAATTATTAACATAAAACGCAAGAAATGGACGAAACGCTGGCAGAGCAAAAGCGCCTTATCATCCGTCCCGCCGTCCTGCAAAATAAAGACGCCTGAAGGATGCGCACAGGGGGGAGGGAGACCCCGCAGGGCTCCTCTCTCCCAACCCATCCGGAGAAGGCACTTGCATTTTTCCCCGCGGATGGTGTATGCTACGGGCAAGGAACCGGCGGAGGGCGCGAAAGCGGCGTCCCTCCCTGCATATAATAAAGGAGAATCGTTATGTACCATGTGAAGGTTTTGAAGGCGGCGGACGCCGAGGCTGCGGGCCGTCTGGCGGCGGACCAGCTCCAGCAGGCGGTGTGCGCCAAGCCCGCCTGCGTGCTGGGTCTGGCCACCGGTGCTACCCCCATCCCCCTGTATCGGGAGCTGATCCGGCGGGAGCAGGCGGGGCTCATGGACTTTTCCCGTGTCCGCTCCGTGAATCTGGACGAGTACAAGGGCCTTGCCCCCGACCATCCCCAGAGCTACCGTCGCTTCATGCAGGAGAACCTGTTCGACCACATCTCCATCCGGCCGGAGAACACCTGGGTGCCGGACGGCATGACCACGGACGTGGACGCCATGTGCGACGGCTACGAGCGCACCATCGAGGAGCTGGGCGGCGTGGATCTCCAGCTGCTGGGTCTGGGCCATGACGGCCACATCGGCTTCAATGAGCCCTGCGACCATTTCCCCGTCCGCACCCACGAGGTGGCGCTGACGGAGTCCACGCGGCGGGCCAACGCCCGCTTCTTCGCCGGCGGGGATGAGGTGCCCACCGCCGCCTACACCATGGGCGTGGGCACGGTGATGGCGGCCCGCCGCGTGCTGATGATCGTCACCGGCGCCGACAAGGCGGACATCCTGCGCAGGGCGTTCTGCGGCCCCGTGACCCCCTGGGTGCCTGCGTCCATCCTGCAATTCCACCCCGACGTGACGCTGATCTGCGACGAGGCCGCCTGGAGCGGCATGAAGGCGTGATGGGCGCCGCCTACCTGGGCGTCCCCTGCGCGGTGAAGAACCGTCCCGCCCTGGACGCGGCGTACCTGCCCTTTGCTCCGTGGCGGGACGCTTATCTGAAGGAGGCCCATTGCCCCGTCCGCATCGCCGTGGAGCGGCAGGAGGGCCAGGTGGCCGTGTTCGATACCCGCCTGCGGGGCGTGACAGACCCCGCCGACCTGCGCTTTTTGGAGCGCACCGTGAAGCTGCTGCTGTGGAGCGTGGGCGGCTGGCGGGTCCGTATCTGCGGCTGTGACGGCCTGACCCGCCGCTTGGCGGATATATACGGGTCCCACGGCTCCCGGGCCTTTGACGCATCGCTGATGGAGACGGTATTCCGGCGTCCCTTCACGCTGGAATCCGTGGCGGAGCGGGACTTTCCCGCCGCCCGCAGCGGCGCGCGGAAGATCGGCGGCCACCTGGGCGGCTGCCGCATCGGCTTCGACGCCGGCGGCTCCGACCGGAAGGTCTCCGCCGTTATCAACGGCGAAATGGTCTATGCCGAGGAGGTGGTCTGGCACCCCAAGACGCAGCCGGACCCCCAGTACCACTACGACGGCATCCTGTCGGCGCTCCGTGCGGCGGCAGCCCATCTGCCGCGGGTGGATGCCATCGGCGTATCCTCCGCCGGTGTGATTTTGAATGATTCCCCCATGGTGTCGTCTCTGTTCGTGCAGGTGCCTCCGGAAAAGCACGAGTTGGTCCGCACCATCTATACCCGCGCCGCCGCGGCGCTGGGGAACGTGCCGGTGGCGGTGGCCAACGACGGCGATGTCACGGCACTGGCGGGAGCCATGAGCCTGCGGGACACCTGCGTCATGGGCCTCGCCATGGGCACCAGCCAGGCCGCAGGCTACGTGGACGGGGAGGGCCGCATCCTGGGCTGGTTCAACGAGCTGGCCTTTGCCCCCGTGGACCTCAGCCCGCAGGCGGCGAAGGACGATTGGTCTGGCGACACCGGCGTGGGCGGGCAGTATTTCTCGCAGGACGCCGTGATCCGACTGGCTCCTGCCGCCGGTATTCCGCTGCCGGAGATGCTGACCCCCGCCGAAAAGCTCAGCGCCGTGCAGGAGCTGGCCGCGGCGGGCGATCCCCGGGCGCTGGCCATTTTCCGTGACATCGGCGTGTATCTGGGCCACACCCTGCCGCTGTACGCGGGGGTGTATGAGTTGAAAAATCTGATGGTGCTGGGCCGCGTGGCCTCCGGCATCGGCGGCGAGCTCATCGTATCCGAGTGCCGCCGCGTGCTGGCGGAGGAGTATCCGGCGCTGCGCGTTTCCGTGACCCTGCCGGACGAGCAGTTCCGCCGCGTGGGCCAGTCTGTGGCGGCAGCCAGTCTGCCGGAGGTGTGATATGCGGTTTGAAAACGGTTTGATTTTTGTGGGCGGCCGTTTTGTCTCCGGCGGCTTCTCTGTGGAGGACGGCCGGTTCGCCCACGTGCTGGCGGACGCGGCGGACGGGGAGGGCGTGGACCTTCGCGGCGCGCGGGTCATCCCCGGACTGGTGGATGTACACACCCACGGCAACTCCGGCGCGGACTTCTCCGACGGGGACTACGACGGCCTTGTAAAAATGGCCGCCTATCTGGCAAAAAACGGCGTCACGTCCTTTGCTCCCGCGTCCATGACGCTGCCCTACGACGTGCTGGAAACGGCGTTCCGCACGGCGGTGCGGCTGCACCGCATCGCGCCGAAGGGCTGCGCCCGCCTGCTGGGCATCCAGATGGAGGGGCCTTTCTTCTCCGAAAAGAAAAAGGGCGCGCAGAACGCGGCGTATCTCCGTCTGCCGGACTACGACGCCTTCGCCCGCCTGTACAACGCGGCGGAGGGCCTGCTGCGCATCGCAGATGTGGCGCCGGAGCTTTCCGGCGCGGTGGAATTCACCCGCCGCGCATCGGAAAAGTGTACCGTCTCCGTGGCCCACACCGATGCCTCCTACGAGGAGGCCGCCGCCGTTTTTGACGCGGGAGCCACCCATCTGACCCATCTCTATAACGCCATGCCCGGCATCCACCACCGACGCCCGGGTCCCATCGGCGCGGCATCGGAGCGGGAGAGCGTCACGGCGGAGCTGATCTGCGACGGCCACCACGTCCATCCCAGCGCCGTGCGCATGGCGTTCAGGCTGTTCCCAAACCGCGTCTGCCTCATCTCCGACGCGCTGCGCTGCTGCGGCATGCCGGACGGACGGTACACGCTGGGCGGACAGGATGTGTTCCTTTCCGGCGGCGTGGCGAGGCTCTCCGACGGCACCATCGCCGGCAGCGCTGCCAATTTGTACGACTGCATGCGGAACGCCGCCGCCTTCGGCGTCCCTGTGGAGCAGGCAGTCCTGGCCGCCACCGCCATCCCCGCAAGGGAGATCGGCAGGGCGGGGGAGACCGGCAGCATCGCCGACGGGCTGCCTGCCGACTTTGTGGTGTGCGATGACACGCTGGCGCGGCAGGCCGTGTATCTGGGCGGCGAGCGCCTGTGAAAAACAACCCTGCGCGGCGCTTTAACGCGCGAAAGAAACTGAGGGGAAAGAATCGCATGATGAAGAAACAGAAAAAATCGCCCATTGCGGCGCTTTTGCTGGCGGTACTGTTGCTGCTGCCGGCGGGCTGCGGCGTCCAGGGCGGCGCAGCGGATACGCCGCCAGGCGGCGCCCAGCAGACGGAGGGGAAGGACCAGTACCAGACCGACCCCGTGCCCGATGGCAAGCCCGCGCCGGTGGAGCCGGACGACGCGGTGGTGGATACCGGCACCCAGCTGACGTGTACCATCTCCATCTCCTGCGCCACGATCCTGGATAACTGGGATAAGTGCGCCGACAGTAAGAAACCGCTGGTGCCTGATGACGGCGTGCTTTTGCCCGCCACGGAGGTCACCTTCTCCCAGGGCGAGAGCGTCTACGATGTTCTGCAGCGGGTGTGCCGCGAGAACAGGATCCACATGGAATCCAGCTTCACGCCGGTATACAACAGCGCGTATATCGAGGGCATCGGCAACCTCTATGAGTTCGATGCGGGCAGCGAGTCCGGCTGGATGTATGCCGTCAACGGCTGGTATCCCAACTACGGCTGCTCGCGGTACGCCTTACAGGACGGCGACACGGTGGAGTGGGTCTATACCTGCGGTCTGGGGCAGGATGTGGGCGGCGGCTTCACCGGTTGAGTGCGGCGCAGGCTTCACGCTGATGGGGGACCTGCCGTTAACATGGGGCGGCAGGGGAACAGAAAAGGCAGGAGGAGGACACCCCCGATGGGTGTCCTCCTCCTGCAACAAAAAAAGCATCCATCCGAAAGGATGGATGCTTTTTGCTGTATTCTGTGAGACGCGGCGTCAGATCTCCATGGTGATCTTGATCTTCTCGCCGCGGAACACCACCTTGCTGTACTCAAAGGTGCGGCCGCTGGCATCCAGGATGCGGTCCTGCAGCAGCAGCAGCGGCTGGCCGGGGAAGATGTTCAGCAGGGAGGCCTCCGTGGAGTTGGCTGCCACGGATTCCAGCGTTTCGACCGCCTTGGCACGGTTCAGATCGTACACGCGGCTCAGCACGGTACACAGCTGCTCACTGCTGAGGTCGTACTGGTCGATGCCGGGGCAGTAGGCGTGGGGGAGGTAGGAGATGTGAATGCTCAGGGGCTCGCCCTTCAGCATGCGCAGACGGCGCACCACATAGAAGTGGGGGTCGTCCAGACCGGGGAAGTGCTCCATGATCTTCTGGTCCACAGTTTCCAGACCCATGGAGATCAGACGGGTGGAGACCTCGTAGCCCATCTGCTCCATCTGCTCACGGATACCGGCGTAGGTCAGGGAGTGAGCCACGATCTTGGGCTCAGCCACATAGGTGCCCTTGCCGGGGATGCGGAACAGCAGTCCCTCCTGCACCAGCTTGGTGATAACGTTGCGCACGGTGGTGCGGCTGACACCGTAGATATGGCTCAGCTCGTTTTCGGAGGGGATCAGCCTGCCGGGCGCCCACTCTCTGGATTCCAGCTTCTGGAGGATGGATTCCTCGATTTGAATGTGCAGAGGTTTGGCATTGGCTTTGTCAAGAGTGAGCATCGCAGCACGGTCCATAGTGTTGTGTCCTCCAAAAGAATGATCGAGGCTCAATTTTTGAGCAAAATGACAAAACGGGAGAAATGAAAATGACGCAGCGGCAGCCGCGGCTGCCCTGCATCCGGCACCTTTGACGATCTATATATATTATACATGCTCATACAACTAAACACAAGCAATTTATGCAAAAATCATAGTTGTAGAGCTTTGCATATACAAGTATGGCTATTTGTGCCCGCGGCCCTGTGCACGGGAGAAAAGGTGATCCTGAGCCTCCACGACCAGCCGGAGTGGGGGCGTATCTACACCCATCTTAACGAGGAGTTCAATCTGGAGGCTGTCACCGACGAGGTGGTGGGTGTGGTCCGCAAGGGTCTGGAGGAGCACCCCAACATCAACACCATGATCAGCTACGTGGCCATGGCTCTGAACGAGTACAAGATGTTCTGAAGTATATGATCTAACCCCCTTCCTTATACGGGGCAGGACCGACAACCGCTGCATGGACAGTGGGTGTCGGTCCTGCCCTTTTTGAGGGTAGGTCTAATTCCGCCGCATTTCCGCTTATTGAAAAACAAGTGCATTTTGGCATTTTTAAGACAATTCTTCCGCAGGGAACTGCCGACCGGTGTGGTCGATGGTGTAGGGCTGGGGCAGGATCAGCCGGGAGATGGGCACCACAGTGTAGCCATCGTTGATGAGGCAGGTGAGGATGGCGGGCAGCGCCTCCGGTGTATGCAGCGCGGCGTTGTGGAACAGCACGATGCTGCCGGGCTGGACCTTGGAGGTCACGCGCTTGCAGATGGTGTCCGCGTCGTAGTCCTTCCAATCCAGAGAGTCCCTATCGGCAAGGACTTAAAGCCGTTGCGGCGTAAGGGTTTGTGGGTTTGAGGATGATGCGCATCAGGCAAAAATTTGACCTGTAAACGGGGTGTTTGGCGGGTGGTTCAGGCACGGGAGGGGTCAAAAATCGAGGGGGTGTGCGCGGGGGTGGGTGGTGTTTGAAAGATGGGGGCGGATGCGGTATACTAAAAATAGGATAGATGAGCTGCTAGCAGACGTGAAACGGTTGAAAAGCCAAAGGACCATAAGGAGAGAAATATGCCAGAACAAGGAGTCAAGTTTTTATGTAAGCGGGCAATCGAAAATGGACAGCGCCAGTTAACACCAGTGGAAAAGGAACTATTGAAAAAAGGAATTGATGATGCAGTAAAAAATAAAGTGTGCAATGATTGCACACTTTATTTTTTGCCCCATAAAACGCATCCAATAGCATTTCTAAAAAGAACGAAAAATTTGTCCTGCAAAGGGGGTTGACATGATCAGAAAATATGGTATCGTAGAAGTATAATTACGAAGTATTTTTATTAGGGGAAGAAGTTTATCCTCTTTCCGATTTGAAGACACCACATGTTTTTGAGACAAGGTTACCTTAGGGTGACTTTGTCTTTTTTTTACTAAAAAAAGGCTAGTTACTACTGCTTCATTGCCGCAGGCGCGGGCGTGGACGGAGGGGAGGGAGCCGCTGTAAGAGATTTTAATATATGCGAGAGTACGAATTGCTCGCTCGAAAGGAGAAATAACCCCACGATTATAATAACTAAAATTTAAATACCTCCCCTCCGGCCACTGTGCCGAATGAGGGTTAATATATGAAGGTTAGCAGTATCGATTTCTTTGGCGTAATTGTCACTTACCGCGTGGAGGCGCGCAAGGCGGGGCCCACGGTATTTCTTTCCTTGCGCTCCAGCGATGGGGTGCACATCGATGGTGCAGGACGCGTTTGCTATGAACACAAGGGACATATTTTCCGCGCACCTGATGCAATTGGACTGGAGGAGTATGTGCGCACATTGGTTCCCGAGTGCCTCCGGTGCGCCTTTGATCCCAACACAAAAGCGGGATGTTCGTTACGGAAAAAGTTTGCTCAGAATCTGCCGCTGGGCGCGTTGATCGCGGCGGACTTTGATCGGGTCGCCCTGGATATGAAGTGGGCAAATTCTACTAAAAAGGAGCACAAGAAACTGCTTGATCTGCTCGTGAGCAAACTCGGTTGGACGCCTTTTTGTGCGATTACACAAGAGATGTTCGCCTTTCATTTGCGCGAAGGTGGGTTCTCTAGTTATCAAATCAATGGGCAAATCTGCGCCTTCCGGGCATTGATTGCGTATGAGCAAGCTCACCATTTGATCTCAGAGCACTTCATAGACACTTTTACCATGGGAAACCGCCGCACAGTCGTTGGCCCGCGGGACGCGAGTCGGCATTTCGAGAAAAACATTCTGACGCACGCTCAGGCAAGGCGGATTATTGCGAGTTGCGCCGAAAATCTTGAGAGTAACCACGGCTACCTATATTTGGGCTTAATCTTGATGTTGACTACAGGCATCACGATCAACGAGCTGTGTGCGTTAACGTGGGGATCATTTTCCTTCTCAAACACCTATACGGGAGTTGTTGCTATTGAAATTTCGGCAGAGGCAAGGTCTGCAGGAGAAGTCTATCGTACCGAAGAGTTAAATGGGCCGCGGCGACGGACTATTCCACTGTCGCCGACGATGGCAAAGCTTTACCACAAGGTAAAGAACAATGCGCCGAACGTACAAGAAAATGCGCCGTTTATGCGTAGCTTCAAAAACGCGGCACGGCGGATGCGCCCCGACGAGTTTGATCGGTGGTTAAAAGGATTTTTCAAAAGCTTCGATTTCTCAAAACAGACAGAGTTAAAGAGTTTGACGAAAAATTCAGAACGAACTTTAAGAGCCACTTTCAGATCGACATTGGAATCATGCGGATGTGATGCGGAAGAGATCCGTTATCTATGCGGCAACGCACCCGAAAGCGTATTCGCGCGGAACTACTGTGCGTACGACGATCCGCGGGAGCTAGCAAAACTGGCCGCAGTGTTGGAGCACTATATCTTCTCGTTGGTAGGCATACCCTGTGCGGCATTTGATTTCAAAATCAATCGCAGTGGTGAAGATCACGCTATTGTGGCTACACCTGGTGGTAGAATCAGCGGCGATTTGACTGTAGATCTCAGTAAGATTTCGCATGGCAACCTCGAGACTGGAAAGGATCTGATTATCAACTTTAAGTCAAGTGACAGCATTTCCATTACGACAAAACTGAATTTGGAGGAAAATTAACATGGTGTTTAAAACTGACGAAGATATGTCCCTGGATAAATATTGGGAAAAGCACTGCATTTCTATCGCAAAAGATCGTCGCTGGGCAATTCAGAAGGGAGACCAATACAGTTTTGAAAACTGTGCGACGCTGCGCCAATACGATGACTACATCAAAAAGGTTGCAAGCTATCTGGATATGTCAATCTCCGAAATTACTCCGGCAAATATTCTGCACGCCGTCTCCAAGGTCGCCAAGGCATGCCAATACCAAGAAGCCACCGTCAAGACGATCATCTCGTCATTGCGGGACGTCTTTTCCTACGCCGCTACATGCGGACATGCTTACAACATTCTTTCAAAAAATCGTGCGGGAGAAAAGTCAAATAATCTTACGACTTTGATGATGCAGAGGATATTAGTCCCGGCAGTGGCAAACGCGGAGCTGAGCGATAATTGCCCGCGAGCCTTGACAATCGGGCAGCAGGGACGTCTGGCGCTGTATGCGGCGGAACATGTGCTGGAGGATGGTCGATTCTGCGGCATTTTGATCTCATTGTACACTGGCATGCGCCCCGCGGAGTGCCGTGGACTGCGGTGGAATGATTTTCGCTCGTTCCCAGATCATCCAGACCGTCACTACCTGAAAATTGATGAAATTTTGAATGACAAATTGGAATATAGTAAGCAGGTAAAGACGAAAAATGCACTGAGGTGCGTCCCCGTTCACATTGAAATTGAGGATGCTTTGCAGAAGCGAAGGGAATTTGTGCAGCAGAACATGGGCGCGAACAAGGATATCGGGGGATTACCCATCGCCTGTTTTGGAAATCAGTTTAAGGACCCGTGCCGCGGGTCTGATTATTCAAATTTTTCCTTCAAATTGTTGAAAGAATTTGGAGTTTCCAGCGAGCAGTTAGGCTTTTTCTTGCTCGACGAATCCGATAATTTGACACCATCGGATTCTCACCCGCCCATGCGGATCTTGCGCCGGAATTTTGCAACGGTAATCCAGGCGTGTACAGACATGTCGCTGGAGGAAAAAGAATATATTTTCGGCCACAGGATCTCCGGTAAGGATGGTGCGAAAAAGCGCATTGAGTACAGCCGTAACATGGATCGACTATGGCGCATTGCGCAGAAGCTGGACAAGGCGCCCTTTTGCAAAAAGCTCTATGAACTTCATTTTCCTCAGATTATCGTAGGTGACGGTATCGTAGTACAAGAAGGCCGTGGGCAGGGAACAATCAGGATTCCCTGGGAGAAAGCCGTGTGCGGGCAAAAATTGCACCTGCATTTTGAAGGCAGCCCAAATACGTTTTTGAGTATCTCAACTCCGAATGCCGTGCGCCCCTTCGGTGGGCTGCCTGTCGAGGTAAAGATAGCTGACGCACCTATTTCCTGGGGTGACCCTTTACCGCCGATCAACGCGGAGGCGATACATTGGGAAGCGGCGAAGAAGGTACGATATTTGAAGAAAAATGATAAATAATTAATGTAAGAAGCCGGCGCAGGAAATTCCTGCGTCGGCTCTTTTGCTGCTGAAATTTACAATAGATCAAAGTGCAATCTATTTGATGCATTCACAGGTCATCCGACAGTGTATTACCATTCTTAACGCTCGAAAATTGTTGAAAAGTTGCAGATTTAATTATTTTCTGCTATAATGCATTTGTATATTTTTTACGAGGTGAAGCTGTATGCCTTTATCACATGTATGTGTATGGGACGCTGACATCGGATATAAGCGAATCAGTCTCGAGAGTGCATGTAAAATGTATCCAAATGGCGCATCTGCCAAAAGTGGTTACTTTGTTTGCGAGCTATGTGCGCAAAATGTTTTGCTTACGGCACCGGGCGTAAATGTACGACACTTTCGTCATGATCCGTCTTCTCCAAATAAAGAGTGTGATGAGCGCCAGGCTCATTTCGATCCCTTATATGGCCGGCGGCTTAGAAATCTCAATAGCCATCTGATGCCGTTACGGATCACAGTAGCAAAAGAATCCTTTGCTTTGCAAATGGGCTTTTTTTGCCCACCCGATTCTGGAGCACGGTGCGATAAAATTAGAATAACCACGAATTCTGGCAAAGCCTATGAATATTCCTTTGAGCGCATCGAACGAGGAGGGACTACATTTTTAAATATCGGAGAGACGCCAAGTCGTGAATACAACCTCGAATATATAAATGCAGCCGCTGATTTGGTTAAATTTTGGCCTTCAAAAGTGCCTGGGATCAGTTCATCGGGTTCGTTTTTTGATGAAAGGACGGGGCAGATACTACCGTCTGGGGCAAAAGCGTACTTTGGTGATTCCTACTATTTACTACAATCCAAACCATTGGGATATCCTCCTACAGGCCTCGAAGTCTCCGAGGTGCTGAGAACAAAAACAGGCTCACTTGCGACATGGTATCTTTACAAAATTCAAATCAAACGGTTTTCAGAGATAACAGCCAAATTCTTTCTCAAGTATGCAATTTTCTTAACTGAACATCCAACAAAGTTTTATCCTATTTGGCCTGCATATATTAAAGAACCGTATTTTATATATCATAATTCAGATCAGTTCTTTTTCTATCTTGATGGTGATGATGCAGAACTAAGAGCGTACCTCAATATCATGACTGGGTAGTTTTAAATTAAGCTCTTTAATGCTCAAAATCATCCACTTATCCCTGTACGGAATTACACGGCAGCTTAACTGACCGGACAGGGGAAATGGGATTTTTGCTTGGAAACTCTGTCTTGCTTGGTATGCTGACTTGACGGATTTCCACTCCGTGTAGGCAGAATCAGAGGAAAGTAGCCAGTATAGCCAACGAAGAGTAGAATCTCCCCTAAAAGACTTTGGGGTATCATCAGACAGCAATAGCTCGTGTTTTTTGCAGTCGGAGGATGGGTGATACGTAACATAATCTGAAATGAATTTTTCAGAATATAAAAAATTTAGGAGGTTGCTATTGGGTGCGAAGAAGGTTCGGATAATTTCGCTTGAAGCAATTAAATATCTTTTTGACTCAAGAGATTTATCAAGAAAATGAAAATATTCCGCCTGAATCAAATCTTGATTATCATGGCATGAAGAAATTTTTCCAAAGGGCATCTCATAAGGGATA
Organism: uncultured Eubacteriales bacterium; assembly: GCA_900545585.1. Classification (GTDB taxonomy): domain Bacteria; phylum Bacillota; class Clostridia; order Oscillospirales; family Oscillospiraceae; genus Vescimonas. Next base: position 42,873 of record UQZR01000010.1, read on the forward strand.
GCAGCTTCCTGTAAGTTCTGAAGATAAAAAGTTTCAATCTTAACTGGGTGCTCCCTCCACGTCTGAACTGGCTCTTTGGGGCATCCATTTTGATAGAGATACCCTGGAATTAGAATCGGAAGAAGTCCCAGCGGCAACAAGAGAGACTTCAAATCGGATAGCTGTGTCATTTTGGCATCTGGTTCTACAAAATAGGCGTTTATCATGCGACTGCCATTATCTTTTTTGATAATGGTATTGCCAAGGGCATAGAGCATGACGGGTTTTTTAAAAAGCCACGGTTCGATGTGAGGTGACATTGACACACCTCTCTTTCACAAAAACGACGGTTTAAATGTGCAGAGAGAAACAGTTATTGATAAAGGTCATCGGTTTGAACTAAAATCGGTCCATTCTCCTTTTCGTAAGCTGCGATTTCTTTTTGGAGAATGATTTCCAACCAATTATTAAAAGAACGTTTTTCGGTTGTTGCAATATATTTGGCTTTTAGATAAAGATCATCTGCTAGGCGGCAGGAACGCATTGCACGATGGACGGCCACGATAGCCTCCCCCTTTTTAGGTGTGATAACAATATGATAACATATTGTAAGAAATCTTTATACATTCAAATAGTTGATACGGCCAGGCGACGCGGTAGTCAGCGTACCTGGTTGCGCAGGGGCTTCCCCCGCAGGTAGCGGCCCAGGTTGTCCAGGGCAATGGCGGCAATGCGGCGGGCGGTGTCGGGCAGGTGGTCGCCGCCGGCGGTGTGGGGGGTGATCAGGACCCGGGGCTGGCGCCAGAGGGGGTGCTCCGGCGGCAGGGGCTCCGGATCGGTCACGTCCAGTCCGGCCCCCCACAGGCGGCCGGACTCCAGCACCTCCGCCAGGGCGGCGCAGTCCACCGCGCTTCCCCGGCCGCCGTTGAGGAGAATGGCGTCCTCTTTCAGGCGCAGCAGCCGCTCCCGGCCGAACAGGCCTACTGTTTTCGGCGACTGGGGCAGGGCCAGGGCCACCACGTCGGCCCGGGGCAGCAACTCGTCCAGCTCAGAGAGGCCATATATGCGCTGGATGCCCTGGGCGGGGCGGGCGGGATCACGGCGCACGCCGGTGGTATGGGCCCCCAGGGCCCGGCACAGCCGGGCGAAGGAGGTGCCCAGATCCCCGGTACCCACCATCAGCACCTCCGCGTCCAGCAGGGAACGGGCCTGGCCCAGGTCCCGCCACTGGGCCTGCCGCTGCTGGTCCCGGTACTGGGGCAGGCGCTTCATGAGGGCGAGCAGCATGGCAAACAGATGCTTCGACACTGAGTGGCCATAGACCCCGGTGGAGCAGGTCAGCAGAACCCCCTCCGGCAGGACGCCGGGGGCGGTGTAGGCGTCCACCCCGGCGCTGCGGGTGTGGACGTCAGCGCAGAGCGGGTGCGTGCCTCAGGGCGGCGGGGGGCGGGTTGCCCAAGATCACCTCGGTGCCGGCATAGTCAGCGGTATCCAGCGGGATACTGGCGGCGAAGCGCTGGGAGAGGCCGGGGGCGGCGGCCAGGAAGGCCTCCTTCTCCCCCGGCGTGAGGCTGAGCAGGTTGAGAATCTTGTCCATGGTTCGGTTCGCTCCTTTCAGGGGTATGGTACCACCCTTTGGGGCGGCGGGCAATTTCGGAAAACTGAACCTGGCCAGGGGATTCATAAGCGGGAATGGGAGAAAGCCCGCTATGGATCAGTTTTTTTAAGCCTTCCTTCAGTTTATCCAATTTGATTTCTCTTCCATCCCATGGTACAATGCTTTCAGAATCCATTGCAGATGTGTTTCCTGTGTAAAGGAAGCCGTCGGAGCCGCTCACTGCCAACAGCCATCCGAGGCCATCCATTTGAAACAAAAAGGAGTGCATTGCTATGTCCAATACCCCGAAGGTCGCTGCCATGGAGGTCTTTCCCGTGGCGGGCAAGGACTGCATGGAGCTGAACCTATCTGGCGCCCACGCCCCCTACTTCACCCGCAATGTGGTGGTGCTCACCGACGACCGGGGCAACACCGGTATCGGCGAGGTGCCCGGCGGCCAGAAGATTACCAAAGCCCTGGAGGATGTGAAGCACCTGGTGGAGGGCACCAGTGTGGCCGACTACAAGATGACCCTGCGCAGGATCAACGAGTGGCTCTCCGCCAACATCAAGGACGACGTGCGGGGCCAGCAGACCTTTGATCTGCGCACCGGAGTCCACGTGGTCACCGCCGTGGAGACCCCCCTGCTGGATCTGCTGGGCCAGTATCTGGAGGTGCCCATGGCAGCCCTGCTGGGCGACGGCATCCAGCGGGATCGGGTGCGGTTCCTGAGCTATCTGTTCTATGTGGGCGACCGGAAAAAAACCGACCTGCCCTACCACTCCGAGCCGGACGCAGACTGCGCTTGGTACCGGCTGCGCCATGAGGAGGCTCTCACCCCCGACGCCATCGTGGCTCTGGCCAAGGCCACCTATGACAAGTACGGCTTTGAGGACTTCAAGCTCAAAGGCGGTGTGCTGGAGGGCAGGGAGGAGCTCAAGGCCGTACAGGCTCTGAAGGAGGCCTTCCCCAGGGCCCGCATCACCCTGGATCCCAACGGCGGCTGGCTGCTGAAGGACGCGCTGGCCCTGGCCCCCGAGCTGAAAAAGGTTCTGGCCTACTGCGAGGATCCCTGCGGCGCGGAGAACGGCTTCTCCGGCCGGGAGATCATGGCCGAGTTCCGCCAGGAGAGCGGCATGCCCACCGCCACCAACATGATCGACACCGACTGGCGGCAGATGCGCCACTGTATCGCCCTGCACAGCGTAGACATCCCCCTGGCCGACCCCCACTTCTGGACCATGGCCGGCTCCGTCCGGGTGGGACAGATGTGCAACGATTTCGGCCTGATGTGGGGCTGCCACTCCAACAACCACTTCGACATTTCCCTGGCCATGATGACCCAGTGCGCCGCCGCCGTGCCCGGAAAGCTCAACGGCATCGACACCCACTGGATCTGGCAGGAGGGACTGGAGCGTCTCACCAAACAGTCCCTGCAGATTTTGGACGGCTGCATCGATCTGCCGGAGCGGCCCGGCCTGGGAGTGGAGCTGGATCGGGAGCAGCTCATGAAGGCCCACAAACTCTATCAGGACAACTGCCTGGGCGGCCGCGACGACGCTGCGGGCATGCAGTACCTCATCCCCGGCTGGAAGTTCGACCCCAAGCGGCCCTGCCTGGTGCGGTAAATTTGGAGCACAATCCACGGCAAACAGGCCGAAGCGGCATACCGCTTCGGCCTGTTTGGCTATTCCCGCACGCTTTCTCTTTACAGGCATTCGGAATGGGGCTATAATCTCTTAAGAAGAAGGGGTGAAAGGAGGGACAGTATGGCAAATTTTGCACTAATTCTGCCGCGGCCGGAGATGGTGGCGCAGGCGGGCAGGATTGCCCGCCAGCTGGGCATGAAGGTGGTGCTGAATCAGTATGCTGTCACGGAACAGATTCTGGATGTGGCGGCGGATGCTAGAAAGCTGGGGGCGGATATTGTGGTAGCGAGGGGGCTACATGCCTCCATCCTCCGGGAAAAGACGGACTTTCCGATTGCGGAGATCCGGCTGACCGGCCTGGAAATCGCCCGGCTGCTCCACAGGGCCAGGAGCCTGGTGCCCCATGTGGCCAGACCTAGGGTCGGCGTGGTTACATTCTCCAATATGGTGGGCAATATCCAGGGATTCGAAGATATTTTGGGTATTGAGCTATACATCTATTTTGTAGCAAAGGATGCGGAGATGGAACAGGAGGCAGAACGGGCGGTTGCCGACGGGATGGATGTGATCTTGGGCGGCGATTTTGTCAATGCATACTGCCGTCGGCTGGGCAAGCGTACTCTCTTCTTTGAGGGGAGCGAGGACTCCCTCTGGGAGACGCTCCGCATGGCCAGGGACCTGGGGTTTGCCTCCGATATGGAGCGGCGGAACACCGCCCATCTGCAGGTACTGTTGGACTATTCCTTCAACGGAATCATCGAACTGGATGCCCGGGGGAACATTGTCTGCGCCAACGATATGGCCTGCAAGCTGCTGAACCAGAGTCAGGACACCCTTATGGGCCGGCAGTTGACAGAGCTGATGCCGGCTGAGGATGCCGAGTTTTGGAAAGACGCCCTGACCCAGCAGCAGGAGCTCTATTTCTCCGTGCTAGAACTGGCCGGTCTCCGTGTGGTGGCGAATGCCGCCCCCATGGCTAATTGGGACGCTGCAGGTGGAATGGTGTTCTCTTTTTACGAGATGAACAAGATAGAGCGGCAGGGTGCCCGGGCTCTGCGGGAACGCTACCGGCTCCACCGCTATCTGGCCCACGGCCGCTTTGAGAATATCAACCATGCCAGTCGGGCCATGCAGAAAGTGATCCGCACTGCACAAGCGTTCGCCGAAACCAGTCAGCCCATTCTGCTCCAAGGCGAGGTGGGGAGCGGGAAGTCCCTTTTTGCCAAGGGCATCCATAACGCCAGCTCCGTCGCTCAGGGGCCATTCGTAACCTTCCGCTGTGCCGCGGGCGGGCCCAGCCAGACGGAGGCGTTGGCCGCTGCGGCCCTGGAGGCCAACGAGGGGACGCTGTATCTAAACGCGATAGACGCCCTGAAACCCGAGGGCCAGGAGTTCCTGCTCCGTCTGCTGGAGGAATCCGTTGTCCAGACTCGGATAGATGAATTACCCCGCTCGACAAATGTGCGAGTGATCGCCTCACTAGACGGCAGTTTGCTACCATGCGCCATAGCGGGACAGTTTCGTTGGGATCTGTACTATGTCCTTGCGCCCATGCTACTGGAGCTGCCCCCCCTGCGCACCCGGCCGGAAGATCTGGAGCAGGCCATTGACATGTGCCTGGACGACTGCGTAACCCGGCTGGATCGCTATGTAGTGCTCACCAAGGAGTCTCGGCGGGTTCTGATGGAATACCCATGGCCGGGTAACTACATCCAGATGAAGGCCTTTCTGGAGCGTATGGTGCTCACGACGTCCACAAGGACTGTCCATGGTGAATATGTACGCCGGCTGTTGGAGCAGCTCTACTCGGCTCCGGTTCGGGACAGACTATCCCCTGCGGAGATGGAGGCGAGATCCCCAGAGGAGGCCGCGCTGTTGGAAGCCCTGCGGAAACACTGCGGCAGCCGGGCCGCCGCGGCAGCCGAGCTGGGTATCAGCAAGACTACCCTTTGGCGGCGGATGAAGCAGTATGGGTTGACCAACGGAACGCTCCTTTGAAACTGGCACCATATTAAACATTGATAGATAAAAGAGACATTTTCCTGGCGGGTATGCCTGGGGATGTCTCTTTTTTATGGGGTAAACTCGCTGGTCGTGTTGAAGGGACTCTATTGTAGAAATCAAGCGATCATTTTTATGCAAAATATACAAAATAGAAGTTGTAATTTGGAAATCTGCACATTCGATATGAAATAATAATTTCGAAAAATAAATATTCGAAATATTTCATTTCAAATTTTGAGCCAATCACAGATCTGTAAATTTCAAAAGACTGATTTTAGGCTTTTTACAAATAGAAACTTGAAAAATTTTTTTGTAGAATGATACTGCAAAATCCGAGCGAAAGCGAGGCGAGGTTAGAATGGGTGCGACAACGCCGGTGGTTACACAGATGCGGGTTGTCCCCGTGGCCGGCTATGACAGCATGCTTATGACACTTTCTGGGGCCCATGCACCCTACTTTATCCGGAACCTGGTGATCCTCACCGACAGTAGCGGGAATCAGGGCGTCGGTGAAATCCACGGCGGTGAACACACCCGGACAGAGCTTGAACGGTACATCCCTCTGGTAGTGGGCCAGCCTATCGGCAATTACCGCGCAGTGGTGCAAAGCTTATCCGCCTTTCGTCGCGGCCGCCGGGAAGCGGGTGACAACGGCGAGGGTATCCAGAGCCTGGATATCAGCAACCTCAAGTATGTGGTCCAGGCCGAGGGCGCGGTGGAGATGGCCATGCTGGATCTGCTGGGCAAGTTCATGGGGTTGCCCATGTGTGCGCTGTTGGCCAACGGCCAGCAGCGGGACCGGGTGCGGTTCCTGGGCTACCTTTTCTATGTTAGCGACTGCGCCAGGGCCCGGCCCGACCTGCCCTACCGGGATGAGGGCGACAGCGACGACCCCTGGTTCCGCCTGCGGAATACCGAGATGCTCACCCCTGAGGCCATCGTGGAACAGGCCGAGACTCTCCAGGCCAAGTATGGCTTCCGAGACTTCAAACTCAAGGGCGGCGTGCTCCCCTGCGGGGAGGAGATGGAGGCCGTCAAGGCATTGAAGCGGCGCTTCCCCGAGGGGAACATCAACATTGATCCCAACGGAGCTTGGCGCTTGGAGGAGGCCATCGTTGCCTGCCGGGACGCCAAGTGGGCCTTGAGCTACGCGGAGGACCCGGTGGGGCCGGAGTCCGGCTTCTCCAGCCGGGAGACCAACGCCGAGTTCAAGATGGCTACCGGTATCCCCGTGGCAACAAACATGTTCGCGGTAAACTTCCGGCAACTGTATCACAGTCTGGTGGAAAAGAGTGTGGACATCGTCCTGGCCGACCCCCATTTCTGGACCATGGACGGCAGCCTGCGGGTAGCACAGGATATGAACGACTGGGGTCTGACCTGGGGCATCCACTCCAATAACCACTTCGACATCACCCTGGCCACCTTTGTCCAGTGCGCTGCCGCCGCGCCGGGGGAGATCACCGCCATCGACACCCACTACATCTGGCAGGACGGCCAGTACCTCACTCAGGCACCCCTGCAGTTCGAAGACGGGTGCATCAAGGTCCCCGACGCCCCGGGCTTGGGGGTGGAGGTGGATATGGGCGCGGTGGAGCGGGCCCATCAGCTCTACTGCTCCATGCCGGCCTGTTTTCGCGAACGGGACGATTCCATGGCCATGCAGTATCTTATTCCAAACTGGACCTACGACTCAAAGCATCCCTGCCTAGTGCGCTGATAATCCGCGAAGGAGAGAGGTGAATAATTATAGACACATATCGTGCGGCCGTTAGGGGATATTGGGCAATGTGGGTCCCAACCATCGACTAGCTTAGTAATCTGCTATGAAAATTACAGACAAGACAACAGGAGGGAATTGAAGAAAATGAAACTATTTAGAAAAGTTATGAGCGGACTTTTGGCAGGCTCCTTGATCCTGAGCCTGGTCGCTTGTGGAGCCGGTCCCGGCGCGACCGAAACCGGCGATCCATCGGGAAACGGCGCTGTTGGGACCCCATCCGCCAGTGGCGACGAGATCGTCGTCAATGTCAGCGACAACGTTACCCTAATCAACCTGGAGGTGTACGCAAATAACAATAGCTGTGAATTCCTGTACGCCGACTTGGTCTTTGACCCCCTATACTACGGAGACCGACAAGGTAATAACAGCCCATGCATTTGTACAAGCTATGATTTAAACGAAGATGGAACTGAGGTCACTCTCCACATTAAAGAAGGCGTCAAGTTCCATGACGGCACAGATCTGAACGCGGAAGATGTGGTGGCAACCTTTGAGTTCATGCTTCGCAACATGGACACCTTGGGGCTGGCCAGCGCAGTCTGGTCCAATCTGGAGAGCGTGGAGCTCATTGATGAGTATACCTGCAAAATCACTCTGTCTCAGTATTTCGCGACTTTCGAAAACTCTTTGACCTACACCTGGATTCTCTCTGATGAGGACATTGAGCAGTACGGCGATGACTTCCAGTCCGCGGAGCGGGTTATCAACGGTAGCGGGCCCTGGAAGTTTGTGGAGTGGCAGGACGGCCAGTATGCCCGCTATACCCCCAACCAGAATTACTGGGATCCTGACGCTGTGTCCAATATCGATACGTTGAATGTCTGGTTCGTCAACCAGGAAAACGCGAAGGTTTCCGGCATCACCTCCGGCAATCTGGATTACACGCAGAGTCTGCGCTCCGATATGGTTCCCTTGGTAGAGAATCTTGAAGGCGTCGAGGTCATAGAGTATACCTCTGACGTCATGTATTATATGCAGTTTGACTGTGCGGAGGACTCTATTTTCAGCGATCCCAACGCCAGAAAAGCGGCGGCCTACGCCTTGGATGTGAACACGGTTCTCGGCTTGGTGGGCGGCGGCGAAAAAATGAACTGCATGTTCCTCCCTTCTCTGCTAGGCTACGATGAGAGTATTGAGGGATATGAGTATAATCCCGACCTTGCCAGAGAGTACCTGGCCAAGACCGATTACAACGGTGAGAAACTGACGCTATATACTCGCAACGACTTGGTGGCCATAGACGATGTGATGGCCGTCTTTATCCAGAACCTGGTGGATGTGGGCTTTAACATCAGTACCAAGATTTGCGACAGCGCCGAGTTCGTCACGATCCGTCAGGACCCCAGCGCCTATGACATTTTCTTCGTCAATCTGGGCGCGTTTGATGCAGATCCCTATACCCTCTATATCATCCCCCGCATCGTAAATGACACCCACAACAGTTACTACCACAACGAGGAACTGAACAACCTGATTATTGACTCTTATACCACCACCGATAAAACGAAACGGGAAGACGAGCTTAAACAGGCTGCTCGGATCGTCTATGACGAGTGTGGTCCCGTTTTGGGCCTGTACGCGTCCAACAGCTACTGTGTCATACGGGAAGGCCTGGAAGGTGTCCTGGTTACAAAGGGCGCGGGGCCCTATTTCCGCTATGCCAGCGTGGATGAGGCAGTCTGGAATAAATAACAGCCCATCTGTTGAATTCTTTGTCGGACAGGCTAAGGGATCTTGATTACGCGGACGGAGTGGCCATATTCCGTGAGCATGGCCACTCCGTATTTATCAACTATCTCCTTTTGAATCAGCCTAATTGGTTTACGAAAGTGAGGAAAGGCAATGCTAAAATCCATACTCAAACGTATTTTTTATATGCTGATCGTGGTGTGGGTTGTGTCGGTTATGGCTTTCATTCTGATGCGTTGCGCGCCAGGAGACCCGACAGCGACCATGCTGCCAGATACTGCTTCAGAAGAACAGCGGGCGGCTCTCTATGAGCAGTTGGGCCTGAATCAGCCTTATATCATCCAATATTTAAAGTATATGGGAGGACTGTTCACTGGAAATCTGGGACACTCCACCCTGTATAACTCACCTGTACGGGAGGTTATTGCCCAGCGTCTGCCCGCAACCATCTGTGTCTCTCTGATTTCAGCGGTGTTTGTACTGCTCATCAGCGTCCCCATTGGCATTATATCTGGCGTTACCAGAGGGAGTATGGCGGACTTCTCCCTGATGTTTTTTGTAGTCATCCTGCAGTCTATGTCCGTGGTGTGGGTGTGTGTGCTGTTGCTCCTGATTTTTGTAGTGAAGCTGGACATTCTCCCCTCCATGGGGTATTACGGCTTATCAAGGCCAGCGTACCTCGTCATGCCAGTCATCGCAATGGGTTACCGTATGTGCGCCCAAGTAGCCAGAATGGGACGTTCCAGCATGATAGATGTGCTTAACGAGGACTATATCACCTGCGCCTACGCCCGTGGCTTGTCTAAGCGAGAGGTCTATTCCAAATACGCGCTGCGCAACTCCATGATCCCCGTCATCACCATTTATGGTCTTCAAGTGGCTGCCATGTTGTCCGGCGCGGTAGTCGTAGAACAGATCTTCTCTATTCCGGGTATCGGCACAATGCTGGTGACCGCAGTTAACAACCGGGACTATCCCCTCGTACAATCCACCCTAGTAGTCACCGCCGCCATGTTTTCCCTGGTTAACCTTGTCGTAGATATTGCTATTACGTTCATCGATCCCCGGATCCGGGAAGTATAAAGGAGGTGCCTAATCGTGCAAGGAAAGATCATGTTGCGCCGGATTTTACACAGCAAGCAATTCATTATGGGGCTCACGCTGGTACTGATCCTGTGTTTTATCGCCATTTTTGCGGATCAGCTGGCACCCCATGACCCCAATGAATATCATCCAGATGCCCGCCTGCAGGCACCCGAGTGGTTTTCCAGAGGAATAGATGGCTATATCTTTGGCACTGATTCTACGGGGCGTGACATTCTCTCAAGAATGATTATTGGTGCCAAGTCCTCCATGCAGGTAGCCTTGTTTAGCACCTTCCTTTCTTTAATTATCGGGACAGTGCTAGGTATCATAGCCGGCTTCAAGGGTGGAATCTTAGATGCTATAATCATGCGAAGTACGGAAGTTACTATGGCGGTACCCACTATGACCTTGGGAGTGGTTATCATGGCCATATTCGGAACCAGTATAATAAATCTATTGATCGTTATGGTTATTAGCTACTGGATGAACTTCGCGCGAGTGGCCCGCAACGAGGTCATAGCGATTCGGGGACGTGAATTTGTTCAGGCGTCCCGAGCCCTTGGCGCGACAAATTCCCACATTATGTTTACACAGATTCTACCCAATGTGACAACCTCCCTCATCATTTGTACAAGTAACTGCTTTGGCAGTGTCATTCTCACAGAGTCCACACTGAGCTATCTCTATTTGGGCGTCCAACTCCCTACAGCATCCTGGGGGAATATGATCGCTGCGGGCAAGGACTTTATGGCGGTGGCCCCATGGACAGTCATTGTACCTGGCGTAGCCTTGATGATGGCTGTTATGGGCTTCAACTTCCTGGGTGATGGCCTGCGAGACGTGCTGGATCCCAAACAGACAAGATAACAGGAGGTGCGGAGAATGACGGAACACAAGAAAATCAGCCCGATAGTGTCTGCGAGTAGCGGGCAGAATGACGTGCTGCTTGACATCAGAGATTTAACCGTCGAATTTTGGACAGAACTTGGCATCAAGCAAGCGATCAACCACTTGAACCTGACCATCCGAAGGGGCGAGGCTCTGGGCTTAGTAGGGGAGGCAGGGGCAGGGAAAACAACCACGGCCTTAGCAATTCTACGGCTTCTTCAACCCAAAGTGGGTAGAGTAATCTCTGGTAGTATCATCTATAACGGAGTCGATATGGCCACCTATTCCGAGAAACAGATGCAGAACCTGCGAGGCAACAAGATATCTATGATCTTTCAAAACCCACTAACCTCTCTCAACCCGGTTTTTACGGTGGGAGAGCAGCTAGCGCTGGTTTTGCGGAAGCATCAACACATGAAAAATAAGGAGGCCTTTGAGGAGGCCGGAAAACTAATGGAAATGGTAGGCATCCGAGCCGACCGAATCAAAGACTTTCCGCACCAGTTTTCCGGTGGGATGCGCCAACGCATTGGAATCGCGGCGGCGTTGGCCTGTAATCCAGAGCTACTCATTGCGGATGAGCCTACCACTGCTTTGGATGTTACAATCCAGGCCCAGATCCTAGAACTGATCAAGGAGTTGGAGAAAAAGTTTGACACCTCTCTGCTGATGATCACCCACAACTTGGGTATCATTTCTGAGCTGTGCCGCAATGTGGCGGTTATGTACGCCGGCGCGATTATCGAGTATGGTTCTGTCGAAGAGGTGTTTAAAAAGCCTCTTCATCCATACACGAAGGGACTGCTGGGCGCGATTCCCACGTTGGATGACGATAAGGAAAGGCTGATGGCGATTCGGGGCGCGGTTGCGGATCCCTACCACCTGCCTAGGGGATGCAGTTTTTACCCGCGCTGTGACAAATGTCGGGCTGAATGCGAAGGGCAGTACCCCCCGCTAACCAAGATTACCGATAACCATTATGTTGCCTGCTGGTGTCACAAGGAGGGATAGCCATGGAACAGTTCAATACGAAGATCGACTCGGCTCGGGGGAGCAGCCTGATTGAGGTGAAGAATCTCAAAAAATACTTCAGGGTCGGGGATAAAAATTTGCTGCACGCCATAGATGGTGTGAGCTTCTCTGTTCAGCGGGGCGAGACGCTGGGCTTGGTAGGTGAGTCGGGGTGCGGAAAGAGCACCGTAGGAACGGTGATGATGCGCCTTCAGCCGCCTACCAGTGGCGAGGTGCTGATGGGCGGGAAGAATATCTTTCAGACAAAGGGCAGGACGGAGGATCTGGAGCTTCGCAAGCGGATGCAGATCATTTTTCAGGATCCATACTCCTCCTTAAACCCCAAAAAAAGAATTCGTGATATCCTGGCGGAGGCCTACAAAATTCACAAGACCTGTACAAAGGAGCAGCTGGAAGATACCATCAACCAACTTTGCGAGATGACGGGGATCTCGCCAGACATGTTGCTTCAGTATCCACATGAGCTGGACGGGGGCAAGCGCCAAGTGGTGGGCATCGCACGGGCATTGAGCTTGCGCCCGGAGTTCATCGTTTGTGACGAGCCTGTTTCCGCGCTGGATGTTTCCGTACAGGCTAAGATTATCAATCTGTTGATGGATCTCCAAAAGAGGATGAATCTGTCCTACCTGTTCATTTCCCACGATCTGAGCGTGGTAAAACACATCTCCCATCGGATCGCGGTCATGTACTTGGGGCAGATTGTAGAGCTGGCCAGTAAGGATGACCTTTTTATCGACACCCGTCATCCCTATTCCATTGCATTGCTCTCTGCCATTCCAAAGGTGGATGTGGAGCGGAAGGTCAAGCGCATTGTCCTAAAGGGTGACGTTCCCAGCCCGATCAATCCCAGACCGATCTGCCGATTCGCCTCCAGGTGCTGGATGAGCCAGGAGGTGTGCTTCCAGAAGGAGCCGCCCTTGCGAGAGGTATCCCCGGGACACTGTGTCGCGTGCCACTTCGCTGACCAGTCCCGGGAAAAGATGAAGAGCGCCACCGTGGTAGGAATTGACAGATGATCGGCGGGTAAAGGAGGGGTTCGCGTGAAGTTGAGCGAATACGCAGAGTTAGACGCCACGGAACTGGCTGCATTGGTGCGAGGCGGCGCGGTTTCGCCCAGAGAACTAGTAGAGACTGCCCTCACGGCTATCCAGCGGACAGACAAAGAAATCCACGCGGTGGTAGATTATACCTATGATTACGCGATGGAACAGATAAAAAAAGGAATTGACAAAAACGCACCGTTTTGCGGAGTTCCTTTCGTACTGAAAGACAGCGGTGGTGTCGCGGCCGGGATCCGCGCCACATTGGGTACTCGCCTCTCTGGCGGCGGTGTTTACGCCAAGCGCGACTCAATTTTGTTCGAGCGCATGAAACGGGCGGGTGTCATTGTGGTCGCGACCACTGCCACATCAGAGTTCTGCGTGGACTCGTCAACTGAGACTCTCCGGCATGGGCCCACCAAAAATCCGTGGAATCTGAGCGAGTCGGCGGGCGGTTCTAGCGGCGGTAGCGCGGCGCTTGTGGCTGCTGGGGCCGTGCCTATGGCTCACGGCAGTGATGGTGGTGGTTCCATCCGCATACCGGCAGCAATGTGTGGTGTAGTCGGCTTCAAGCCCTCTCGATTTCGGGTTCCCACTGGCCCCTCTGGGTGGGATCCAGGAGGAACCGTGCAGTTTATTCTCTCTCGGACTGTCCGGGATAGCGCGGCAATGTTGGATGCCATAGAAGGCCCCGACCCGGGCTACTATGGCATCGCCGCGCCTCATGATCTTCTCTATACCGAGGCGGTCAGGCGAGATCCCCGGAAGCTGCGGATTGCCTACATGACGCGCACTCCTTATGGGAAGCCATTTGTCAGTCCGGAGTGTGTTGAGGCGGTCTTGCGTGTTGTTGATATCCTGCGGGCGTTGGGGCACACTTGCGTAGAAGCCTATCCGGAGATCTCGGAGCAATATCATGACGCACGAGTGATGTATATGAATGACGGTATCGTGCTGGAGATTCAGCAGATGGCGGAGGAGACGGGTTGCCCAATCGACGAAACCACACTGGAACCGCTGGTCTATAAGACATACTTGGACGCGCTGAGTCGAAAGGGGATGGAAGTGTTTCGAGCCAGACGGGAGCTCGCGAGGGCCGGACGGGAGATGGGGCGCTTTTTCCAGTCCTACGATCTGCTGATTAGCCCAACTTGTGGACGGATTGGTCGACCGCTGGGTACGCTGAACGGCGTGGTCAACAGTGAAATTTCCGCCTCAGAGTGGGCCAGAAAGAGGCGCGATTACGCGTGTATTGCACCGTTAGCCAATGTCGCGGGGCTGCCGTCTATATCCCTGCCGCTCTATATGAGCGATTCCGGTCTACCTATTGGCGTCGAGATAGATGGCGCCATTGATCAGGATGAGCTGGTGCTTCAGCTCTCTGCACAGTTGGAGCGCGCGGCGCCCTGGAGCGAAAGAAAACCACCGATTTATGTGTCTGAGATATAGCCTAGGTAAGGGAAACGAGTTAAAGAGCCGTGTGCGACGCAGCACATCAGGAAAGGTGATTGGTAAGTTATGAAGGTATCTGAATATGCGGCATTGGACGCCACCGGGCTGGCTGGATTGATTCGGAGAAAGGAAATCTCTCCTCAGGAGGTACTGGACGCGGCCATAGAAGCCATTGAGCAGGTCAATCCTTCGCTCAACGCGATTGTAGCCCGAACCTACGATGCAGCCAGGGCACAGTTGGCAAAAGGGGTCGACATGAACGCGCCTTTTTGCGGGGTTCCGTTCGTGATCAAAGATGAAGGTGGACTCATGAAGGATATCCCATGTACGCTGGGAACACGCCTTTCCGGACGTGGGATTGTGACTGACCACGACACAATCTTGGGCGCCCGCTTCAAGAAGGCTGGTGTTGTTGTGGTAGCGACGGCGGCCTGCCCGGAATTCTGCTGGAATAATGCCACTGAGACTATACGCAATGGAGTCACCAGAAACCCATGGAATCCCAAACTGACCTCCGGTGGTTCTAGCGGGGGAACTGCTGCAATCGTAGCTGCTGGGGCTGTACCTATGGGACATGGTAGCGACGGCGGCGGGTCAATACGGATGCCCGCAGCGGCATGCGGCTTAGTGGGACTGAAACCCACTCGTTTTCGTATTCCAACCGGCCCTGACGGGGGAGATCCTGGGCAGGCGGCCGACTTTATCATGTCCCGTTCTGTGCGGGATACGGCGGCCATGCTGGACGCCGTGGAGGGGCCGGATCCAGGCTGCTATGGAACCGCCGAGCGGCCTACCATTCCATATAGCCAAGTCATACAGAAGGATCCGCCCAGGCTTCGGATTGCTTATATGCTGCGTACGCCCTATGGGGACGTATATGAAAATCACGAGTGCGTAGAAGCGGTGAAATCGGCTGTGGGCCTGCTGGAATCTCTGGGGCATATCTGTGTAGAGGACTACCCTCCCTTGGATGTTCACTATCACGAGGCCCGTATTTTAGTCCAGTCAGTGGGAACAAACGCGTGGATTGAGCGGGTGGCGAAGGGATCTGGCCTCCCCATTAGCGAGGATACTTTAGAGCCCCTGGTCTATAAGGCTTATCTGGAGGCCCGAAACGTAACAGCCAGCGCGTATGTGGCTGCAAAAAGTGAGTTGACTAAGGTCATGCGGGATCTGGGCCAGTTTATGGAGCACTACGATATTCTAATTAGTCCTACCATGGGGATCATGCCGCTGGAGGCGGGGTTCTATAATCCCTTCTCCAGGCCGGAGATGCCTGTCCACGACTGGGTACTGGAGCGCAGACGGTGGTCTGGCAATACAGCGATGTGCAATGTGACGGGGCAGCCTTCGATCACCGTCCCGCTGGAGTGGAGTAAGGAGGGACTGCCAATCGGCATCGAGATTGACGGCCGCGTTGGGGAGGACGCCCTGGTTCTGCAGCTTTCAGCGCAATTAGAGCGGGCCAAACCTTGGGCTGGCTGTCATCCGGAGATCTACGCCGGAAGATAGCTATCCAAAAAACAAGGGAGGAAGAAAGTATGTCCTTAGTAGAGCTTGAAGAAAAGATTCCAGTGATTCGCGCAAGTGGCTCAAATTATGATATCGGGCTTGCGCACGGAATAGGGGGCAAAAGGGAAATTGATATTACACTCGCAAATCTGAAAAAGAGCGTTCAGACAACCGTGGGGCAGGACTGGAGTGTTTGTGTTAAAGTCGCTGCGGCATTTCTTCCCACAGTAAAACACCGATGCCCTGCCTATCTCGAAGAGATCCAGGGCATCGCCGATGGCTCCGGTCACAGTTTTGAGGATATTTTTACCTTGAATTGCCGGACGGAGCTAGGCCAGCAGTTTAGTCGGCGCTCCGGGGAAAACTTCGGTCGGGCGATGCACTTAGGCGGTGGATGCTCTATCATCGGGATCAATCACACCCGTACCTCCACAAAGACAACCATTTACGGGCAGAATTGGGATGCCCATCCGGATCAACGGGATACCATAATCTTTGTGATTGCCCATCAGAAGGAACGGCCCAGCATAGCCTGGATGGGAGAGGCCGGCCTGATCTGCCGCATGGCCGGCATGAACTCCGCGGGTATCGGTCTGGGAGGTAACACCCTTTTCTGTGACGCGCCCATTGACTTTGACGGACTGCCTCTTCAATTTACTTACCGGTATATTATGGATCAGGATAATTTCCCTGACGCGGTGGAGGCTGCCTCCATGAGCCGGGTGGCCAGCTGCAACAATCTGATGGTTTGCGGGCCGGAGGGGGAGATGGTCTGCCTGGAGATGGAGTATAAGAGCTATGCGATGTTATACATGCGGGATGGGATCATATCCCACGCCAATCACTACAAACACCCTCACATGCCCCGGCCCCCCTACCGCCAGATGGATATTTATCCCAAGGACGAACTCCGATCGTTCCGCCTGGATTACTTGGTGGAGAACTTACACGGAAATGAGCTGGGGATACGGGACATCATGGAGATCCTCTCCGACCACGGGGTAAACTATCCAGCCTCTATCTGCCAACATCTTCCAGAGTGCGCGACAAATTTTTCCACGGTTACTGATTTGAACAAAAAAGAGATGTACATTGCTACTGGAAATCCCTGTGGTGGCTATATTTTCGTCCGCCCATTTGAGGAATAGGGGGCAGTAATGTCTACACCGTTTTTTATCCAGATCAAGGGCGAGGACAACGTGGCCATTGCCGTGGAGGACATCGCCGCGGGCACCCAGGTGATGCCCGGCGTGACCACCCGGGAGGACATCCCCCAGGCCCATAAGCTCGCCCTGACCGACATCCCCAAGGGGGGAGAGATCATCCGCTACGGGGTGGTCCTCGGCTATGCCAAGGACTCCATCCCCGTGGGGGCCTGGATCAACGAGCACATGCTGGAGCTGCCCCAGCCCCCGGGGCTGGAGGACATGCCCTACGGCACCAACCTCGTTCCCCCGGAGAAGCTGCCCGATCCGCCCCGCACCACCTGGCTGGGCTACCGCAATGCCCACGGCCCGGCGGGTACCCGCAACCTGCTGGGCATCGTTACCACCGTCCAGTGCGCCGCCGGCGTGGTCAACGTGGCGGTGGAGCGCATCAGGAAAGAGCTGCTGTCCAAGTACCCCAACGTGGACGGCGTGGTGGTGGCGAACCACCCCTACGGCTGCGGCGTGGCCATCAAGGCCCGGGAGGCTCATATCCCCATCCGGGCGGTGACCAACCTCATCCGCCACCCCAACTTCGGCGGGGAGCTGATGGTGGTGGGCCTGGGCTGTGAAAAGCTCACCTACGACATGGTGCTGCCCCCTGAGGACATCACCCTCGAGAACACCCTCACCCTCCAGGACTACGCCGGCCACGACGCCATGATGGACGCCCTGATGGCCATGGCGGAGAAGAAGCTCCAGAGGCTCAACCTGCGCCATCGGGAGGAGCTGCCCCTCAGCGAGCTGCTCATCGGCATGCAGTGCGGCGGCAGCGACGCCTTCTCCGGCCTCACCGCCAACCCCAGCGCCGGCTACGCTGCCGACATGCTGGTGAAGGGTGGCGCCACGGTGCTGTTCAGCGAGGTCACCGAGGTGCGGGACGGCGTCCATCTGCTGGCCGCCCGGTGCCGGGACGCGGCCACCCGGGACAAGCTGGCCGCCGAGATGAAGTGGTACGACGACTATCTGGAGGCCGGCGGCGTGGGCCGGGACGCCAACCCCACACCCGGCAACAAGAAGGGCGGCCTGGCCAACATCGTGGAGAAGGCCATGGGCTCCATCGCCAAGTCTGGCACCGCCCCTATCGAGGAGGTGCTCTCCCCCGCGGAGAAGCCCCATAAGCACGGCCTGATCTACGCCGCCACCCCCGCCAGCGACATCGTCTGCGGACCCTCTCAGCTGGCCAGCGGCATCGGCCTCCAGGTCTTCATGACCGGCCGGGGTACCCCCTACGGCTTGGCCGCCGCCCCGGTGATCAAGGTCTGCTCCCGCAACGAGATGAAGGCCCACTGGTTCGACCTCATCGACGTGAACGCCGGCCCCATCGCCACCGGGGAGAAGACCATCGCGGAGGTGGGCACTGAGCTGTTCCACCTGATCCTGGATGTGGCCAGCGGCATCAGGCAGCCCTACTCCGACCAGTACGGGTTCCACAACGACCTGTGCATCTTCAACCCCGCGCCCATCACTTAAATACGGAAAGGTTTGTTTCACATGGAGATCAGACAGGGGGGCGTGGTCTCACACCTGCTGGCCGATGTGGCCATTCCCCGCATGTTCCGGGCGGAACAGGTATTTCCCCGGGAGCATATCGCACCCGGGGAAATACCCTCTGTGGTAGAGCGTGAGCTCTTCAGAGAGCCCTTCCGCTCCAAAATCCGGCCTGGCATGACCGTGGCCGTCACCGCCGGCAGCCGGGGCATCGCCAACGTGGACATCATCACCCGGGCCGTGGTGGACTTCGTCAAGGCCCGGGGGGCGGCCCCCTTCATCGTGCCCGCCATGGGCAGCCACGGCGGCGCCACGGCGGAGGGCCAGCTGGAGGTTCTGGCCAGCTACGGCATCACCCCCGACACCATGGGCTGCGAGATCCGCAGCAGCATGGAGGTGGTGGAGCTGGGTGTCTCCAGCACCGGCCTGCCGGTGTACCTGGACAAGAACGCCTACGGCGCCGACGGCATTATCCTGTCCTGCCGCCTCAAGCCCCACAACGCCTTCCGGGGCCCCTACGAGAGCGGCCCCTGCAAGATGATGACCGTGGGCCTGGGCAAGCAGAAGGGGGCCGAACGGGTCCACGCCGACGGCATGGACAAGATCGGCGAAAACATCCCCTCCATGGCCAAGGTGGTGCTGGAGAAGGCCCCCATCCTCTTCGCCCTCCCCTGCATTGAGAACGCCTACGACCAGACCTGGCGCATCGAGGCCATCGACAAGGACCACATCCTGGCCCGGGAGCCGGAGCTGCTCCGGGAGGCCTTCGCCCGTATGCCCTCCCTGCTGGTGGGCGAGGGCGACGTGCTGGTGGTGGACGAGACGGGGAAGAACTACTCCGGCACCGGGGTGGACCCCAACATCACCGGCACCTTCTCCACCCCCTACGCCCACGGCGGCGTGCAGGTCCGGCGCACCTGCTTCCTGGATCTCAGCGCCGCCAGCCACGGCAACGCCCTGGGCGTGGGCCTGGCCAACGTGATCACCAAGCGGTTCTTCGACAAGATCGACCCGGAGATGATGTATCCCAACTGCATCACCTCCACCGTTCTCACCTCCGCCCGCATCCCCTGCGTGGTGGCCACCGACAAGGAGGCCATCCAGATGTGCATCCGCACCTGCAACGGCATCGACCCGGCCCAGGCCCGGGTGGTCCGCATCTCCAACAGCCTGCACATCGGCCATATCATGCTCAGCGAGGCCTACTACCAGGACGTGCTGGCCGGGAAATGGCCGGGCCTCATCGCCCGGTCTGCGCCGGAGGAGCTCTCCTTCGACCCGTCCGGGGCCCTGACCACCCCCATCGAGGCGTAGGCATGGACAGCTTTTTCAAAATGGTGGACGTGCAGACGGTGCTGTTCATCTACATGGCGGTGGGCTTCGGGTGCCGCAAGGCCGGCATTTTCAACGACGTGGCCCGGGATAAGCTCACCGACTTCGTGGTGTTCGTCACCCTGCCCTGCATGATCTTCGAGTCCTTCAACATGGCCTTCAGCCTGGAGTCCCTCAAACAGGGGGCCCTGGCCCTGCTCATCGCGGTGGGCATGTCCTGCGTGGCCCTGCTGCTGGGCAAGGTGCTGTACAACCGCTTCCCCTATGAGGAGAAGAGCATCCTCCAGTACGGCACCCTGGTGAGCAACTCCGGCTTTGCCGGCCTGCCGGTGGTCAGCGGGGCCTACGGGGATGAGGGGCTCTTTCTGGGCTCCCTGTTCATCATCCCCACCCGCATTCTCATGTGGAGCGCCGGCATCTCTCTATTTACCAGGGCCGACGCCAAGCAGGCCGTCAAAAAGGTGCTGCTCAACCCCGGCATCATCGCCGTGGAGGTGGGCCTGGTGCGGATGCTCTTTCAGATCCCCCTGCCCCACTTCGTGGATACGGCGGTGGACAATCTGGGGGGCTGCACCTCCCCCATGGCCATGGCCCTGGTGGGGGCCATCCTGGTGGATGTGCCCCTGAAAACCGTCTTTGATCTCAAAAGCTTTTACCTGGTGGCGGTACGGCAGTTCCTGCTGCCGGGCATCTGCCTGGCGGTCCTGCGCCTGCTGCACGTGGATCCCCTCACCATCGGGGTGAGTGTGGTGATCACCGGCATGCCCATCGGCTCCACCACCGCCATCCTGGCCCAGAAATACGTGGCGGACGCCAAGTTCGCCTCCAAGTGTGTGTTTATCTCGACACTGACCAGCCTGGTCACCGTCCCCATACTGACCCTGTTCCTCTAAAAAGAAAGGACGAGAGCCTATACAGCAGTCCTACGACGTAGTCATTATCGGCGGCGGCGTGGTGGGCGGCGCCATCGCCCGAGAGCTGTCCCGCTACCGGCTGCGCATCGCGGTGCTGGAAAAGGAGAGCGACGTGTGCACCCAGACCAGCGGCCGCAACACCGGCATGCTCCACGCTGGCTTTCTCTACAAGACCGGTTCCCTCAAGGCCATCCATCTGCGCCGTGGAGGGCAACCAGGAGTTCGACGCCGCGGCCGCAGAGCTGGACGTACCCTTTAAGCGCACCGGCAAGCTCATCGCGGGCTTCACCGACGAGGACCGGCAGCTCCTGGAGAACTTCAAGGCCCGGGGCGAGGCCAACGGCGTCAAGGGCCTGGAGATCATCGACCGCAAGCGGATGGATGAGCTGGACCCCAGCGCCGGCGGCAACTTCGCCATGTGGTGCCCGGCCAGAGGCATCCTGGACCCCTTCCTCTACACCATTGCCCTGGCGGAAAACGCCGTCCGCAACGGCGTGGAGTACCACCTGAACTGCGCCTTTACCGGCGAGACCAAGCAGGCCGACGGCACCCACCTGCTCCACACCACCCGGGGCGACTTCCTCACCCGGTGGGTGGTGAACAGCGCGGGCCTCAGCTCCGCCGAGGTCAGCACCCAGCTGGGCATCCCCGGCTACGTGATCAAGCCCGTGAAGGGCGAGTACTTCGTGCTGGATAAGCTGGCCGGGCAGTTTGCCAGAATCCCCGTCTACCCCGCCCCCAACCGGGACAACACCTTCGACACCCACGCCACCCCCACGGTGGACGGCAACGTGCTGGTGGGTCCCGACAGCCAGCTGGCCCGGGATTTCCAGGACTACGAGTCCACCCAGGCCGCCATGGACGGCCTCATTGAGAGCGGCTCCCGCATGTTCAAGCACATGGACCGGGGCTACTTCATCCGCAACTTTGCCGGCATCCGTCCCAAGCGCATCGATCCGGAGACCGGGGCGGTGCAGGACTTCGTGCTGGAGTGCCGGGACGAGGTGCCCGGCGTGGTTAACCTGGTGGGCATCGAGTCCCCCGGCCTGGCCTCCGCCCTCCCCCTGGCCCGCCGGGCCGTGGCCCTCATCGCCCAGCGGGAGAAGCTGTAACCCAACCCGGATTTCGACCCCGTCCGCCACGGCATCCGCCGCTTCGCCGACATGAACGACGCCGAGCGGGCGGCCGCCATCGCGGAGAACCCGGACTACGGCGAGATCTTCTGCCGCTGTGAGAAGGTCACCAAGGCAGAGATCCTCCAGGCCATCCACAATCCCCTGGGGGTCCGCACCGTCAACGGCGTGAAGGTGCGTACCCGGGCCACCATGGGCCGCTGCCAGGGCGGATACTGCGAGACCCGCATCACCGAGGCCCTCCACCAGGAGCTGGGTGAGGATTTCAGGGACATCCACCTGGGGCCGGAGGGCTCCTGAATGTTCACCGGCGCGGTGAAAGGAGGGGACCGGGCATGAATGTGGAACGCCATCAGGCGGTGGTCATCGGCGGCGGTCCCGCCGGCCTGGCCGCTGCCATCCAGCTCAAGCAGAAGGGTATTGACGACGTGGTGGTGCTGGAGCGGGAACACCGCACCGGCGGCATCCTGCGCCAGTGCATCCACGACGGCTTCGGCCTCACCCGGTTCGGGGAGACCCTCTCCGGCCCGGAGTACGCCCAGCGGTTCGTGGACTAGGCGGAGGAGCTGGGGATCACCTGCCTCACAGACACCACGGTGCTCTCACTGGAGGCCGACCGCACCGTCACCGCCTCCGGCCACGCCGGCATCTACACCGCCGGCGTGGCCCAGGAGTACATCAACCTGTGCAACCTAATGGTGGGCAGGGAAGTGGTGATCCTGGGCAGCGGCGATATCGGCCTCATCATGGCCCGGCGCATGACCCTGGAAGGGGCCCATGTAAAGGGTGTCTATGAGGTTCAGCCCTATCCCAGGGGCCTGCCCCGGAACATCGAGCAGTGCCTCAACGACTACAACATCCCCCTCCACCTGAGCCACACCGTCACCGACATCCACGGCCGGGAGCGGCTGGAAGGGATGACCATCTCCCAGGTGGACGAACGGTTCCGCCCCATCCCCGGCACCGAGGAGCGGGTGGACTGCGACACCCTCATCCTGTCGGTGGGCCTCATTCCCGCCGGGGACATCGCCAACGGCTCCGGCCTGGCGGTGGACGGGCGCACCAAGGGCGCCTTTGTGGATGAGCACTATCAGACCAGCATCCCCGGCGTGTTCTCTGCCGGCAACGTGCTCCACGTCCACGACCTGGTGGACTTCGTCTCCCTGGAGGCGGAGGCTCTGGCGGCCGCGGCGGCGGAGTACCTGCAAAAGGGCTCCCTGCCTCCCTGTCCCCTGGAGGTGAAGGCCGGCGCCAATGTGGGCCATGTGATTCCCCAGCATGTCAGCGGTACGCGGAGCTTCACCCTGTCCCTGCGGGTGCGCCAGCCCATGAAGAAGGTCACCCTCACCGTCACCCAGAACGGCAGGGAGGTGCTGCGGCGGAAGTTCCCCAAGGCCCTGCCCGCCGAGATGATCCAGCTCACCGTGCCTGCGGAGAAGCTGGAGACCGCGGGAGATCTGGAGGTGAGCGTACAATGACACGGACCTTTACCTGCATCATCTGCCCCAACGGCTGTGAGATCACCGCCGAGTATGAGGGCACCGACGTGCGCTCCATCGAGGGTGCCACCTGCCCCAAGGGTCAGGACTACGTCCGGCAGGAGCTCACCGATCCCCGGCGCAACATCGCCACCAGCATTCCGGTGGAGTGCGGCGAGCTGCCTCTGGTCAGCGTCCGGCTGGACCGACCCATCCCCAAGAAGGACATCTTTACCGTCATGGACGCCATCAACAAGCTCCATGTGAAGGCCCCTACCGCCATCGGGCAGGTGGTCCTGCCCGACGTGTGCGGCCTGGGTGCCAACGTCATCATCACCAAAAACGTGGCCGCTCTGTGAGCGACCCGTTTGGATAAATTCTATTTTCAATATCTAGGAGGAAATTACTATGAAAGTCGGACTGATTGGTCTCGGTATTATGGGTAAGCCTATGGCTAAGAACCTGCTGAAGGCGGGCTATGACCTGACGGTCAGCAACCGAAACAAGGCCGCTGCGGACGAAGTGGTTGCCGCCGGCGCCAAGGCCGCCACCAACGCCGAGATCGGCGAGACCTGCGACGTGGTGCTGACCATGGTGCCCAACAGCCCCCAGGTCAAGGCCGTGATGCTGGGTGAGGACGGCGTGGCCGCCCACATGAAGCCCGGCACCGTGTTCATCGACATGAGCTCTATCAACCCCGTGGCCTCCAAGGAGATCGCCGCTGAGCTGGCCAAGAAGAACATCGAGATGCTGGACGCCCCCGTGTCCGGCGGCGAGCCCAAGGCCATCGACGGCACCCTGTCCTTCATGGTGGGCGGCAAGCAGGAGGTCTTTGACCAGTACAAGGATCTGCTGGGTGCTATGGGCGCTTCCGTGGTCCGCTGCGGTGAGGTGGGCGCCGGCAACACCACCAAGCTGGCCAACCAGATCATCGTGGCCTGCAACATCCAGGCCCTGTCCGAGGCCCTGACCCTGGCCAAGATGGCCGGTGTGGAGCCCCAGCTGGTGTTTGAGGCCATTCGCGGTGGCCTGGCCGGTTCCACCGTCATGAACGCCAAGGCGCCCATGATGATCGAGGGCAACGACAAGCCCGGTTTCAAGATCGACCTGCACATCAAGGACCTGAACAACGCTCTGGACTGCGCCCACAGCGTGGGTACCCCCCTGCCCATGACCGCCGCCGTGCAGGAGATCTTCCAGTGGCTGCACAACAATGGCTGCGGCCAGGACGACCACAGCTCTATCATCAAGTACTACAAGAAGCTCACCGGCATCGAGTCCCTGTAAGCTTCGACCAGATGTGAGGTGAACGTCTGTGAACACTGATTTTATTAAGGGCATCATTGTGCCTATCCTCACGCCGATCGACGGGGAGGAGCGCATTGATGAGCCCATGCTCCGGGATCAGGTGGACTACGTCATCAACGGCGGTGTGTCCGGTGTGCTGGCCTTCGGCAGCAACGGCGAGTTCTACATGGTGGAAGAGGACGAGATGGAGCGGGGCCTGAAAATCATGGTGGCTCAGGCCGCGGGCAGGGTGCCGGTGTACTTCGGTATCGGTGCCATCAGCACCAAAAAGTGCTGCCGCCTTGCCAAAATGGCGGCGGCCAACGGAGCCGCCGGTGTCAGCGTGCTCCAGCCCATGTTTCTCAAGCCCACCTATCAGGAGCTCTTTCTCCACTTCAAGGCCGTCGCCGAGAGCGTGCCCGGCGTGCCCATGCTGCTCTACAACAACCCCGGCCGGGTGGGGTACACGCTCTCCGCCGATCTGGTGGACGAACTGGCCCACAAGGTGGACAACATCGTGGGTATGAAGGACACCAGCGGGGACATCACCCTCACCTCCGAGTTCATCCGCCGCACCCGGGACGTGGATTTTAAGGTGTTTGGCGGCAAGGACACCCTGCTCTATGCCAGCCTGTGCCACGGCGCGGTGGGCGGCGTGTGCACCGCGGCCAACTTCATGCCAAAGCTCATCACTGACGTGTACAACAAGTTTGTCGCCGGCGATCTGAAGGGCAGTCTGGAGGCCCAGTTCAAGCTCAACCCCGTCCGCCTAGCCATGGATCCGGCCAGCTTCCCCGTGGCCGCCAAGGATATGGCGAAGCTCCGGGGGAGAGATGTGGGCGTGCCCTATTTGCCCACACTGCCCACCCCGGAGGGGGCAGTAAAAGAGGGTTTCCGCCGCACCATGGCCGCTGCTGGCCTGCTCTGAGGCCGCCGGCCCGGCGCGTCCACCGCACAGCAAAGGAGACAACACCATGATACTCAGACAAGACTGCGAACAGATCGTCCGTCAGGCCATCGCCGCTGTCCAGCCGGACGAGGCGGTGCGCCGGGCCCTGGAGGGCCGCGCCTTCCCTGCCGGTCGGCTGGTGCTGGTATCGGTTGGCAAGGCGGCCTGGTCCATGGCCAAGGCCGCCTGGGACTGCGTGGGGGAGCGGCTGGACAGCGGTATCGTCATCACCAAGCACGGCCATGCCCAGGGCCCCATCACCTCCCTGCGCATCCGGGAGGCAGGCCATCCCGTGCCTGATGAAGATACCTTCTCCGCCACTGAGGAGGCCCTGGCCCTCACCAGCGGCCTGACGGAGGCGGATACGGTACTCTTCCTGCTCTCCGGCGGCGGTTCGGCCCTGTTTGAGGCCCCTCTGGTGCCCCCCTCGGAGCTCCAGGACATCACCCGGCAGCTGTTGGCCAGCGGGGCGGACATTGTGGAAATGAACACCATCCGCAAGCGGCTCTCCGCCGTCAAGGGCGGCCGCTTCGCCAGACACTGTGCTCCGGCCAGAGTGTTCTCCATCGTACTGTCCGACATCATCGGCGATCCCCTGGACATGATTGCCTCCGGTCCGGCTTATCCGGACTCCTCCACCTGTGAGGAAGCCCGGGCCATTGCCCGGCGGTACGACCTCACCCTTTCCGCAGCGGCGGAGTACTGCTTGGAGGAGGAGACCCCCAAGGCGCTGGACAATGTGGACACCGTGGTCACCGGCAGTGTGCGGGAGCTATGCGCTGCCACCGCCAGGGCCTGCCGGAATCTTGGGTATGAGCCCATCCTGCTCACGGACAGCCTGGACTGCGAGGCCCGGGAGGCCGGGGCCTTCCTGGCCGCCATTGCCCGTAGCCACCAGGGAACGAACCGCTCCCTGGCCTTCCTGGCCGGGGGAGAGACGGTGGTGCACCTGACGGGCAGCGGCCTGGGTGGGCGCAACCAGGAGCTGGCCCTCTCCGCCGCGGCGGGTATTGCCGGCCTGGCGGACACCGCCGTGTTCTCCGTGGGCAGCGACGGCACCGACGGTCCCACTGACGCCGCCGGCGGCTTTGTCACCGGGCAGACCCGGGATACGCTGGCCAGGCAGGGCGTGCGCATCTTTGACGTACTGAAGGACAACGACGCCTACCACGCCCTGGAGGCGTGCGGCGGCCTGCTGCGCACCGGCGCCACGGGCACCAATGTCAACGACGTGGCGGTGGCGCTGATCCACCGCTGAGCCCATTCCCATCTGCCGCGTCCCCGACCCCAGCCGGTCACCGGGGACGCGGCGCGTTCTATATAAGTAAGGAGGGAGCACTCATGGATGTCAAGCAGATGCTCTATATCGTCACCATTGCCAAGGAAGGGGGCATCAGCAGAGCGGCCGCCAAGCTGTTCATCACCCAGTCCGCCCTGGATCAGCAGCTGCTCAAGCTGGAGCACGAGCTGGGCACCCCACTGTTCTGCCGCTCCCGGGGCAGCCTCTCCCTGACAGAGGCCGGACGGGTTTATGTGGACTACGCCGAGAAGATGTTGGCGATGAAGAACGAGGCATACCGCGTCATCCACGATATTGCGGACCAGCGGCGGGGCACCCTGGCCCTGGCCTTTGCCCCTGAACGTGGGATGGAAATGTTTATGGACGTGTACCCCCGCTTCTACCGGGACTATCCTCAGGTGGAAGTAGTGCCCCGGGAGCTCAGCGTCCATCGACAGCTGGAGCTGCTGGCTGGGGACGCCCTGGATCTGGGATTTATTCCCCGGCGGGAGGAGTACCTGCCTGGAATCAACCAGGTTGCCCTGTGCCGGGAGGAGTTCCTCCTCATCACCCCCCTGGACCACCCCCTGGCGGCCCAGGCCGCCCCCCCGGGGGAGCCGCTGACGGTGCTGGACGTGTCCCGCCTGCGGGAGCTGACCTTCTGCCTGATTTACCGCCAGTCCACCCAGCGGGAGGTCATTGACCCTCTCTTTGACGCGGCGGGGTGCAAGGCAAACCTATTTCTGGAGACGGGGAGCAACCGGGCCAATATCTCGATGGTGCGCCGGGGCTTGAGCTGTTCCATCCTGCCTGCCCACTATGTCCGGGGGGTGGAGGATGTGGCCCGCTTCCGCCTGTCTACCTGCCCCACCTGGACGGTGTCGGCTTGCTGCAGGCGGGGCCACTATCTGTCCCAGGCCGCCCGGCATTTCATCCAGCTTGCGGGGGAATATTTTCAGTCCGCCGGAACCGCTCCGGCGGAAAAGGAGCTGAGCCAATGAGCACCATCTATGAGATCTTCGGCCGCGACGCCCACGCCATGACCATCGCCCTGATGGAGCGGGCGGAGGTGATCACCGCCATCCCCGCCGGGGCGTCCGTGGCACTCAAGCCCAACCTGGTGGTGGCTGGCCAGCCGGAGTACGGTGCCACCACCCACGCCGGCGTCCTCTCCGGCACCATCGAGTACCTGCGGGAGCACGGGGTGAGAGACATCTCCATCATCGAGGGCTCCTGGGTGGGGGACAGCACCGGCCGGGCCTTCCGCGCCGCCGGATACGACGCGGTGAGGAAGCAATACAGCGTGCCCCTGTATGATCTCAAGGGAGACAAAACCCGCCAGGTGGACACCCCCCTGCGGCCCATGGACATCTGCTGCCGGGCGCTGGACGCGGGGTACCTCATCAATCTGCCGGTGCTCAAGGGCCACTGCCAGGCCCGCATGACCTGCGCCCTCAAGAACTGCAAGGGCTGTCTGCCCGACCGGGAGAAGCGGCGCTTCCACGCTGAGGGGCTCGTGGAGCCCATTGCCGCCCTGGCCGCCGCCCTGAGGCCGGCACTCACCATCGTAGATAGCATCTGCGGCGATCTGGACTTTGAGGAGGGGGGCAACCCGGTGCCCACCGGCCGGATGCTGCTGGGCACCGATATGGTGCAGATAGACGCCTACGGGTGCCGCCTCATGGGCCTGGGGCCGGCGCAGGTGCCCTACATCGGCCTGGCCGAGCGGTGGGGCGCGGGCAGCTCCGCTCTGGCGGAGGGGGAGCTTGTCCGCCTCAATGCCCCCACCGACGGGGCAGAGTATCCCAGGCCATCGGGCGCGGTGGCCGCCCTCACCCGTGCCGTCCAGGCCAGGAGCGCCTGCTCCGCCTGCTATGCCAGCCTGGTGCGGGCCCTCCACCGTAGCGGGGGCACGAACAAGGCTGTCGCCATCGGCCAGGGCTGGAAGGGCATGCCCTTCGACGGACTGGGTGTTGGGGCCTGCTGCGACTGCGCCCGGGAGCAGGTCAAGGGCTGCCCGCCCTCCGCCGGCGATATCCTCCGGGCCATGGATGCCTGAACTCTGCCAATGGAATATATTGCCCCAGCGTTCCCAGACTAAAATCTTTTTTGCCTTTCTGCTGAGCTTGGCATAGCAACTTGCCAAGACATAAAATTCACTAAGGTAACATCACCTTTAGGTTCTCGTGCAGCGATGTGTTGGGGTTCGAGTCCCCATGCCCGCACCAAAATGCTCTAAACGTAAGGTTTAGAGCATTTTTCAGTCTGTCAAAGAACCTCACCAGCGGCGGGGTTCTTCTGGTATAATAGAGAAAAGGGGGATTGAATATGGAGAACTGGAAAAAGGATTCCCGAAAAGACATTGTTATGGTGGATGTGGATGGATTAGTCCCCCAAGACCATCTGCTCCGAAAAGTAGAAAGGGTCATGGATTATGACTGGCTATATGAGCGGTTAAGTCCATATTATTGCGCAGACAACGGGCGGCCAGGAACGGATCCGGTTGTGTTGATCAAGATGGTTCTGATCCAGCACTTGTTTGGAATTGCGTCTTTACGTCAGACGTACCGGGATATACAAGTAAACGTAGCATACCGTTGGTTTCTCGGATATAGCTTGCTGGAAGAGATTCCTCACTTTGCAACGGTAAGTTATGCCTTCTGCAAACGCTTCCCCCCCCCCGGAGCTGGGTGAAGAAATTTTTGCACATATTTTGAATAAAGCACTGAACAACCGGATGGTAGACCCAAGCATGATTTTTATTGACGGAACACATATTAAGGCATCCGCAAATAAAAAGAAGTTCCAGAAGGAACAGGTCGCCAAAGGCGCGAAGGTGTACGAGGAACAGCTTCGCAAAGAGGTGTCCGAGGAACGAAAAAAACTGGGCAAGAAAGTCAACAATGACGATGATGACGAAAATAAGGGAAGTTCCGGAGGAGGAACGGTTGAGAAAACGGTGTCCAAAACCGACCCGGACTGCGGAATGTTTGTAAAAGGGGCTCATGAGCGGCAGTTTGCGTACGAAGCACATACTGCCTGTGATAAGCACGGCTTTGTGTTGGGTGTTGAGGTGACCGCTGGAAATGTAAGCGATAGTGTTGCATGGGACGCAGTATACGACCAGGTAACGAACAGTTTTCCCGAAGTTAAGTTTGTAACGATGGATGTCGGATACAAAACGCCGTGGATCGCTAAAAAAGTTCTGGAAGACAGCCGAATCCCTATTCTGCCCTATACCCGCTACAAAGGAAAGAACGACAGATTCCGTCCCTGGGATTTCACCTATGACTTGGTAAATGACAGCTTTATCTGTCCCAGAGGCCACGAATTAAGGCACACGACCACCAGCAAAGAGGGCAAGCGAACTTACCGTAGTTCCACTAAAATCTGTAAAGACTGCCCTTGCAGAACAGTTTGCGGAGCAAACGAAAACGGACAACGGATGCTCACCACTCATATCTGGCAAGAATATCTTGATTTGGTGGAACAGTTGCGTAAAACCGAGCGAGGCAAAGAAATTTATGCCATGAGAAAAGAAACCATTGAGCGTGTCTTTGCTGACGCAAAAGAAAAGCACGCCATGCGATATACACACCACCGAGGTCTGGCCCGGGTTTCCGCTTGGGTGAGGCTCAAGTATGCTGCCATGAATCTCAAAAAGATGGCAGTTTGGAAGTGGAATGCTCGAGACCGCAGAAAATTCTGTGTAATCGATGTTCCTCTAAGTCAAGAATGAGATCAAACATTCAAGACGAAGGAGACGAAGATTATGCAGCCAGTACCACAGGATTTGTTGAAGGAATACGTTCAGAGCCAGCACTTCACCAGCACGACGGAGATCATGGAGGCCATGAAGGAAATGTTCCGGGACGTCATCCAGACCGTCATGAAAGTGGAGATGGACGAAGAGCTTGGTCGCGAGCGCTGTGAGCGTTCAGACGAGCCGGAGGGATCCCCGAGAAACTACCGCAACGGCTACACGAAGAAGACCGTCAAGACCCAGCTGGGCGAGGTGGACATCAAGGTGCCCCGGGACCGGAACGGCTCTTTCGAGCCCAAGATCATCGGCAAGTATGACCGGAATGCGGACGGGATGGAGGATAAGATTCTGGCGCTGTACGCCTGCGGTATGAGCCAGCGGGATATCGCTGAGCAGATCAAGGAACTGTACGGCGTGGAGATCTCTCCGGAGCTGGTAACGAAGATTAGCGAAAAGATCATGCCGGAGGTCACAGCCTGGCAGAACCGTCCTCTGGAGCCGGTGTATCCCTTCGTGTTCATGGACGCCATTCACTATAAGGTGCGGGAAGACCGGCGGTACGTGACCAAAGCAGCGTATGTGGTTCTGGGCGTCACCATGGATGGCAGGAAGGATATTCTGGGAGTCTGGATCGGAGAGCACGAAAACAGCAAATTCTGGCTGAATGTGCTGAATGACCTCAAAAGCAGGGGAGTTTTGGATGTATATCTGTTCTGCACGGACGGCCTGTGTGGGATGATGCAGGCTATCGAGGCCGTCTTCCCGAAAAGCCGGTTGCAGCGCTGCATCGTCCACCAGGTGCGCAGTTCCACCAGATATGTCAGCTATAGACGGGCTGTAAAGAACGGTAACCGCGATGCTTTAGCATCGCGGTTACCGTTCTTTGTGGTGAAATTTGTGTTAGAGATAATGAGGAGGTATTGCCAAAATGCAAAGGTGCAACTTTTGAGATTGTATTTCAATCGTCAAAATTGTCCCGCTGCATGGCTTCATCAATGGCACGGTTGATATAGGCATTGACGGATTCCCCTTGCTGCGCCGCATGTGCCTGAATAATGTCTTTTTTTCCTTTGGGCATTACAAGATTGACACGATCATAATTGCTTTTCATGTACTTGTTTACCGCTTTTTGCTGTGCTTTACTTGCTGGAGACATGGCAGAACCTCCTGATGCTACTGTGTATTATAGTACCATAAAGCAATATCTACGCATATATACAAATTGCACATATTTGCGCAGATATATTTGGTAATTGCGTTAATTGATATATCTGCGCAGATATGCTATTCTATCAATAGAAAAAAGAACAACGGCAGCTTTGAGGAGCGCCAACTCCTCAAAGCCTGCGCAGGTGATCACAGCACCTACACAACGGACGAATCCGCACCGCTTGGGGTTATTATACCCGTTTGCCCCCAATTTTGCAAGCGGAATCCGGCCTATTTGTCATACTCATGACACCGTGTAGTGCCTCGGCCTGCACGGTGTTTCTCTTTTCTCATTTCATTGAAAGGAGGAAAACGCATGAGTCAAGATCGTATTCCGTTTCCCGCGTCCCCGGCATGTTCTCCGTCCCCGGCTCATAGGCTGTGGCGAGGGGGAATGAACGTGGAAGTCAAGCACACCCATCCGCAGTATGAGGATCCGCAGGCGCGGCAGCAGCAGATGAAGGACGCCTACGCCGCCTGCATGGCGAAGCTGCGGGCGCTGCGGGCGGCCCAGCGGGAAAAGACCGCATGAAGACGGACGCGGTATACGCCCGCCAGTCCGTGGAGAAAAAGGACAGCCTGTCCATCGCGGGACAGATCGACCTGTGCCGCCGCACGGCTGACGGTGGGGAGCTGCGGGTCTACAAGGACGCCGGCTACTCCGGCAAAAACACCGAGCGCCCCGCCTTCCAGCAGCTGATGAAGGACATCCGTGCCGACCGAATCGGCACGCTGTACGTCTACCGGCTGGACAGGTTCTCCCGCAGCGTGGCGGACTTCGGCCAGCTGTGGGAGGTGCTGCAGGAACACCATGTGGAGTTCGTGTCAGTCAACGAGAACTTCGACACCAAGACGCCCATGGGACGGGCCATGCTGCACATCATCATGGTGTTCGCCCAGCTGGAGCGGGAGACCACCGCCGAGCGCGTGCGGGACAACTATTACCGCCGCGCGGCGCTGGGCGCGTGGCCCGGCGGCCCGGCGCCCTACGGCTTTGACAATGGCCGGGCACGCGGGCGGGATGGCCGGGAAGTCCCGTCCCTTATCCCCAACGACAAGGCGGCGGTAGTGCAGCGGATCTTTCAGGAGTATGCCGCCGAGGACATGTCACTGGGGCTGCTGGCTCGCAAGCTGACCGCCGAGGGCATCCCCGCTCCCAAGCGCGCCACATGGGACAACGTGACGCTGTCCCGCCTGCTGCACAACCCCGCCTATGCGATGGCAGACGAGCAGGTGCGGCTTCACTATCTGGGTCAGGGCGTGGAGGTCACCAGCCCGCCGGAGGCCTTTGACGGCGTACACGGCGTGTTGCTGGTGGGCAAGCGGGAGGCCAATGCGCGGAAGTACACCAAGACCGAGAACCATCGGGCATCCGTGCTGAACAGTGTCGGTGTCGTGCCGTCGCCGCTGTTTCTGGCGGTGCAGGCAAAGCTGGCTCACAACCGTCAAGTGGGCAACAGCGGCAAGGGCAAGCACACATGGCTCTCCGGCCTGCTGAAATGCGCCAAGTGCGGCTACAGCCTGTCCGTTGTGGCGGACAAGTCCTATCGCTATCTGGCGTGCAGCGGGCGGTATAATAAGAACCGCTGCGACGCCGCCATCCACGTCAAGCTGGCGGAGTTGGAAGCGGTGGTGCAGACGGAGATCGAAAAGCTGCTGACTCAGTGCCCGCAGGAGCCCGTTGTGCCGAAGCTGGAGGAGGACAGTTACACCCAGCGGCTGCTGGAGCTGGATCGCCGCGCCGAGCGCCTGATGGACGCCTTTGCCGAGAGTGAGGATCTGCCCGCGTCCTATCTGCAGAAAGCGCTGGGAAAGATCGAAAAGGAGCGCGAAGTGCTCCAGCAGGCCCAGCGGCGTGAAGCAGGCCGCGTTCCGCTGCCGGAAAAACTGGTGTTCAGCGAACTGTCCTTCGAGGAGAAAAAGGCCGTGGCCGCCCAGTTCATCCGCCGCATCGAGGTGGCAAAGGACAGCGCAGAGATCATCTGGGCGGTGTAAATCAAATTTGATACGAATGAGGAGTAACCATTATGAACGACGAACGTAAGACGACCATCGAAGTGAACATGACCGATGACGAGTGGATTGAGCTGCTGTGTCTGTGCGAGGACATCAATCTGACGCCGGAGGATCTGGCCGCGGCATTCTGTCAGGAGGTCATCCGCCAGCAGGCGCTGCTGCGCATTATCGCCGCCGCTATTCGCTCCGACATGGCCAATCAACTCAACCGATAACAGGAGGAATTGCACCTATGAAAATCGAAAACAAGACGCCCATTGCAGAGGAGATCATCCGCAACAACCCCACCGGTCACGGTCTGTTTGCCGGCATCGGGGACAACTTCAACAGTGTGGCGCAGGTCATCTGCGAGCTGATGGATGACGCGGTCTCCAACCTCCGCGCCAACAAAAACGATCCCGAACTGTCCATGACGGTGGTACTGTCACTGGAAAATCTGGGCGATGCGGTAGAGATCACCGTGACAGACGGCGGCACGGGCATTGCCGACCTCAGTAGTGCGCTGACCATCGCTTGCCGGGATGGCGCGCAGACACCGTTGAACGAACACGGCTTCGGGCTCAAGCACGCACTGGCTTCTTGCGACAGCAGCCCTGAGCAGAAGTGGAGTATTCGCACCCGCACGAAGGCCGACGCGGCGGCGAACCAGTACCGTGAGGTCAAAGCGCCGTATTCCATGGGGACGTCTGAGCTGGACAAGCCCATGAAGGTGCGTTTCTATTCAGGTACGGGCGATTTGCCCCACCCCACCGGCACATCGATCTCCGTCCGATGTCCCATGGCAAAGTTCCGGACGGTGAAGCCCGACCGTAAGGCAGCGCCCTCCGACTTCCACAATCTGGTGCGGTACATCATTGAGGAACTGCGGTACGTCTACGCGGGCATTCTGGCAAATACATCCATCACCATGGAAGTGGTGGAGATCAGCGGCAGCGAGGAAACGCAGCATACGCTGACGCCGCTGCTGCCGGTGTGGGAGGAGGGCAGCGTAAAGGATTACGGTGAGATCCCCTGCAACCTGGGCGGCGGCCCGCTGACCATCCGCTGTAAGTACGGCAATATCCTGAAGAACCCGTCCAACGCCATCTACTATAAGTGCAACATGGAGTCCAGCGGCGTGGAGCTGCGCATTAACGGGCGTGCCATTGAACACGGAATGTTTGACCGCGTCTGGGGCGAGGCCATTCATCCCAGTCAGAACCGCTTTTTGGTACAGGTTGATCTTATCTCGGACAACCCTGCCGCACTGCCTGCCACGAAGAACACAAAAACCTCGTTCTGTGAAGCCGATCCGCGCCTGAAGAATCTGCTCAGCTGGATTGCCTCGTATGTTCCCGCCCCGGCCAAGGATGTGGATTCGATGGAATTGCGGTATGTCAAGGAGCTGACCGCCAAGCGGGAGAACGACCCCACCGCCCTGCGGGTGAGCCGCAAAGAGCCGGTGTTCCAGAAGATCGGGCTGAAGGCCAAGGTCGATCTGTTCGTGGGCTACATCGACCGCGTGACCATCTACGAGGCCAAGGCTGGCAAGACCAAGGCGCTGGACTTGTATCAGCTCCGTATGTATGTGGACGGCTGCGCGCTGGACAATAAGCCGGTGGATGAGGCCGTACTGATTGCCAAGCGTCATTCGGCAGAGGTGAAGGAACTGCGGGACATCCTGAACACTCTGACCACACCTGACGGACGCCCCTACAACTTCCGGCTGGCTACATGGGACGAGGAGGGCATCGTGATCCGCCAGAGTGCGTAAGAACAGCTGGGAGAACGTGTGCAATGATTGCACACTTTTCCAAAGGAAGGTGAGGTATGAACGTAAAAGAGTTGATTCTGAGCCATCCTGCGGCGGGCATTGCCGCTGCGCTGGTTGACCGGCTGAAAAGCTCTACGACTCCCTCCGTGAAGCGGAGGAACTGGACAAACTCCCGCCGGAGGAACGGGCGAAGCACTTCTTCTCC
Source organism: uncultured Eubacteriales bacterium (assembly GCA_900545585.1). Classification (GTDB taxonomy): domain Bacteria; phylum Bacillota; class Clostridia; order Oscillospirales; family Oscillospiraceae; genus Vescimonas. The sequence goes on from UQZR01000010.1 coordinate 78,598, forward strand.
GCAGAGGAGGTTTTTGCTGAGTTGGGCATCCCTGAACCTTCCGAGGAGGAACGGCAGGAAACGCATCGGTAGATGTGCAGGGAGATGCTGATCAATAGTCTGAGAACGTATCAGATGCTTGAGAAATATGTGAAAAAGTAATAAACAGAGAAGGCCATCGGCAAATAGCCGATGGCCTTCGCGGCCTGCCGAAGCAGATCGTTTGAAATGTGTTGATTTGCAAAAGGTAGAAGCAAACTGATAGTTCGACAAACTGGAAGTTGTGATGCAGAAAGTCTTTAACAAGCCTGTTGAGCTGCTGTCCTATCAATCGAAAGTGAAATGCTATTTGTTGGCATACAAATGGCAACCTTTTACATGGTCATTGACAATCCCTATTGCCTGCATATAGGCATATATGATTGTACTACCAACAAACTTAAAGCCGAGCTTTTTTAGGTCTTTACTAATTTTGTCTGAGAGTGCAGTCCTTGCGGGTATATCTGTTTCAGTTTGGAACTGATTGAGAATTGGCTTACCATCAACATAAGACCATATAAACGAATCAAAACTGCCATACGATTCTTGGATTTTTATAAACTGTTGAGCATTTGTTATTGCTGATTTGATTTTTAACCGATTACGAACAATACTGCTATTTTGCATTAGCTCTTCTATTTTTGCATCATCATACAGCGCAACTTTTTTGCAGTTAAAGTTATCAAAAGCAATTCTAAATGCCTCTCTTTTGTTTAGTATTGTCAGCCACGATAGTCCTGCCTGCATACCTTCAAGTATTAACATTTCAAATAACTTATTCTCATCATGAACAGGCTTTCCCCATTCATTATCATGATACTCTTTATATAAGTCGGTAGTTGCCCATGAACATCTTTGTATCAATTCTTCCATAAGTTTCTCCGTCCTGCAAATTCTGATTTGTTGGCCTCTTACCTCTGCGCCAGCCGATAAAGGCTGCGGATGGATTCCATGACCGTATGCCACGACAGATCAGCGGCGTAGGAGAACTTCTTCTGATATGCCCGCCACAGCTTTTCCATGTTCGGGTCGGCCTCAACTTCATCAAAGGCCGCAGGCGCGTCGGCAAGATACTTCTCTGTACCGCGTTTCTTAGCCGTTGCAATGAGCGCCGCACGGAGATTGGCGGGGACGATGCTCTGGCCGTGGAGCTGGCTCAGAATGTGCAGATCATAAGAGTACCTCCAAATACTGCCGAAGCAGTTTTTCAACACGGAACATCTGCGCATAGCGCATCAGCTTCCGCAAGTCCTTGTCTTTTCGTTTTGCGTATTGCTTGAGTGCATCCTGAAAGGTCTGCATCTCGATTCCACTGCGGCTGCGGATCAGATCGCAGATGGTGCGCTCCATATCATAGACGGGAACCGGGTTGCCAAAGGGCGTGTTCATCGTGACGATCCCCACATCATGCAATTCTTTCTTGATGGTGTAGACCTTGATGCCGTCTGCTTGCAGGCTGGCAGGATTGTAGCCGGTCTTGACCGTGATGGAATACGGATTCGGCTCCCGGTCGGTCAGGTCATGGAAAAACAGCGCGCTCTCATGGGAGAATACGGCCTGCGCACAACGAAGGTGCAGCAGATACATGGCGTCCGTCCAAGCATCGGGCGAAACATAAACGCCATGCGCTGCCTGCTCCACGCCGCGCTGCTTGGCGTAGGCGTAAAACGTGGACTTGGAAATACCGATTTCCAAAACCTGCGCGGTTTTGACGATCCCATTGTTTTGCTGAAAAAGCAGATCAAGCCGGTCGTAGGCGGTCATGCTATCACTTCCTTCTTGCTAATATTATATCCGATATTAGCAAGAAAGTAAACAACGATTTTAGAAAAGCAAGCCGAGGCGTTCGCCCCGGCTTGTGCTTTAAAAGCCCACGTCACGCCTGCACCCTATACTTCACGCGGTTTCCGTACCGCGTTGAGGTCAGTAGGCCCAGCTGTTCAAACTTCAGCACAAAGCTGCGGATGGTGGCATAGGCGGCATTGCCAAAGTCCTTTTCCAACTGCTTGGTGGAGAACTCAGCTTCCCCGTACGCGGAGAGAACGAAGCTCCACAGCGCCTTTTCCTTCTCCGTAACCTGCCCCTGCGACAATGCAGCCTGAAACGCCTCGGTTGTCCGTCGGGCAGGGAGCACTCCGTTCAGCTTGTGATACACATTCTCAATGAAATACACTAAGAACGGCGTTACGTCCAGCACGCCGCTGATGTGGGCATTCTCCTCCACCAACGTGTAGGCGTCGTAATACCCCTTGCGGCTCTTGTTGACGTACTCAGACAGCGGCACGAACAGGGCGGAGGAATACCCCTGCTGTACCAGATACCACAGGTGCATCAGCCGCGCCATTCTGCCGTTGCCATCAAAGTAGGGGTGCAGATAGGCGACATAGAAGTGGATCAGGGCCGCTTTCAGCAGGTCGTTGCTGTCGGATTCTTCATGGATGAAGCGCACCAGTTCGCCCATGCGCTCCGGCAGCTGCTGCCACGGCAGTCCGGTATGCTCTACCTTGGAGCCGACCACATACACGCTGTCGTGCCGATAGAAGCTGGTGGGACACAGACGGTCCTCCTCCGGCAGATAGGCGCCGATGGCGGTCTCATACAGCTGGTGGATGGATGCTTCGGTGATCCTGTTGGAGGGGTCGCTGATGAATTCCAGCCCCTTCTTCATGCCATAGATGCGGTTCTCGCTTTCGTCCGCTGGAGCAAAGCCGGACAGGATCTTACGGACACTGTCGCGGGAGAAATCCACCTGCTCGATGGTGAAGGTGGAGATGATCTCCTCCTCCATGGCCTTCGCGCCGTAAAGCTGCGTGCTGCTCTGCGGCGTCAGCAGGATCCGGGCGGCAGAGAGATGCACCTGCGCGACACTATCCAGATAGACAAGGGACTGCCCGGAAAAGTCCTTCAGCGGCAGCGGATGATAGAACCCGTTTTTCAGCAGCGACACAAACTCTCCCATATCTGCCTGCGGATATTTATAGCCCAGCTTCTTCAAGTCCAGCACACTTTTATCCGACAGCATTTTGGTAAACAACGCAGCGTCCATATAGCACCTCCTGCTGATATTAAATAGTATCAGTTTATATCAGTATACAGAAGTGTTTCCGGAAATGCAAGAGGAAATACCGTCACAGGCGTTGAAAAATCCAAGATCGAAATCGTGCGGCTCAAAAGTGATGAAATCAACATCAGGTTTCAGAGGAGCTTTCTTGAAGTGAATGTATTCGCAAATTGGTAGAGATAGTTTCCTGCGTCATCCGCACCTCGCCGGAGGACAGCTCATCGGCACTTTGCGCACAACTCTTTGATTTTGACCTCTCTCGTGCCCGAAACACCCCTCAAACACCCCATTTACAGGTCAAATTTTTGGGTGATGCGCACAGTAACCAAACCCGCAAACCTTTGCGTCACAACGGCTTTAAGCCATTTCCGGTTGCTCCACATCCCACTGGATGGGCTCCATACCCATAGCACGGATGGCGGCAATGACGTGGTCATCATACTCGCCGTAGGGGCAGCGGATCAGCGTGGGCGTCACACCAGTGACGGCGCTGATACGCTCATTGCTGGCGGTGATGTCCGCTGTGATCTGCTCTGCCGACAGGCTGTTGTAGTGGTCGTGGTGGTTGGAGTGACTCATCACCTCGTGCCCTGCATCGTGCAGCGCCTTCACCGACTCAGGGTACTTTTCCGCCCAGTCGCCCACCACGAAGAATGTGGTTTTGACATGGTACTTCTCCAGAATGTTGATGAGGGTCTGGGTATCCTCGTTGCCCCACGGTGATGCAAAAGTGCGGCAGTTCACGGAGAATTGTCGCACTTCTTTATTGTGCTTTTATGATAGCATAAATGTGTCCTATCTGCAACAAAACTTGGTTCAAAAGGTGAAAACTTTTTTGATAGCTGGTTATGGCAAAAAACGTTGTAGGACAAGCAATCGCCGATATTTGTTTTGTGATTTTAGTCGGGAAACCAGAATGGATGTTTACCACATTTCTGCCAGCAGGAAATCCTGAAGATGCACGATCTTAATGCCGTTTCCAATCCCCGCATCCATGTCATTCAGGGTGACAACGTATTTGGGGTAGCGGTGATATTTTCGGGAATGTCCATCTCCGTGTACCGTTTGCAGATGATATGATCCGCAGGCACACCCCGCCGCAAAAGCTCCTCCTCTTTTTTGCATTTTAATATAGAGCGCATATCGTTACCTCTCCAGCAGTGCTCGATAGGATTCCGGGAGCAGATAGTCGATCTCCATGCGGTTTCCCTCGTAGACGCGAATTTCCCGGATGGCGGCGGCGACTGTGGGGCGATCCAGCTCCGCCAGCTGCCCCGACGCCAGCAGTTCCTTTACCCACGGCAGACATAGCGGATCGTCCTGCGCTGTGCCGCGCAGCTTGTCCAGCTGGGCTTGCAGCGCCTGCTCCTGTGCGTCATAATCGGCGCGGTAGCGGAGGAAGTCCTCCTTGGAGATCAGCGCGTCCTGATAGTCCTCGTAGGCGCTCTGGCGGCGGCGCTGAATGCGCTGTAAGGCCGCCTCCAGCTTTTGCGGCGGGTCGCCATTTGAGGAGAGGCGCTGCGCCGCGCCCTGCTGTGCCAACTGACGGAGGTTTTCCACGGCGGCCATGAGCCGGTTCAAATCATCCAGAACCACCTTCGCCACCACATCGTGGGCGATATAGTGCTTGCTGCACACGGATGCGCCGTAGCGCTTATACGAGCCGCAGGTGTAGAAGGTTTTGCCGCCCCAGGTGGTCTTGACCATGGCTCGTCCACAGTCGCCGCACTTGAGAAAGCCCGCAAAGGGACTGACATTCTGTTGAAAATCCGGCGTGCGGGCGTTGGCGTTCAACAGAGCTTGTACCCGCTGCCACTGATCTTTTTCGATGATCGGCTGGTGTGTGTCGGATACCACCGTCCACTGGGAGCGATCCTTCCGCTTGGCTTTTCCGTGCATCTGCAGGCGGTCGTCCCGTCCCTGTTCCATATTCCCAATGTACATCTCGTTTTGCAAAATGCGGTGGATAGTGGCATACGTCCAGTAGGTGGTAGACTCCAATCGGTGGTTGTTGCGGTATTTTTCACCGGTGAGCCGCTTGTACTCACTGGGGCAGGGAATACCCTCCTCGTTCAGCTGCTTGGCAATGCGGATCTTTCCCATTCCGTTTTCAAACAGGGTAAAGATGCGCCGCACCACCTCCGCCGCAGGCGGATCGATAACAAGACGGTTATGATTCTGCGGATCTTTACAGTACCCGTAGCTGGCAAAGGCCCCGATAAACTCGCCCCGCTGCTGCTTGGCGTGGAGGGAGCTTTTGACCTTTCGGGAGATGTCGCGTGCATACTGGGTGTTAAACAGATTCTTCAGCGGCATCATCATGTCGTAGGCGCCGCGGACACTGTCGATGTTGTCCGTGACGGCGATAAACCGCACACCGTGCTCCGGCAGCCAGCGTTCCAGATAGCGGCCTGTTTCGATGTAGTCACGCCCAAAGCGGGACAGATCCTTTACCAGCACACAGCGGATGCGCCCGCTCTCTATGTCCCGCAGCATCCGCTGAAAGGCGGGGCGCTGGAAAGCTGACGTTAGATAACGATACTTTTGAAAACACTGGAAAATCAAGGTTTTTCGAGCGACGGACAAGCAGGGTA